>CAZOFX010000022.1:0-22653 GCA_964579055.1 uncultured Pirellulales bacterium
ATTGCCGGGTTTCCGCCACGAGGTCGTAGAAGCTCGTCACCGGCTTGCCGTTGACCGAGACGATGGTCGCGCCGCGTGGGATGTCGAGCTTTGGCACGCCCCCTTCGACGGAGACGGTCTTGGCGACCACCGCATGTTCGGCATCCAGCGCCGGCAGGAAACCGATCACCACGCGATCGCTGCCGCGCTCCTTCTTGGGCGTGACGGTAACCTCGGCGGTCCGCTCGACGCCGTTCGCATCGGCTCGCAAGATCCGAATCGCCAGCGGCTTGCCCTCGTGTGCGGCGGTGATCTCGCGCAGCTCTGCGTACGTGGGGTGCGGCAGGTCCGCGACCGAGACGATGATGTCACCCCTGCGGAGCGTGTCCTCGCCGGCCGGACTCGGTGCGGGACCTTCCAGCACGCGAAGACGCGGGACCATCGAGTAGACGTTGCACAGGGTCGCATCCGAGGGGCTCGCCTCCCGGCTGGGCAGCCAGGCGAGCGACAACTCCGTTCCGATGCGATCGACACCGCCTCCGGCCTTCGCCCGCTCGGCGCTGATCGTCACGCGAGGCGCAAAGGTCCTCTGGATCGCCTCTTCGTACGCCCAGTGGTGCTCGACGGCATTGCCATCGACGGCAATAACCCGGTCACCGGGCAGCAGGCCCGTCTCCCGCTCCAGAACGCTGGGGTCGGTCAGCTCCGCCAGGGTCAGGCTCATCGGCGCGATGATGCCGAACTCCCGGATCTGCTGGTCGTTCGGCTGTTCTGAGGCGACCAAATCCATGCTCTGTGTCGAGCCGTCTCGACGTCGCACCACAACCGGCACCGGTTTATCGCGATCCGACAGCGCCGCGCTCAGAACCAGGCTGCTGAATTCGAGCCCCTGGCTCTGGCCGTCGATCTCGATGAACTCGTCGCCGCTTCGCAGGCCCGCCTTCTCGGCCGACGAGCCGGGGACCACCCCGCCCACCACGGGCGGAGGAAAGTCGATCCCGATGAGAAACACCACCATCAGGAGGATCGCGGCACTGATGATGTTGAACGTCACTCCCGCCGCCACCACGGCGATGCGCGCGCCCAGCGACTTGTTGGAGAACGACCGCGGATCGGTGATCTGTTTGACCGGTCCGATGTCGTCCTGGCCCAGCAGTTTGACGTAGCCGCCGAACGGAATGAGACCGACGCGGTACTCGGTTCCGGCTTCACCCGCCGGGCCTTCCGGCGCGCTGTCGGCTCCGGGCGGTTCGTCGGTCTGGTCGGCAATGAAGCTCGGAAGGACCCGGAGCTTCAGTCCCGAAGGCGTCCGCTGGATGCCCAACAGCGTCGGAGGCATGAAGATCGAAAACGCCTCGACCTTGATCCCGGCCAGCTTGGCCACGATGAAGTGCCCGAACTCGTGGACCAGAACGACCGAGCCGAAACCGACCATCACCAGAGCGACGTTGCCGAAGACCCCGACATAACGCACGATCAGGTAGATCACGACCGCCAGAACGGCCAGCCAGAGAAAACCGGTGAGAATCTTGTTCGATGAGCTTCCCTTCTTCGACATCAAGCAACTCCGATAGAAAGCGGACGACCGGCGGCGGCCGCCCTTCCAGACTCAATGAGGCACATGTTACCGGACCCGGGGTTGGGCATCGTGCATCTCGTGACCCAGCCGATCTCGGACCTGGGCCCGGGCCCAGGCATCGGCTTCGAGCAGCTCTTCGAGCGTCGTCGCCGGACCGACCTGGTGGGTATCCAGACAATGCTCGATCAGTTCCATGATCCGCACGAAGCGGATTCGTCCGGCGAGAAACGCCTCGACCGCGGCCTCGTTGGCCGCGTTGAACACCGCCGGCGCCGTGCCGCCCGCTCGGGCGACCTCATAGGCCAGCGTCAGGGCCCGAAACGTTCCGGGCTCAGGCCGCTCGAAATGCAGCTTCCCTATCTCTTCGAGCCGAAGCGGCCTGGAAATCCCCGCGACGCGCTTCGGGTACGTCAACGCGTACTGGATCGGCAGGCACATGTCCGGCTCGCCCAACTGGGCCACCACCGACCCGTCCACGAATTCCACGAGCGAATGCACGATCGACTCCGGGTGGATCAGCACCTCGATCTTGTCGACCGGCACGTCGAACAGCCATCGCGCCTCGATCACCTCCAGCGCCTTGTTCATCATCGTGGCCGAGTCGATCGTGATCTTCGGTCCCATCCGCCAGACCGGATGCGACAGCGCCTGTTCGCGCGTCACCTGCTCGAGGTCCTGGGGCGAGGCGCCGCGAAACGGTCCGCCGGAGCCGGTCAGCAGGATCTTGCGGATCTCCGACGGCTGGCCCGATTGCATGGCCTGGAACACCGCCGAATGTTCGCTGTCCACCGGCAACAGCAGGCTGCCGTTCTCCCTGGCGATCCGCGTCAGCAGCTCTCCGGCGACGACGAGCGGCTCTTTGTTGGCGATCGCCAGCCGCTTGCCGCAACAGGCCGCCGCCAGAACCGAAGGCAAGCCGGCGGCGCCCACCACCGCCGTCAGAACGGTGTCCACGCGATCCGATTGCGCCATTTCGGCCAGACTCTCAGACCCCACGAGAGTCCTGGCGTCGCACCCATTCAGCAGCGCGGCAAACCGCTCGGCGTAATCGTCGTCCGAGACCGCGACCAGCGCCGGGCGGTAACGCCGAACCTGCTCGGCGAGAAGGTCGATGCTGCGATGCGCGCTGAGGCCGACGACCTCATAGCCCGGGCCGAGCGCATCGATGACCCGCAGCGCATTTCGACCGATCGACCCGGTCGATCCCAGAATGGCGATTCCTCGCGACATCAGATCAGACTCAGTGTACTGCTCTCCCTCGATTTCCGACGGCACAACCCACCGACCGCAGGAACGTCCATGCCTGCGACGCTCTGAAGCTTCCCGCGAACGGTAACCGCGATAGTATGCCAAGGATAGGCAAACTGTCAAGGTGAAAGCATCCTTCGCTCGGTCTGCCACGCAACCGGCTTCATGGCGGGGTCGCCGCACATGCGCCGTCCATCTCCGTCGCTGCCGATGGTCCGATATCTCGATGAGATTTCGGACCATCGGAGGCCCGCTGCCTCGCCGGGTCCGAGGCCTGGAAGATTCTACTGCGATGTCCCGTTCGGAACGAACGGATCGAAAGTCGATGACACCGACTCCTCGTCCTGAACGGCGCGAAGCCGGCCGGTAGTCCACTCCGAATCGCGGCACACCCCCTTTCGCTATTGCCAGTCGCAGGATTATCGCCCCTTTTCTCAGTTGAGGACCGGCGTGAAGCCGGCCGGCGACCAGCGCGAAGAGCCGGTGCTCCGATCGCCCGGCCGCCAAAGCGACGACGAGAGGGACGACGCGACACCGCCGGGCGCCGCGCCGCCTGCGATTGCCTCTATGGCGCTCCATCGAGGCCCATAAGAGACCGATACTGAAACTGCGCGGACAGCGCACCGACAAAGGAGTCGTCCTCGACCGGTCAGGGCAACGCCGGAACGAATGAAACGATGATGCCTTCGGGGGTGGCGCTGCCCCACGGCGACAGCAAGGTGATCGCGGACATGGACCTGACATCGTGATTAAGGTGGAACACAAGACGCTGAGCTTGGAGATGACGGCCTGACATGGCAACACACTGCGTGGTACACCGACTGATCGCCGGCCTGCTCTTGCTTGGAGCCTGGGCGGCGCCGGGCGCGACGCCCCCAGAGGAAGACGACCTGTTTGACATGTCCCTGGAAGACCTGATGTCCGTGGAGATCGATACGGTGTACAGCGCCTCGAAGCACGCGCAGAAGGTTTCCGAGGCCCCGTCGTCGGTCACAATCATCACCGCCGAGGAGATTCGCAGGTACGGCTATCGCACATTGGCCGAGGTCCTGCGCAGCGTCCCGGGCTTCTACGTCAACAACGACCGCAATTACGATTATCTCGGAGTCCGAGGCTTCCGCCGGCCGGGTGATTAC
The DNA here is from genome assembly GCA_964579055.1 of uncultured Pirellulales bacterium. Lineage (GTDB taxonomy): Bacteria > Planctomycetota > Phycisphaerae > Sedimentisphaerales > Anaerobacaceae > Anaerobaca. The sequence continues at coordinate 3,943 of CAZOFX010000022.1, forward strand.
GACACGCGTACTCTGCTGCTGGTCGACGGACACCGGATCAACGAAAACATCGGGGATTCCCCCGTATTCGGAATGCAGCTCGTTGTCGATGTGGACCTGATCGAGCGGGTCGAGATCGTCCGTGGTCCGGGTTCTTCCCTGTACGGCAGCAACGCTCTACTGGCGGTGGTCAACGTGATCACCAAGAACGGCAAGACCCTCCATGGCCTGGAACTGTCCGGGGAGGTCGCCAGCTACGACACACAGAAGGGCCGAATCAGCTATGGTGAGGTCTTCGACAATGGACTGAACCTCCTCGTCTCGGCCACGAAAGGCGGCGGCGACGGACCGGCGTTGTACTTCGAGGAGTTCGACGATCCCGCCACGGCCAACGGGCTCGTCAGAAACGACGACAGCGATTTCCACAACCTGTTCCTCCGGGCTTCGTTTGGCGATTTCGGTCTGATCGCCGCACACACCGCCGCCGAGAAAGGGATTCCCACCGCACCGTGGGGCACCGTCTTCGGCGACCGCCGGACGCGCGTGTACGACGACACCACACTCCTCGGCCTGAGCTACGAACACGAGATATCCGACAAGCTCTCCGTCAAGGCACAGACCGCGTACCATCATTATGACTATGACGGACGTTACGTATACGATTACTCCGAGGACGAGACCCCTGACCTCGTCGTAAACAAAGACTTTTACAGAGGCCGCTGGTGGGACAGCGAGCTCCAGGTCACCGCTCGTCCCTTTGAACGGCACATCGTGACTGCCGGCGGCGAGTTCCGCTACAACGCGCGGCAGGACCAGGCGAACTGGGATGAAGAAGTGTATCTCGACGACTCGCGCCACAGCAGGAACTGGGGCCTCTACATCCAGGATGAGTTCCGTGTGCTGGACGATGTGACCCTCGTCGCGGGCGTGCGCTACGACCGCTACGACACGTTCGGCGGCAGCACGAATCCCCGTCTGGCGATGATCTACGACGTCACGGAGGATACGGCGCTCAAGCTGCTGTACGGGCGCGCCTTCCGCGCCCCCAACGCCTACGAGCTGTACTATCATGACGGAGGCGCCACCACCAAGGCCCCCGTGGATCTCGATCCGGAAACCATCGATACCTACGAGGTGGTGCTGGAACGCGCCTTCACGGCGAATCTCAACGCCACGCTGAGCGGCTTCTACTACATGATGGACGACCTGATCGGCCAGTACACCGACCCGAACGATGGTCTGCTCGTCTTCCGGAATGTCGAAGAGGTCGAAGCCCGGGGAGTGGAATTGGCGCTGGGCGGACGGTGGGAGAACGGTCTCCGCGCGCGGACGAGCTACTCCTATGTCGAAGCGGAAGACAGGGCCACCAACGAACGACTGGCCAACTCGCCCCGGCATCTGGCCAAGCTCAATCTGATCGCGCCGGTGGTGAAGGATACGCTCTTCGCAGGTCTGGAGATTCAGTACAACGGCCGGTCCAGGACGCTGGCGGGCGACCACGCGGACGATTTCGTCCTGACGAATCTGGCGCTGACGTACACCAGTCCGTCGAAGCGATTGGAGATCGCGGCCGGCTTGTACAACCTCTTCGACGTCGATTACGCCTATCCGGGGTCCGGAGAACACGTGCAGGACCAGATCGAGCAGGATGGGCGGACGTTCCGAATCAAACTGACGTACCGCTTCTGAGACGCCGCCGACCCGGGACGCCCGAGAGGACAAACAGATGACAAAAACCGTGTTGGGATGACCGATGGGAACGCCATGAGAATCCGAGGTTTCATCTTGTGGCTCCTGGCAGCGTTTGCGCTGGTCTGCGGCGCGTCGCTGGCGGTTTGCGCTCAATCGACGGCCACCCAGGAGTATCAGCTCAAGGCGGCGTTCCTCTACAACTTCATCCTGTTCGTGGACGGCGAGAGGTTCGAGCCACCCACCCCGGAAGCAAAGAAGAACGATCCCAACCAACCCATTCTCATCGGCCTTCTCGGCCAAGACCCGTTCGGCAACGCGTTCGAGCCACTCCGGGACAAGATGATCCGGAACCGGCGCGTGGTCCTCCGACGCTTCAGCGGTCTCGACGCCTTCGCGGACGCCGAGGGACGGCCGCCCACCCGGCATCCGCAGTTTGAGCGGATCCAGAATTGTCACGTGCTGTTCATCTGCCGGTCCGAGGCCGAACACCTCGCGGTGCTCCTGCGGCCCCTCCGCAAACACAGCATCCTGACGGTGGCCGACACCCCTGGATTCCTGGAGGCCGGCGGAATCGTGAATTTCCTGATCGAGGATAAGAAAATACGCTTCGAAATCAACGCGGCTGCGGCGCAACGGGCCAAGTTGCAGGTCCGATCGCAAATGCTTCGGCTGGCCAAGCGCATCGTCAGGACCGATGCTCTGGAAGAACCAAACGACGAGGGAACCAATGGCGAGAAGTGAGAAAGGCCACGTGGAAGGTGTGGCGCGATCGTGGATGCGAGGCCTATCACTCCGGCACAAGCTCATCGCGATCACCATGACGACGAGCGTGGGCGCCCTGCTGCTGGCGGGCATCGTGTTCACGGTGTGGGAGTGGACCAGCCTGCGGCACGCGATGGTCCGCGACCTGTCCACCCATGCCGAGATCCTGGCGGACAACTGCAAGGCGGCGCTGGCCTTCGAGGACACCGCCGACGCCAACGAGGTCGTCGGCGCGATGAAGTCGATCCCCTCCATCCGAACGACGTGTCTGTACACCAGCACGGGCCGGCTTCTGGCAGTGTATCGGCGCGACCCCTCCGTCGCCATCCCCCCGCAGGGGCAATGGCCCGACGGTCACAGCTTCCGAAACGGACATCTGATCCTGGCCAGGCCCATTCAGCTCGACGACGAACACGTCGGCACGATCTGCCTGACCAGCGATCTCGGCCCCGTGCATACGCAACTCCAGCGTGGCGTCATCGTCATGGCCGGCATCGTCCTGGTCGCCTCTCTCGGGGCGTATCTGGTCTCCTGCCGGCTGCAAGGGGCCATCTCCTCGCCCATCCTCGCTCTGGCCTGCGTGGCCAACTTCGTGTCGGAGAAGAAACAGTACACGGTTCGGGCCGAGCCCTGCGGGAGCGACGAGGTGGGACTGCTGGTCCAGGCCTTCAACGAGATGCTGGAGCAGATCCAGCAGCGCGATTCGGCGCTGGTCCAGGCCAACGAGCAACTGGAGGCCCGCGTGGCCGAGCGCACGACGGAGCTGACGGCGGCCAACGAGAAGCTCCTCCGCGAGGTGGCCTTCCGCAAGCGAGCCGAACAAGTGCTCAAACAACGCGCCGAGCGGATCGTGCACCACCAGAGAACGCTCGTCAAGCTGAGCAAGCACAACAACGAAGACCTGGTGTCCGTGATTCGCACGACCACGGAGGAGGCCGCGACGACCCTCGGCATCGACCGTGTCTCGGTCTGGTTCCTCGACGACGACCAGACGTACCTGGTCTGCGAGGACCTCTTCCGTAGGGACGGCAATACCCACGAGAGCGGGGCACGGATCGCTACGGCCGATTACCCGGGCTACTTTCAGGCCATTGAGAGCAGTCGCATCGTGGCCGCCAACGACGTCCGGCAGGACCCGCGCACCCGCGAACTCGTCGACCGGTACCTGGAACCGCTCGGCGTCTGCTCCCTGATGGACGTTCCCATCCGCCTGCACGGCAAGACCTTCGGCGTGCTCTGTCACGAGCACGTGGGATCGCGCCGCGAGTGGTCGCTGGAGGAACAGGATTTTGCGGCCTCCCTGGCCGACATGATCGCGTTGCAGATGGAAGCCAACGAGCGGCGCAAGGCCGAACGCGCCCTGGCGCGCGTCAACGAGCACCTCGCCGAGACGGTCCGCGAACTGCGACGCTCCAACAAGGAGCTTCAGGATTTCGCCTATGTCACCGCGCACGACCTCAAGGCGCCTCTGCGAGGCATCGGCACGCTGACCGACTGGATCACCGGCGACTATGCCGACAAGCTCGACGCGCCGGGCCAGGAACAACTGCACCTGCTCAAGGGCCGCGTCTCACGAATGAGCGATCTGATCGACAGCATCCTGCACTATTCGGAGATCGGAAGAACCGCCAAGTGCCTCGAACGGGTGGACCTCAGCGCGCTGGTTCCGGAGGTCATCGCCCAGGTGGCTCCGCCGCCGACGATCCAGGTGACGATCGACGACCCCTTGCCGACCGTGATCTCCGAGAGGGTCCGCCTGATCCAGGTCTTTCAGAATCTGATCAGCAACGCGGTCAAGTACATGGACAAGCCGCAGGGAATCATTCGCGTCGGCTGCTCCGAGCAGGAGCAATGCTGGACCTTCAGCGTCGCGGACAACGGGCCCGGCATCGACCAGAAGTACTTCGGGAAGATCTTCGAGATGTTCCAGACGCTCGCCCGCCGCGACGAGCTGGAGAGCACGGGAATCGGGCTGGCCGTCGTCAAGAAGATCGTCGAACTGCACGGAGGCGCCGTCTGGGTCGAATCCACCGTCGGCGAAGGGACGACCTTCTTCTTCACCCTGCCGAAACTGAACGTCGCCTCAGCACAGAGTTCGAGGTCGACGAGCATACAGAATTGACCGTCGGTGTAGCCGACGGGAACCGCCTCCGAGGGGCGACGATATCAAGCCGGATCCGGGCGACGCATCGGACCCGAAGACGGGAAAGACAGGAAACCATGGCCAATACGACACACACATCCAGTCTCAGACGCAGGATCATGGTCGTGTTCATTCTGGCCATCGCACTCATTGGAATCTCGACGGCGGTCGTGTCGTACCCCATTCTCAGCGCCGCCCTCGTTCGGGAGGGACTGAGCGAAGACGCCGCCCGACACATGGCACGCCATGTCTCGCGAATCCAGGTCGCTCTGGCGTTGGTCGGCACGTCGGTGACCGTCCTGCTGGCCGTTCTGCTGGCGCGCACGATCACGGAGCCTCTGCGCCGCCTCCTCGCGGGGGTGACCCGGATCGGCGTCGGCCGGCTCGACACCCACGTTGCCGTCGCCGGCAACGATGAGCTCGCCCAGTTGGCCGCCGCCTTCAACGACATGACGGGCAAGCTCGGACAGGCGCGCGACCACTTCGAATCCGTCGTGCAGGAGCGCACCGCCGAGCTGGCGCGAAGGAATGACGAATTGCAGACGCAGGTCGCCGAACGCCGACGAATCGAGGAGGCGCTGCGTGAGAACGAACAACGCCTGCAAGACGTCCTGAACTCGATCCTCACCGGTATCTTCCTCGTCGATCCGCACACCCACACCATCCTCGACATCAACGACGCGGCGGCCCGGCAGGTTGGACGCCCCAAAGCCGAGATCATCGGACGGGTCTGTCACCAGTTTGTCTGTCCCGCCGAGTGCGGAAAGTGCCCCATCACCGATCTGGCGCAAACGATGGACCAGTCCGAACGCGTTCTTCTGACGTCCGACGGAGCGAGTGTCCCCGTCATCAAGAGCGTCACCGCCGGCACCTTCCAGGCTCGTCCGTGCCTGATCGAGAGCTTCGTCCCCATCGCGCGTCAGAAGAAGGCGGAAGAGGACCTCAAGGAATCGCTGTCCCTGCTCGAAGCCACGCTGGAATCGACCGCCGACGGCATTCTCGTCGTGGACGGGCGGGGAAGGATCAAGAACTTCAACGAGCAGTTCAAGCGACTGTGGCGCCTGACCGACGAGGTTCTCGAGACCCGCGACGACGACGAGGCCCTGGCGGCGGCGACGCCGCTGTTGACGGACCCCGCGGCGTTCGTGGCCCGCGTCCGAGGGCTCTACAGCCGGCCCCAGGAGGAAGGCAACGGCACGCTCCACTTCCGGGACGGCCGGGTGGTCGAGTACTACTCCAAGCCGCAATACGTGGGAGATCGAATCACCGGACGCGTCTGGAGCTTCCGCGACGTCACCGAGGCGGTCCACAGTCGCCAGAGGCAGGAGCAGCTCCTGCGCCAGGTGGCGGACATCAACGAGGAACTCTCGCATTTCGCTTACGTCGTCTCGCACGACCTGAAGGCGCCGCTGCGGGGCATCAAGCTGCTCACGGAGTGGTTGTGCACCGACTACCGCGACCGACTCGGGGAAGAGGCACGGAAGAATCTCGATCTGCTCCAGGGCCGCGTCCAGAGGATGCACAGTCTGATCGACGGGATTCTTCAGTATTCCCGCATCGGGCGCACGAAGGACGATGTCACGAAGGTGGACCTCGGCACTCTGCTGCCCGGCATCATCGACCTGATCGCGCCGCCCGAGCATATCACGATTCGCATCGACGGTCGGATGCCCGTGATCGAGGGCGAGAAGACCCGGATCACCCAGGTGTTCCAGAACCTGTTGAGCAACGCGGTCAAGTACATGGATAAGCCCAGAGGCGAAGTCGTCGTCGCCTGCGCCGAAGACGCCGACGCCTGGACCTTCAGCGTCAGCGACAACGGGCCGGGAATCGCGGAGAAATACTTCGACCGGATCTTCAAGATCTTCCAGACGCTGGCGCCGCGCGACCAGTTCGAGAGCACGGGCGTCGGACTGGCCCTGGTCAAGAAGATCGTGGAATACTACGGCGGCCGGATTTGGGTCGTCTCCGAGGTCGGCCAAGGCAGCACGTTCTTCTTCACCGTCCCCAAGCATCGGACGCCGGCGACCGAACGGGCTGCTGGAGAGCTGGAATCGTGCCGTTAGAAACTCGCAGGAATACGTGGATCGACTGAGAAGGCCGTGAACATGAGGAATCACACACTCAAAAGACTGTGCCTGTCAGCCCTCGTGCTGTCGGGCCTCGGCTGGGGGGCCGGCCAATGGCATACCAAGCGCACCGACGCCGACATGCGCCGGCGCTTGTTGAGGCAAGTGGTCAGCACCGCCCGCACCTTCCGAGCGGAACGGGTCCAGGAGCTTTCGTTCACCCCGGCCGACGCCGGCACGCCGGCCTTCGAGCACATCCGGCGTCAGATGATCGCCTTCGGCCAATACCTGCCCTGCCGGGGCATCTACAGCCTGGCGATGCGCGAGGGGACCCTGGTCTTCGGGCCGGAGAACTACCGCCCGGACGATCCGATGGCCAGCCCGCCGGGGACGGTGTACGAACAGCCCTCTCCCGCAGACGTCGCGGTCTTCACCACCGGCGAGCCGGTGACCATCGGGCCGACGGAGGATGAGTACGGCATCTTCGTTTCGGCACTCGCGCCGATCCGCGATCCGGCCACGGGCCAGGTGCTCATGGCCGTCGGGATGGACATCGTAGCCGACGACTGGCTCGCCGCTACGGCCCGCGCCGGCCGCAACGCCATGGGCGCCACGATGGCCACCGGCCTGGTTGTGCTGGGCGGCGCGACGGGAATCCTCCGATGGCGACGCCGCCTGATCGCAAACCGCCTCAGCCCGAAGGCGGCGAGAGCACCTGATGCGGATCGAAATCGCGCCGGTTTCGGGGCTCGCCGGTACGCCTGCAACGGCCTGTTGCTCGGCATGGGAGCATTGGCCATCGCGTTTCTGGCTGTGGTGCTCGTTCAGAGCTGGCACTGGACTCATGCGGAGATTCGTCGCAGCGCGGACCAGCAGGCCCGCCTGGCGGTCGAGTTCGACGCGGCGCTGCGAGACTACGTAGGCAAACACGTCCGGCCGGAAATGGAGAAACGCGTCGAGCCGGGGGAGTTCTTCCCGGAGACGATGTCTACTTCGTTCATTTCCCGAAGCGTCTTCGATGACGTCCGAGAGGCCTTCCCCGACAGCGTTCTGCGCTTCGCTTCGACCAACCCGCGCAATCCCGCCAACCGAGCCACGCCTTCGGAGGAGGCGCTGATCCGATACTTCGAACAGCATCCGGAAACCGACTCGTGGTCAGGCACCATGGAGTTCTTCGAAGGCGCGCCGGAGCATTCCGTCTATGCGATTGCCCGTCGGTTCGATCCATCCTGCCTTCAATGCCACGGTCGACCGGAAGATGCCCCGGTCGCCCTGCTCGAACGCTACGGCGCCACTGCAGGCTTCGGCCGTTCGGTCGGCGAAGTGTCGCTCGACGTGGCCGCCATACCCGTTGGCGCGTCCTATGCCCAGGCGGGCACGAGAATCTGGCGGTATATGCTGGCCTCGTGCGGCCTGTGCGTGCTGCTTCTGGTCGGGATCGCCGTGCTCATCCGCACCGACATCCGCCAACGACACCGGTCCGAGATGTCCCTGCGCACCAGCGAACGAAGGCTGCTGAACCTCATCCAGCGATCCCCGATTCCCACGTTCCTGATCGACGCCGACCGCAGGGTCACCCACTGGAATCGGGCGCTCGAACGACTCAGCGGGATCACCGCCGACAAGGTCGTTGGGACACGGGGACACTGGCGGGCCTTCTACGCCTCGGAGAGACCCTGCATGGCCGACCTGCTCGTAAGCGGAGCCATTGAAGCGATTCCCCAGTGGTATCAAGCCAGCTTCCGCAAGTCCGAGCTGGTCGACGAGGCGTACGAGGTCAGCGCGTTCTTCCCAGATATCGGTCAGGGGGGGCGGTGGCTTCGCTTCACCGCGGCGGTCATCCGGGACGACCAGAACCGCATCGTGGGCGCCATGGAGACCCTCGAAGACATCACCGAGCGAAAGCAGGCTGAGGAGGAATTGCAGAGACATGGAGCCTTCATCACGGCGGTGCTCGACAACATCCCCATCGGCGTGGCGGTCAATTCGCTGGACCCGGCCGTGCGGTTTGAATACATGAACGACAACTTCCCCCGGTTCTACCGGACCACCCGGGAGGCGCTGGCCAGCCCGGACCAGTTCTGGGACGCTGTCTACGAGGACACCGATCTCCGCAACGAGATGCGCCGCCGAGTCCTCGAGGACTGCGCCAGCGGCAACCCGGAACGCATGCACTGGGACGACATTCCGATCACACGCCAGGGGCAAGAGACCACCTTCATCAGCGCCAAGAACGCGATCCTGCCGGGCCGGCCCCTGATGATCTCCATCGTCTGGGACGTGACCAAACGCAACCGGGCGGAAGACCAGTTGAAGGAATCCCTCTCCCTTCTGAAAGCGACGCTGGAATCGACCGCCGATGGGATCCTCGTCGTGGACGGCTTGGGCAAGATCAAGGACTTCAACGAGCAATTCAAGGCCATCTGGCGGCTGTCGAGCGACGTTCTCGAGACCCGGGACGACCAGCGAATCCTGGCCGCCGCTTTGCCTCAACTGAAAGACCCTGATGTGTTCGTGACCACGCTCCGATTGCTGTACCGCCGGCCGGGACAGGAAGGCCACGGCACCCTTCACTTCCAGGACGGACGCGTCGTCGAGTATTGCCTGAAGCCTCAGTTGCTGGGCGACCGAATCGTCGGACTGGTCTGGAGCTTCCGTGACGTCACGAAGGCATACCGTGCGAAACAGGAGCAGGACAAGCTCCTGCGCCAGGTGGCGCACATCAACGAAGAACTCTCGCAGTTCGCTTACGTCGTCTCGCACGATCTGAAGGCGCCGCTGCGGGGCATCAAGATGCTGGCCGAGTGGCTGGGCGCCGATTGCCGCGACCAGCTCGGGGACGAGGCCAGGGAGAATCTCGGTCTGCTACAGAACCGGGTCGACCGAATGCACAACCTGATCGACGGAATCCTTCAGTACTCCCGCATCGGCCGCATCAGCGAAGACGTCGTTTCGGTGGACCTCAACGCCCTGCTGCCGGAAATCATCGATGCGATCGCGCCGCCCGAGCACATCGCGATCCGCCTGGACGGCCCGCTGCCGGTGATCGAGTGCGAGAAGACGCGGATCACCCAGGTCTTCCAGAATCTGCTGACCAACGCGGTCAAGTACATGGACAAGCCAAAAGGCGAAGTCGCCGTCGCCTGTTCCGAAGACCCCGAAGCCTGGACCTTCCGCGTCAGTGACAACGGACCGGGGATCGAAGAGAAACACTTCGACCGGATCTTCAAGATCTTCCAGACCCTTGCATCCCGCGACGAGTATGAGAGCACGGGCGTCGGCCTGGCGCTGGTCAAGAAGATCGTGGAGCAGCACGGCGGGAGAATCTGGGTCGCCTCCGAGGTCGGCCAGGGCAGCACGTTCTTCTTCACGTTCCCGAAGCAGACTGCCGCGGTGCAGGACCGCGAGCCTGTGAAGGCCGCAGTCTCTTGAGGGCGGCGTGACGGAGACGAAAGGGGAGTCAGGGACCTGGGTCTGACGCCATCAACCAGAACCAACTTTAGGATGACAGATGCCTGAACACAGAGGAACGGAGTGGCCGCGTGGCGGCCGGACAGCCGACGCCATGGATCGAACGTTCGCGGCATTCGCAGAGTGTATCCCGGCGCCGGTCGCGCTGCTGACACCGGACGCCCGAATCCGGTATCTGAACACCGCCTTCGCAAGGACGATGGGTCTGCAAGCCGAGCGCTTTCTGCACGGACCCCTGCCAGATCATTGGCTGATGTACCCCCAGGAGGACCTGCCTCGATGGCGACAGCTCCTCCAGGAAGCCGTTCAGAGCGATACCTGTGCGGGACCCGTGCGGTTTTGCCTGCGATCGACCGACGGCTCCAAGATCGACGTGCAGGCGCATGCCGCGTCGCCGGCGGGCGTTCTCGATTGCCCGGCGGGTTTCGTCCTCGTGACCTTCCAACAGGTCCACGAAGCGGCAGGCCCTGAGCAGAAGCCGGCCGAGGGATCGAACCGGCATGAGGGACTGATCGAAGCGCCGAGTGACGCGCTGTTCGCGCTCGATCCGGCGGGACGCTTTCTGTCCGTCAACGACTCCTGGCTGCAGCGTTTCGGCTATGCCGCCGAAGAGGTGATCGGCACACCGGCGATGGACCTGGTGGGTCCGGAGTTCCATGCCGCCTGTCAGACGACCCTGGAGGCGGTCTGCGCCGGCCGGACGAAGAACAACCTCCTGTGCCGCGCGATCGCGAAAACAGGCGAATCGATCAACATCCTGGTCAATCTCACCCCCGTCTTCGATTCGGCCGGGACGGTCTCCCATGTCCTCGGCACCGCCGGGGACATCACCGAATTGACACAGATACAAGAGGAGCTCCGACGCTCCGAGGAACGACTGAGAATCCTCTTTCAACATGCCCCGGACGGGTGCTATCTGTGCGACTTGCAGGGCCGCTTTCTCGATGTCAATCAGGCCGCCGCACAGGTTTCCGGGCGCACCAGGGAAGAGCTCATCGGCGCCAGTCTTCTGGAACTCGACCTGGTGCCCAAGTCGCAGCGTCCCAGGATCGCCACGCTGTTGTCCATGGCGGCGTCGGGCCGGCCCCTCCCGAGAACGGAGTTCAGAGCCTGCCGGAAAGATGGCACCGAAGGCACGGTGGAAATCACCGGGCATCCCGTCATCATCGGGGGACAAACGCTGCTGCTGGGAGCGGCCCGAGACATCACCGAGCGCAAACGCGCCGAGGACAAGCTGAAGGAGTCCCTCTCCCTGCTGCAAGCGACCCTGGAATCGACCGCCGACGGCATCGTTGTCGTGGACGGTCAGGGAAAGATCAAGGACTTCAACGAGCGATTCAGGGAACTCTGGCGGCTGCCGAACGAGGTCCTCGCGACCCGCGACGGGCGGTGTGCCTGGGCCGCGAGCGCGCCTCTGTTGAAGGACCCCGACGGGTGCCTGGCCGACTTGCGCGAGCTGCACCACCATCCGGAGCAGAACGGTCATGGGACCATCCCCTTCAGGGACGGACGCGTGATCGAGTACTGCTCGAAACCGCAGTCCGTCGGGAATCAGGTCGCCGGACGCGTCTGGAGCTTCCACGACGTCACGGACGCCTATCGGGCCCGACAGGAGCAAGACCGGCTGCTGCACCAGGTGACCGCCATCAACGAGGAACTGACGCACTTCGCTTACGTCGTCTCGCACGATCTGAAGGCCCCGCTGCGGGGTATCCGCGTTCTCGCCGAGTGGCTGTGCGCCGATTGCGGCGACCGGCTCGGCGACGAGGCCAAGGAGAATCTCGGTCTGCTACAGAACCGGGTCGACCGGATGCACAACCTGATCGACGGAATCCTTCAGTACTCTCGCGTCGGACGCATCCTGGAAGACGTCGTGCCCGTGGACCTCAACATCCTGCTGCCCGAAATCATCGATGCGATCGCGCCGCCGGCGCACATCACGATTCGCGTCGACGGCCGGCTGCCGGTGATCGAGGGCGAGAAGACGCGGATCACTCAGGTCTTCCAGAACCTGCTGAGCAACGCCGTCAAATTCATGGACAAGCCCGTCGGCGAGGTCGTCGTCGCCGGCGCCGAAGACGCCGATGGCTGGACGTTCCGCGTCAGCGACAACGGGCCGGGAATCGAGCAGAAGCACTTCGAGCGGATCTTCAAGATCTTCCAGACGCTGGCGCCGCGCGACGAGTTCGAGAGCACGGGGGTCGGGCTGGCCCTGGTCAAGAAGATCGTGGAATACTACGGCGGGAAGGTCTGGGTCGAATCCGAGCTCGGCCAAGGCAGCACGTTCCTCTTCACGTTCCCCACAGGTAATCAGAGGACACACCATGAGAAACTCCAAACCAGTGCTGTTGGTTGAAGACGACGCGATCGACGCCATGACGGTGCGTCGCGCCTTCCGAGACCTGAACCTGACCAATCCGCTGGCGCATGTCACTGATGGGGAGCAGGCGGTGAGCTATCTGAAAGACCCGGCCAATCCGACTCCGTGCGTCATCCTGCTGGACCTGAACATGCCGCGTATGAACGGCGTCGAATTCATCGAGATCGTCAAGGCCGACCCGGCCCTCCAGATGATTCCCATCGTCGTGTTCACCACGAGCACCGATCGCAGTGACGTCGCGGAAAGCTACCGGCACAACGTCGCCGGTTACATCGTCAAACCCGTGGATTACCGCCGCTTTGTGGAGATCATCGCCGCCGTGGGTCTCTACTGGACGATCAACGAGTCCGTGCCGGAGGCCTGCGTCGGCTACAAGGCCGGCACATCAGAGCATTCGATCCGTTGATGCGATCTGGCGCCCTCGGTCGCGGACCGTCCGGCGCTACGCCTCGCGCGGCGCCGGGGACGGAACACGCCGTCGATTGTGGCCGCGAAACTGCCTCGGCGTCAGTCCGACGACTGACTTGAACGTGCGGCTGAAGTAGCTCTGGTTGTTGTAACCCACCTCGAAGCAGATCTCCGTGCAACTGCGCTCTGTCGCCAGCAGCAGGTGTTTGGCCCGCTCGATCCGGACGCTCGTGACGTAATCGAAGATCGTCATCCCCATCTGCTCTCTGAACACGTGCGCCAGGCGCGAGACGCTCAGGTGCGACGCCCGCGCGACGTCCGCCAGCGTCATCGGCTGCTCGCAGTGCGTATCGATGTAGTTGATCGCGGGACGAATCTGCCCGATCTTGCGACGGTCCTGCGACGAGTACACCAGTTCGAGGAAATCGTTCAACGCCGTGCTGATCCACGCGCACAGGTCTTCCTGGTTGTCGATCCCCATCACCTTGTTGATGAAGGCGAGGTTCTTCTCGAGCATGGTCTCGACGGGAACGCCGCCCTCGACCGCCGCGCGGCTCAGCACGCTCAGCAACTCCAGCAGACGCGCCTTGAGGATGCCCAGGTCGCCGATGTCCTTGAACAGGATCGTGCCGAGAATGGAGTTGAGGATCTCCTTGGCGCCCGTCCGGTCGCCGATCTTGACCTTTTGCAGCAGCGCCCGTTCGCTTTCGAGCGGGTACTGCCAGGGGGCGCCGAGCTTCTTGCGTTCCTGAATGAACTCGCCGATCTCCGATTGCTGGCGCGAGCGTTGCCTTCGCCAGCGAATGACGCGGGCGTCGAGGCCCGCTACCTCGTACAGCAGATCGAACAGGAACTCGGCGGCCGTGTGAATCTGGCGTCCGCGCACCACCGGCAGCTTGCCGAGCAGCCCGATCGCCTTCTCGCGGTCGATCGCCAGAGGCGCCAGGCGCGACTCGACGTCGCGGGCCAGCATGTCCGTCGCCGGCTCCCAGAGACACTTGCCGAAGAACAGGCCGCCGTGCGCGACTTCGTTGTCCACCATCGGCACACAGACCAGCACGATGCCGGCGTGACAGACGGTGATGAAGGGCTGGCCGGTCTGGGAGGCAATCTCGACCGCCCGGCGGCGCTCGCCCAGGCAGCGGTACCGGCCTTCCTCGTCGCTCTGGACCAGCGTGCAGAACGTCGGACGGCAGTCCGCGCTGCATAGCGACTCGACCGCCTGCCCGTCCGGACCGGTCGTCTCCAGACCGAGGCGGAAGCGTTTGCGGAACGCCCCCGCAATCCGCCCGAACTCCTCCGCCGTCAGCAGCTCGCCCAATCCCGACCCATCCGCCATCCCAACACTCCAGTCACATCCTTCCCCCCAGCAAGATAGTGTCATTATACCATGTCCTCCGACGACGTCGAAGAAGTTGGCCCTGCTTGTGCCGTATAGGCACGCTGACTCCCGCAATTCTGCCGGGCTGCCAAGGAGGTTGGATATCGAAACGTGGGGTCAGAATAGGATTGGAGAATGGGGCGGGGGCGGGTAGGCTGGTGCGGGACGATGGGATTTGGGGTGTGATATGATGGATCGCGGCAGAAGGATCGGGCCGGCGTTTGTGGCGGTGCTGTGTGTGATGGCGCTGGCGGGGTGCCGGACGGTCAACAAGGGGATCACCGAGGCGGTTCTCGACGGGCGAACGGACCGGGACTGGCACATTCGCTACGGCAGTCAGGGTCACTACAGCCTCAACGACGAGGGTCTGGCGAAGATCGAGTTCGAAGACCTCATCGACGCCGGCCGGGTCCGCGTGCGCTACCAGCGCGGCCTGCAAGGCCAGGCCCGGTGCATCGCCGATGTCACCGGCCGTCTGCTCGCAGAGGTCGAGCGGCAGGTCGGCATGACCATCACCACATCGACCACCCTCGACCTGCTGCGGTTCGACGAGCCGCCTCAGAATTTCGACATCCAACTGACGGTCGAGCCGAACGAGTTCCCGCTGCCGCTGTTCGTCCGCACGGGCGACGAGTCGTGCACGTCGATCGTGGCGCAGAACCGCAGCTATCCCTACGTGCTGGTGCACGAGCTCGTCGAGACGTCGCTGGCGGCCCGCGCAGGCGGACGAGTCCTGCCCGACTTGGGCTGGGGTGCGTTCGGACTCAAGAGCAACGTCAACAACTACACGCGCTGGTTCCGCGACGGGCTGGCCAACTACGCCGGCTACGTCGCCTGCGAGAAGCTCTCCGACGAGATGGACTGCCCCGATTGCCCGATACGCATCGGAGCCCTTCTGCACGCCAGCCCGTTCTCGGAGCTGAGCCGCATCGGCACGCGCCTGTTCTCGTGGTCACAGTCGTCGCACGGCGAGCACGAACGCGGCTACTACAACGCAGCGCTCGGCCTGCTCCTGCTGATCGAGAACCGCTTCGGACAGCAGGCCATTCGCGACATCGTAGCCGAGATCGCCACGCGAGAGGCCGTCGACGGACGGGACCTTCGCAGGATCACCAGCGAGATCATCGGCACAGACGTCAGACAGCTTGTTGCCGACTTCGAGTTCCCTGTAACGAGCGACGAATTGACGCCCGTCACGGCGGCGCTGGCAGCCAACAAGGGGCTGGACGTGGCCGAGGGGCTGCTGGTCGAGACGGTCGAGCCGAACAGCGCTGCCGACCGGGCGGGCTTGAAGGCCGACGACGTGATCGTTGCGGCTGATTCGGCTCCCGTCGTCAACACGCTCGATTTCGAGCTGGCGCTGCTCCGGGGCGGACGGCGACCTGCCATCCCCCTGGCGATCTGGCGGAAGGACGCCGGGACGATCCCGCTTGAGCTGCCGCTCGAACTGCCCGACAGAAGCGGCAGGACGCCCGGCAAACGCCTTAACCCCTTGCAGAAAGGCAGGATAGACTTCTTCGGTGTCCTGCCGTTTATCCCCTGACCGCCACGGACCTCAGGCTGTAGACCGTAGGCCGCAGGCCGGAGGTTACCCCCCTACAGCCTACAGTCTCCACCCTTGCCACTCTTCACCCACAACGCAAAAAAGAAACGCAGAATCAGTGTAAAATAGTCTTGACCAAATGTCCTGTCTACTGTACATTGAGTCCTGTGTAGCTTACATTGGTGCGGTCGTGCGCAAGGTAAATCAGCTTAAGGAGAGACGAATATGAACAGAACGCAGAAAGGCGCCTGGTTCACGCTGGGGATGGCGGTGCTGCTGCTGGCCTTTTTGGGAATCGTACACGCATCCATGTTCGCCGCCGGGGACAGACTGGCGGGCACGGACCGTGTAAGACTCTGGATCGCCCTGATCGTGGCATTCACAGCGGTCGCGGTGATCCTGGTTCGCAAGAAGCAGAGCCCCGCTGAACCCGTGTCGGATGAACGCGATGAGGCGATCAAGAAGAACGCCGTGCTGGCCTGCTTCGCGTCCGTGTGGGTCTCGCTCGTGTTGGCGAGCACCGTCCCGGCGTTCATGGTCGGAGATGGAGGTTCGATCCCGATATCCCTGCTACCCATTATCAACGTTGTCGTGCTGCTCATCGCCCTGTTCGCCTATAGCGTCGCGGTCCTGATCCAGTACGGCCGGGGGGACGCGACCCGAGAGGGGGCGGAATCGCAACGCCATGGCCCGGCGCCGGCTATCTCGAAAGGAGAAACGCAATGAGCAAGCTCCAAAAAGCCGCGTGGTTCAACCTTATCGTTGTCACGGGATGTGTTTTGATTGCGGGCACAGGTTTCCTCGCCTTGACCTACTTGAACGCCAGAGGCGTCGGCGATATCGCGGTTGTCTTTGGCGTCGGCTGCGTGAGCGGTCTCGTCTCTCACCTGGTGTGGCGAAAGAGAGGGTTTGAAGCCCGCCTGGATGAGCGTGAGCGATTGATCTACAAGCGTTCGGTGGAATGGGCTGCCTCCACGGTTTTTGTGTTTCTGGCCTGCATCTGCATCGTCCCGTTCTTCGTCCTCGGCGGGCAGAACGTCATTCGTGTCTGCTACCTGCCGCTGGTCTTTCTGAGCACGCTGTTTGCAGCTCAGTTCGTGCACTCTGCGGCCATTCTCGTTCAATGCGCACGGGAGGACGACGATGGGCAGTGACAGGCTCAGCAACCGCATCCGCCGGCTGCGGTTCGACCACGGAGAGATGACGCAGCAGCAGTTAGCCGACCTGGCGGGCGTGACGCGGCAGACGATCCTCGCCATCGAAGCGGGCAAATACGCGCCGTCGCTGCCGCTGGCCTTCCGCATCGCCCGCGCCTTCGGCACCACGGTCGAAGAGGTCTTCCAATACGACGGCCAGGCCGACGTGCCGCCCACCCAGTGAACCGCGCCGGGGCGTGCGATCCTGTGGCCGTGAGGGCGATCCGCCTCCGGCGGACCACGCCATACCATGCGCGTCTTGCCGACGCCGCAGACCGCCAGCGCCCGAAGAGAATTGCACTTGCGGGCGGCGGTGCGGATGGGGTAGGGTTGTGTGGTCGCCCGGCGAGGTCGCTGCGAACGCACCCGGGACGGACACGGAAGGTTTCACTTGCGTTGATGAGGTGCAAACGATGGACACGTTGAATCGTCGCGCATTCCTGAGAAGCTCCCTGGGCGTTGCCGGCACGGTGGCCCTGTGGCCGTCGGCCCGCGCGCGGGGCGCCAACGACAAGATCGTGGTAGGCGTGATGGGCCTGGGTGGCCGGGGCACCTACCTGGCCGAGAAGTTCGCCGAGCGGCCCGACACCGAGGTCGCCTACCTGTGCGACCCGAACACGCGGCGATTCGCCCGGGCGCGGGAGGCGGTCGAAGAGGCGCAGGACCGGCCCCCCAAGATGCTCCAGGACTTCCGCAAGATGCTCGACGACAAGAGCGTCGACGTAGTGATCAACGCGACGCCGGACCACTGGCACGCGCTCGGCTCGATCCTCGCCTGCCAGGCGGGCAAGGACGTCTTCGTCGAGAAGCCGCTGGCCCATAACATCTGGGAAGGGCGCAAGATGGTCGAGGCCGCCCGCAAGCACCAGCGCGTGGTCCAGGTCGGCATGCAGTCGCGCAGCGCCCCGTACGTGCAGAAGGCGCGGGACTACATCCTGGCCGGCAAGCTGGGCGAAGTGTACCTGGTCCGCGTGTACAACATGATGCAGCACCCCAAGCAGGCGGACACGCCGGACGGGCCCGTCCCCGACGGCTTCGACTACGAGCTCTGGTGCGGGCCGGCGCCGAAGCGGCCCTACAATCCGTCGCGCCAGTGGCTCAATCAATGGGACTACAGTTGCGGCCCCATCGCCGGCGACGCGGTCCACCAGTTCGACCTCGCTCGATTCCTGACCGGCGACATCCCCTATCCGAAGGCGGTCTCGCAGACCGGCGCCATACGCGCCCTGCGCGACGGCAGGGACATGCCCGACACGCAGATGGCCCTGTTCGAGTACGACAACCTGACGATCACGCTCGACGCGACGCTCTGGACGCCGTACATGAAGAAGATCCCCGCCGGCATTCGCGACTCCGACCAGTTCCCCCACTGGCCGTTCTGCGCGACGAAGGTGGAGGTCCTGGGCACGGAAGGCTTCATGTACTTCGGCCGTCACGGCGGCGGCTGGCAGGCCTACGACCGCGACGGCGAGCTGGTCCACTCCGAGTACGGACGCCAGGGCGACAAGGAGCACCAGGACAACTTCGTCGAGTGCATCCGCACGCGAAAGAGGGCAACGTCCGATGTCGAGATCGGGCACCTGTCGGTGCTGCCGTTCCACATCGCGAACATCTCCTACCGCGTCGGCAACCAGCGCCTGGAATTCGACGCCGCGACGGAATCGTTCACGAACTGCGACGAGGCCAA
>CAZOFX010000022.1:22753-65676 GCA_964579055.1 uncultured Pirellulales bacterium
AGCGCCTGGAATTCGACGCCGCGACGGAATCGTTCACGAACTGCGACGAGGCCAATCAGTATCTCAAACGCCAGTACCGCCCGGGCTGGACCATCCCGGAGACCGTGTGATGGCAGTCAAGCGTATGTCCGGCCGGCCCCAGTCCGGCGATTTGCCGCCGGAAGCCGGACTGGTAGGGGCGAATGACCATTCGCCCTTCTGGGGCATCGTGGTTTGCGTCACTGTGGTATTGGCGTTGGGCGCCGCTGCGCCGGCGCGGTGGCTGGCGACGGGCGACGTGAAGGTGCGGCTGGAGCCCACCGAGCTGGGCGGGCCCAAGATCATCGTCGAGTACGATCTGAAGGACCCGAACGTCACGCCGGAATCGCCTGCCTACGTCTTCCTTCGCTACAGCCAGGATTCGGGCGACACCTGGCAGCTAACCCCGATGGACGCCCTGCGAGGCAACGGCTTCGACATCGTCGACAAACCCGGCCGCAAGGAGGTGCTCTGGTGGGGCATCGACCAGACGGGAACCGCCGACCTGGCGCAGATCGAGGTCCGGGTCCGCGCAATCGCGATGGCGAAGGTGCCCGCCGGCAAGTTCGCGCTCCAGAGTCTTCCTGGCGGCGGACTCGACGAATCGGGCGCAACTCGCCCCGACCCCAACCTGCCGCTCTACTACATCGCGAAATACGAGACGACGATCGCGATGTACGCCGACTACCTCAACGAAGTCGGCGGCGAAGGCGCCGGCTGGAATGCGCGGATGGCCCGACCTGAGCGATGCGGCATTGTCCAGGAGAGCAACCACACCTACCGCGTGTCCCCCGGCCGGGAGGACTATCCGGTCACGTATGTGTCATGGTACGACGCGACAGGCTTTCTGCGCTGGTGCGGCCTGCGCCTGCCGACGGAAGCCGAATGGGAGAAGGCCGTTCGCGGCGGACTCCACCTCGACGGCGACTGGACTCCCGATAAACATCGGGATCCCAACCCGCTGCCGGAGCGGCGCTACCCCTGGGGCGACGAGGACCCGAACGCCAGCGGCGTGTTCCGCTGCAACTTCGACGGCGCCGACGACGGCTTCGAGCGTCTGGCGCCGGTGGGGAGCTTTCGCCGGTTCGCCAGTCCCTACGGCGTGTGCGACCTGGCGGGCAACGTCGCCGAATGGATGCTGGACTGGTACTCCACGTCGTACCACGCCGGACTCGACGGCTTCCGCATGGTGCGCGGCGGCTCGTGGATGGCGGTGCCCGAGGGCTGTGACGCCGTCACCGGGGCCACGCAACTGCCGCTCCAGGAAAGCTCGATCATGGGCTTTCGCGGCGTCCTCCCGGCGCGCCGGGACGCCGCAACGCCGAGATAAAAACTCGAAGCACGAATGCCGAAATCCGAAACAAATCCCAATACCTCAAATCCGAATGTCCGAGATCAGCATTCCGCCTTGTCATCCTGAATCCCGATGGATATCGGGATGAAGAGCCTGCCCTGAGCTTGTCGAAGGGGTCTCGCCAGCTACCAGACGCGCTTCTGGTTCGCGGCCGGATTTCTCGACTGCGCTCGAAATGACAGAGTCGTGGTTCGCGTGTTCTTCATAGGCTCCGCAGGGTGTGTACTGCACCTTTCCTCCGGGGCTTTCGAGTTGGTGTGCGATGCACACCCTACGAGATTCTAATCGGTGTCACCCGAAGTGGCAGCGTCGTGGGCCGCGACGGCTTCGCCGGTGACGATCGCGGGGGACGGGTCGGCGACCATTTCGGCGCCGTACCTCGCTTCGGCCTCCCGGCGGATTCGGGCCATGATCGGCGGGAAGTGCTGTTCGGGCTGGATTCGTTTGCCTTTGCGGTCCGGGTAGACGATGCGGAGAACCTTGTTCTTCTCCCACTCGCGCGGCTCGATCTCCACCCGGATGGCGAACCCGTGCTCGGCCAGACCATCGAGCGTAGGTACGGGATACGAGACCGGTTCGACGTCATCGCAACGCGACACGTTCGGCAGCAGCGCCGGCGTGACCAGGCCGTCGTCGAGTCCGATGTCGAAGTTCCTTCGCCACAGGTCCACGAACATCGGGAGCCGGCCCTTGTACCAGATGCCATAGACGGCCTCGCTGTTTTGCTTGGCGACCCTGGCGGCCTGGACGCCGAGCTTCTGCATCTCTTCGTCGAGGACGATCTCCATGGCCTGGTCATAGGAGTGCTCGGTGTCCTGGAGGGCCCGCGTGGCCAGAATCGTGCCGAGCAGATTCGAGTACGAGTCTTCCCAACTGAACGCCGAGGCGTACTCCGTGGGCAGGCCGATGCACTGGAAGCCGTACCAGGTGATGATCTCATGCCACGTAGTCATCGTGAAGGTCAGATACGGCCCCATCGCCAGGGCCACCTCGCGAGCGATCCGGCTCCGTTCTGCCTCCGAAAGGGTTTGCCAGTTGTCCGGATAGCAGATGTGCACGTAGTTCCGCGAGCGGTCCACGAGCAGCTTGTACGAGAACGACTCATCGCCCCGCATGATGTGGCGATAGCTCCTGCTCGCCAGATACGCGGTCCAGTCGGCGGCGATGCGAACGTGCATGATATCCACGTGCCCCGCCCGGCACGCGCAGGCGATGCCGTTCTTCTCCGACAGGCGGAAGTAGTACCCGTGGGTCCCGAGGTCCTGCCCGGCCCAGGGCGTTCCGAGGATCGAAGTGGGGTAGGCGCCGTAGCGAATCCGGGGTCCGAAGTTGAACCCGTTGACGACGACGTCGCTCGCCGGCCCGCGAAGGCCCTTGTCGGGAATGAGCCGGCAGCCGGCGCCGGCCAACAGCAGAAACCCCATCAGCGACACATACCATGCGAGGCAGCTCTTCATCACTTTCACACCTCATGCGAACCCGGAACGCCGGCGACGCCGATTTCGGATTGCCGATTTGGGATTCG
This sequence comes from uncultured Pirellulales bacterium, assembly GCA_964579055.1. Classification (GTDB taxonomy): domain Bacteria; phylum Planctomycetota; class Phycisphaerae; order Sedimentisphaerales; family Anaerobacaceae; genus Anaerobaca. The sequence goes on from CAZOFX010000022.1 coordinate 25,651, forward strand.
CTTGCGCCGGCGAATCCGCGATCGCCTATCCGAAATCTGAAATCCACAACGCCGTACGGCGTCACTACAAACCGGGCGTCACGTGCCCGTCTGGACATAATGCGATTCGCTCGGCTGGCGGTCCGGATCGTACTCAGGGCCGTATTTCGCCGCCGCCTCCCGCTGGATGCGGTCCATGATAACGGCCAGATGCGTCCCGGCATCGATGCGTTTCTGGTCCGCCTTCGGCGGATCGCCAAACACGATGCGCAGAATCTTGTTCCTTTCCCACTCCCGCGGCTCGATCTCGACCGTGGCCGAGAATCCGTACTCCGCGAGACCATCGAGCGTGGGCGCCGGATAGGACTGCGGCTCGCAGTCGGGGCACGGCGATGCGCCGGGAATACGCGTCGGCGTAACGTGCCCGTCATCCAGCCCGATGTCGAAGTTGCGCTTCTTCATATCGAACAGCAGCACGAAGGTGCCGCTATACCACTGCCCTTTCACAGACCGGCTTACCTGGCGGGCCTGGCGGGCCGACGGCAGGATGCCCAGCTTCTGCATCTCTTCATCGATGGCCGTCGTCACGGCCTCGTTGTACGAGCGCTCGGTGTCCTGGAGGGCCCGCAACGCAATCCTGGCGCCCAGCAGGTTCGAGTAGGAGTCCTCCCAACTGAACGCCGAGTCGTATTCGACCGGAATCCCCATGCACTTGTAGCCGTACCACGTGGTGACCTCATGCCAGGAGACCATCGTGAAGGCCAGGTAGGGACCCAGGGCCAGAGCCATCTTCTCGGCCATGGCCGAACGCTCTTCTGCGGGCAGGCGATCCCAATCCGGCGGGTACGAGATGCGGACGTGTGTGCGGGACCGATCCACCGGCATCTTGCAGGTGAAGCCGGGGTCATTTCGCATCAGACGCTTGTAACTCTCGGCGGCCAGGTACGCCGTCCAATCGATGCCGATCCGCATATGGGTGATGTCGATATGACCGCCGCGGCAGGTGTATACAATCCCGCCCTTCTCGAAGAGAGACCACTGATAGCTGTGGGCCCCCAAGTCGCTGCCAAGGAACGTCATGCCGGGGATGGCCGCGGCGTAGCACCCATACCGAGTCCGTGGGATTCGGTCGAAGCCCTCCCGAATCACCCCGCTGGCGGGCCCGGACAGGGCCGGTTCAGACCACAGGCCGCATCCGGCCGTGGCGAGTGCCAGCGGCAGAAGGGCAACGATGTGCCATAGCCACGATGTACCGTATGTCTTCATGGTCGGACTTCGTCCATACTTCAACTACAGTCCTTTGATCCGTCAAGACATGTCCGTACGACGAATTGCACCGCCGGGGTGGCGTTCCGGGCGCCTGAAAACAGCCAATTTCCAAATCCGCCCTTTATTATACAAGTTGAGAGTCGGACTATCAAGGCCGGCGATTCCCGAAGACCGGTCCCGCGCCGCTCGCCGATCGAGACTCGGCCCGGCATGGAGGCATGTTCCGATAATCACGCAGCTATCCGTGTCGTGGCCGCACATCTCAGGTGCGCCGGCCCCCGGCCGCCTGGGGCGACCGACAGCAGACGGCGCAAGGATTTTCCACAGGAGGCGGGACCGCATCGGCGCGTTGTCTGCACGAAGCTCACCAGGGCACCGCCGCTGACGCGCCGAGGCCCGGACCGAGCAGGACCGCATTGAGCAACAGGCGCTGCTGGCCCGCCAGCCACATGCGGAACGTCGGATCGGTCGCGAAGAGGATCACCTGGCCGCCGCCGCTCGACTCGACGGTGACGTAGGCGCTGTCCGCCAGGCGCTCGCGGGCCTCGGGCCAGAGCAGGCCGCTCAGCCGCAGCCGGCCGGCCTCGGCCAGACGAACGGGCGTAGCCGCCGGGTGCTTGGACAGAAAGGCGCTGGAACCGAGGAACATGACCGGCAGCTTCTCGCCCAATCCGTAGCCCAGCCAGTGCTCCGGATGGACCAGACCCAGCACGAACGTGCCCGTGGGACTGAACAGACGTTGCCACTCGTCGGCGCGTTTGAGAGCCTCGATGTCTTCTTTCTTCTTCGACTCGTCCGTCGCCTTCGCCTCGTCCTTCGTCGGCTCTTTGGCCTGCGGCACTTGCCAGATCCGGTTCGGATCGATGCGGACGTCCTGCGCGCTGCGCTCCCGCGCGACCGCCTCGGCGTATTCCTCAAGCTGATTCAGCACGTCGCGCCTCAGGCGCACCGACGAGAGTCCCCGCTCCTTCGCGGTCGCGAAGACGGCCGAGCCGCCGATCGCGATCAGGGTGCCGCCGCTCTGGACCCATCGCTTGATCTTTTCGACCGTTCCATCGGAGAGCACGCGTTCGAGACCGCCGCTGTCGGGCAGGATCAGCACGTTGTATTTGCGCAGATCGACGCTGCTGAGGTCCTGCACGTTGATCGGCGAGTTGCGCAACCTCAGTTGATGGTCGAGCAGATACCAGACCGACCCGAACGAGCTCGAGCGAACGGGCCACTGCGAGGCGATCGCCACGCGCGGCGCCGTCAGCAGCTCGAACTTGTCGCTGCCCAGGTCGGGCCCCTCCTCCACGAGCGCCGTGTCCACGGCGCGGACGGTGACGTCGAGGTCCGCCGTCGCCTTGCGCAGGAGATCGGCGACGTCGCTGGGGTTCTCATGGCCGCGCAGCAGAATCGTGCCGGGGGCAAAAGCGGTCTCGCCGACCCGGAACGGCCGCATCGCGATGCGCGGGTGACAGCCGCTCTCGAACAGGCGGACCAGGACCCGATACGCATCGGAGCTCTGGAAGTCGATGAGGTAGCCATAGCCTCCGCTATGCAACGCAGTCGCATCTTGTGTCGAGTCGGGCCCATCGGCGCCGATTTCGACGTCGGACATCGCCCTGGCCCAGCAGGCGTCCAGGCCGAAATTCATGGGCAGATTCCACGACGACGCATCGTACAGCAGCGTCTCGCGCCGGCTCTCCAGCTCTTTGCGTTCCTCGCGCAGGAAGCTCTCGGTCAAATGCGGATCAAACTCGCACAAGGCGCGGAGCATCCGTTCGCGCGGCTGGTTGGAGCGGACCACGAGCGTTCCGGCCGGCAGCGCGCGGCTCTCGTGCGATTGGCCCCACAGGTCCGTCACGTTGTACGCCTCGAAGGCATGGCGCGCGAATCCCACGTCGAGGCCCTGGAGTCGCAGCAGCTCGGCGAAGCGGCTCCACCTCGCCGTATCGGACGCCGGCGGCAGCAGAAACGCCTCACCGCTCGACGTCTCGGCCGCCACCGCCTCTCGCCGGTCGCGAAGGAAATCGCCGAGGATCTCGCTGCGGTTGGCGCAGAGTGTCTGGAGGTTCGCCAGCGAGCTGACGATGTGATGGTGCACCGTTTCGCGATAGGTGATCTCCAGGCCGGTCGGATGTTTGACGGATGCGGCGTCGGTCCGCGCCTGCTCGTAGAGCAGGCCGATCGCGCCGTGCAGGCTCGCCCAGGCATTGGTGTAGATGGGGCTCCACTCAGAGTACCAATCCTTGGTGTAGTAGCTCCAGCCGTGCCGATTGAACGCCTCCGCCTGGTCGGCGCTGAATCGCGTTCGCCAGGCGAGCACTCTCGGCGAGAGGTGAATGTTGATCGGGTCTCGCGGCGGATCGAACAGGTACGTGTCGTACGCGCCCTGCTCGTGCGAGTCGACCAGCAGATGCGGATTCCACGACAGGATGGCCTGGGCCAGCGGCGCCACCTCCGGCTGAAGATGAACGAGCCAGTCGCGGTTCAGGTCGAACAGATAATGGTTGCCGCGCCCGCGCGACCAGAGGGCCTGGTGCTGCATCGATTGAAGGTCGGGACTGGAGACCGCGCCGGTGAGCTGCTGGAGGTGGCTGAGGTAGCGCTCGCGTCCATCCGGATTGACCAGAGGGTTGAGGTGGATCACCACCTGACGGAGCAGATCGCGGTCGGCGTCACTGCGCGAGGCCGCGAGATGATAGGCGACGAACATGGCGGCGTCGGTGCTCGACAGCTCGTCGCCATGGATGCTGTAGTTCATCCATGCGACCGCCGGAAGCTCGCCGGCAAGCCGATCGCCCTGTTCGGCGTCGTCGAGCGTGCGCGGATCGGCCAGCCGGGCGTTGTCGGCCTTGATCTGGTCGAGCCGCTCGTGATTGGCCGGATCGGTGATCGTCAGATAGTACAGCGTCCGGCCCTCGTGCGTCCGGCCGTAGCTCGTCAACGTCACCCGATCCGACGCCTCCGCCAGCGCGTGCAGATAGGCGACGAGCGCGTGATACCGCACCGCCTTCTCGGCGACGGCATGGCCCACGATTCTCTCTGGCGTCGGAATCGCCGGATCGTAATCCGCGTCCGCCACGAACGGCAACACCGTATCCTCGGCCGCCCGCAGAGGCCCGCCGAAGCCCAACAAGGCACAGAACAAAAGGACCTTCGCCGCTCGACACCGATTCTCGACGCCCATCTCGTCACTCCCGCAAACCATCCCAAGTCTCCTGCCCGTTTGTAGTGTGCCCGTAAGGGCATACCACGGACTACTCAACGCGTTCGCAGATGATGTTCGTCAGATCGAAGCCCTGCGTCTCGGATTGGTCGTTCTTTCCGACGATCTTGAGCATCAGGTTGTTGAGGCCCTGCTCCATCTGCATCGTCCCGATGAATTCGTTCCGCAGGGGCTGCGCCTCGGCGCTGTAGAGGTCCACCTCGGGTCCGACGGGGACTTCATCCACGAACAATTGCACCTTGCCCTGCTGCGGCCCCTTGACCGCGTCGATGCTGACCTTGTACGCCCCCGCCGCCGGAATCTCGCACGTGAAGCTGATGCTGTGCGCCCCGAACGACTCCTGGTCCTTGGCTCGCATCGAGAGGTATCGAACCTCTTTGCCGTCGAACGTGCCGCCCTCCTTGGTCAGCGTGGCGTTGCGCAGCGAGAACGAGTAGATCGGGACGTTCCACCAGACCGCGAAGACGATCCGCTCGGGGTCCACGACGCGCCGGTCCTGCGCCGCCGGCAAGGTAAAGTCGCACGTGGGCCTCTCCTGCGAGTACAGCAAGGTCAGGCCGCAGTAATCGTTCAGCAGATCGTTGTTCGTCGGCGCGTGCTCGATGGTCTGGAGCAGGCTCTTGCGGTAGGCGTAGGCGTCGCCGAGGAAGAGCCGATACGCGCCGGTCCGGCCGAGGTGCTTCTTGTACGCCAGGCAGCCGCTGAGCACGAACGACCGCCGCGTCTCCCACCGGCCCGGCACATCGTACCAGCCGCCGTTGTAGAAATCCTCCGAGCCGGTCCCGTGGACCACAAGCTGCCCATCGATCGTCGTCTGGTCGTCGCCTTCGAAGAAGTACGTGTTGCCCGATTCGAGCCCCTGCGACTGCTGGACGACGCCGACCAGATGCCCGCGCCCCTCGGTCTCGATGAACGTGAAGGGCTTGCCCTTCGTCGTCGGGTTCTCGCGGCGCCACAGCGCGTAGAACTTGCCCTCGTTCGGCTTCCGCGCGACCGGGACGAACAGCACCTCGGCCTGCACGCTGACGCTGCGGTCCATCCCCGGCTCAGCGTACAGCTCGATCTTCGCCGATTTGTCGAACGGCATCGGGAAGTAACAGTAATTCACGCCGTCGGCGGTGCCGAGCAGCAGCGATTTCGTCGCCGGCTCGCCCCAGGCGTAGCCGAAGAAATCGCCAGCGGGCGCGAGTATCGCAGGTTGCGTGTCACCATCCCAGTACGCCCGCAGCACGATGTCGCGGTCCTTGCCCACGAGCGCCTCGGCCGGCGAGAGACGGATGCCCACGATCCGCCCCGGCCGATCGGCCTTGAAGACCGTCGTCGCTTCTCCCGCCTTGAGCGTCACCTTCGTCGCCACCGGCTCGATCCCGGCGCCTTCGGGGCAGACGTACACGCTGATGTCCCTGCCCGCGGAGGCGAACAGCGTCCTGGCCTTCTCGATCCGCGCACGCTGCTCGGCGCTCGGCTTGGTGGTGAAGCTCTCGATGCCCATCCCATCGGGATACGTCGCGTAGTTGATCTGGTAGAACTGCATCCGCTCGGCCCGGATGAAGACCTTGCACGATTTGGCGTAGGGCAGCGGGACGTAGCTGTAGAAGCCGCCGGCGCCGAAGCCGACGAGCGGCCGCTCGAACGCCGGATGCGTGCCCATGAACAGCTCGCGGAACTTGACGCGGATTCGCGGCTCGCTCTCGCCGTCGAAGTAGAATTCCATCACGTCATCGGTCGGCGTGGGCGTCCAGATGCGGTAGATCACGCCGGGCCCTTCGAGGTCGGCCAGCACCAGCCCGCCCGGTTCCTTCCGCACGAACGAGAACTGCCCGCCGAACCCATCGTTGTTGCCCCCGCTCCGGTCGTAGCTCGACACGGATGCGACGTGGACCGATTCGCGAAGCATGGGAAGCCGGTCCAGCCGATACAGCTCCTCGATCCCGGGAACCCCTTCGCCCCGCGCTGCGCACGCTGCCGCCAACACGAACAAGCCAACGATCGAGAAACGAACCGCACGGAACGACAGAGGATCGCTCATTCTCTCAACTCCCTTCTTCGCACGGCGTAGGGTGTGCACCGCACACCTTCGCCTATCCATGCCATGGAATTGGTGTGCCGTGCACACCCTACCCACCCGTGATTCTACCGCACCGGCAGCCCCCTGGACAGCAAGAATGGAACCCATAAGACCTGGCCGCGCCGCGTCATGCTCGGTCGGCACAAAGCCCAGGCCACCCTGCCCTCAAGACGTTACCCCGCGCGTTCCCTTGGCGCGCCGGACCGGTCGGCGGTACAATGCCCCCCATGGCGACAGATGCGACCAAGCTTTCGGGCGAATTGGAAACGCGGATCAAGGACGCGCTGACTCCCCTGCACCCGGAACACGTGATCCTATTCGGCTCCTACGCCTGGGGCCGGCCGACGCAGGACAGCGACATCGACCTGTACGTCGTGACCCGGGATGACTTCATGCCCGCCACCTGGAGGCAAAAACGCGACATCGTCCGGGTCGTCTCGAATCGCATCCTGGACCTGAGGACGCAGTACGCCATCGACCTGCTCGTGCACACCAGGCCGATGCACCGGAAATTCGTCGAGATCGACAGCAGTTTCGCCCGCCAGATCATGAACGAAGGGATCCGACTCCTATGAAGAGAGCGACCGGCCAATGGCTCGAATCGGCCGAGATGGACCTCGGCAGTATCGAGCAGATCATCCGGCGGGAGGATCTGACTCCTGTGGCGGCCTTCCACTGCCAGCAGTGCGTGGAGAAGTGTCTCAAGGCCGTGCTCGAAGAGCATTCCAAGAAGGTCCCCAAGGAGCATTCCACCTTGAAGCTCTACGGACTGCTCAGGGACCTGGCTCAAATCAATGCGGACACGGACATCCTGACCGATTTGGACGCACTCTACATCGAGTCCAGATATCCCGGCCAACTCGGCCTACTCCCGAACGGCAAGCCGACCCTCGCGGACGCCCAGCAGTTCCACGACTGCGCCCGGAGCGTTTACGAGCAAGTTACGCGCATCCTCGCTCCGAGCCCATAGGCCATCGAGCCGCCCTCTCACGGCCGTGACTCAAAGCTGAGGAATTCCCCGTGCGGCGTGCCAGACTCGCGCGAAATCCTCTCTGATCCGGTCATGGGGGATACCCTGGCCCTCGTACAGCTCGCGAAGGCCCTTGCGAACACCAGCGATGAAGTTGATGCGCTCCTGAATATCCTCCCACGAAGCGCTCTCAGGGAGTTGCTCGATCGTCTTCAGTGCGATTTCCTTGCTCGTCATGCCCATATCATACCAGCGCGGGCCCCCCCTCGACAAGAGCGATCTGCCTCGGCGACGAGCCACAAGACGCGAGATACAACCTTGACGGCGTCGCGCCATTTCTATAGGCTGTACCTCGGATGTGCGAAAGGAAGCCATGCGCCGAGAGGCTCCCACAATCCGGCCCACTGTCCCCAAGCCGCTCATCGCGGCGTGCGATAGGCACTTGGAGTTCGGCGCAGGAGACAATTGCCCTCGCGTCAAATCGGGTCTGTCGCTGGCTGTCTCTATCCGTTTCAGAATCCAGAACGCAGTGGCGGAGAACGCAGTTTTCAGAGACGAGGACTGAGATGGATCCAACACCGTTTCCAAGCAGGGATGCATACCCACTGTGGACCCCCATCAATCTTTACCAACGCGGTTTTGATCTGATCTCTGAACAGTGGCGCAAGACGGAAAATCTCAGGAACGAGCCACCGGGCTCAGCGGAGTTTGAGACGTACATCGTCTGGCGTATGAACCTCGTCATCTGGACCTGTTCTACCATCGAGTCGTGTGTCAACCTTGAGGGGGTTTCGTGGACGGGAGAAGAGTTCTACAGAAACACCGTAGAACGACAGAGCATAGTCCGGAAGATCAGACTCATATATGCTCTCAAGTACGGCAAATGCTTGCCACCTGATGAAGACATTCTCAAACGGGTCCGCGCGTTGTTCGATGTACGGAATCACTATGTCCATCCGAAGACGCACCGCGCGAAGGAACGCGATCAGAACGAAGACCAGAACTTTTCGCGACTTCTCGCATACAAGCCCGAAGATCTGTGGGGTCTTGTGCAACGCCTTAACGGCCTATTCCCGGATTCAGAACACGAAGATCAGAGCGATTGATCGTCGGCACAGGCGTGTCAAGCAGGAGAACCGCAATGTCAGTAGTTGATACGGCGAAGATCGTCGGTGAACTCGTCAAGAAAGGGGCGACCATCGAGTTGCAGGAGAAGATCATGCAACTACGTGAGGAGGCTCTTGAACTCCAGGAAGACAATCAACAATTGAAGAAGGAGAATGCCAAGCTAAGAGAGCAGGTGGAATGGAAGCAGAAGCTACGTCGTAGCAGGGCGCTCTACTGGTGCGACGGTGATGACACCCCATTCTGTCCGTACTGCTGGGAGAGGAATAAGCTCGCTCTGCATTTGAGCACGTACAAAAAAATCCAGAGCACTGGAGAGACAGTCCGCAGGTGCCAAGAGTGTAAGATCACTTACACAGCACGTGGAGAGAGCGACTTCTGTGTCACCGGATCTCGCGTGTCGTAGGAGGCATTTCGGGGGCGCCTTGCTGATCCCAGGTGGAATCGGTGTGCGGTGCATACCCTACCTACTCGTTCGTGGGGACGCCATCAGGCGGTATGCTCTGACGAGCACACTACGAACGGCTTGGCGGCAAGCAGTTGCGGCGGAGGAGGAGGGGCGGCATAATGGCGGGCTGTCCGGGCGGCGAATTGTGGACGGACGCGAGGTGCACGAGAGAGAATTGCGGGCCGGAGAAAGTGAGGAATCCTGCATGGCGATGGCGTCGAATCTGTCAACGTCTGGTCGGACTATCTGCAACCTGGGCTTGTTGATCGCTTTGCTTTTGTCCGGCGGCGCGCGGGCGGGGAGCGTGGACTTGCGTCCGGCGTTCGAAACCTGGCAGCTCGAACAGCGCGTGCAGGGCAGCCGGAACACGTGTTCGGTCTTCGCGGTGACCGGGGCGCTGGAGTATGCGCTGGCCAGCAGGACGGGCAAGCCCGTGCGCCTGAGCGTCGAGTTCCTCAACTGGGCTTCGAATAAGGCGCTGGGAGGGACCGACGACGGCAGCTTCTTCTCCGACCTGTGGCGTGGCTTTGAGATTTACGGCGCCTGCCCCGAGCGGGACATGCCATACCGGGACCAGTTCGATCCCAACGCGACGCCGAGCGAGGAGGCCAAGGACCACGCGCGGCAACTGCACGAGTTCGGCTTTCAGTTGCACTGGATCAAGCCCTGGAACCCGAACACGGGGCTGACCGACGAGCACCTGGCGGCGATCAAACGGACGCTCGACCGGCAGTGGCCCGTCTGCGGCGGGCTTCGCTGGCCCAGGAAGCCGGTGCGATGGACGAATGACATCCTCGAAACCCCGCCGCCGGAAGGTGTCTTCGACGGGCACAGTGTATTGATCGTCGGCTATCGCGACGACCCCGCGCAGCCGGGCGGCGGCCTGCTGATCTTCCGCAACTCCAACAACGAAGGCCGCGACGGCTACATGACCTACGAGTACGCCCGCGCGTACATGAACGACGCGGTGTGGATCGACTACAAAAAGGACGACGAGACCCAGTCGACGTCGCCGCGTGACATCCTCGGCCCGATGGACGGCGGGCCCAGGGGACGGAACCGCCGCGTCTCCAGCAACCAGCAGCCCGGTTGGCACGACGAGAACCTCGACATGACCTGGCTGATGCCGGGCGAGTCGGTCAACATGCCGATCCTCGAAGGCCCGGGCGTTGTCACGCACATCTGGTTCACCAGTCACGCCGGCTGGGTCGGCGAGCTGCACGCGCTGACGCTGCGCATCTACTACGACGGCAGCGACGAGCCGGGAGTCGAGGCGCCCGTGGGCGATTTCTTCGCGGTCGGTCACGGCCGGCCCGCTACGGTCGAGAGCATTCCCGTCCAGGTCTCGCCTTCGGGCTCGCTGACGTGCTACTGGCGGATGCCCTTCCGCAAGAGCGCCCGCATCGTGGTGACCAACGACAATCCCGACCGCTCGACCGGCCTGTACTGGCAGGTGGACTGGACGCAGTTGGACGAGTTGGGCGACGACGTGCCCTACTTCTACGCCCGCTACCGGCAGGAGTATCCGGCCGTCGGTGGCCGGGATTACCTGCTGGCCGATCTGAAGGGCAGCGGCTATTACGTCGGCACCGTGATGAGTGTCACCATGGGCCAGGACGGCTGGTTCGGCGAAGGCGACGACTTCTTCTACATCGACGGCGAGCAAGTCCCCAGCCTCCAGGGCACCGGCACCGAGGACTACTTCAACGACGCCTGGGGTTACCGCGTGCGGACGGGCCTCTGGTTCGGGCAGCCTCGCTGGCAGGGCTACGCCGCAGGCGATAGCGGCGTCTGCTATCGCTGGCACCTGCTCGACCCGGTCTACTTCGCCGAGTCGCTCAAGGTCACTATCGAGCATCGCGGCAACTTCGACGAATCGGAAGACGGCTTCTTCCTCGAACGGCCCGACTTCTTCAGCAGCGTCGCCTACTGGTATCAGACGGGCGAGCCGCAGACGACGTTCGAGCCGCTGCCCTCGTGGCACGAGCGGCGTGTCCCTTGGCAGCACTGCCATCTCGTCAAGGCGTATCGCTACGCGAAGACCTCGGGCAAGGCACAGGTCGGGGTGCAGACCCAGGGCTTCTTCGGCGCGCGTCCCGTGTTGGCCTGGCCCAACGAAGAGCCTGACGCTGTGCTGACGCTGCCGTTCGAGCTGGCTGACGATGGACGATACGCGGTGCGCCTGACCGCGGCAAAAGGCCCGGCCAGCGGCGCGTACAACGTGATGATCGACGGCAGGGAAATCGCGACGGTCGATCTCCGCGCGGCGGAAGACGACGAAGCGGATGTGGCGCTGGGCACGCACGAACTGAAGAAAGGCGACCACACGATCGCGTTCCGCGCAACGCAGGACACAGCGCGAGTCGGCACGCTGGGCGTCGAGGTGCTGCGCCTGCTGAAGCTGCCGCCGGAGGTCAAGCGGATCGAGCGCACGCACCACGAGGCGCACTTCATCCGGCTGGGCATCGGACGGGCCCTTTACGCCTATCGGCTGGCGTTCGACACGCTGCCCGATTCCCTCGAAACCCTCGTCGAGCAGGGCTTCATGCCCGCGCGTTATCTGCGCGATGAGAACAACCTGCCGCTGAAGTGGCATCGGGACGGTGACGCCATGGTCGTCGAGAGCCCAGGCAAAGATCGCTGGACCCATCGCTGGCAAGGCCTCGACCCGCGCCGCTGACCAAGCGCAAGTCCTTGAGGTCCCTTGGGTCCTTTAGGTCCTTCAGTTCCCATTTGCACAAGCCACCGGCGCGGTTATGATGTAGCGGCAGGCCCGCGTGCCTGCCGGGAACGCTGTCCAATCCAATCAAGGAGCGAAACGATGAAATCGGCCCGAATCTCACGTCTGTTGTGGTGTGCGGCGGCTCTGGCCCTCGCCGGCAATGTCACTCTCGCAGAACACCGGTACAACGACTCCTACACGCAGACCAATCTCGATCGCGTCGCCTTTCCCATGGGCGGCATCGGCGCCGGGATGATCTGCCTGGAAGGGACCGGGATGCTCAGCCACTTCTCGCTCCGCAACCGGCCCGACATCCTCAGCGAGCGCAAGGTGTTCTCGGCGATCTGCGTCAAGGGCGACGAGAACGTCGCACGCGTGCTGGAGGGCCCGGTGCCGAAGTGGAAGGTCTTCGCGATCCACCCGGGCACCAGCCAGTACGGCGGCCCCGGCAACGGACTCGGCGAGACCACCTACGGGCTGCCGCGGTTCCGCAACGCGACCTTCAACACACGTTTCCCGTTTGGCGTCGTGTCACTGGAAGACCCCAAGGTCCCGCTGAAGGTCGAGATCATCGGCTGGAGCCCGTTCGCACCGCCCGACGCCGACGCCTCGTCGCTGCCGATGGTCGGCGTCGAGTACCGCTTCTCCAACACCTCCAAGGAGAAGATCGAGGCCGTCTACTCATTCAACGCAGAGAACTTCATGAGCGTGCGCGGTCACGGGCCGCACATCGACCGGATCGCGGGCGGGTTCGTCCTCGGCCAGCCTCTCGGCGGCACGCTCAAGAAGCAGGACGAAGGCTACCTGGCCGCGTTCGTCGACGAGCCTGACGCGAAGGTCAACGCCGCCTGGTTCCGCGGCGGCTGGTTCGATCCGCTGACGATGGTCTGGAAGGACATCGAGCAGGGCAACTGCTACGACAGGGACTTCCCCACCGAGGGCGGTGCGAGCTCCGGCGCGACGCTGTTCGTCCCGTTCGAGCTGGCGCCCGGACAGACACGAACCATCGCGCTGAAGCTGTGCTGGTACGTGCCCAACAGCGACGTGCGCCAGGGCGACGAGACTTCGCCGGAGGCCGAAAGGCAGATGTACCAGCCCTGGTACGCCGGCCGCTTCGACAGCATCGGCGCCGTCGTCGCCGAGTGGCGAGCCGGCTACGACCGGCTCCGCGCCGAGAGCAAGAAGTTCAGCCAGTGTTTCTACGACACCACCCTGCCCGCCGAGGTGGTCGAGGCGGTCGCCGCCAACCTGACCATCCTCAAGAGCCCCACCGTCCTGCGGCAGACCGATGGGCGCTTCTGGGCGTTCGAAGGATGTCACGACGGCGCCGGCTGCTGCCACGGCTCGTGCACCCACGTCTGGAACTACGCCCAGGCGATGCCCAACCTGTTCCCGTCGCTGGAGCGGACGCTGCGCGAGACCGAGTTCGGCGTCTGCCAGGACGGGCAGGGCCATCAGAACTTCCGCTGCCCGCTGCCCATCCGCGAGCCGAAGCACGAGTTCCACGCCGCCAGCGACGGCCAGCTCGGCGGCGTGATCAAGGTCTACCGCGACTGGCGCATCAGCGGCGACACCGCGTGGATGAAGACGCTCTGGCCGGTGGTGCGCGAGAGCCTCGCCTACTGCATGATGGCCTGGGACCCGAAACACGAGGGCGTGCTGCGCGAGCCGCACCACAACACCTACGACATCGAGTTCTGGGGCCCCGACCCGATGTGCACCAGCTTCTATCTCGGCGCCCTGAAGGCGGCCGTCGCCATGGGTAAGGCACTCGGCGAGGACGTGACACTCTACGAGGACGTGCTCGCCAAGGGCGAAGCGTTCGTCAACGAGCAGCTCTTCAATGGCGAGTACTTCTATCAGAAGATCCAGACCGAGGGTCTGCGCGCCGGCAATCCAGTCAACGTCCAGAGCTTCAACAGCGGCTATAGTGCCGAAGCGGTCGAGCTGCTCAAGGCCGAGGGCCCCAAGTACCAGTACGGCACGGGGTGCCTGTCCGACGGGGTGCTGGGCTCGTGGCTGGCCGAGATCTCCGGCGTCGGGCCGGTCCTGAGCGAGGCCAAGGTGAATAGCCACCTCAGGAGCATCCACAGGTACAATCTCAAGCGGGACCTGTCCGAGCACGCCAATCCGCAGCGGCCGGGATACGCCATGGGCGACGACGGCGGCCTGCTGCTGTGCACCTGGCCCAAAGGCGGGATGCTGTCGCTGCCATTCGTCTACAGCAACGAGGTCTGGACGGGCATCGAATACCAGGCGGCGTCGCACCTGATCCTTCGCGGGATGGTCGATGAGGGTCTGGAGATCGTGCGGGTCGCGCGCGACCGCTACGATGGGCGCAGCCGCAATCCGTTCAACGAGTACGAGTGCGGCCACTGGTACGCCCGCGCCATGTCGAGCTACGCCCTGCTCGGCGCGCTGTCGGGCGCGCGGTACGATGCGGTCGAACGCACGCTGTACCTTTCGCCGCAGGTCAAAGGCGACTTCCAGAGCTTCCTGTGCACCGCCACCGGCTACGGCGCCGTCGGCGTCAAGGACGGCAAGGCCTTCTGCCAAGTCGTCCGCGGCTCGATCCCGTTCGAGAAGATCGCGTACACGCCCCGCTAACGGCAACTCGGCGGTCCCAACCAGCGCCCCGTCTGGACTACCTGCGATTCGCAGGTACTGGGATAAGCCGGCTCATCGCATTTGTGGCCGCTGGCTGTGCTTTGTTGGAGGACATCGAAATGACAAGACGTCCCAGTTCTCTCGCACACGACGAGCACCGCTCCGAGATCAATATAGGCGATGCCGGGCGTGGATTCGCCTTTCTCACCATCGTGACGGCACTTCTCTTTGCAGCACACGGGTGCATCTGGACCGAGGGTCTGTGGTACGAGGACGATGATCTGCCTGGGGAATACGCCGTCCAGGCCGTTGACGAGCCTGTGAACGCTATGGTTGTCGAGAGGGAAGGTGGAAATCGTGGCCATAGTGTTGTTCCCAGTACAGTGTTTGTCTACGGCTGGAACGATGATTTCATCATTGCGCAACGGCATCCGCAATTTCCGGACGACTTCCGCAGAATCGACACAAGTATCACGCACTGGTACCTGATCGAAGTGGGCACGAAGACCGTTCATGGGCCATTGAGCGAGGACACGTTCAACAAATTGCGAGTCGAGTTGAAAGTACCGCCGGAACTGACGTTCAACAAGTTGATACCAAGGGAGAGATGACCGAACGCGGCGTTTGCAGGAACAGGCACCAAGATGAAACGCTGAGGAAAGAACACGACTTGTCGCCCCACCCCTGGAAGACGTGCGGGTCCGTGCAGGCTCCGGTCAGCCCCAGATCCCGTGTGAGGCCCTCTCACCGTCCGCCTGTCTGCGACGAGGATTTCGGCGCCAACGTCCGAAAATCATTTGCGCCACGCGCCGATTCTCTGCGGCGTACGGGATTCTACTTACGTCGCCGGCGGTCCAGGCCGATATACAGACAGGCAACTTCTAATGATGTTTGCAGCGCATGCCCCTGCGTTTCACGGGGGCGGCGCCGTAGTGTATCGGCACGACTATGGGGGTCAGAAACCAGTATGCATTCACCTATACGACAGAGCCCTTGTGGAAGAATTCTTCGGGTCACCCCCTGGGCGGGGTGTCTGGTCTTGCTGGCACTCGTCGCAGGGTGCTCCCAGGCGAGGCATGCCGAGGAGCCCGTCTCAGCAACCACCGCCCCGACCGAGCCCGGCGAACACACCTCGGGCCCCTGGACCTATGTCTATTCTGTCACCAATCCCGGCACGCGCAGCGAGGGCTACCACGGCGTTCTCTCGTACGAGCAGATCGAGGTGCCCGCGCCGATGCACATCAATCAATTCTATGAAACCCCCTGGGGCCGGTTTTACTGGGTTGGCATGCCCGCGGTTCCGTTCGGCGGCCACGGATGGATGTCGAAACCACTGGCCCGGGAGCCGGTAGGCCAGGCCCTGATCGACCCGGGCATCGTGCACAGCGGGCGCTTTCTGGTCCATGTCAAGATGGTTGCCCCGGAAGAGCTGGCAACGCCGGATGGGCTGGAGAAGGACCCCAAGGTGCTCGAAGCGCTCCAGCCGTTCGGGCTGACGACGGTTCATGTCCAAAGCGACTGGTTCCCGCTCGGGTCCGATCCGGTCACACTCCATAACACCAAGCGTTGGGGCACTCTCAAAGTGTGCAGAGCGGACACCAATCAGATGTTTGCGCCCACGCTGGAATTCGCGTGCACCAGCGAGTTGGCGGTGGGCACGTCGCCCAAACCCGTCTCGCTGGATGAGCTGATGGCTCCGCCTGCCTTTGCCCTCAAGGCCACTCGCATGTCTCTGTGCCCGGCGGTCGACACACTCCAGCCGATCCAGTGCACGCTCTCTCCCGTCATCGGCGATCCTCTGGTCCTCTACCTGATCTGCCGTATCGAAGACCAGGGGCCAAAGCCGCCCTGGAAGTCGCCGGCCATCCGTTACTATGAGGCCGACCCTTCCACACGGGCGGTGCCCAGCGATCTCAACTAACCTCCATCTCCTTCTACAGGGTTGCTCGTATGTACGCACAGATTCGCAAACAGGCCCTCTGGGGACTTGTCGCCGGCATCCTTCTGTCAGGACAAATCGGCTCGGCCGGTACGGGCGTGTCTCCGGAACAGCTCGAGAAGAACCGCGACACCGCAAAGGAACAGTTCCAGGCCTGGCAGGCGGCCATGTTCCAGGACAGGCAGGAGATCGCCCGCAAGCAGCTTCGCCTGTTCCATCAGAACCTGAAGGTGCCGCCACCCCTGCCGCCGTCGGCTCAGCCCGATCCCGGCCGGAGCGATGACGATCCCCCCATGACGCGGATCGATATTCCTTTGCCGCTGCCCACGGACACCCAGTTGACCATGTGGGCAGGAGAGGCGTCCGCCACGTTCCAGGTGGCTGTCGAAGGCAAGGCCATGTCCTTCGTGGGCGCATCCTATGCCGCCGGCGTCACGTACTCGGCCAGCGACAACAAATGGCTGGTGGGCGACGCCGCCGACTTCAGGCTCGGCGTGGATACAGGCCCCGTAGAGGTCACCGGCACCTATCAATGCCACGCCTCCCGCTGGACACCGCTGGGCGCCCAACAGGCGCAATCGAAAGCCGGCGGCGTGGAGCTGTCCGCGGACCTCTGGAAGCTCAAGGGCTCGCTGGGCTACAACACGAACAACGAGTTGAGCGTGGGGCTCGGAGCCGACCTGGTGAAAACGCCCCAGGCGTTGGACTGGGTGGCCAAGGCATCCCTCGGAATACAGGGCCAGATTTCCGCCCCCGTCAAGGTTGGCGGTCTGACGCCGGGCAAACGGTCATTCAACACCGCGTTGAGCAACCAGGTTGCCAGGCTGGTCCAGCTCCTGACCAAGCCCGTCGCCTGTCCCCATTGTCAGGCCAAGGGCGAGCTCGACTGCGCCACGTGCAGCAACACACGCACCGTGACCTGCACCCAGTGCAAAGGTCAATTGCAGTTCCAGTGCACGCGATGCGAAGGTGGAGGCGAACTATACTGCCCGAGCTGTCGTGGAGAGACGACGGTGGCGTGCGGGTCGTGCAGCGGCTCCGGCCAGTTGCGCTGCTCGTCCTGCGGCGGCAGCGGCCAGGTGACCGTGTACGAATCCGAGACCCAGAGTCGCCAGGTGAGGAGGCTGATCAACGCCGGATTCGACGAGAACGGCAATCCCTTCGAGGAATGGGGCTACGAAACCGAGTATTACACCGTTCAGGTCCCCACGCAGCAGACCTGCACCGGTTGCGGCGGCAACGGTCAGGGCGGCACCTGCGGTCGCTGTGACGGAGACGGGACGGTCACCTGCGACCGATGCGGAGGCGGTGGCACCGTCGCCTGCTCCAAGTGCGGCGGCTCGGGACAGCTCAAGTGCGGCAGGTGCCGCGGCACCGGCAAGATCACCTGCCCGGATTGTCGCGGCAAACAGATTCGCTGTCCGATGTGCAAAGGCAAACAACAACTGGGAAAGTGAGGACCTCGATGACCCGCTCTTGGATTGCGATACTCGGCCTGCTCGCCGTATGCGGTTGCCAGTCTGGAGGACCCCAGGTCCGGATCAGCCTGGAGCAAGCGCGAACGTTGAACCTGTCTCTGACCGGCGGCGTCGCCGCAGACGACTCCGGCTCCGTATACCTGACCACCTCCGACGGCCTCCAACGATACGACCCCGCCGGCCACCACATCGAGAACCTGTTGCAGGATTCCGCCAGGGACATCCGTGACGTCGCCGTGACATCGGAGGGCGTCGTGCTGGCGCTGCGGCCCCGGACCCTGTGCGCCGCCGCAGGCTATCTCATCGACATCCTCGCGCTGCCCGCGGAGGCTACGGCTCTGTCCTGCGATCGCCAGTTCGCCTATATGCTCATGCACAGATCGAATGGCGCGAGCCTGATTCGCTACGATCTCACAGGCGACACCAAGGGCCGTATCCAAACGATCCTGACCACAGAAGACCGGCCCCAGGCCATCTGCGCCGTACGAGGCGGATGCCTGATCGCTTCCGGCGGAACCCTCGTCAAGGTCACAGACCCCGCCCCGTCCGCCGACCAGAGCCACAGCCAGGTCGCTACCGCCCTGCTCGTGGCCATGCGGGACCCCATCACGTCCGTGGTGGCCGATCAGGCCCGTCTCATCGTGTACTTCAGCACCGCCCACACCACCTATGCCTGGTTCCAGGGCCAGATCATTCCTATCTTCCCCGCCGGCAATCGCCTGGCTTGGTCGAAGGACACGTTGACCATCTGCCTGGCCTCGCCATCGGACAGCCAACTGATCCAGATCCCCGCCGTCAGCAAACACGTCGAGGCGCTGGCCAGAGAACTCGCCCCCAGAACACCGAAGTGAGACCGGCGGCGCCTGTCAGAGACCCATAGAAACCCGCCCCGCCAGAAAAAAGAGCCGTCAAGGCGCGAACGTGGGAAGGGCCCGAAGGGCCGTAGGATGGGCTTCAGCCCATGGAGCATTGGCCCCCGTTCCCACGAGATACGAACCCCGAGATTCGAGATACGCCCGGCGGAAGGCCGCAGGCCGCAGGCAGAACGCATTCACGCATCTACGCTTCTACGGGCCACGGGTCGCGAGCGACGAGCGACGGCCGGCGGCGTCGAGGACCAGCAAACGCCAGGCGCACGTGCCAGGCAATCGCCGCAGAACTCCACGAGACCCACGCGGACCGCTAATGATCAACGAAAGGGCCGACCCTCCCCGCCTCTCGTAGGCTGACTGCCTCTTGCAGGCTGAGAATATACTTGAGATCATGCAGCTCGATAGGTTTCCCGCGAGCATATGTAAGGACACCTTCTGTGAAACCGGCGGTGGCATCCAAGAATGCTCGGGCGGCGTGAAAGTGGTGGAGAGTGCCATACAGATCGCGCACGATATGCGGCCCCACAGGTTTGTACTGGCGTTTGCATTGCACCACGATCAATTCACCGTCCTTGCGGAGTACGAGGTCCGCTCCCTCGTCCCCAGTCGCAGGGGTAGTCTCCACGGCATAACCATCGGTCCTGTAGAGACGGGCCATCTCCTTCTCGAAATCCCGCCCGCTGAGGCTCCGCCAATAGTCTTCCTGACGACGGCGGTGCTCCAGTTCCGCTTGCCTTATAGCTGCCTCGTACTCGTTCTTGGCATGGTGGTATAGTTCGACCCGGGCCCGGAGTTCGCGAGAATACGGCTGGTATCGGGATAGACGGACCATGCCCCAGAGTAGAAATACCCCCGCCACGACGACAACAGCAGCCTGCCAACCCAAGGCCATAGCAAGCAGGGCGACAATTGTCCACAGCACCAATCCTCCGAGCCAGAGCATAAGAAGATACTCAACGAGACAGCGATACCACGGTGGGCCTGGCGGTCGATATGCCGCCACCTGCTCAGTGGTAACGCCAAAGTCATCCGGCTGAGGCGGGCCTGAAACTTCGCTTCCGGTCGCGGGCCGTGACTGCTCCGGTTGGCATGGGTCCTTCACCGTCTGCGCGGGCGAGTCTTTGACTGCCCCCTGAGCTGCTTCTTCCACCGTCCATTGTGGACGAGATGGCTTTGCGGATGACATCCACGATGGCAGATCCACTGCTGGCTTCACAGGCGCGGAGGATTCGCCTACTTGTCTGCGCAGGTCGTCCATCGCCTTCTGGACCGCCTGTTCTACCGTCAACTTCTTGCGAAAAGCGAATCGGATGGTACGCTCCTTCCAATCGAACAATGTGGCTACGGCTCCCGTGCGCCATGATCCTTCAAGAGGCGAATCATGTCTGCCGACTCAGCGTAGTCAAGCGGCGTCTTCCCCGCATTGTCGCGCGGCATGACAGTGCTACCCGCTTTCAGAAGTATTTCCGCACCAATGACGTTGTTCCATTGGGCTGCCACGTGCAGAGGGGTTTGGCCATCTTCGCCACGACTGGCGACGCGCGCTCCTGCTTCCAAAAGGGTCTCCAGCACCATCCGCGCATAGAACGACTCCTCAGGCTCAAGTTCAGATACCCCGTCCCAATGATCGAAGGCACGCGCAGTCATGAACAGGGCTGTGTGAAGAGGGGTGCCGGGGAGACCGCCGATGCGCGAATGGCCCTCTTTGCTGGGGTCCGCTCCCTTCCTCAGTAGAAAGAGCAGCATGGCGTAACGCTCACAGTCATAAGAGGCATCACCTACGACTGCGGTCAGAGGTGTCAGGCCGGTTTTGTCAGGCTCATCCACCGAAGCGCCCTCTCGGATTGCTCGTTCCATATGCCTGAATCGACCGCGTCGGGCCGCTTGAACAAGTCTCAACTGACATGCGTCTTGAGGCCGAACAGGCTTGCCACCATGCTTGACCAGCACATCAGCAACGGACTTTCGACCGTGTGCCTCAGCTACCTCTACCCAGGTCCAGCCGTCGTCTGAACAACCGTCTGCTTTGGCACCGTGTGCAAGAACCACCTCAACCACTTTCGGGAAACCGGCAGAAACGGGCGAGTACAAGACGAAGCGGTCTGTCTGCCTGAGTTTGGCACCGCCGTTAAAAAGAGTGGTGAGCATTTGGAGACATGCGTCCTGTTCTCTCTCGTTGACAGGGTCGGATGAACCTGCGCAATACACCAAGAGAGCCCAGTCCAATACAGACATGTTCTGGTTCAGGCCATTTGGATTCGCGCCTTTCGATATAGCCGCTTTGATGTCTTGAAGCTCGCGTTTCGTGATTGCGTCGCGCAGCATGGAATTGGGATCGCCTTCGGTTTCATCAGGAGTCGACAGAACTTCATCAATGGTGGCGTCGAAGCGCCCGAACTCCGGCTCAGTGGTGGGCGGGGTTGAGATGGGTGAGGATTCAGACACGAGCACATTGCCGGACGCTGCCGCGAAGCAGGAGCAGCCCACACACAATAAGACGAAAGAAATGTAACGGAGCCTTCTCATTCCATTCTCTCTTTCCAAGACGTTGACAAGGCTACCTACGCAAGAACAGTAGAAGCCCCGGCGTATTTTGCGAGGGAGAGGAAGCGAGACGAACGCCGGGGCTTGGAAGTCAATTCAAGATATCCTCCGTTTCAGCCGCCAGCCCGCCACGCTCAAGCCGAGAACGCCGAGAAGCACCGCGCTGGGGAGGGGGACAGGGGCGATGCGGCTTACGAGCACGATCTCCTCATCTGGGAAGAAAAGAGGAGCATACAACGCCCCGTCGGGACCGAAGGCGAAGGTACGCAGCCCGGCAGGGACACCGGTCGTCCGTGCGAACTCGGATATTGCCCCATCGGGGGTAACCTGCCATATGCTGTAGGGTACGTCGCGACCGGCGCCGATCCGCCCGGTAACGAACAGGTCGCCAGAAAACAGGCCGAGCGGGTCTATGTCCACACTGTGACCACCCAAGATGGCTGGGGCGAAGCGTGTAGCGTTCCCGAGCGTATCAAGTGCAAAGAGACCACTGCTGGCCGGAGTATTCACGTAGTCGGTCGTCATATACATCAGGCCACCATATGCCGTTCCTGGATCAAACGCGATGTCAATCGGTCCGCCTCCATCCTCGGCTGGCTTGGGGAATTGGCTGAAGACGGACACGCTGCCATCCGGTTCGATGCGATATGTGCGGTCGGAAGCACGCGTTGCCGTGTACATGTACCCCCCGTAGCGACCTGTCCTGTCGAGCGCCAACGGGTGTGGACCTCTGGAGACTTGAGCGAAGGTTGAGACCTGGCCATCAGGGCTCACTCTGTAGATTGCGCTCTCACCCCACACTCCCCCTGCAACATAGAGGTAATCATGGTAGCTACTGCCACCACCCCACACCATCTTCGCCGGCAACGGAATGTCTATCAGCCATTTCGTGGCAGTCCTATCGGCCGTGATGCGGTATATGGGCCCATAGGATTCGGAGGTGGGGTTATAGGTTTCCTCGTGACTTAGGTACATGTTGCCCGAGGTGTCCCACGCCATGCCCAAGATGTGGTACGTCGTTCCCGGACAACTGTAGACCGCGTACGTTTCGACCGTATACCCTGGGGCAAGTACACTGAGGCATGGGGCTGCCTGTGCAGAGACGCAGAGCAACAGAGAGACCACGCCTACGAGACAACAATACGGCTTCATCCTTCCTCTCCTCCAAAACGGTCCGCGCAGGCCAAATGCCAGACAGGCGCGATACGTTCGGTAGATATTCGCTCACCCTCCGTAGCAGCTTCCCTAATCTGGCATCCAATATACCTTCTGGCCCAGCCCGTGTCAACGCAAAAGCCGCTCCTGGTCGAGGATACGGCTGGACAGACTCTGGCGCATCCTGATGCTGGGCCGCCTAGCGTGGGGGTATTCGGGGGTCACCTTACTCATTACGTGGGGCTTGGCGGCTTCGACTCCGTCGTGGCATCGGGGTCACTGCTTCTTGGCTCGGCGGAAGCCGAAGGGCTCTGGCGGGGGTTCCTCCGGCGGGGGCATGAGCAGACGGATGGCGTCGACGATCGCGACGATGTCTTTGTCGTGGCCCTGCACCTTCTGTTCCAGGCGGTCGAGCTTGGCAGACAGTTCCTTGTAGGGCGCGAGCATCTGCTTGAGGCGGACAAAGGCGCGGACGACGAAGATACTGGCCTGCACGGCTCGTTCGGAGTTCAACACGCCAGCCGCCATGATCGCGCCGTGCTCGGTGAAGGCGTAGGGGCGGTAGCGCCGGCCTCCGCGTCCCAGGCTCCTGTTTGAGATCACAGTTTGTGATTTCAAAAGGTTGAACTCCTCTTGGTCGAGTTGGAACATGAAGTCGGAGGGAAACCTCCCGATATTGCGCTTGACCGCCTGTACGAGGACGCGTGTTTGCACGCCGTACAGGCTCGCCAGGTCGGTGTCCAGAATCACCTTCCGGCCGCGGATGAGCAGGATCTTGCTCTGGACGTGCTCGACAGGGACGATCGACATCGCCTCGGGCTCCGCGATAGCGTCGTCGCCAAGGCTGGTACTTCGTTTGGGTTGTTCTGCCATGATCTCCCTCTCGCGGTATTGTCTCGGTGCCTCGTTGCGGCCGCCTGGCTGCTGCTCGGCCGGTTATTATCGCCAAGAACGGCCTTTCGGGCAAGGGGAAAAGAGCAGCCGTCCCGCGCGACCAGTGACGCCTTGCGAGATACGAGATTCGAGCAAAGCCTGCCCCGAGCCAAGCCGAGGGGAGATACAGGTAGGAGGGTGAGAAGAGTGTGAAGGGTGCGAAGGGGCCGGGAAGGAGACCTTACGCAGGGGCAACGCGTCCGCGCATCTACGCTTCTACGCATGTACGCTCCAACGAGCGACAAGCGACGAGATACGAGCGACGGCGTGCGGCGTCAGCGGTTGGCGGGGTGGGGGTTGCGGGTGGCTTCGATTTGCATGGAGCGTTTGACGAGATCGACGAGGTTGCCGGCGCCGAGTTTGGTCATGACGTGGCGACGATGCACCTCGATCGTGCGAGTCGAACGACAAAGCAGGTTGGCAATCTCCTGATTGGTGCGGCCTTCGAGGATGTGGCCCAGCACGACCTGTTCGGCGTGGGTCAGAACCTTGCGGCGGCCGGACGGCGTCGGGGGCGTCTGCCGGCAAAGGGATTCGACGGCGGCCTGCAACAGGGCCGGCTCGAGAGGCGTTTCGAGGCAGTCGGACGCCCCGGCCTTCATCGCCTGCACCGCCGTGTGCGTGTCCCCGTGCCGGACCAGGACCAGCGCCGGGAGATCGGGGCAGATTCGCCTGGATTTCGACAGCACGTCCAAGACACCATCGGTCGGGCCGGTGGCATCGAGGATCAGCAGACCCCAGGCGCATGTGCCAAGCAGGTCGAGGCATTCGTCCGGCTTGGCCGACTGCATCAGGCACAGGTTCGATGAGCCAAGCACTGCGCCCAGCATCTCAGCCGTCGCCGGACTGTCACTGGCGAACAGCAGCCCTTCCACAACGGCCTTGTCTGTCGTCACCATTGCCGCTCCATTCTCCCCCGCCGTACGATGCCTCCTGTTCGTGTTCCGGTTCAGCGCTTCTTCTGTGGTGCGGAAATCGTGATCTGCTACGTCAGTCGGGGCCGGGAACATGCTGCCGGCGCCATTCAGTGCTGGACACCGGGTCGTCCGAGGTCTTGACTCTCCAGACCTGCTGCACGTCCCAGTAACTCCGAGCATCCCGGCCGAAGTTCACCGCGCGGACCTGACCCTGTTCGTCCAGGCGGAGGTACCCATCCCGGAACACCTCCGATATCACCCAGACGCCCTGCGGACGGGCCCAGACGATCCAGCGTCCCGCCTGGTCCGGGTCGGCCCGGTCCACCGCCGGGTTCCCCTGCTCATCGCAAATCAAATACCGGTTCGTGGCGGTTGAGTACAGGAAGACGCGATCGTCTCCGTTGCCCAGGTCGTCATCGAACCGGGCCTCCCACAATCCGGCCTCGCCCGGCTGGTCGGCGTCACAGCGAACCGCTGCGCCGTCCGCCGTCAGATACTTGCCCGTCTCTTCGTGGCGGATGTAGACCCGGATGATGTTGGCGTGGTCGTCCCGGTGCGTGGTGGGCAGGACCCGGTCAGGCCCATACGATCCCGGCGGTTCGGGGGTCAGGCCCTCCGTCAAGCCGACGCAGGCCAGGCACGCCATCAGCACGATCACCGCGCCAGGCCAGTGACGTCTCCGGCGGCGGAATCGGGCGATCATGGCGATCCGCTCCCGAATGCGGGCCCGGTCTCCGCACAGTCCGGCCATCGCCCATCGGGGACGCGACAGGACCAGTTGCTCGATCTGATGGACGATGGTGCGTCCGTAGGCGGTGGTCTCCTCCGGCGCCAGGACGGACAGGGCCATCTCGTCACAGGCCAGCTCGCGGTCGGCTCGCATGCGCCGCATGCCCAGCGCGATCAACGGGTTGAACCAGTGCAGAATATGCAGCAGAGCGGCGACGTGGCCGACGAGGAGGTCGTGACGCTTGAGGTGGGCCAGCTCGTGCAGGAAGATGTGGCGCAGGCTGCGGCGGTCCCGCTCGGCCAGCGTCGCGGCGGGCATCAGCAGACGCAGACGGAGCCAGCCGCACAGCGCCGGGCCGGCGACCTGGCGCGTCGCAATCACTTCCACCGGCGTCCGGACGCCGATCAGGTCTTTGCATTCCTCCAGCAGGTCGAGAATCCATCGGTCGGTCACCGGCCTGCCGCGCCACAGGACCCGGCCCAAACGCAGGTGGGCGGCCGCGATGCAGCCGGCCAGACCCGCAGCGCCCGCCAGCCAGACGAGCGACAGCACGTAGGGTGTGCACCGCACACCGACGATCGGATGTCTCTCAGGTCCCTCGGGTCGCTCAAGTCCTCTGGGACCTGAAGGACCCAAGCTCGTCGACGCCGCAGCGCTGTGCGGGCTCGAGGGCAGCAGATTGTGCACGCTCAGACCGCTGGCAGGCGCCCAAGGCAGCGCCATGCGGATCAGCAGCAGGAACCACAGCGCGTGGCGGCCGCGCGCGTCGATCCGACGTGCGAAGACCCTCTGAGCCAGCAGGATCAGACAGACCAGCACAGCGGCGTGCCAGGTCGTGTGCACGAGCCAGTCCAGCAACGGTTGCAGGTGCATGGCCAGAGGAGCCATCATTGGGCCCGGTCCTTTTCGTCAAGCATGCGCTTGAGGTTGCGGATGTCTTCGGGCGAGAGCTGGGCGTCGTCGATGAAGGCGGCCAGCATCGGGGTGACGGTGCCGCCGTAGACGCGCTGGACGAACGAGCGCCGCTCGCGCCGGATGCACTGGTCCCGATTGACGAGGGGGAAGTAGCGGTACCTGCGGCCTTCCTTCTCGTACTTCAGCGCCTTTTTGCGCAACAGGCGGTTGATGAGGGTGCGGACAGTCCGCGCGGTCCAGGTGACCTTGCCCCGCAGCGCCGAGACGACTTCGTCGGCCGTCTGGCCCGGCTTGGACCACAGCACCGTCATCACCGACCACTCCGCATCCGAGATTTTGGGCAGTCCCTTCATACGTCCCTCCCATACAATTACATCTGTAATCACACCGAGGATAGGGGATAGGGGATCGGAGGTCAAGCGGAAAACGCCGAGATTTCCCATCTTCTCACGCCGGGCGGCACGGCTGCACACGCGCCCAAGGCCACGGGCCTGACAGGAATCTGGCAAGACGCGGAACGGGGCCGGCGCCTGTCGTGCCTTCGCCACGCCGCCGCCCACATGCCACACCACAACACACGCCAAAATCGGGGTGATAGGATTCGAACCTACGGCCTCTTGCTCCCAAAGCAAGCGCTCTAAGCCAAGCTGAGCTACACCCCGGACGCACTGAAACTGCGACGGTTCGTATTATATATAGAGTGGCGGAGGTTATGCAACAAGGGGATTGTACGCAATGGCGTCCACTGCTGTGCGTATGGCGGCGAACGTGGGAGCGACGGTGGTACCGTTTGAGAAGTTCCGTTGTTGGGGTTTCGCAGGCCGCCGGAGAGCGAGCGAGCGGACGCACAGCCGCCGAACAGATTCCGCGGCCGGTCGCGTTTCACGCACGCAAGGGTTGCGGTTACCGGACGTTGCGGCGGCCCCGGCATCAAAAAAAGGTTGCATAATCCGCCGCCGCACGGTAAAATAAGCAGTCTAGGAAACTCATTTCGGGGATTCCAAGTCCGCCGTGGCGTGCGTCCCTGGCGATGGAGATGGTGATTATGGCTGGAATGTTCTACTCGCTCAAAGAAACGGCCCAGAAACTCGGACGGACCGAAGACGACGTCAAGCAGCTCGCCGAAGAAGGCAAGCTCCGAGAGTTCCGCGACGGCTCCAACCTCCTTTTCAAGATCGACGAGGTCAACGCCCTGCTCGCGGAGACCCCGGACATGGAGATGGACCTCGGTCTGGAGCCGGACGAGGGCGGCGCCAGCACACAGGAGCTGCTCGGCCTCGAACCCGTCGCCGAAGAAGCCGCCGAACAGGAGCCCTCCTTCGGCCTCGATCTGGAGGCTGAACCCGAGGAGGCCCCAGCCCCCGAAGGCACCGCCGACCTGCAACTGTCGGCCGACGCCGAGGCCACCAGCGATCTGGAACTGTCGGACGACCTGACCGCAGAGGAGCCCGCCGAGGCGTCCGGCGCCGAGGAGGACTTCCTCGTCGGCATGGCCTCCGGAGAAGAGGAACCGCTGGCCGGGCCGGGCGACGAAGAGTCGGAGATCGGGCTGGCCCCCGAGACGGGCATCCTCGACAGCGACAGCGACATCACCGACATGGACACGGCGCTGGCCGGCGAAGGGATCGACGTCCTGGGCAAGTCGGACGCCGATTACGAGGTCACCGACGACTCGCTGGCCGAGACGGTCGGTCCGGCGGGCACCACCGGCGAGGCCTCGCTCGAAGAGATCGAAGAAGACGTGAACCTCGACAGTTTCGGCAGCGGTTCCGGCCTGCTCGACCTGTCGCTCCAGGCCGACGACACCTCGCTCGGCGGCATTCTCGATGAGATCTACACCTCCGAAGGCGGCGAAGAAGGCGCACCGGCCGCCGAAGCGGACACCACCGGCGAAGAGGACATGGTCGGCGACATGGCCGCCGAGGCCGAGCACGCCGTCGGCGACGAAGCGGAGATGGCCGCACCCGAGGCCATGATGGCGGCGCCGGCCGCCCTCGCCCAGGCCTTCGTCGAGACCGCGCCCGACACGCAGAGCAACATGCTCGGCATGCTGCTGTTCCTGCCCCTGCTGGCCCTGCTGTACGCCGCCATCGTCGTCGTCGCCGCCCAGAGAGGCATCATGCCCTCGATCCTCGAATCCATCCAGGGCTACGTCTGGTACATCGTCGGCGGCGCCGCCTTCATCGCCATAGCCGTCAGTGCGGCGTCCTTCCTCTCCGGCCGCGAAAAGGCGCCCAGGGCCCCCAAAGCTGCCAAGGCCAAGAAGGAAAAGGCCCCGAAAGGCAAAAAGGCCAAGCCCGAAAAGGCCCCCAAAGCCGAAGCCCCCAAGAAGGAAAAGAAACCCCTCTTCGGCAAGAAGAAGTAACGCCGCAATTTGTCGCTCGTCGCTGGTCGCTCGCGACCCGTGGCATGTGACTCGTGACACGTCGCTCGTTGGAGCGTAGATGCATGACCCTGCCCGCTCTCCTATGCAAGCGGACCAAACGCACTGCTTGCGATTCGCAGGTACCAGCCCCGCGCAAAGCGTAATGCGTTTCGCGTATATGCTGTAGGCCCACCGTGTTTCTTAAGGACACCGATAGAAGTTCAGGCGAAGAGTCCGTTGAATCGTCGCTGCCACTCGTCTTCGTCGACGACCGCGAAAGAGAGCTGCTTGCCCTGGAGGTCGAGGCCGAGTTCGCTCATGGTGGTCTCGCGCGCGAGGTCGTTGCAGGTGTTGAACAGGGCCTTCTTATAGACGGTGTCTTCATTGCCTTTGAGGTGGAGCCCCTTGGTTTCGACGACGAAGACGCGATTGAAGCCGGTTCCGGCCTCGTCCTTGTCGGTGAAGATGAAATCGGCGTAGACCTTCCCACGGCGCCAGCCCTGGACGCCATAATCCTTCTTCGGAATGTTGCGGAACCAGAACAGCAGGCGGTCCTGGTCGTCCAGGTACCACGCGACGCTCTTCTCCATGTCGTTGAAGTTGTCAGCCGGAACGAAATCGAACAGCGTCCGCTCTAACGGGTCGCCGCTCCTCTTTGTCAGACGCGGCGGCCGCCCTTTCCGCTTCCTGGGCAGCTTCCAGTGCAGGTCGTTGGCGATCACCAGAAAACGAAGCTTCCCCTCGGCGATCAACTGGCGGAACACGCCCTCGGCCAGCCGGTCCTTCTCCTTGAGCATCTGCTTGCGAAGCTCTTCGATGATGAACACGAAGTTGTTGACGACGGTCTTCTCTTCGTTGCTCTCAAGCAGTCGCGTAAGAACTCGGCTTCCGAACTCGTGGGCCAGCCAGGGATTCGGGACGATGTCCATCAAGTGCCGCGCAACGAATACCGGGTCCAATCGCAGTATCCCCGTGCGAAGCGACGTCCGTTCCTTGACGGCAATGACTTGGGAGACATCCTCGGAGATCGCGGCGACCTGCTCCAAGTCCTTCTCTTCGATCATCGAGAGGGACAGATCGCAAAGCGGATCGAGGTTGGCCTGGTCCCACGGGATGCGGCTGAGGATGTCCATCTCGTACGAGACCCTGCGCCACTCGACCCCGTCGCGTGTGACGAAGAGGGGCAGAAGCACCTGTCCGGCCGCATCTTTGAAGCTCTCGCGGACCTCGCAGAGACGCTCGTCATCGGCCAGGGCAGCCGCCTCGTCCTCGACGCCGATATGGGAGAGCAAATCGCCCAGGCCCTCGCCCTTGAAGCCTCTGCGAATCTCTTCAAGAAGCTCGGCGCCACGCTGCTGGAAGCAGTAGACGTAGCTCTCGTCCAGTTCCTTCATGCCCGTCTTTCGGGCAAAGGGCTGGCGGAGGATGCGCCCGACCAGTTGCGTCAATGCCGTCTTGGAGCCGGGGTTCGTCAGGATCGAGAGCACATACGCAAAAGCGCAGTCCCAGCCTTCCTGAAGGGCCTGCTTCGTGATGATATAGCGGATGCGGCAATCTTTGCTCATCAGCCCGCCGACATCGTCCACCTCCTTCAGCTCGTCCTGCTCGCTGGTCTTGACCGCCACCTCTTCCGGCGGCACGCCGATGACCTTGGTCAGGTGCTCGCGAACGTCCTCGGAGTGGATTTTGCCCTGTCCGCGCTGGGCCTTGCCCGTCCGCTCGACCTGGATCAGGCAGATCGGGCGGATATGGTTGCCCGTCTGCGCCTCGTATTCGCGGGCCTTGGCGCGCAGCTCTTCGAGCTTGTTATGGCTGTCGAGCAGCGTGTCTTTCCAGTCGGGACTGGCCTTGTTGATCACGTGCAGGTCGAACTTGATCATCTCCTCGCGATTCAGCTCGATCCCGGTCACGTCGACCAGAACGCTGCTTTTGTCGAGTGGTGTCGCGGAAAGCTCGACGATGACGGATGGATTGAACCCTCGAAGTGTCTCCTGGGCGGTCTCGCTGTAGGCCTTGTGTCCCTCGTCGAGGATGATCAGCGGATTCAAGAGGCGCAGCGTGTTGCCGAGTGAGGTCTTGATCTGTTTGCCCCAGAAAGCGTTCTGCGACTCGAACGTGTCGAGGTTGCGGACGCGCTCCAGGAGCTTGATGCCAGCTTCGACGGCGTCCTCCGGCGGGAAGAACTCCGCGAATCCGCCGCTGTCCTTGAACATGCGCAAGACTTCTTTCGTCTTGCGGTTGGCCGAGGGGAGCATCAGCATCAGGACGACGAGATTCTCCCGAACGTCCGACGGAGAGAACAAATCCGTCTTTTCGCGAATCAGCGTCCTGCCGCCGCTGGCGATGTCGAGGTGCTGGCGATACGGATGGTCCCGGTCCTGGAGGCTCTTGATCGTCTGGCGGTAGATCTGCGTCGTCGGCACCACCCACAGCACCAGGCCGGTGCGTTTCTTGAGATACGCCGTGTTGACAAGGTCGATGGTCTTGACCGCCAGGAACGTCTTGCCGCCGCCGGTGGGAATCTTCAGACAGAAGCAGGGCAGAGGCCTTCCCAGCCCGTCCCGGCGGGAATGATAGGCGTTGTAGAGCCCGTCCATCTTGCTCCACGCCTTGGCCGGGAAGTCAATCGCCAGTTCCGGCCCATGCTCGGCGACGATCTGCTCGCTCTTGCCCTTCCATTCGTACAAGAGTTGCAGATACGCCTTGACGCGATCCAGGGATCGGATTTGGTATTCTTTCGGTTCCATCCTGCTTACTGTCCGCTCATGCTCTTCTTGTCACCCCGCTCTTTGTCATCCTGAGCGAATCGCAGCGGAGTCGATGGATCTGGCCATAGGTCAGGCGCGCTCCCTATTCCCTGCCAGATTCCTCGACGTTGCTCGGAATGACAAGGTCGATGTCGGTGCATTCTCATCATAGCAATGTGAGGGCTCATCTTCATCGGACCAACTGGTAAATCTCAAAAGGCAGTTGCGCGAAATCGATGCGCAACTCGTCCAGGTGTTCGGGGTCCAGGTACTTCGTCGGCGCGAAGACCAGACGGCGCTTGTTCTTGAACGGTCCCAGCGCCTTGGCCCGGTCCAGCGTCAGCGCGGTCGCCTTCAAGTAGTCCAGGTCGGGCTTGTAGAACAGATACACCAGATGGTCTTTGCTCTCGCCGATGAAATGCGTCGCCGCGTCGAGGGCGCTGTCGTCGAATTCCTCGCCGGTGGCGGTATAGAACACGTATCGCGCCAGGTCTTCGTAGGTCGGCAGGCTGTCGCCGCTGAGGATGCTTTCCATCTCGATCGGCGGACCCAGGTCGAAGTAGCTGAACGAGCCCCCCAGCCCTTGGCGCAGCTTTTCGTCCTTGGCCTTGGGCACGCCCTGAATCACCCGCCGCACGCGCTCGGCCGTGATCCGCTCCGCATAGTCCTCGCACTCGATCAGGATGAAACGCCGGTTCCCGGCGTCTTCACTGTTCAGTGCCAACGCTGCGTGCGCAGTAGTCCCCGATCCGGCAAATGAGTCGAGAATCAAGGCATCCTTGTCGACAGCGTAGTCAAGTACGCGCTTCATGAAGTCAACCGATTTCGGGAATGCAAGGACACGTTCTCCCATGATCTTGTCGAGTTCATCCGCCCCCGTCTGTCCCTTAAGGTCAGCCCAGAAGCTTGAGGCAGGCATCCGCTCTCGGGTGTCGCTCAAGAATCGCTTTTTTCGTGGTTTGCCTGTGGCTGGGTCCGGCGGCCACCAGATTCGATTGTCCGCAAGGAGTGCCTTGAAGCCAGGCTCATCTGTTATCCAGCCCCTCGATGGGTCAGGATTCCATTCATGACCAGTCTCTGGATTCTGGATAGCATAGTGAAGATTTGGTCGATCCTCGGCTGTAGCCTTGCCTGTCAGAGGATCAGTAACATACGGTCCGCGTAGATCGTCGTCGGGATTCTGAAAGTCGCTTCGGTCAATGACTCTGCCCACGAGACTGGATGATTCGGTTCGTCCATAAATGAGCAAGTATTCATGATCCGTTGAGATGTTCGTCTTGACGCGATTATCCGTATTACGAGTCTTCCAGGTCACTTGTGCGAGAAACCGATCCTCGCCGAAGATGTCATCCATTAAAGCCCGAAGTCGATGCGCTTCGTTGTCATCAATACTCACCAGGATTACACCGTCATCGGAGAGCAGTTCCCGCAGGAGTCTGAGTCTGGGCATCATCATGCAGAGCCATTTGTCGTGTCGGGTAAGGTCTTCGCGGTCGACGACCTTGCCGAGCCAGTCCTGCATCATGGGGGAATTGACGTTGTCGTTGTAGACCCAGTTCTCGTTGCCGGTGTTGTAGGGCGGGTCGATGTAGATGCACTTGACCTTTCCGGCGTACATGGGCAGCAGGGCCTTGAGGGCCTTGAGATTGTCGCCGTGGATGATCAGGTTGTCGTGCAGGCTGACCTTGTCCGTCAGGGACTGGTCCGGACGCGGGACCAACTGGTGGTACTTGACCAGCAGATGGTGGTTCTGGACGAAGGACTTGCCTTTGAAACTCAGCACGGCCATGATCGACGGACTCCTTTCGAAAGCCAAAGGGTATCGTTGGGAACCCAAACCGTCAAGACGCCGGGCAATGATTGGCAGAACACTCGCCCGGGTGGGTCCGGTCGCGCATCCGTCAACACCGTTCGCCGTGGCTCGTCCACCATATGACCTCCTCCCGACGACACGCTCCAATGTGCTAATGACCATACGCATTCGCCGGCCCCTTGTCAAGTGGGAATCACGGGCATCCGGTACTTTTTCCAGGGCGCGCGTAGAAGCGTAGAGGCGGGGGCGCTGCGTCGGAGCGTAGAAGCGTAGCAGCGTAGATGCGTGCGGGCCGGCGCCAGGGGGGCTTTTGCGACCCTTCTGACCCTTCACACGTTCGCACCCTTCGCACCTGCCATGGCCGGCGGCCCGGGCGTATCTCGAATCTCGTATCTCGTGCGCGCGGACCCCGAACCTAGCTACGGTCATGGCGCGGGCAGGAAGGTTATGGAAATCGCCGTCGTCTCTGTGCACGCCACATCGGTCAGTTGTTGATGTTCCTGCGGAGGGTCTTGGAAGAATCTCTCCCGGTCGATCGTGTGATCCAGGGTCGTAATGTGTTTCGTCCGCAGGTCCTTGCCGGCGACATAGCCGTTGTACTCCCTCTCGGTAATCCTCGTCGCCGGAACATCCTTGCCGATAAGCACCTTCTTGTATTCATAGCGCGGCTCAGAAAAATCTTCCGTCACTTCAAAATGGGTAACATCGAGCGTTTCCGGATCCACCGTCACGTGGATGCGGATGGAACGCTCGCTGTGATAATCATCCTCAGGTCGATCTTGGACGTCCAGGAGTGTCCCTTCGAACACATTGCCCTTAAAACCTCCATCCACGTCAAATGCGAATTCCGGCCCGCCGAAATCGCCAGGAAGCGTGGTCCGAGATTGCCCGGTGGATGACCGCATAGTACTGCCGAATCCCGTGAAAGACAGAGAGCACCGCTTGTAACCACTCAGTCGTGGATCCGTGGGGACGGGTTTATAGGTCAACTGTGCATATCCGGCTGCGGGATAGGTCACCTCCCCGGTGACCTGCTGATCGGGACGCGCCACGAACACCAGACGCATCTGCTCCAATTCCTCACTCCGGTCCTTGATCTTCAGGATGTACTCAGT
Source organism: uncultured Pirellulales bacterium (assembly GCA_964579055.1). Lineage (GTDB taxonomy): Bacteria > Planctomycetota > Phycisphaerae > Sedimentisphaerales > Anaerobacaceae > Anaerobaca. Next base: position 59,576 of record CAZOFX010000022.1, read on the forward strand.
GAAGATCTCCGTCTGCGGGAGTCTGGGGGACCTTCCCATAGAGCCTGGACCACCTGGACCAAGAGAAGAGGACAGGTGGCCAAGTTGCGGATGCAGATAGACCGGGAAATCATACTTGGGCCGATTGGCGGTCCCGTCGGCCTCCCAGCAATCCGGATTGAGAATCTCCATGACGGCGCGGGGCTCTTTCAATTCCACCGACTCAAGCAGTTGCTCGGGATTCAGAGGGGGGTAGAGCCCTGCGCTCAACTTCGTCCGATCCCCGCTGTGTTTCTGCCAGCGACTGAATACGTCCTTGTCAAAATGGACATCCACGATCTGAGCGACCGGGGCATAGTCCGTGACATAGTCCCGACTACCAAGGGGCTTGGTCACACGACCACTCCGATCCCGTTCGTTGGCGATGGCAGGCCAGACCCACCGCTGAATCGTCTCCTGTCCCTGTCGATAGGTCGTTTCCCAGTGCAGGGTCGGGTATACATCCTTGCTCAGATCATAGGTGGCGTCGGCAAAACTGCTGGCCAAATGGGCCGGCTCCAGCCGGTAATAGCGCACCAGGCGATGGTTCTTCTGATACTTGAACGGTTTGGCCTGTTCGAATCCAAACACCTCACCGCGCAACACGATGGGAGGTACCGAGGAAGCCCCATCATAGCTGATGCCACCGCGGAACTTGTCGGGGTCGATGTTCTCGTACAGCCACTCGATCTCCTTCTGTTCCAGATGGCCAAAGGCGAGCTTGGAGAATTCTTTCAGGGGCTTTCTGCTCTTGCCAAAGGCATCGATATCGGCATCAAACAAGAGTGGCACACCCCAGTTGTCCTGTTCTACCGCAATATAGCTGATCCAATGAAGCAGCCCATCTTTGCCAGCCATTCCTGCGATAAACATCACGAACACATCCTGCAACTCATCCTCGACCAGTGCGGCCACCCCTCCAAAATAGAGCTTGACCGCCTTCAAAGCCCAACCCAGTTTCTCGCTGGTCTTCATATCAAAACAGGTCGGTGAATAGAGCCAGGCCGTATAGGTGGGCTCGGCCTGCACCATACGCCACGGAATAGGTTTGGGGCCCACCATCCCTTGCGCGTCCTTAAGCCATTTCAGTCCTTGTCCCGGCCGGGAGGGCATAGGCTGGCCGGTCCCGATGAGCTGGCTCAGCTCTTTCTGCATGTGGATGGGAATGTGATCCTGTAGGGGTTTCTCGGCCAACATCTCCACGGTGCGGGCCCCCACCGCATGGAGCAGGAGCTGTACGTCCGACATGTCCGTCTTCTGGGTGCCAAAGGGACGCAGCACCCCCAATTCTTTGCGTCCGATGATTCCCTCTGCCTGCATGAACCGATAGATGCGCACTCCCCAGGGACAAAATGACGTCAGCCACTGACGTGCGGCCGTGGAGGTATGAATCTGCTGGAATCCGTAGTAGGGCTCTTCCCTGCCATCCAGTCTCTCCTGAAGTCTGGTCCGTATAGTAGATCCAATCGCATTCAACTCAGACTCGGCATATGTGCTGAAGAGCTCAAGCGGTGAATAGTAGGTATAATCGTACTGCGTGACGCGCGGGGGGGCGTTCTGCCGACTGTTGTCCAGGGTAAAATAGACAAAGCCCGTACCCACCGATTCGTAACCCGCGTAAGGATGAACGCGGACTTCCCACGGCCTGCGCGGATCGGGCGCGAATATAAAGCTGTAGCGCGGCAGGTAGTCAATGTCCTCATTGGACAGGCGGATCACTTGCTCAAGCTGATCCAATCCTCGGTGGTAGACCTCAAAGAACTCACTATCATTACCTCCATGGTGATAGTAGGCCATGGCCGCGAGCAGACAGCATTGCCCCTCCAATAGCTGAGCGCGGAGTAGATGCGGACTGATCCAGGTACGATCCGAAACCAGGTACATGGATTTGAAGGGATCAAAGCGTCCTGCCATGGTCAGCCATACGGCCGCACTCATCTCTTGACCTGTTTGTCGCTGGACAAACAAGTCATCAAACCGTTTGAATTCAGTCATTAACTGGGTCAGAAACTCCTTATCCTTATCGCTCGGAGCGGTTTCTATCCTTCTTCCCTGCACAATTGCAGGGTCAGAGGAATTCGATGGGGTTGTCTCGGCGGCTGCGCACATCAGGCTGGAGAACAGAATGCAGAATGCTCGAAACCGCATGGAAGAAGTACAGAACATGCCGACACCTCCTTTTAGGGCAACGAACGAAGTCCATTATATCCTTTGTCTGGAGGGACGTCGATGGCTGGTGAAGCCTTTGACGCTCAGCCCGTGGTCCAATCCTTGGCCAGATAGCGCATGGGCTGACAGTGCCGCATGGGCTCCAAGCCCATCCTACGGCCGGCGGGCTGGCGCCCGGCGTATCTCGTATCTCGTCGCTGGCGACGCGTTGGAGCGTTGGAGGGTGGAAGCGTAGAAGCGTCCGCCAGATGGGGGGGGGAATTAAAGGTGTCCGGTACTTTATCCAGGGGGACTCAAAGGTGTCCGGTACTTTTTCCAGGGCGCGCGTAGAACCGTAGAGGCGCGGGCGCTGCGTCGGAGCGTGGAGGCGTAGCAGCGTAGATGCGTGCGGGCCGCCGCCAGGGGGGCTTTTGCGACCCTTTTTACCCTTCACCCGTTCGCACCCTTTGAACCCTTCGCACCCTCCGCCCTTGGGCGCGGCAAGCCTATCCAAGCAGGGCACCGGGATTCAGCGCGAAATGGTCGGCCAGGATGCGGATGTGCGCCTTGCTCAGCTCGCGCTGGCCTGTGAGAATACGGTGGCCGAGGCTGCGATCCCCCAGCAGCCTGCCCAAATCCGACTCGCCCATGCCGTGCTCTTCCAGGAGATGCCGAAGCAGCTCTACCACGGGCAGATCCGGATCGTTGATCGGGTGATGCTCCGCTTCGTATTTCTCCACGAAGGTCGCGACAGCCTCGAAGTAATCGGCTTGATCGGAGTTCATGTCATAGCCCGCCATCGCGTCCAGCACGCCCAAGGCGTTGCGGTAATCGACCTCGTCATGCAGCGGGCGCACCATGAACAGCCCCAGCAGTTCCGCGTAGCTGGCCGGAATGTCGTCGTGCGTCAAGGTCCGCGTCTTCATAGTTGTTCCTTCCAGGTGTTGGCGTCGTACTCTTTGTGCGTGAGAATCATCAGGGTGTAAACGATACGCATGTTGTAGTGCACCGCCGCAATCAGCCGATAGCGGTTGTGAGCGATGTTGAACACCACTACCGACCGGCCGCTGGCTGTCGTCACGCGGTCCGCGTTGGGAAAGGTCTTGCGCACGTCGGCAAAGCTCTGCCACTCGGCGGCCTTCGTCAGGTGCACCCACGCCTCAAGCGATGCCTTCGCCTGGCGGTGGGCCTCCCAGAACGCCCGTAACATGCTCGTCTTGATGATTCGCATTATCCTGCTATTATCGCCAACTGATGACATAATGTCAACAGGCTTTTTCCGAGAGAACCGTGAAACAGGGGGATTGATGCCGCATGGGCTCCCGGCACAGCATGGGCTCCAAGCCCATCCTACGGCCGGCGGGCTGGCGCCCCGGGGCGTATCTCGTATCTCGTCGCTCGCGACCCGTGGCACGTGACCCGTGGCACGACGCTCGTTGGAGCGTAAAAGCGTAGATGCGCTCGCCCTACAGCCTCCGGCCTGCCGTCGGGGGACCCTTCGCACCCTTCACACCTGCCGGGCCGGAGGGGCCGCCCGGCGGGGGGCGGGAATTTTGGAATCTGCCGGGGGCCGGGCGAATATAGGGCTTGCTTTGGGGTGGGCATGATCCTATAATGGATGAGGTTTCCAGGTTTGTGCGCTCTGTGAGGTGGGAAAAAGGTAGGCTGGGCAGGCTTCCCGCCCATGTGGATCGTGCGGCATGGGTACAGGATAGGTCTTTCCACGTCTCAATTCTTCTCTATCCCCCTCGCAGCGAGGTAATGTCCGACGGTAAGGCAGGGTGGAGCATGCGGTCCCGACGGCTTTGCACCATGGATACGCCCGTCGCAGACCTCACGCAGCATGTCTGAAGCGTCCCACCCGAGGAAAGGAGGTGATACGCCGGAGGTAAGGGCCGACTTATCAGCGTTCCAGCTCGAAGTCTGTCTATTGAAGGGGCGGCAATGATCGAAACGACAAAGTCTATGGGGAGGGATGCGTGTTCCGACGTGTGGTCGGATCGCCTTAGCAGCATTCCTGTGCGACGGAGGTGTGTTATGTGGAGACGATGTGCTTGCTTTGTCAGTCTGGTGGTGTTGGCCCTGGTGCAGGGCAGCGCGCTGGGCGCGTGGAATTTCCTGGAGGACGACGCTCTGATCGGCTGGTGGGCCTGCGATGAGGGCGAAGGCGCGGTGGTCGCCGATTCGTCCGCCAACGGCAACGATGGCGCGTTTGTCTATGGCGATCCGGCCTGGACGACGGGCGTCTATGGCAGCGCCGTGACGCTGGTCGGGCCGACGCTGGTGGAGATCCAGCCGATGGGTCTGACGCTGGCGGAAGCAACGATGGCCGGCTGGGTACTGCCCAACGGCGCGCAGCCGGACTGGGCGTCGATCATGATGCACCGCTTCGGCGAAGAGCCGGTGATTGCTCACGGCTTCAACCTGCTGGCCAACGGCGGGTTGGCCTATCACTGGAACGATTCGTCTTCGACGTGGAGCTTCCGTCCGGCGGCCAACTACTCGGCCACGGAGTGGACGTTCTGCGCCCTGACGGTGGCGCCCGACAAGGCGACGTTCTACGTCAACGGCGAAGCGAAAGCCGAGAACGTCATCGCGCACGAGCCCGCCGTGTGGGAAGGCGCGGTCTACCTGGGCGGCGACGGCACCGATTCGTGGGTGAGCCGCCGCATGAACGGCTCGTTGGACGATGTCTCGTTCTTCAGCCGGGCCCTGGCGGCCGACGAGATCGTGGCGATCATGGGCGGCCCTGCCGCCGCGGCGCTGGCGGCCTGGGAAGATACCGCCACGGCAGCCGAGCCGGGTTACCTCGCGACCAATGTCGCGGACGGCGTCTATGACATCGGCGCCTTCGGCGGCGAGATGACCTACGAGTTTGTCGTCCAGAGCAATCCGGACGAGACGCAGGCCAGCATGTGCCTGATCGGCCGCAGAGACTTCGGCGACACCCAGATGGGTCTGAAGTACGAGCAGTGGAACAACACCGGGACCTACGGCGCGACCACCTTCGGCGTGGCCGACTATGACTTCGGCGTGGCCACCGATCCCGGCGTGGTCACTCATCTGGTCTTCGTCGCCAGCCAAGCCGCCGGAACGACGGCCCTCTATGTCAACGGCGTCTATCAGGCGAGCGTCGATGCGGCGATCCTCCTGTCGGGCATGGTCGGCATCGGCTACGGCGCTCAGGATCGGGCCGGCGCGGATCCCTTCTTCGATGACTTCGACGGCGAGATCTTCGGCGTGGCGATCTACGATCGCGCTCTGACCTTGGGCGAGATCCGCCTGAACGCCGACACGTACTTCCAGAAGGGCGCATCGGACATCACCGGCGCCGGCGACGCGGTTCAAGGCGTGCCGAACGACGGCGATTGGCCCGGCGCCGAGATCCCCGATCTGGCGATCGACAATGATGCGAACACGAAGTACCTGCACTTCAAGGGCGAGACCGAGCCGACCGGGTTCCAGGTCACGCCGGCCCTCGGCGCGACGCTGGTCACGGGTCTGACGCTGACCACGGCCAACGACGCGGTGGAGCGCGACCCGATCCAGTTCGAGCTTTACGGCTCCAACGGGACGATCGATGGGCCGTATGAGCTGATCGCCGCCGGCGAAGTGGCCGATTTCAACCAGGTCGATGCCTGGCCGCGGTTCACCATGAACGCGACGCCGATCACGTTCGAGAATTCGACCGTGTACCGGCACTATCAAATCCTGTTCCCGGCCGTGCGCGACGCGGCTTCGGCCAACAGCATGCAGATCGCCGAGGTCGAGCTGATCGGCGTGCCGGTTCCTTCCAAGGGAACAGTGGTCTGGGTTTCCTTCCACGGCGCGGATGATGCGCCGTCGGCCGGAGCGGCCGGCGCCGGCTTCACCGTGGCAGCCGACAAGGGGTATACCGATCTGCTCAAGGGCGCCGGCTACGACGTCGTGCGCTA
>CAZOFX010000023.1:0-65332 GCA_964579055.1 uncultured Pirellulales bacterium
CGATCTGCCGCGCCGAATGGATACCGCGCACGAATCAATCCTAATCCGTATAAGCCGTCTGCCCCATGGGCGGTGGCCTCAGTCGGCGAGAAGGTCGGGCCGCATCCGTTGGAGCCATTCGGGCAGCTCGCGCCGTGTCACCTCGGCCCACAACCCTTTTTGCAGTGCGCGGGCACTGGCCTCCAGTTGCCCGTACCTGTGAAAGTAGCTGTGCTTGAACCGCAGGTCCGCGTACGCATAGCCTTCGGCCAGCAGCACCTCATTGAGCACGGTGCCGTCGGGAAGCTCCAGGTAGGCGAGCAATCGGCCATAGTTGCCCCGTGTGCGCTGCGTCTCATCGAGGTGCACGATTACCCGTTTGCCGGCGATCAACTCACGAGCAAACGCTGTCGCTTCCTCGGCAAAACAGGCGGGACGATGGTCTTGGTAGTTCATCTCGGGGGCGTCGATCCCCAGCAGACGGACCCTCGTCGCGGCGCTGCGGCCGTCGGGAGCGTCCACCTCCACGGTGTCGCCGTCCAGGATGGCAAGGACGCGGAATGCCTTGCCGTGATAGCGGGCCTTGTCTGCCGCGGCAGCGCGTTGCGGCGCATCACTCCGCGCCATCCGGCGAGGGGAGATCACGCCTCGATCGAGCCAGGCCAGAAGGATCAGTCCCACAAGACTCGCGCCGGCCAGAGCCGTGCGTGAGCGTCTGCTCCAGAGGCGAGATGATCTTCGGGATCCGGTCAATGGGGCTTGCCTATCTTGAGCAGGGCGTGGCCCAGGGCCTGAACGGCGTGCTTGCGGTCGATCTCCTTGACGCCGAACATGATGCTGATCTCGGAGGAGCCCTGGTTGATCATCTCGATGTTGACGCCGGCATTGGCCAGAGCAGAGCAAGCCTTGGCGGCCACGCCGACCGCGTACCGCATGCCTTCTCCGACAATCATGACCAGCGAGAGGCCGTGCTCGATCGTCACATCGTCCACCTGGAGCTCGGTGCGAATCCGCGCGACCACCTGCTCTTCCTTCTCCGGCGTCAGCGGAGCACTTCGCAGGATCACCGACATGTCATCGATGCCGGACGGCACGTGCTCAAAGGACAGGTGCTCATCCTCCAGGACCTGAAGCAGGCGCCGGCCGAAGCCCAGCTCCCGGTTCATCATGTACTTGTGCAGAAAGATCGCGCTGAATCCGTCGGCGCTGGCGATGCCGGTGACTTCCCCTTGCTCGTACTTGCGTTCGGCCACGATCATCGTGCCGGGCGCTTCGGGGCGGTTGGTGTTCTTGATGCAGATCGGGACCTTGGCCCGGACCGCGGGAACGATGGCCTCGTCGTGGAATACGCCGAACCCGGCATACGACAATTCGCGCATCTCGCGGAACGTCAAGAGACCGATGGCGGGCGCATCGGGTACGATGCGCGGGTCCAGGGCGAACACCGAATCGACGTCGGTGAAGTTCTCGTAGACGTCGGCCTCGACGGCCGCCGCGAGAATCGCCCCGGTGATGTCCGAGCCGCCGCGCGGAAACGTGGCGACGTCTCCCTGCCGGGTGTAGCCGAAGAATCCGGGAAAGACGATGATCTCCCGGGCATCTCGCAACGACCCGAGGTTGGCGAAAGACTCAGGCAGGACCTGGGCATTGCCGAAGTCGTCGCTCAGGAGCATGCCGGCCTCTTTGGGATCGACGTAGCGGGCCGGGATGCCCTGGTTGACGAAGACCTGCGCGACGATCCTGGCGTTGTTGTCTTCGCCAGCCGCCTTGACGGTGTCCATGAACTGCGCGTTGTTGGCGGAACGACGGGCAATGCGACCGCGCAAGTCGGCCTCGATCTCGCTGATGATGGACGCATCGAGACCCAGCTCCCGCTGAATCTCGGCGTACCGTCCGACCACGGCGTCGAGCTCCCTGTCCCAGGCACGGCCCGCGATGACCGCGTCAGCCAGGGCAATGAGCAGGTCCGTCACCTTGATGTCTTTGGAGAAACGCTTGCCCGGAGCCGAAACCACGACGATCCGCCGGTCCGGGTCGGCCTTGATGATTTCAACCACCTTCAATATCTGTTTGGCGTCCGCGACGGACGTTCCGCCGAACTTCGCAACTTTCATGGTATCCCCTTCAGTGATCCCCTCCGCGACTGCCGCAATTCCGGCGCGGTTGCTCGGGTCTCTATCGGCCCGCGCTCTTGAGGAAGTACTCCATAAGCTCGCATCCGTTCTCGATTCGGAATCCCGACCTGGCGGCGTTGGACTCTCCGAACCCGAGGTGGAGAATTCCGGTCACGCCTGTGCCGGCCATGGCAAACGGGACCGGCTCGGCCGAGTGGGCTCCATGCCGCACCGGCGTCGGATGATCGGGCAGAACCAGGATGCGCCAGCTCTCGAATCGTTCGAGGGCCTCCAGCACGGGTCCGACAATGTGCTTGTCCACCTGTTCGATCGCGGCCTTCTTGATCTCGGCGTGGCCCCCGTGCGCCGCCTCGTCCGGCGCTTCGATATGCACGAAAACCAGATCGTGGTCCTCGAGGGCCCTTATCGCGGCGGCGGCCTTGCCCTGGTAGTTGGTGTCGAACAACCCGGTGGCGCCTGGAACCTCGATCAGGTCGAAGCCCACCAGCCTGGCCAGACCACGCACGAGATCGACCGCGGTGATTGCTGCGCCGCTGATGCCAAACCGCTTGCGGAAGCTCTCCAGATGAGCCCGCTTGCCCTGACCCCAGAGCCAGATCGAACTGACCTGGTTCTCGCCGAGGTCGCGGCGGACCCGGTTGACGTCGTGATCGGCGAAGACCTGTCGGGACAGGTTCATCAACTCGATCAGCATGTCCGCCCCCTTGCCGCGCGGCAGCAACTTCTCTACCGCCGTGCCGATGTGATCGTGCGGGGGGTATGTGCGAACGTCGAAATCCATCCCTCGGCATACGAGCAAGTGCCGGTAGCTGACGCCGGGATGAAATGACAACCGCTCGTCCGGGACTCGTGTCTGCAACGTCTGGAGCAGGCTGGCCCCTTCCTCGGTCGAGATGTGTCCGGCGCTGTGATCGGCCATCTTGCCGTCGGCGATGGTCACCAGGTTGCAGCGGAAGACCCAGTCGGAAGCTCCGAGCTTGATCCCCTGGGCCGCCGCCTCGATGGGCGCCCGTCCGGTGTAGTAGCGTGCCGGATCGTAGCCGAGCAGACTCATCTGGGCTACGTCGCTGCCGGGGTCCATGCCGCTGGGGACCGTGCGTACGAGCCCCTGTCGGCCCTGCGTGGTGATACGGTCCATGTTTGGCGTCTCGGCCGCTTCGAGGGCGGTCTTGCCGCCAAACAGCTCGATCGGCTCGTCGGCCGCCCCATCCGGAACGATGATCACATACTTCGTCATAGCTTACCTGATCCGCGAATCCGAGGGCGAACCACGGCTTCCGCCGCAGGTCGCCCGTGCTCAGACGTCCCGGTCCTCAGGGATGTCCTCAATTCGAATGCATACGGGCTGCGGGCCGAAGAACTCCGATTTGGCCAGCTCGCTCAGGGCCGCGGCCATGTTGCGCTCCTGCGTCCGGTGGGTTGTGATGACGACCGGCACGGTATTGTCGGGTCCCCGGCCTTCGTGCTGGAGGGCGCCGCGGATGCTGATTCCGTGGTCCCCGAGAATCCTGCCGTAGCAAGCGACCACGCCAGGCACGTCTTTGGCCATGACCCGGATGTAGAACCGGCTCACTGTATCGTTGATGTCTTCGATGAGGGGAATCACTTCCTCTCGCGGCTTGAGCCGCAGGTGCTCGAACGTCGTTCGGGAGTTCCCCAGGGCGACGTCGATGATATCGGCGACCACGGCGCTGGCGGTGGGCATCATGCCGGCGCCGCGCCCATAGTAGAGCGTCTCGCCGACCGCGCTGCCGAAGATGCTGATCGCATTGAACGAACCATCGACCCTGGCCAGCGAGCAATCGGCGGCGATAAACGACGGATGCACGCGCAGCGAGACCCTGCCGCGCTCATCCTGGAGCCCGATCGCCAGAAGCTTGAGGCAATAGCCCATCTCGCGACCATACTGGATATCTTCCTTGGCGATGCCGTCGATCCCTTGGACGTAGATATCATCCAGCGAGATCTCGTACCCGAACGCCATAGACGCCAGGATGGCCAGCTTGTGGGCACTGTCGCCGCCGGTGATGTCCAGCGTCGGATCGGCTTCCGCAAATCCCCGCTTCTGGGCTTGGCTCAGCGCCACCGCGAATTCCTCGTCCTTGGCGCTCATGTTCGAGAGGATGTAGTTGCAGGTGCCGTTGACGATCCCGTACATGGCGCGGATGTTGTTGGCCGCCAGGCCGGTGCGGATGGCGCCGATGATGGGAATGCCGCCGGCGCAACTGGCCTCGAAGGCGATGCACCGGCCGCACTGGCGGGCCGCGTGATAGAGTTCCGTGCCGTGCTCGGCCAGCAGGGCCTTGTTCGCGGTGACCACGTCTTTGCCTGCGCGGAGCATGTCGAGCTGGATCGTCTTGGCGACGCCCGTGCCTCCGACCAGCTCGACCCCGACCGTGATGCTCGGATCGGCCAGAAGCCGCTGGATGTCATTGGTCAGCACGCCCTCGGGCAGCCGCACCGGCCGAGGCGTCGTCGTATCCAGGTCCACCACGCAGCCCAGTTCCAGGCGCACGCCCATCTTCTCGGCGATGGCGTCGGCCCCTTCGCAGATCAGTTTGGCGACGCCGGTACCGACCGTCCCAAAGCCGACCAACCCCACTCGTACGCGTTTGTCTTCCACAAGGTCCCCTGTCATTGTCCGGCCGGGCGGGGCGGGCGATACGCTCCCGCTGAACCACGACCCCAGAGCATCCGATGGACAAAAACGAACACGGTTCGTCTGCGCCCGACAGGCCCTGCGCCGCCCGGAAAAACGGCTGCAAATAGTCGTTAATCAATAGCCAATCGCCCTGCGGCGGTCAAGCAAAAACCCTCGGCCAGACGCGGCAATTGGAGTCCCGGCCGGGGTGGCGGGCGCCGCTGCGAAACCGGTTCTGTCATTCGCAATGGCACATGCGCAAAGACCGCCGGACTGCATGGAACAGGACTTGATTGGGCGTCGAGGATCGACTATTGTTGGGGGGCCCGGCGCGACAGCGGTGGCGTTCGGGGCATTGCGGACAGACAGGCTATCAGGCAAGTGAAGGGAGATTGACGATGGGCGCAAGGACGATGGGCTGGTTCCTCGCAGCGATGGCGTTGGCCGGCTGCGCGACGGCCGACTCGAACACGCAAGATCAGACCTTTGGAGGCGACGTTTCCTTCCTCCAGAAGCACGCGGAGGTGGTCGTTCTGCAAGACCGCTCCGGCGATGGCCAGGTCGCCGTCGTCCCGGCGATGCAGGGACGCATCATGACCAGCACGGCAGGGGGCCCCGGCGGCAAGAGCTTCGGCTGGATCAATCGGGAGCTCATCGCCTCAGGCCAGACGCTGAAGCACATGAACCCCTATGGCGGAGAAGACCGCTTCTGGATCGGCCCGGAAGGGGGGCAGTTCTCCATCTTCTTCGCCAAGGGCGTCCCGTTCGACTTCGACCACTGGCAGACTCCGGCTGCGATCGACACGGAGCCGTTCGAGATGGTCTCGAAGGCGGCGGACTCGGCCAGTTTCCGAAGGACGACGAGGCTCGTGAACTACTCCGGCACCTCGTTCGACGTGCAGGTGGACCGGGAGATCAGCGTGCTCGACCGCGGGCAGGCCCTGGAGCATCTGGGCGCGCCGGTCGGCCCTTCGGTGAAGATGGTCGCGTTCGAGTCGAGCAACCGGATCACCAACGCCGGGACAGAGCGGTGGACCAGGCAGACGGGCCTGCTGTCGATCTGGATCCTCGGGATGTTCAATCCGTCCCCCGAGACGACGATCGTCGTGCCGTTCAACGTCGGGCCGGAGAGCCAGCTCGGCCCGGCTGTGAATGACACCTACTTCGGCAAGGTGCCCGCCTCCCGGCTCGTCGTCAAAGACGGTGTCCTGTTCTTCAGCGGCGACGGGCAATATCGAAGCAAGATTGGGCTTACGCCGCAACGTGCCAGAAACGTCCTGGGCAGCTACGACGCGGCCAACCAGGTCCTGACCATCGTCCAGTACAACAAGCCGCAGGGCGTGTCCGACTACGTCAACTCCATGTGGGAGCTTCAGGACGAACCCTTCCGAGGCGATACCATCAACTCGTACAACGACGGCCCGGCCACACCCGGCGCCAAACCCATGGGACCGTTCTATGAACTGGAGACGTCCTCTCCCGCTGCCGCCCTCGCGCCCGGGCAGAGCATCGTCCACACGCATCGCACGTTCCATCTGGTAGGGGACAAAGCTGAGTTGGACCCCGTCGCGAGAGCTCTGTTGGGAGTAACGATTGCCGAGATCACCTCGGCCCTGCCGTAGGGACCGCGGCAGGACCACCTGCCCGGCGCCTGGGCATCACCCGCACAGGGCAGGGCAGGTGTTGCGCGGACCTGCAATCGGGCGTGCGCGACAGATTCCGATGCCCGCAGAAGGCGCACGTGCCGGCCCGTTCCCGGAGAACCCTCGCCGGCACGCCGATCCGGCTGGAATAATCCTGAACATTATCTGAAGATTTGATATGCTGTCGCCCGATAAAAGGGGCACAGGTCGATCGAAAAACATCGTGAGCACGAGGATCATGTCGTACAGCATGAAGTCACACATCAAGAAGCTGTCGTTCATTCTCTGGGCCTGCGTCTGGTTGTGCCGGCCGGTTGGCGCGGGTCTCGCCGGACGCATTGCGGAGGCCGTGGGAAAGGCCAAGCCAGGGGAATATGCCGTCCATGTGGTCGAGCCGGACTCCGGCATGGTCGTGTACAGCCACAACGCGACCACCGCCATGACTCCGGCGTCGAACATGAAACTCGTCACCACGGCGGCCGCTCTGCGGTATTTGGGCCCGCTCTTCGAGTACCGGACCCGGATCGGGCTGTGTGATGGCGCATTGGTGGTCATCGGCAGCGGGGACCCGCTCCTCGGCGACCCGGCCATGGACGCGCTCTACGGCCGAAAGAACGGCTGGCTCTTCGATGAGATCATTCGCGGTCTTCAGGAACTCGGCGTCGAGTCGGTTGCCGACGTCATCATCGACACGACCGTCTTCGACGATCAGCGGGTCCATCCGAACTGGCTCGAAAGCGATCTGAATCGGTGGTATGCCTGTGAAGTGTGCGGTCTGAACTATCGCGGCAACTGCATCCAGGTGACCACCACAAATCAGGGCGGGCGGATCAGCGTCCAGTTCGAGCCGGCCACGTCCTTCGTCGAGATCGCCAACGAGATTCAGGCGGTTTCGAGCGGCGCCGGCGCCGTCGGCGCCTATCGGACCCGCCAACCGAATCGCATCACCCTTCGCGGCAAGTGCAAGGATAAAGAGGGACCGTTTGATGTGGCCATCGAGCAACCTGGCGCGTTCTTCGGCTTCCTGCTGGCCGAGCATCTCGTCCGAGCGGGCATCCCGGTCGGTGGGCACCTCGTCGAGAAGCCGCTCGACCCCAACTGCACGCTCGTTCCTGTGGCCGAATACGCCACGCCTCTGATCGACTGCCTGCATCGTGCCAACAAAGACAGCCTGGGCCTGGCGGCCGAGGCGCTGCTCAAGACGATCGCGGCCCACGAGAGTCCGGACCGCAAGAACGGCAGTTGGGAGAAGGGCCGCGAGTTGATCGGCGATTACCTGACTGGTCTGGGGATTCCCCGTCGGGAGTTTGAGATCGACGACGGAAGCGGCCTCAGTCGAAAGAATCTGCTCAGCGCGCGGGCCATCGTCGCGGTGTTGCGCGACGCCTACACAGGCGGCAACTGGGAGCTGTACCGGACTTCTCTGGCCGTGGGAGGCGAAGACGGCACGATCGGCAGGTATTTCAAAGAGTCGGCGTACCGCGCGGATATCCTGGGCAAGACCGGCTACATCAGCGGCGTGCGGTCGTTCTCGGGCATCTGCCTGACCGACGAAGGACCCTATCTCTTCTCGATCATCTCCAACCGGTCGAGTCTCAGTCGCGACGCGATCAATGCAATCGCCCAGGCCATCATGGACGAGTATCGCCGCAAGAAGTAAACCGCACGATGTCACCGTCATCCGATCACGGACGGACGTACATCCGCAGCCCGTTCTCCCAGTCATGTCGAGGCCAGGTCGAGTCGACCGCCTGGAGCAAAGGCTCTTCGAGAAACGAGAAGTAGGGGGGCTCCACGCCGACCACCACCGCCGAGGGAGGGCTTTTCTTCAAGAGGTCCTCGAGCGTCGCCGGTCCAACCGTGTGCGTGATCTTGCGCTCGTCCGCCGACATCGCATCCGCGGCGCGATAGACGATGGAGCCGCTGGCCAACTCGGGATAGACGTCACTTCCGCCCTCCAGCGCATAGAGCGGCCCCAGGGTCAGGACAAGGTCCGGTCTGCCGCCCTGATCTGCCATTTCGACTGCGGTCTTGTGCAGGGCGACAGGGGTCCAGCATTCCGGCACGAGGACAGCGGGCAGCCGACGCAGGACGCTGAAATTGGTCAGGACCGCCAGCGCCGCACAGATGAACGTGACGCCGCAAGCGATACGGAAGGGTGGCCTGCCGTCCGGTTTCTCCGCCGCCTGACGCAAGGCCGCCATCGGATAGGCGCACACGATCAGCAGAAACGGCACCGGCACCGCCCAATACTGATGCCACATCGTCGGAGGGATAAACGCGATCAGACCGAAGCACGCGGCCACCGCGCCGGCGACCACAAGGTTCCGCCGGGAGATGCCGCTCAGAGAAGGCTGCCGTCTTGCCATGAGGGCAATCCAGTATCCTGCCACAATCAGCAGAACCAGATAGCCTGGCGTCGTCAGGCAATCGATGGTCAGCCTGGCCTTGTCGAACACCAGGCCGATCTCGTGCAGCCATCGCCCGTAGAGAGCCGGAATCTCCACCAGATTCAGCCACGCCACCCTCGGCGCCTGCAAGAGAATCCAGAGAGGCCATGACAGGACCAGAAGGCCCGCAATCAAAAAGGGCAGCGCAGTTCGGATGCGATTGTGGATCGATCCTCCGGCTGCCATGAGCACCGCGGCCAGATACACCGCAGCGATCAGGGCCGTGGTCACGCGCATGCAGGTGGCGAACGCCAGCAGGGCTCCGATCGAGGCAAGCCGCCAGAACCGAGGGGTCCGTCGGAAGCTGGTTCGGACGAACAGCCAGAAGGCCAGGACCACACAACAGATGACCACGTCGTGATTCCAGGCGTAGCCGGCCGCATAGTCCACCAGAGGATTGAACACGTACAAGACCGCCGCCGCCAGACCGAGCCATTGCCCCGCCCATCGATGGTTGCCGAACACGCGCCGGTAGATCGCCAGGATCAGCACGACCACAACGATGTCACATAGGGTCGAGAGCAGCCGCCCGATCAGGAGATAGTGATCGGTGTGAAGGGCTTGGTAGAGCGTGCCAAGCAGCAGGGGGTGGTACGGCAGTTGTGCCGGATAGGCAAAATCGCGGTAAATCAACTGTCCACGTGCGAGCAGGACCGCGGCAGTGCAGTACATGTGCTCGTCCCGGCTGACTGGCTGCTTCATCATGCTGTTGGCCAGGATCGACGCGAGCAGCGTGACAACGATTAGGGTCCTTCCGACCGCCGCGACATGTCTGCCGGCGCGAGGGTCGAACGATCTTGACTTCGACACAGGCATCACCTCACCATTCCGCCAGTTCGCCCAGAAGCTCTTCCACCAGGTCCTTCATGGTGACGATCCCCACGGGAACCTCGTGGCCGCCTCGCCGGCTTCGCGTCACCAGCACGATCTCCAGAGCGTCTCGCCGCATCATGTCGATGGCATCGATCACGGGCGTTCCACCGTCCATCTGCCGCAACGGTATCACAGACCGGCCGAGGTCGTCAAAGGGTTCCTCCGCACTCAGCACGTCGTACACGTTGATGAACCCGACGATGTGGGTCGGTGCGTCCTGCCATACGAGCAGCCGCGTCCAGGGATGCCGCCGGAGCTTGTTCATCAGAACCGTCCGGTTGGATCGGAGGTCCACAGACTGGACCTCGTTCAGCGGAACCTTGACCGCGTTCAGCCGCAGACCGGGGATATTGACGATACGATCGACGATGTTTGTCTGAATGGGGCTGAGGAGGCCCTCGTCCTGCGTGTCGCGCAGGATAGCCCTGATCTGATGACGCTGGGCGGACGCGATCGCGGTCTTGGACGGCACCGAGGAGCCGATGGTGTAGCCAAAGAGGTGGGAGAGGCCCCGCAGCAGAGGGACGATCCCGCACCACGTCAGAAGGCGATGGGTTATCAGCAGCATCGGAGCGAAGAACGGCATGAGGAGGTCGGCGCGGTACAGGAAGACGTTCTTGGGCGTTGACTCGGCGAACACAAACAGCAACGGGGCAGTCATGGTCGCGGCCAAAAGCTCGGCGGTGTGCTCCGATCGCCCTTCTCTCAACAACAGATAGGTTACACAACTGGTCGCCACGTAGTTGGCCAGATTGTTAGCCACAAGAAGCGAAAGGAGCAAACCGGCGCCGTCCGGCAGGATTTGGCTGAGAATCGTCTGCTGCCACCGGCCTTTTTCCGCGCCCAGACGCACGCGCAGCCGACTGAGGCGGTACATGCCCGTCTCCAATCCGGAGAACACCGCAGAGAGCGTTGCGGTGCACAGGGCCAAGGCGAGGATGGCGAAGTCAGCAGGCATCGGTAATCGGTTCCAGAGACAGGACCACGGTCTCAATGCGGTGCCTTCGCACTCGCTCGACCGTGAACCGCAGGTTGTTCCAGTGTGCCGCATCGCCCGGCTTGGGGATCTTCCCCAGAAGCGCAGTCACCAGTCCGCCGATGGTAGCCAGCCGGGTCTCACTGAGGTCCAGACCGAGGTCATCGGCCCACTCGTGGATCGGCTGATTGCCCGAGAGGCGGTACTGAAACGGTCCAAGCTGCTGAATGGGTTCCGTGGCGTCGCCCGCCTCGGCGCGGCCGAAGAGCTCCGCGGCAATGTCCTCCAGACGCACGGAACCGGCGATCCCGCCGTACTCATCCACGACGACCGCCATATCGGTCTCTGTTTTTCGGAAGTGCTCCAGCAGAGATTCGACGGTCTTCTGCTCGGGCACGAACGCGACCGGCTGCACCAGCCGGTCCAAAGAGGCGTCGGGCCGCAGAAGCAACTGCCGCAGATGGACCATCCCGACCACTCTGTCGATGTTCTTGACATAGACGGGGATCTTCGTCAGGCGATGCTCTCGCATGCGCTGCCGCACCCGCGAAAGGGGATCGGAGACATCGCAGGCGACCATGTCCACGCGGGGCCGCATGACGTGTCTGACTTTCAGAAAACCGAGTTCGATCACCTCTGCCAGAAGCCGGTTCTCGTCCTCGCTGATCAGGCCCCGCTGCCGGCTCAGATCGATCAGCGAGCGAAACTCGGTCAAAGTGATTGCCTTGCTGTGACGCCGGTGCCCGAGCAGCATTCTCAGGATGGGCTCCAGAAGCAGAACGCGGGCCACAGATGCCACCGGCCCCAACACCTGAAGGCATAGAAACACCGGCAGGGCCACTACGTTCGCGACGCGCCACGAATTCGCGTAGGCCAGCGACTTCGGGAGGATCTCCCCGAAGAGCACCAGCGTCAGAAAGGTCGCAACGGCAACACCTGCGGCGGCCGTCATGCCCCACTGGGTCTTCACCCGGAGCGTCAGGACGCTCGAAACGGCGAAAAACAGGACGTTGACCGTGATATTGGCGAGCAACAGACAGGTCAGCAGATGCCCGGATCGGCTCAGGAGCCGCACGATAAGCCTGTGAACGCGACGTGTGGAACCCGTGATCTGCCTGATCTGTCGCCGGGTGAGGTTGAACAGAGCCGTCTCGGAACCCGAAAAGAAAGCCGATCCAGTCAGCAGAATCAGCATCGCGACTACCTGACCGACGTTCTGGTAGACGGTGGCAATCATTGTCATCAGGACGATGATTTGGGCAGGCGGACGTGGAACGTGGTTCCCAGGCCGGGACGGGATTCCGCGGAAATCTCTCCTCCGTGCGCGTTCACCACCCGCTTGCAGAACGCCAATCCGACCCCGGAGCCGGAATACGTGTCAGAGCCCTCCTGGCCGGTCTTGGTCGTGAAGAAAGGCTCGAAAATGCTGTCGAGGTCGCCGCTGGCGATACCTCGGCCGGTGTCGGTCACGGCGACGTGAACCTGCATGCTGTTTTCGCAGGCGGACAGCGTCAGCAAACCACCGCCGGGAAGCATGGCGTCTCGTGCATTCAGGATCAGATTCATGAACACCTGCTGAATCTGCACCGGCACGCACACAATCTCCACAGTTTCGGGCACATCTATCTGGACGGTGATGCCGTCCTTATGGAAATCGCGGCACAGACAGGTGAACACGTCATCCACGAGGGCGCGCACCGCCACGCGGTGTTTCTCCTGCGTCCGTCCGTTGGCCATCGCCAGCATGCTAACCATGATCTTGGAAGCGCGATCGCAGTTGCGCACGGTCTTGTCGAGCACCTTGGCCACCAGGTCGGCGTCGTGGGGGTTTTTCGCGGCCAGCGCCGCGTAGTTGGCCAGCGGCGTCAGGAGATTGTTGATCTCATGCGCGATCATACTGGTGGCCGAACCGAGATTGGCCAGGGCCTGTAGCTGCACGTTCTGCATTTTGAGCGTGTTGTATTCCTGTTCTTTTTTGGCCAGACGCTGATGCAGTGCGAGGCGTTTGTCGATGATGCTTGCCAACAGCCGACTCCTTCTGTACAATGCGATCCGTCGTATCCGTACGCCCTGTATTATCTATCGGTCGTCATCGTCTTACAAGCATGTGGATCGGCCCGGGCGTGGTTTTTTTCGCAAGCGGCCGGCCCGGCCGCCGGCGTCTTGCGGACGACCCTGTCCAGGGGACAGCCGCCATGAACGAACAGAGGATTCTGGACGAGCTTCTGGCCCTCCTGGCCGGCGGGGGCGTGACGATCCGCAGCGAACCGCTGGGGGGCAACGGCGGAGGTTTGTGTGCCGTCCGAGGCCAGAACGTGTTCTTCCTGGACACCGAGGCCGGATCGGGCGAATCGGCCGCTCTTTGTGCCGAAGCGGTGAGAAAGGTGCTCGACATCGAGAGCATCTACATCCGGCCGGAAGTGCGCCAATTCATCGAGGAGCATTCCGGCTTGCCCGGGTGAATCGGCAAAAACGACGGAAATCTCTTGAAATCCGCCTGCCGGGAGGGCAAAAAGAGCTGTGACATTGTTGATCTCGAACCGGCCCACGTATTGGGCCGCGTCCAACACCGATATCGGGAGCTTGACTCATGAGTCACCAGAAACGCCCGTCGCCGCCCGAAAGGCTGCCCGTCATCCTGGTCGTGGATGACAACGCACAGAATCTCGAACTGATCCAGGCGTATCTGGAAGACGTCGACTGCCGGACCGTCGCCGCGCGCGACGGCATCGAGGCCCTGGACCTCGTGGCCAAGACCAAACCCGATCTGGTCCTCCTGGATGTGATGATGCCCAAGATGAGCGGATTCGAGGTGTGCCGTCGGCTCAAGAAGGACCCGGCCACCAGCGACATCCCGGTGATCATGGTCACGGCGCTCAACGAGTTCGGCGACATCGAACGCGGCATCGACTCCGGCACCGACGACTTCGTCAGCAAGCCCGTCAACCGGCTCGAGCTGCTGACGCGCGTCAAGACCATGCTCCGACTCAAGCACCTCAGCGATACGCTCCAGCGCACGGTGGCTTATCTCAGCGAGGTGGAAAAGCACGCCCAGACGACATAGGTCTGGCGATCCGCGAATCGATCCTGCGTGTTCCGAGCAGCCGGCAGGGCCCTTGGCGCCCTTCGCATGCCCTTTCGCGCTTCCGCCGGTCCGCTGAGGGTCTGATAACGGCCCCCTCCGAATCGCAACAATCGCTACAGGGTGCACAACCGCCCTGATGGACGCGCTGCGGCGTCCCGTCAATCCCCGCGCGACATCCGCACAGGTTAACCACCCTCCCAAATTGGACGATATCTCAGCAGAATCGTTATTAACGTCCCTGGCATTTTGGGAGTGAGGGATGAGTGGATTGCTTGAGATATTCGGCAGGGCGATAGTTGTTGACACGTCCGACTTGATCTGGCACTGGCTCGATGAACGCCGCCAGCACCACGACGAGTCGGTTTCGCTTCAGGAGCGACACCTCAGTCACGTTGTCGACCTCATGAGCGACAGCAAGTACGATGCGGCGCAGGAGCAACTGCGGCTCTATCTCTTCGAGCATCCGGGTTGCACGCTGGGCCGGATGGCGGCGGCCAGTCTGTCCCTGCGAGCCAACAACCTCGTCGAGGCCATCGGAGAGTTGCAGTCCGTCTACGTGCGTCAGCCCACCAACACGCTGGCGCTCTATGCCTTGGGGCATTGTCACGAACGCCTCGGCCATCAGGCCGAAGCGGTTGAATTCTATCAGGACTGCCTGAAGTTCAAGGGGTATCTGCAACTACCTGCCCAAAGGCTCGGCGCGATCTACTTCAAGGAAGGCCGTCTGGACGACGCGATCGGCGAGTATGAGCCCTTGCGGCACCATTATCCGGACGACATCTCCACCCTGGTCATCCTGGGCTATCTGTACCTCGCCACCGGCCAGTCCACCAAGGCCGTGGAGACCTTCAACACCGCCATCCTCATCCATCCGGACAACTTCATCGCCCGAGACGAGACCATCGAGCAGATGGTCACGGACGGGAACTTCGAAGAGGCGCTCGACACGGTCGATCTTCTCCTGGCCGACCAGCCCGAACGTGCCGATCTGGTCGCCTTGCGGGCGGATATCATCGCCGCGATGGGCGCCACGACGGACGCTATCGCCCAGTATCAGCACGCGATCCGCCTCTGTCCGGACTATCTCGAAGCGACCATCAAACTCGGCACCAACTACCTGAAAATGCATGCCGAGCAACTGGCCGCCCAGCAGTTCAACCGGGCTGTCGAGATCAACGACAAGATCGTCGAGGCCTACGTCGGCCTCGCGGCCGCCCAGAAGCTCGACGGCCAGGACAGCGAGGCCCGCCATACGCTCTCCCTGGCCGCCGCAATCCAGCCGAACAGCGCCTTTCTCTATGCGGAAACGGCCAAACTGGTGCTCAAGGCGGCTCTCGAAGCCAATCTGATCCCGGCCCCAGAGGACGGTTTCACGCTCGACCAGGCCGTCTTCGACGCCCACTGGCGGCACCTGGCCAGATACCCACAAAACCCCGATCTCTATTACCGCCTCGGGCTGCTCCAGATCAATGCCAACCAGCCCTCGCAAGCGGTCGAGTCGTTCGACACGGCGATTCAAATCAACCCGACTTTTGCCCGTGCCCGGACCAAGCTGGCCTTGTGTCTTCTCGAGACCGGACGCGACAGCGAAGCGCTGGACCACGTCACGCCGCCGCCGTCATACGATCCGGCCACGCTCGAATTGTACTACCAGACGGGCCTGCTGTACTGCAATCGCATCAAGTTCGCCTCCTCGATCATCAACCTCCAGCATCATCTCGAGACCAGCGTCTGCCCGGACGTCGACCCGACTACGAACATATCGATCGTCCTTCAGAATCTCGGCCTGGCCGATACGGTGGGTCTGATGTGGGAAAACCTCTGCCAGACTGCCGCTCACGCCACGGCGGCAACCACCTGAAAACCCGCCTGGGGGCCCAAAAACGGCCGCCCAGAGCCCGTTTGTCGCCCGATCCGAGCCACCACCCGAATGAAACATAACATATCTTATAGGACGTTGGGAATCGGGCAGTTTTCCGGGCACGATTCGGCTCAATGCCCGATGCCGCGTGGCGATGCGCCACGCCTGCCTGTATAATGTCCCCTGACGTCTACGAAGGCCGCTACAAGACAACGCATAGTCTACGGGTCGAAAGATGGTTCAGGGAACGCAACGCTTTGGTGCGCGCTGGTCGATGCTGGTGCGATTGGTGACATTGGTGGTTATTGTTCTGGTGGTCGTTGCCGTCGCTGTTGTTTTGCGGGCCGCCGGGCAACCCACGGTGAAAGACACCGCGACGGCTAGGTGGCTAGTGCCGCTGGCCTTTTTGCCTGCGGTGATGATGGCAATAACCATCTTGTTTGCTCCTTTGGGTTTCACGGTTGATCCGGTGGGGATCATCGTCAATCGCATGGGTCCGAACGTCTATATCCGCCACGAGGAGATCGCAGCGATTGAGCGTATCGAAGCTCGGCAGGTCGGGTTCAGCATCCGTGTTCTCGGCTCCGGCGGCTTCTTCGGTCACTTCGGATGGTTCTACAGCCGTCCTCTGGGGTGGTTTCGCTGCTATGTCACGGATCGCAGAGACCTCGTTCTGGTCTGTCTGAACGACGGCAGGAAGCTCGTGCTGTCGCCGCATCCCGCCGAAGTGTTCGTCGAATATGCCGAACGGGCACGCACATAGTCCGATAAGAGCAGGCTTCGGATAGGGCGGCGAAACCGCGCGAAAAGCCCATTGGTCGGAACATCACAAGCCGGGCGTCAGTTCGAAGGGATCACGCAGAGACAGAGGCTTGGCGAGGATTTCGTAGTGCAGGATCGCCCTCTTCAAGGCATCCGCACTGGAGTAGTCTATGAGACTGGATGCGGCATGTGCCGGCCCCAGGGTTTCTTCTGTTGTGGCGGCGGCGACATCCGGTGCAGAGACCGGCTCAAGCTGGTTCGCCGGGGTTTCGACCTGGAGCATCTTCTCGGCGGCTTCGAGTCGCTCTTGCCGCAGTTCTCTGGCTTGTTCCTGCCGCTCCTGATAGAGTTGAGCGGCGCGCCGCTGTCTCTGCGGCGGCGTCTCTGCCGGCTCCTGTCGCTCGTAGACCAGGACCGACTCGCCTCCCGGACGGGTCTGGACATTGACCCGCCCGCGATCCGGCCGACGGGGCTCGCGAGGCCTCTCAGACGGTGGGGCGCCCCCCGCCTGTTCTTCCATCTTGTGTACATGCTCTTGAGCCGCCCGTTGGATCTCTGTGGCTTTCCGAGTCAGACGCTGCTGCCAGCTCTCCCGCTTCTGATCGTCGTTCGACTTCTGTCGGCCCGCACGCTGGCTCTGGGACGCCGTCCTTCGGGCGGAAACCGCCTTGAGCAGAGCGCCAACCGCCCAGAACGCGGCGACCAGCAGGAAGACGATGACATCGCTCCATCCCTCGGCGTCGCCCTGAGCCAGCCACGGTAGTGGTATCATCCCGTCCAGCATAACGGTGTGCCTTCCGTCCGCCCTGCCGGCCGAAAAACCCATCGGCCGGCTCCGCAGCGGATGCTATTCGCTCTTCTTCGGCTTGGCGATCGACTCGCGCATCTGCGTGTCGGCGCCGATGTTCTTGAGCCGGTAGTAGTCCATGATCCCGAGATTGCCCTTCTGGAAGGCCTCCGCGATGGCCAGCGGGACCTTCGATTCGTTCTCGACGACGAGCGCCCGCATTTCCTGCTCGCGAGCGACCGCCATGGCGCGCCGTTTTTCGGCTTCCGCCTTGGCCCGCCGCATGTCCGCTTCCGCCTGCGCCGCCTGGAGCTGGGCGCCGACGTTGTCGCCGACGTCGACGTCCGCGATGTCGATCGAGAGAATCTCGAACGCGGTGCCCGCATCGAGTCCCTTGCCGAGCACCGCCTTGGAGATCCGATCCGGGTTCTCCAGCACGCTCTTATACGTGATCGAGCTGCCGATGGACGTGACGATGCCTTCG
This sequence comes from uncultured Pirellulales bacterium, assembly GCA_964579055.1. Classification (GTDB taxonomy): domain Bacteria; phylum Planctomycetota; class Phycisphaerae; order Sedimentisphaerales; family Anaerobacaceae; genus Anaerobaca. Next base: position 17,677 of record CAZOFX010000023.1, read on the forward strand.
CCGACGCGTGCAATAATCGTTTCCTCCGTCGCGCCACCCACAAGCCTGTGAATGTTCGTCCGGACGGTTACCCGAGCTTTCGCCTTGAGCTGAATGCCGTCCTGGGCTACGGCATCGATCGTCTCCTTGCCTTTCTTGGGATCGGGACAGTCGATCACCTTCGGGTTCACGCTGGTCTGAATGGCGTCGAGAATGTCGCGGCCGGCTAAGTCGATGGCGGTGGCGATCTTGAACGTCAGATCGATGTTGGCGCGGTTGGCCGCAATCAAGGCGCGGACGACGTTGGGCACGCGCCCCCCTGCCAGATAGTGGCTTTCGAGGTCCTTCGTGGTCAGTTCCAGACCCGCCTGAATGGCGGTGATCTTGCTGAGCACGATGATCCGGGCGTCCACCTTGCGCAGCCACATGCCGATCAGCTCGCTGAGCTTGATGTCGGCCCGAGAGAAATACGCCTGGAGCCAGAGCCGCGCAAATTTCAACAGGATCAGCAGGAAGACGAGCGCCGCGATCCCCACCACCACCAGGATCCCAACGACCACGGGATTCGTGCTCTCCTGCTGCATCAACACACGTGCGATTTCGGACATCGATCCATCCTTTCCCTAAGCCTCGTCGGTCACCCGAACGGTCAGTTGCGTTCCTTCGACCCGAATCACCTTGACGGTTGCTCCCTTTTGAACGTACCCGGCTTCGGCGACACATTCAACCCTTCGCCCGGAAAAATCGCACGTGCCCACCGGGCGCAGCGGCGTCAGCACCCGGCCGACCTGGCCCAGCAGCTTGAGCAGCTCGGCCGTGTCAGGTATCGCATCGCCGCGTTCGCGCACCGGGCCCGATAGAATGACATTGCGGCCGAATCGCGTCTTGGGCAGCAGTCTATACGCACCGACCAGGAGCAAGGGAATCATAACCAGGGCGACTACGATGCCGAGCCATCCGGCGGTGCTGCTGATTCGAAAGAAGATCGCGACCCCCCCCACGACGCAAGCCAGCGCGCAGATGCTCAGAAGCCCCCCGCTGGGGATGAAGACCTCGGCCACGATCAAGGCCGCACAGGCCGCATACAAGAAAATCGCAAAAAGCAACCACCCACCCATGCGTCTGGTCCTCCCTGAATTCTCCGGGCCGATGTCACCGCCCATCGTCGCGGGACGCCTGTAGCCACCCTACGCGTTGTCGCGGCTTTTCACGACCACCCGATTGCCGTGAATCTCCACGATCTCAACTCGCGTCCCTTTGTCGAGGAACTCGGCCATCGCAACAACATCGACGACCGCATCTCCGAATCGCGCCTTTCCAGCCGGACGCAGTTGCGACGTCACTTCGCCGATGTCGCCGACTTGCACCGGGCGCTGGGTGCTCTGTGGCGGAGCTGTCATACTCATCCGCGCCACTGTCCCGGCGGCGACGGCGGGCGCCGGCACCAGGATCAAGCCGCTGAGGAACCGCAGCTTCGGCAGATATCGCGAGAGTAGGAACGCCAGAACGGCAAAGCCGACAAAGCCGTACACCATCCCCAGCAGTCCGTTGGTAAGGTTGGTCCAATCCTCAGGGCCTTCCGGCCAGGGCAGTTGACCCGGCGCGTTCTTGACGAGCATGCCGAACAGGCCGCCCAGGATGAACACGATCCCCAGGATGCCGGCGATCCCGAAACCGGGCAGAACGAGCAGTTCCACCAGAAGCAGAATCACACCCGCCAGTAACAGAACGATCTCCACCCAGTTCGCCAGGCCCGTGAGGTATTTGCTCCCGACGATCAGGGCGAAGCAGATCACCGCCACCAGCCCGGGCAGCCCCACGCCCGGCGTGCTGAACTCGATATAGACGCCCAGCAGCGCCAGCATGATCAGAACACCCATGACGGCCGGCGAGTTGAGCCACCGAACCATCTCTTCCGACCAGGTGGTTTCCAGTCTCATCGGGGGTCTGTCGAAGCGGACGCCGTCTCGCTCCTCCAGAAAGGTCAACGCGGCATCCAGGTCCCCCACCACCGCACGAGCGATCCCGTGCTCCAACGCCTGCGAGGCGGTGAGCGTCAGCAGCTCGTCGCTGCCGACAATCTCTTCAGCTCCGTCGACGTCGTATTCGTTGGCGTCGGAGGGCAGGTTCTTGCCCTCGAAGAACTCCCATTGGCCGGTAGCAAGATTTTTGGCCCGCCACACCTCGGTCTGCATGGTCACCATGGCCCTGAGCAGCAGTTCGGGGTATCCGTTGGCCTCGGCGGCGCGCTGAAACGCCGCTCGGATGAAGCTCTCGGCCTTCTCTCGCTCGACCCCCTCCAGCGTGCCGCCCATCGTGATGGGGGCGCAGTCGCCGATGGTCGTGCTCTCTCGCATGATGATGTCGTTGCAGGAGACGCTGATGAGCGCGCCGGCGGAAATCGCCTCCGTCTGGACGTAGGCGACCGTCCTGGCTCGATTGGCGATGGTCTGGATGAAGTATTTGGCGATGCTGTCGGCGGCGTCGACCAGTCCGCCGTACGTCTCGATCTCGTAGATCAGGTAATCAGCTCCCGCCTTCATCGCCGTCTCGCTGCGACGCTCGATCGAGTCGAGCAGCCCCTGATCGATCATCCCCTTGCACGGAATGACGGCTGCCTGGGCCGGGCGCACGGCATCGTTGGGATCGGCGGCGACGGCAGGCGCCGACGCCAGCACACAAGCTATGAAAGCCGCAATGATCAGATCCTTCTGTCTCATGTCGGCGATTCTACCGGCCCGGAACGGCGCTGGCAATACGCAGACCGGGGGGGCACGGAGAATTCTCTCCCCTGCCGTCTGACGGAACTGACCCGCCTATGCGAGGCCGCGCAGAACCTCCACGCCCTGCCGGATCTTCTCGTCGGTCGTCGCGAAACTGATCCGGAAGTGGGTGTCCTTCTCGCTGAAGACGTTGCCCGGGATGACGAGGACGTTGTTCTGGATGGCCTTCTTGACGAATTCCGTGCTCGAACCGCGGGGAGCCTTGACGAAGGCATAGAACGCGCCGCCCGGCCGCACCAACTCGAAACTGCCGGCCAGCCCCTCGTACAGCAGATCGCGTTTCCTGGCATATTGCGCGACGAGGTCGCTGACGTCGTAGTCCAGGGCCGCTACCGCCGCCCGCTGGAACGGGCTCGGCGCGCAGACGAACGTGTACTGCTGAATCTTGATCATCTCTTCGAGAACCGGACGCATGGAAGCCGGCGCCGCGACGTAGGCCAGACGCCATCCGGTCATCGCATAGCTCTTGCTGAACCCGCGCATCAGGAGCACTTTCTCGTGGTACTTCGCAATGCTCCGGCAGGAACCGTCGTAACAGAACTGCTCGTAGATCTCGTCGGTCAGGACCAGGATGTCGTTCTCCGTCGCGATCTTCGCCAGGGCCCGGATCTCCTCGTCGCTGTAGACCACGCCGGTAGGATTACAGGGCGAGTTCAGGATGATCATCTTGGTCTTGTCCGTAATCGCGCGGGCGATCCCTTCGACCGGCAGACCGAAATCGGGATAGGAATCCACAAAGACGCACTTGCCGCCCAGCAGGTTCACCACGTGCTTGTAGATCACGAAGTACGGATCGGGAACGATCACCTCATCGCCCGGGTCGATCAAGGCCAGGAAGGCCAGCAGCAGGCCCCCGCTGACGCCGCTGGCGACGAGCACCGCCGGATTGGCCCAGCCGAACTCGGTCGCCATCTGCGAGGCGATTTTGTCCTGGAGGTCCTTGTCGCCGGCGGTCTGGGAATAGCGGTTCATACCCGCCTCGATCGCCTTGATGGCCTCGCGTTTGAGCGGCTCGGGCACGTCGAAATCGGGCTGGCCGATGGAGAAGTTGATGGGGTCCTTCAGTTCGGCCGCCAGGGCAAAGACCTTCCTTATCCCGCTCGCATCGATCAGCTTGGTCCGATCCGCAACCAGTTTCTTCATCGTTCACCTGCACAAAAAGAAGTATTGATGGCCCACTGCGTGCCTCACGGGCAACCCCTTTGATCATAGCGATTCCGGATGCGTTTTCCAAGTCCAAACCGCCCGGAAAGAATGCTTGAGGGTGTTCGGGGCCTGTTGTACATTGGCGATTCGGGTGAGAACTGTCGATTGGCACGATCTTGAGGAAGGAGAAGACGATGGCTGCACATCAGATGAACCGTAGGGAGTTCGTGGGGCTATCGGCGGCGAGCGTTGCTGGCGGTATTCTTGGTTTGAGTTCGGCGGGTGCGAACGCGACCCGCAGCGAATCGTGGGACCCTGCGGCGCCGCTGCTGGTGACGGGCAAGCCTCTGAGGGTTCAGCCGATCCTGATGTACCGCGTCGCCCAGAGGCGGGAGGCAACCTCCTGGAAATCGTGGGGCGGCGTGCAGGACGACCAGGCGGCCGAGAAGGAAAGCCGGCAAATCGCTGAGGAACTACGGACTCTGGCGACCCGGGCCGGTTTCCCTGTGGAGATGCTCCCCGTCGTGAAGGTCCGGTCGCCCGAAGAAGCCGCCAGGGTGCACGAAAATGACTACGATTGCGTGATTGTGTACGCCGCGACCGGCTCGGGAGAAACGCTCAGGGCTTGTTTCGCACCGAAGAAGGACCGCGACACACTCCTCTTCGTGCGGCGGCGTTCGGGCCCGGTGTACTACTGGTATGAGGCGCTGAGCACCCGGTACCTGGCGACCGGCCATGAGGCGTCACGCCGGAATGCGTGGAACGATCATGGTCCGGTCCACGTCGATGACGTCGTCGTCGATGAGAGCAGTGAATTGCTGTGGCGATTGCGGGCACTCCACGGACTGAAGAACTTCGTCGGGGCGCGGATCGTGGCGCTGGGCGGGCCTTGGGGCAAGTACGCCCCGGATGCGCCGCAGGTGGCGCGCGAGCGATACAGGCTGAACATCATCGATGTCCCGTATGAACAGGTTTCCGCACGGATCGAGGCCGCGACGAAGGACCGGGGCCGGTTGCAGGCGGCCCAGCGCATGGCCGAGCGGTACCTGGGGCTTCCCGACACGACGCTGATGACCGACAAGGAGTTCGTGACGAACGCGTTTCTGCTGCATGGCTTTTTCAAGGACCTGATGCGTGAGCACGAGGCGCCGGCCTTCACCATTCGTGGCTGCATGACCACGATCCTGCCCATCGCCAAGACGACGCCGTGCCTGACGTTGGGCCTGCTGAACGACGAAGGGCTGATGGCGTTCTGCGAATCGGACTTCGTCATCATCCCGGCGGGCATCCTGCTGCACTACATCGCAGGCAAGCCGGTCTTCATGCACAACTCGACGTTCCCTCACGATGGGATCATGACCGCAGCGCATTGCAGCGCGCCCCGCCGGCTCGACGGAGTGCACTACGAGCCCGCCAGGATCATGACGCACTACGAATCCGAGTACGGCGCCGCGCCGAAGGTCGAGATTCCCGTGGGCAAGCAGGTGACATTCATCGACCCGGAATACAGCACGGGCCGCTGGCTCGGCTTCACCGGCGTGGTCAAGGGTAACCCGTTCTACGAAGTCTGCCGGTCGCAGCAGGACGTCGAGATTCAGGGCGACTGGAAGAAGCTGTGCAGCGAGGTCCGCGACTCGCATTGGATGATGGTCTACGGCGATCATCTCAAGGCGCTGGGCTATGCGGCTCGCAAGATCGGAATCGACTGGGTGGATTTGTCAGCCGTGTGACGTTCGCGAGGGAGAAGTATGAAGGTCTCATCTCTTGTGATGGCAACGATGGTTGTCGGCTCTCTGACGCTGACATGCTATGCGGATGAACCAACCGAGTACAAGCTCGTCTGGGCGGATGAATTCGACAAGGACGGCCGGCCCGATCCAAACAAATGGACGTACGAGCAGGGCTTCGTGCGTAACGAGGAACTGCAATGGTATCAGCCAGACAACGCACGTTGCGAGGACGGTCTGCTCACCATCGAAGCCCGGCGCGAGCGCAAGCCCAACCCGGACTATGACGCCAACAGCAACGACTGGCGACGCAGCAGGCAGTTCGCCGAGTACACATCCGCCTGTCTCAAGACGTCCGGGCTGCACAATTGGACCTTCGGGCGGTTCGAGATGCGCGGGCGTATCGACACGCGTGCCGGGCTGTGGCCTGCCTTCTGGACGCTCGGCTTGGCTCGAAGCTGGCCCGGCTGCGGCGAGATCGACATCATGGAATACTATCGCGGCCTGCTCCTGGCCAACGCCTGCTGGGCCGGCGAGCGGAGATGGGCTGCCATCTGGGACGATTTGAAAAAGCCGATTACCGAGTTCGGCGACCCCGCCGAGTGGTCGTCGAAGTTCCACGTCTGGCGCATGGACTGGGACAAGGACAGCATCCGGCTCTACGTCGACGACGAGCTGCTGAACACTATCGAGCTGAGCAAGACGGTCAACCGCACGCCCGACCGGGCCAACCCCTTCCACGAGCCGCACTACATCCTGCTGAACCTCGCCATCGGCGGCGTCAACGGCGGAGACCCCTCCCCCACCGAATTCCCCGCCCGCTTCGAAATCGACTACGTCCGCGTCTACCAGAAACCTCCTCAGAATTGACCCGCTCGGTCTCAGCGAAGGATGGCTTTGCGGACGGAGAAGGCGTCGTTGCCGGAGAAGAGGAGGTGGCAGGTTCGGCCGTCGGGGCTCATCCATTTCGTGGGGAAGCAACTGGTCTCGCCCGGGCCGACGTCCCAGCTCTCCGTATAGAAGGCGGTGCGCCAGGGGCCCCACGGCTCGGGGGCCTCGTAAATGCCGAAGCCGCCCTGGAAACGCGGGCCGCGTTCGTCGGTGCTGAAGGGCAGGATCTGGCACCAGAGGTACCGTTTCAGTCCGGCGTTGTAGCTGATCCCGCCGCGATAGCACTGGCCCGGATTCACGAACACCGCCCCCCTGTCGCGAATGTCCTTTGTCCAAAGCGGCGTGCCCTCGGCGTCCAGCCCTTTGAGGAACTCATACGCCTGCCGCTGGCGGATGCGGTCCTTGGGCACTCGGGCCATGACCATGCGGTCGGCCGGCTCGTAGGCGCTGTTGCTATCGTTCGAATAGACGTAGACGTGCTCATCCCGCGCGTCAGCGTAGTTCGGGCCAAAGTTCAGGAACGTCGGAGCGCCGAAACTGGTCTCGAACTTCCAGTCGCACCACTGCCACGTTCTGCCATGATCGGCAGACCAGGCAACCTGCGAATTGGTGACGTTTCGCGCGAGCATGTACAGCACGCCATCGACGCAGAGCATTCCACTGGCCTTCGGGCCGGAACGCCCATCCCCCTGCCGCTCACCCGTTTCGCTGCGGATATTCACGCCCGTGAAATCCTCCGCCCCGCCGGTAATCCGGGCCAAGCCCAAGCTGAGCTTCTTGTCCGCCTTCGGCTCGAAGCCCCAGCCGTCTCCATAGGCAGTATACATACTGTCGTCGTCGGCCCAGGTGATGGGCCAGTTGTCGCCGCCTTCGGCCGTGCGGCAGATCGTGTCTTTCGGCGCCCATTCGATTCCTTGGATGAGGTCGCTGGCGGGATAGGGCGCCCCCGGCCACCTGCCGCGATTCTTGACCGACAGAGCGATCGGCTCGATGAACGGCTCGATCGGCGCGTAGTGTGGGCTTCGCGCCCCCGGAAACGACTTGCCCGCTCGGGCAATGACGACGTCGAGCGATGGAATCACCACGATGAGGCTGTCGTACAATCCCCACGACCAGTAGGCATCGCGCGGGACGTTCTTCATCGTTCCATCGGCGTTGTTCCACCACAGCAGACCGTAGTGATCCGACGCGTTGCCATAGTCCTCGGGTTTGATGACCGCCAGACCCCTGATCCCATACGGTACGACGCGTGCGGCGTCGACAAACCACGATGGGATGAGCTGTTGGCTCCGCCAGCGTCCCTGACGCAGGTAGAGATAGCCGATCCGCGCCATGGCGTCGACGTTGGCGTGGATGCCCGAGCCGAATTCGCGCCGCGCTACACCGTCGATCTCCTTGGGACGGTACGAATTGGCTCGCCATCGGAGATCGTCTCGTACGATTCCGATGGGCGAGAAAACCCGCTCGAACATCACCTCCTGCAAGTCACGCCCATAGGCCAGGGTGATGCACTCGGCCAGCCAGTTCGGTCCTCCGTCGCTGTAGGACCACTTCGTGCCCGGCTCGAAGAGCAGCTCGGTGTAACCTCCGTTCTTGTCGAAACCTGCGGTCTGCGTCGCCAAATGGAAGAGCGTGATCTTCTCCAACCAACCCTTGTCCGCGTTGGCCTCGGGAGGCATGCCGAAAAAGGGATGGTACCTGGCCGCCGGATCGTGCAGGCTGGCGATCCTGCCGTCGCCCAGAGCCAGACCAACCGCTGTGACGCCGATAGCCTTGGTCGAGGATTTCAGATCGTAGGTCTGTTTCTGGTCGCCCCATCGCATCACGACCTTGCCGCGCCGAACGACCAGGCCCGAGCCATCGCCCGTCAAGGCATAGTCTCTGGCTCTCTCCAGCAGCATTTCGTCCATGCCCACTTCGTCGGGCGCCGTCGCTTCCCAGTCCGGACTCGGCCAGACAGCCATGTCATCGCGTCCCTGCGACCGGGCGCAGCAGGCCAGAACACAGACCACGCCGACACACAAAATGCTGTAAAACAAGCTCCGATCCATGGTTGCGCTCCAGTCAGCCTGCTGAATGCGGCGCGATATCGCGACAGGGCGATGATAGAGGACGGCGAGGCGGCAAACAAGGGGCAAATGCAGCCGTTACCGGCAGCCTGCGGCCGGCCTTTAACAGGTAGACGCAAGGACGTCAATCAATGAAAGGGTACGACGATGACACGACAAAGACTCATTCCGATGGCAATCGTTGCGGCGGTGCTGCTGGCGCTGCTGATCGCGCCGGCCCCCGCACAGGCAAGAACGAGCGGCGGCGTGGTCATTTCGCCGCACGGCGGCTTCGGCATCTGGATCGGTCGCGATGCCGACAGGCATGGCCATCATCGGCCCTTCTACGGGCCGATGGGGCCGGGCCCGTGGCGACGTCCATACCCGCGCGTTTGGGCGCCCTCTCCAAGGGTGGTGGTCGTTCCGCCTCCCGTCTTCGGGCCGGTAGTGATGTCTCCGCCGGTAGTCTGCGAGCCGCAACCGGTAACGATCACGGTCTGGATCACCAACTCCAACGGATCGATGACATCCGTTCAGTTGACCCGAGAAGGCGCCTGGTACAGGGGTCCGAACGGAGAGTACTACACGAGCATGCCAACCAATGAGCAGCTCAGAGCCGTCTACGGTTTCTGATCATGATCCTCCAAATCCCACCTGGCTCGCGCATCCGACCTGAAAGAGCCACGCAGCCTGGGACACTCGCCACGAATGTCCCAACGAACGGGACGCCCGACCTCCAGTCGGGCGTCTCTATTGCGCCGCGACGTCACGCAGCCCATCCTCATCGAAAATGATTACACACAATACGTAATTCCCACAATTGACGCGAGCACGTCAAAGCTCATACAATGCCTCACGCTGCAAGTGCAAATTGAACCCTAATGATCAGTTTTCAATGGACTGAAATCAAGGCACTCGGCAGCAGGGAGGCACGGGGTGATGAAGAGAGCAATGCTCCCATGTCTCCCTTTTTCACGCTAAGTGGCGTTCGCAGGGTCGTGTATGTGCCACCGCGCCTTGTCTTTCCGGCAACGGGCCGTTCGCGTGTCTTGCAGGCGCTGAATGTCATAGTTGTACCTCGGCGTTCATTATCGTTCGGGCTGTGAGCACGGAGGCTTGCGGCCCTTATTTTTTGGTTCGGCTTTTTGCCCGCCACCGATCTGCCGCTTGACGATGTCGTCCATCTCGCAACGCTGTAGTCACGTGCGCGTCGAACCTTGACCCCCAGAGACGCTTGCGATACCCTCTGTTATGATGGATTCCGGGCACACCAGTGCGATCGGAGATGCGACCACCACACTAACGTGCGGCGACAACTACGTTTACGTCCACGCATATGGCGACCGCCGGGCCTTCGTGGTGGACCCGACCGACGCCGCGATGGTCCGCCGCACCATCGCCCAACAGAAGCTGGCTGTGACCGACGTGTTGCTGACGCATCATCATGGCGACCACACCGCAGGATTGGCCGAACTCAAATCTCGAACGCCCTGTCGTGCCGTCGGTTCCGACGAACGGAGGATCGCCGGCATCGACCAGCTCGTTCGAGATGGAGACGTGGTGACGCTGAACGACAGAACCATTCAAGTCATTGGCACACCAGGGCATACGAACACGTCTGTCTGCTACTACCTGCCGCCTTCGCCGAAGGGCAGGCCCGGCATCGTCTTCACGGGCGATACGCTGTTTGTCGGCGGTTGCGGCAGGCCGATGGAATGCGACGCCCATGTGCTGTGGGAGTCTCTGATGCGGCTGGCCGCCCTGCCCGACGAGACCCTGGTCTATTGCGGACACAACTACACCGCGGAAAACCACGAGTTCGCGCTGAGCATCGAACCAGACAATCGTGCTGTCGCCGAACAATTGCGCAGAGCAACCCGCGATGCCGCACAAGGCTGCCCGACTGTGCCGTCCACTATCGCGAGGGAAAGGGCGACGAACATCTTCCTGCGAGCGGGCCAGTCGGCGGTGAAGGTCGCCTTGGGCATGATCGAGGCGAGTCCTGAGCAGGTGTTCGCCGAACTGCGCCGACGCAAGAACCTTTTTGGCTGAACCACAATGCGAGTGTCCCTTCTTCACTTTGTGCTGTTGTTGTGTGCATTCGCGGGGTTTTCGTGCGCTTCCCTGGCGTGGTCGAGTGAGTTTGAACCGGGCGCGCAGGTTGGCATCGTTCGGAGCCCTCTGATCCGCGAGGCCTCCGGCATCGCAGCCAGCCGGAAGAACGCCGATGTGCTCTGGGTGCACAACGACTCGGGTGATGCGCCCCGCGTATACGCCATCGACACGCAGGGCAACCTGTTGGGGATCTGCCCCATTGTCGGGGCACTGGCGAGGGACTGGGAAGACATCGCCGTTGGCCCGGGGCCGGACCCGAACGAGCAGTATCTGTACATCGGCGACATCGGCGACAACCTAGCCGCGTACCCGTCCGTGCGGGTCTACAGGGTTCCGGAGCCTGATGTCGATGCGAACCAGCCATTCGGGGAGATAAATATCGGCCCGGCAGAGACTATCGAACTGACCTATCCCGATGGCGCACGCGATGCTGAAACGCTCCTGGTGGACCCTCTTACTCAGGATATCTACGTGATCACCAAACGCGATCTGTTCTGCAAGGTGTACCGGGCGGCCGCCCCTCACTCCACCACGAGACCGAACGCCATGGAAAGGGTTGCCGTCCTGCCCTGGGGTCTTGCGGTGGCGGGCGACGTCTCGCCCGACGGCCGGCGGATCATCGTCAGAAGTCCGTACAACGCATCCATATGGCTCCGTGCGGACGGCGAGCCCCTCTGGAAGGCCTTTCAGGGCAGACACGTCGGAATCCCGGTGATCGGCGCGCTGAAGGGCGAAGGGCTCTGTTTCGACGGCAAAGGGGCGGGCTACTTCACCTTGGACGAGGAAGCCACCCCCCCGCTCCACTACTTCGCCTCCTCTCTCCCAAGGCCCGACTGACACTTATCGGCCGTTCGTGCCGCGATTCCGCCCCACATCGTTGGGCCAATAAACCTCCGTTTACGTCCGAAAAGCGGTTCGCGGGCTTCCTGACGCCTCTGTGGGAGGGTTGCGGTCGTTTGGACTTGGCGAAAATCCCGGTATATTTTATGTGAGGCACGGTTCCGGCCGATTTCTGAATCGGCCACTCTCACGAAGTTTGGCGACCGTCCTGGGAGTGGGCGGCGCCAATCAGGCATGACGGCGTATCAGTGGGGACGAGATAAAATGTGGGCGCGCACGACAAGGGTTGAATTCCTCATCGTCACGGCGGGGCTTCTGGTGCTGCTGTTCTGCAGCCAGCCGCCGCAGTCCGGAAACGCGGACGTGGGCTACCTGCCCGCCGACGTGGAGAATCCTTCATGGTCGCCTGACCAGCCCGCTTCTGGAGCCGACGTGAACGACCTGCCGGAGCCTCTGAGCCAGCCTCAGCAGGGTATCGAACCGGGCGATTCCGACACAAGGTCTGACCCGGCCGATGGAAGCCTCCCGGACCAGCCGCCGGCCCCTCGCGTCGGGGCGGTCGACGCGAGGAATATCCGTCAGTCGTCCTACAACGACGTCATGTACGGCGATGTCGCCGTGAGATGGGTCTGGAACGGCAGCAAATTCGTCCCGCAGAGGGTCTGCGTCGTGAAGGAAAAGGACGGCGTCAGCAGCGTCTGGAGTTTCGATCAGCCGGGCAACGCCGTTGTGTCCGAAATCCCACAGAATCCCGGAGCGCCTCAATAAGGGGCCGCCGCCGTCATCTCCGCCGGCGCAGGGTTGCCACCGGAGGACACCGAGCCGAACGGTCGGCTGACACGGCATCCGCAGACGCCCCCCGCTTCGGCCTCCCCCATACCAGTCCGGTCAGGACCTCACCGTGTTCCAAGACCTGATTTTTCGTGCTGTGGGCTGTTGCATCCGGCTACCCCGCATGGTATAAGCGAGTACAATCCAGGGTGTGCCCGGCGCTCCTTGGGCGTATGGCCGCGGGCAGACAGAGGGTGATTCGGGTCGGTTTCGGAGGCCTCGGGGTATGGGTCGAGGGCAGATGCATTTCGGAAGAAACAACTCTTCTTCAGGCGCCTTCCCTACAGCCCTAAGGTACCTCAGTGCAATTCCTTATGCTCGATTTCCTTCAGGAAGGAGGTGGTCGAGCCGATAGTTCTATCGTGTAGTGCGACCCTCAGACAGTCGGATCGCCGCCGAGCGGTGCCAAAGTATCGATACCCACCTCGGCGTCCCACTGCCCGGGGGTCTGGTCGGATGGACTTGTCACTGTCTGAATGTTTTCTTGAAGGAGGACCTGCGATGTGTAGACGACTGTATTTGCTGCTCACTCTGGTCGTTGCGCTGGCTTTGGCGAGCACTGCCGCCGGCGCTGTCGATCCGGACATCATCGGCTGGTGGTGGTTCGATGAAGCCGGCGGTGCCACGGCGGCCGACTCGTCCGGCAACGGCAACAACGGCACCCTTATGGGCGGCGCCTCCTGGGCGCCGGGCTACTTCCGTACTGCCCTCCAGCTCGACGGCGTGGACGGGTACGTCGAAGTGCCTCACGATCCGTCGCTGAACGTGGATGACGAAGCAACGGTAATGGCGTGGGTCAACACCCCCCAACTGGAGACCCCAGGCCAAGGCTATCAAGGCATCGTTGCGAAGGGCAACACGGTGAGGTCCTACAGCCTCTACACCACGCCGAGCAACCTGCATTTCAGCACCGGACCGGCAACCTACATCGGCTCGTCCAGCAGTACCGGAGCCATTCCCACCAACGAATGGGTCCATGTCTGCGCGATGATTATCAACGACGGACACCAGTACTACGTCAACGGTGAGAATGCCGGCACCTTTGCCAACGGTGCCGTAGGTCCGGGTGCAGCCGATACGGAGAACGTGGTTATCGGCCGAACGCAGGAAGGCACCAACCGCAGCTTCGCCGGGTTGATCGACGACGTGCGGATCTACCGACGCGGTCTGACGCAGGAAGAAGTCCAGCAGATCATGACCGGCAGCGATCTGTTCAGCACCAAGGCAGGCAACCCGATTCCTGGCGAGGGCGAAACAGACGTCCGTCGCGATGTGGCTCTGGCCTGGACGGCGGGTGTGTATGCCGCTTCGCACGATGTGTATTTCGGCACCGTCGCGGAGGATGTCAACAACGCCAGCCGCACCAATGCGATGGGAGTCCTCGTCAGCCAGGGCCAGACGGCGACGACCTACGATCCGGCCGGCCTTCTGGCTATCGGCCAGACCTACTACTGGCGCATCGATGAGGTCAACGCCCCGCCGAGCAACACGATCTTCAAGGGCAGCCTCTGGAGTTTCACGGCCGAACCGCTGGCCTATCCGATCACGGGCGTGCTCGTGACCACCAACGGCTCGGTGGATCCGGCGGCCGCACCCGAGAACACCGTCAACGGCTCCGGTCTCAACGCCCAGGACCAGCACAGCATCGCCTCGGGCGACATGTGGCTTACCACCGCTCCGGCCGGCGAGGCCCTTTGGATTCAGTACGAGTTCGACAAAGTGTACAAGCTTCACGAGATGCTCGTCTGGAACTACAACGTGCAGTTCGAACTGCTCCTGGGCTTCGGCGTCAAAGGCGTCACGGTCGAGTATTCCGAGAACGGCGCCGACTGGACCGCTCTGGGTGATGTGGAGCTGGCTCAGGGAACAGCCAAGTCTACCTATGTGGCCAATACGACCATTGATTTCCAGGGTGTGGCGGCCAGGTATGTTCGCCTGACGGTCACCGGCGGTTGGGGGCCGATGGGCCAGTATGGCCTCAGTGAAGTTCGGTTCATGTTCATCCCCGCGCAGGCTCGCGAGCCGCAGCCGGGCGACGGCGCCACCGGCGTCGAACCGGCAACGGCCCTGAGCTGGCGCGGCGGTCGCGAGGCAGCCTCCCATGAGGTGTACCTCGGAACCGATCCGGCGGCGCTGACCTTGGTCGACGCGGTTGCCGCACCGAGCCTCACCCCGGGCAACCTCGAATTCGGCCAGACGTACTACTGGCAGATCGTCGAAGTCAACGAAGCCGAGGCGATCAGCACGTGGGCCGGCGATGTCTGGAGCTTCGCGACGCTGGAATATGCGTTGATCGACGGGTTCGAAACCTACACTGACAACATTGACGCCGGCGAGACGATCTTCGACACCTGGCTCGACGGTTGGGTCAACGACACCGGCTCGACCGTGGGATACTTCGATGCGCCGTTTGCCGAGCAGTCAATCGTCTACAGCGGCCGGCAGTCCATGCCGCTGGCGTACGACAACAGCGGTTCGCCGTTCTACTCCGAGGCCGAACGGACCTTCGAGACCGCTCAGAACTGGCAGGTCAACGGCGCCGACACGCTGGTGCTGTACGTGCAAGGCCAGGCACCGGCCTTTATGGAGACGGCGGCCGGCAACATCGTCATGAACGCCATCGGCACCGACATCTGGAACAACAGCGATCAGTTCCGCTATGCCTACAAGAGCCTCAGCGGCAACGGCTCAATCACCGTCCGCGTCGACAGTCTGGTCCGCAGCAACGAGTGGGCCAAGGCAGGCGTGATGATCCGCGAAACGCTGGAAGCCGAATCGACGCATGCGTTTATGTGTGTGACGCCCGACCATGGCACGACGTTCCAGCGTCGGCCGGTGGCCGGAGCAGCCAGCGCCAGCACCGATGTCGGTGGCTCGCCCGCACCGCGATGGGTCAGGCTGACCCGCACGGGCAATGTCTTCAACGCCTATGATTCGATGGACGGCGTAACCTGGACCGAGGCGGCGGTGAGCCCGGCGTTGGAAATCCCGATGGCCGCCAACGCCTACATCGGTCTGGCGGTCACCAGCCATGATGGGGCGGTCAGCACCGGGGCGGGATTCTCGAATATCGCCACGACGGGGAATGTCACCGGCGCCTGGCAGATCGCGGAGGTCGGGGTCGAGCAGCCGGACACCGGCAATTCGCCTGAATCGATGTATTTGGCCCTGGAAGACAGTTCCGGCAAGACGGCGGTGGTCACCAATCCGAATACGGCCGCGACCGCCTCGCCGAGCTGGTCCGAGTGGAGAATCCCGTTCAGCGAGTTCACCGGCGTCAACCTCGGCCGCATCCAGACCATGTACATCGGCGTCGGCAGTCGGACCAGTCCGAGCGCCGGCGGCAGTGGTCTGATCTTCATCGATGACATCGGGTATGGCCACCCTGTCGCACAGTAACGCCCGTGCCGCCGCATCCTGGCGGCGTGCGGGGTCATGAGGAGAATCCGGGGCCTATGCCACAAGGGTATAGGCCCCGGTCATTTTTTTGACCCCGGCCGAAGACAGTTCGCGCTTGCCTTGCCCGGCGCACCGGTGCTACAATGACACCGGTCGGTTTGCGCAGAAAGCCATGGCTTCCTTCATGAAGGAGAAAGGTGTATGGGCTCCAAGCGAAACGCCTTCACTCTCATCGAGCTGCTCGTCGTGATCGCCATCATCGCCATCCTCATGGCCATCCTCATGCCCACGCTCGGCCGCGCCCGCGAACAGGGCAAGCGGATCGCCTGTTTGAGCAACCTCAAACAACTGACCATGGGTTGGATCCTCTACGCCGACGCCAACGACGACAGGATCACGTATGCGAACACCGGACTGACTGCTACGAGCACGGTCCCCTGGGTCAAGTATCCGGGCGCCAGCGCCACCAAGGAAGCATCTCTGGAGGGCATTCGAACGGGTGGGCTGTACCGGTACTGCCCTGACGTCAAGATGTACAAGTGCCCTACCGGCATCCGCACGGAGTTCGTAACGTACGCGATCGTCGATGCCATGAACGGCTATCCCGACATTCCCGGCGCATCGAAGCTGATGGTCTACCGGCGGGCCCAGATCAAACAGACGGACCAGAGGATCGTCTTCCTCGATGAAGGCCGGCTCAGTCCCAATAGCTGGACCCTCTGGTACGATCAGGAGCGGTGGTGGGATCAGATCACCGCACGCCATGGCGACGGGACCAATTTCGGCTTCGCCGACGGGCACAGCGAGTACTGGAAGTGGAAGGACCCGCGCACGCTCGAGGTCGCCAAGGCGGATTATGACGCCTGGCAGAACAGCGGCCGCAACGGCGCTGAGGCAACCCAACCCGGCAACGAGGACCTGCACCGCGTCCAGCGAGGCGTGTGGACCAAGCTGGGCTATGAGCCGTGATCGACGGCGCATGCTCTACGAAGCGCCGTCCTCGAAGTAGTGATACAGGGCCTCGCAGAGCTGCGCTCCGAACAGCTCCCAGTTCCTGGCCGAAGGGTAGTCATTGAGGCCGGCGATCCAGTTGGCGTTCAACTCAAGTACGCAGGCATCGATCCCAAACCGCTCCAGCAGACCTTCCCCGATGCTCCCAGGGTTCCTGAAGCTTGCGGCGGTGCTGCCCTCCGCGAACCACGTGTGCTTGCTGAGCACGGCTTCGAGCTTCTGCATCTTCGCGAGATAGTTGGCCAAATCGATATCGGGACGGCTGACGTGCAGCCGGCCGGAGTTGTCGTTGTGCAGATCGATCATCAGTTGCGGCCCCTGCCCTCTTGAGATGGCGGACCTGAGCCATGTTTCAAGGGCGTGATTCTCCGGATTGGTGGCCGGGTCCGGCGATTCATCCCACTTACGATTGAGGTCGGCTCCCAGCAGGTTGAACCGCGTCCGTCCGCGTGCGACTCCGTCCTTGTTGGCCATCGGCATGACGTACACACAGTAACGATCCAGGTACCGACATGCGTTTGCGTCGTCGCGGAGCAGACGCTCGATCAGGCCCTGCACCACCCAACTGCCGCCCGGCTCCCAGGGATGGGCGCGCGCCCGCAGCAGCACGCGATTCGGCGCATCGGCGCGACCGATGCGGATGATCTCCAGTTCGCGTCCTTCGACCGTCTTGCCAATGGCTGTGATCTCTACGTTCCGCCTTCGCTGTATTCGCTCCTTGAGTCTTTCGAGATCGCTCAGACGGTAGGGCTCCAGACGCGCGACAAATAGCGAGCCGGTCCGCATGGTTGCGCGGAATCGCAGGCAGTTGTCCTTGGTAGTTTCCAGCGGCACGGTGCGCCACGTCCTGGCATCTTCCGACAGGAAGCCGATGGTTCGATTGTCCAGCGGCGAGCCTTTCCTGCCGTTCCAGACGTTGTCGAAATTGTGCAAAACGAGCGTCAGCTCCGTGCCGGGGGTCGCCTGGATCTCGAACAGCCAGTGACCGTTCGCCCGATTGAGCGACGACCGTTCATGGTCGTAGACGAGGTAGATGTGCACCACGCCGTTCGGATCGGTCTCCCAATAAAGGGGCGAGGCATTCTCACAGCTCGTGCTGATGTATGCCAGCCCCGATGGAGTGTCGGCAGCTCGGCTCTGGACAACGGTGCTCAACAGCAGAACAGACAGCAGTGACCACCGCCGCCAGGTTGTTCCTTTCTCGTTTCTCATGCGTTTTCTCCTCGAATCGTGCCACCGCTGGCATGGTCAGTGTACCACCCGGTGACGCTGGGGGCAATCGTCGGTGAATCCGCTTGACCCTGAGGTGCGAGTCGATAGTATGAATCACCTTTTGGGCGGCGTGGACGCCGCATATGCAGAGGAATCTCAGTATGGCGCGGTCGAATCACGACAAGGGTGTGATCTTCGATATGGACGGGGTGCTCGTCGACAGCGGCTGGGCCCATCGCCAGGCGTGGTTTGACCTGGCCGAGGCGGAGGGGCTGGAGATGTCCGATGAGTTCTTCCGCAGAACGTTCGGCATGCAGAACGACACCATCCTGCCGATGCTGCGACCGGGCATATCCGAGCCGGAGATGGATCGCCTGTCCGACTACAAGGAACGCCGATACAGGGAGCTTGTCCATAGCCAGCCCAGAGCCGCTGAGGGTGTTCTCGCCCTCTTGAGCGATCTGAAGGCCAGCGGGTTCCGCCTGGCGATCGGCTCGTCGGCGCCCCGGGCGAATCTCGACGTCTTTTGGGGTCCGTTGGGACTGGCCGACTACTTCCAGGCCACGGTTACCAAGGAGCAGGTGGTCGAGGGCAAACCGTCGCCGGAGACGTTTCTGAAAGCGGCCGGGATGCTGTCGCTGGCCCCACAGCGGTGCGTCGTCGTCGAGGACGCGCTGCACGGAGTCCAGGCGGCCAAGGCCGCCGGAATGCCCGTCGTTGCCGTCACGACGACGCGCAGCCGCGCGGAGTTGGCCCCCGCCGACCGCGTCGTCGATAGCCTTGCGGAACTGAATGCCGCGGATTTCGCGATGCTTCTGAATCGAAAGCCTTGATACAGGCATGAAGACCTACGTCAAATTGTGGCTGACCGCGCTGTTCTGGGCCGGCGCCTTCATTGCGGGCAAGCACGTCTCCGAGCACCTCGGCTCGTTTGCCATTGCCTTCCTGCGTTTCGGTCTCGCTTCGCTGCTCCTGCTGGCCATGGTCCGCTGGAAGTACGGCGTGCTGCCGCGATTGGATCGCGGGCAGGTCGTTGCCGTCCTGCTGTTGGGCGCCACGGGTGTCTTCGCCTACAACGCGATGTTCTTCAAGGCCCTGAGCCTCATCGAGGCCGGACGCGCCTCGGTCGTCGTCGCCACCAGTCCGGCGTTCATCGCCATCGGCTCGGCCGTGCTTTTCAAAGAGAGGCTTGGCTGGGTCCGGTCTCTCGGGGTCGTGCTTTCGGTCCTTGGGGCGGCCGTTGTCGTCTCGCGAGGCAATCTGAGAGAGGTGCTGGCCGGCGGCGCCGGTCTGGGAGAAGCGCTGATTCTCGGCTGCGTCCTGAGTTGGACGGCCTATTCCCTGATCGGCAAGACGGTGATGCGCACGCTCTCGCCGCTGGTGGCGGTTTCGTACTCCGTCGTAGTCGGATCGCTGGCCCTGTTCGTGGGAGCCTGCTTTGAGGAACTCGGACGCGACGTGGGACGGGCGACAGCCCTGGACTGGCTGGCGATCGTCTACATGGCGGTCTTCGCGACGGTCGTGGGCTTCGTCTGGTTCTACGAAGGCGTCCGGGAAATCGGCCCGACCAGGGCCAGCCTGTGCATCAACTTCGTTCCCGTCTTCGCCGTTCTTTTGGCTTTCCTGCTCCTGGGCGAACCACTGACCCTCTCTCTGGCTCTGGGCACCGCTCTGGTTCTGTTCGGGACGTACCTGACCAATGGCGCATCGCAGCGGCCGGCCGAAAGGAATTGACGGGATCCGGCCATTGTCAGATAGTGAAAAGAGCGGGTGAAAGGACAACCGGTTGGTGCTCCTGTCGGGCATGTTGAACACTATGCCTGCGGAGCCTGAGTGGAGGACATCCAAATGAGTTGGACGTTCGAACGAGTGTTCTACGGTCACAAGAGCGGGCTGAATATCAGGGCGATCTATGCGTATCTAAGTCGGGCCTACTACCCGATTCCTCAAACACTGTTCGACGGGTACTACCGAGCCGTCTATCGCGTGGGCGACCACGACAGCCTCTATGCGCGGATCACCAAACCCTTCCCTGACGCCCTGGAGGCGCAGCGGCCGTCGCGGAAATTCGCCATGCATCTGTCGGGGGGATTCGACTCCGCCATCCTGGCGAAGCTTTACGATCGCCGGGACGCCGACTACATTCACTTCACCGGCCCCGAGTCAAACAAAGCCCGTGCCTTGGCCGCCACTCTCCAGGGAACATTGCACGAGATCCAGATCACGCCCGAACTCTTCATTCGGGAAGCGGACGAGTTGTGCCACCGTATGCTCGAGCCCTACGCCTTTGAAGACGTCGTCTATGCATACATCGCGAGTAAGAAAGCCAGAGAGCTTGGCCACAGCCTCGTCCTGACGGGAGATGGAGGAGACTGGGTGTTCGGCGGATATCTCGTCGGGCCGAACAGTCAGTTGGCGGCCGATGTCTGGAAGACTCTCGAGCCGCATCGCATCCTCGGTTTGGAGACCTCCGCACCGTTGGCCCACGAGGCGCTGGAGCTGTGGTCAAAGACGTCGCTCGACGAGAAGGAACGGGCGTTCGACAAATCGTTCGCCCGCCGATACTGCCAGGAACTCGGCATGCCCGCAGAGATTGTCACACAGCGCAAGACGCCCTGGTCGGGGACCCTGGGCATCCAGCAGAGCGAGGCGGTGACGCGTCATGTCCGGTCGGTGGTGGATGAATCAGACTATCGATGGATCCGCCGGTTCGAGTTTGCCGCGCCGCCCAGGGCGCAACTGTGGTTTCGCCAGTATTCGCTGGTCAAATGGCTCCAGGCCAACTACAAGGAGCGTCTCGACGCCCGCCAGACCGAGGAGTTCATCCAGCAGATTGATCGCATCAATGCCGCAGAGAGGAAACGGGCGAGGAACGCTCGCGTCAGCGAACTCGTCCACCGCTACTGCCCGCGGCGCCTCGTCGGCGCGGCACGGCGTCTGCGCAGCAGGATGCACGCAATGTAGAATCACCCCGGCGTGTCCCGTCGGCACGAGACCGGGCCACGGCCCTCTCTTCAGAGGTCATCGTGCGGCGGAGGTTAGCGAGGACTGCCCCGCTTCGCAGTGCGGACTCCGCGACGAGGCATCGCGGCCAGGGACAGGCCCTCCGGGCGTTTTGGTGTGGCAGGCGCCTCGCCAGCGCCAGACCAGGCCGGTGAGAGCGGGGACACACATATAGGCGAACACTTTGGCGGCCAGACGCTTCGATCCCAGGGGCCCGGCGTGGGCCTCTCTAATGGACATCTGTGCGAACTCCCGGGCGCGGCTTCTGTCACCCTGTCTGCGATGGTACAAGGCAAGGCTCAGGCAACGGCTATGAATCGCATCGTTAAGGATGGGCCGCCATTCAGGCGGCAGTACTTCCCGGAACGTGCGGACGATCCCGATGTTCTGCTCCATTCGTTTCTCGCGGGAGAGTCGGCTGTACGTGCCGCCCGGGTGCTGCCGGTAAACCGTCCAGTTCTCGTCGAGATAACCGATCGGGCCGTGCATGGCGTGGAGCACAAAAAAAGGCCAGTCGGGAACCGGAAGCGTATGATACCAGGCGGGAAACTCCCGGACGAGGTGATTGCGAACCACCCCCACCGATGATGTGCTGATGAAGTCGTGGCGGAACAGCTCGCCCACGAAATATGTGGCCCTGCGGCCCGGCGGAGAATGCACGACCGGCGACTGCGAGCCGTCTTCCCAGATCATCAGTGCGTTGTGAAAGCAGACGCTGTACTCCGGATGCGCATCGAGGAAATCGACCTGACGCTGGAGCTTGTGAGGACTAGCCCAGTAGTCGTCGCCATCCAGACACGCCACGTACTGGCCGCGACACTCAAGAAACGCATCAGGAAAGTTCTTCATCATGCCGAGGTTCCGCTCTCGCAGCAGCGGACGAATCCGATCGGGAAACCGACGCTGGTATTCGCAGATGATCGAGCGCGTGCGATCGGTCGAGCCGTCGTCCGCAACAACAATCTCGCAGGCAAAGTCCGTCACCTGGGCCAGAGCACTCTCGATGGCCTGCCCGATAACCTGCTCCTGGTTGTACGTCGTGATCAGGACGCTGGCCTGCATATGCCTACACTCGTCCTCTCCGCTGGCACGCGCGCCCCGCCATGTCCGGGGATGCCGGCGCCCGTCCGGAACCCATCGCGTCGTCCGTTCCCTGTGGATCGACGGATGCCTCATCGGAAGACGGCCGTGATTTCACGCCTTTACGAACATAGTCCAGATAGGCTTCGGGATCCTCAAGCAGCAACGTCCTCTCCCGTTCCCAGTCTTGCCGATCGTTCGATTGGTACCGCTTCTTCAGATGTCTCGACGCGTGCATTCGGAGCTTGTCCCTCAACGATCCGGGAACGAGAACCGCTGCGAGCCTCGCCGCCAAACCAACGAATCCCGGCCGCTGCGTCGGGCGAACGGTCCAGCCGACCACGTTCAGCTTGTCGACGACGGCCGTCGCCATCAGGTGGAAAATCATGTCTCCGTGAACGGCGCCAAACAAGGTGTGATTGCCTCCGAGATTCGAGCGGACCAGCGGATACCACGTCAGCCCCTCCACGAACGCTCGGAAGCCATAGCCAACGCCTGAGTCCGGGTAATGCGGTTGCGCTTGATGGTACCGCTGATACTCCGGTGAATCGAGATCCTCCTGTGTCAGCACGAGCCTCGGGCGGTGTTTCAGGTAAAACTCGCGAGGGAACAGCATTGCGGCGGTGAGGGGTTTGTAGTCGCCCTTGATGTCGCGGACCGCCCCGGCCAGCACGCACGAATCGGAGAACCGGGCAAGCAGCTCGCGGTCCCAGCCATGCCGGACGGGGAAGGAGTCCACGTGAAACAGGGCGACGTGTGTCACCCCGTCGTCGATGGCCCGGCGAATCAACTGCTCCAGATACCAGGAATGCTCATACTTGACGTCGGACGTGACCGCCGCTGGTCCCTGCTCGTGTTTCAACAGCCCGCTGCGGGCCACATACGGTTCGCACGGGCAGATCGTGACCCGCGGGTTTTGCTCCAGCTTGGGGAGAAACTGCGGCAGCAGGTGGTTGACACACGCGTAGATGGTGTACGGAATCGTCGTGTTCTTCTCGATCTGACTGAGATGCAGGTCGAGGAGTCTCTCGTTCCTCTCACTGACCATGTACACGACCGCAATGCCCAGCTTCATACCGTCACCCTCTCCACATCCTTGCCTGCCGGCCACCCGCAACCATCGGAAAAGGACCGCCGAGACAAAGACATCTCCCTAAGACGATACGGCATGCGACTCTTCGCGAGCCAGCGTGTACAGGCGATAATCCAAACGGTGGGCATCGTAAACGACATCCTCCATGAAGACCTTCTGATCCTTGGCAACGTCTCGTTTGAGCGTCACGTCATCCGCCAGACAGACCGGCAACCCGCTGCGGGTTTCGTTTTCCGAGCAATTCTCGATCATTCCGTAGCAGGTATAGCCGCCGATGCCGTCCAGCGCCTCGCCCTTGCGCAGATCCCGCTTGGCGTAGGCATAGACATTCGTCCGGAAGCCGGCGGTCGGCTGAAGCAGGGCTTCGTGGTCGAGGAACGCCTCCGCCACGCACTGCATGGCCTCGACGTGACACAAATGGTAAGGCCGATCGAATACGAAGTAGGGTCCGGTGCCCAGCTTCGACGGGAAATAGTTCATCATGAAGTGCTGGAACGGGTGGTCCGACCGCGCGACGACGAAGACGCCGCCGTAGGGCTTCGAACCCAGAACGTAATCGACCACGGCGCGGCGGCTCTCATAGATCCGGTCAAAATCGAAATGGTCGAAAACCTCCAGCAGCTCCTTGGTCCGAGGCCCGTGCATCCCGGGCGTGTCCGTTTCAAGTCCCAGCGCATTGGCCACCAGGGCCATCTCGACGCACAGCTTGGTCCCATCGGTGTACGCCGTGCACATCTTGTAATCGAGAGCCCGCTTGTCCGCCTCTGGAATCATCGACGTCGGATTGGCATACCGGTTGAGGAACCCCTTGATGTTGCCGGCCATGACCAGTTCGAATCCCCACAAGGTGACGTCGTCGACCAGCCGTTTGATGACGCCCGGCTGATCTCCGTCGCAGGTCGTGTAGACCACTCCGTTCTTCTCCGCCAGCCTCATCAGGTAGGGACCGAAAATCAGATCCGATTCGGCGTTCATCATGACGACATGGATGCCGTTTTTCAGCGCCGTCGCGGCGAAGTGCCCTCCACCGGTTACGGCGCTCGACGACTCGATGAGCACGTCCACCGATTCGCATCGGGCCAGCAACTCCCCGTTTTCAGACGCGCCGATCGCGCCTCGGGCGATGGTGTCGTGCAGATCGTTAAGGTCCTTCACGACGCGGTGCTCCAGACCGAAGGCCGAGCAGGCCGCGACCGCCTTATCGAGCTTGATGTCCGCGATCGCCACGCATTCGATGCCCGGCGTGATGTCGCATTGATACAGCAGCGCCTTGCCGGTATGGCCGGCGCCGACAATGCCCACTCGGATTGGCTTACTGAGGGATTTGAGTCTGGAAAGAGTATCTGTCATAGATCCATCTCCGACAGGGCCACGCCCACACGGCAAAACCGACCCGCAGAACCTGTAGGTCAGGCCACTGTTCCAAGGGGAGAGTCGACAACGATACACTCCGCTGTGCGTCTCCCCGTCCTGTTTATCGGCACAGCGAATGCAACGCTATCAGCAAAATCGGCGCAACGGTAAAGTGCTTCTCCACAAGCTTCAAGCCGAAATCCACCACCTGCGTTCAAATCAATACGGCGGGGATTTTATCGGTCCGTTGCCGCGTTGACAATGGGCAATTCCCCCTATCCTGGCATTTTCTTTGTGACTCCCATCGATTCCGCCATCGCAGGATGCCATCGCCCATTCGGCGTTCTCGGACCCGCCGAGGCCCTCGCGGCCGTCTTCAGTCTCTCAGTTGTGACCACAGCAGATGGCGCAGGGGCCCGCTGACCACCGGCAGCGGCACGACCTCAACCTCGACGTTGGCAAGCGTACCGGCGATGGTCACCGAGGCCACCCCGGTCTGCATCGACGCCATAAGTCGATCCAGCTCTCTCACGCCCGGCAGGCGAACGCCTTTGAGCACACGCGTCGAACCGACCGCGTATCCCTCGATAGGGCTCTGGGCGCCACGGGTGAAATCCTCGATTGCCCCGGCGCCGCGGACCTCGACGCCGCGGTTGAAGTAGACAAAGCTCGGGATCCGGATGTGCACGCCCTCGAACTGGACCTTGACCTGCCCTGTACCTTCAGGCTTGGACTGCCCGAGATTCAGATTCAGCGTATCATACAAGGTCCGCAAGATCGGAGTCGCCCCCAGGTCGGATTGCGAGATGTTCAGGTCTGCCTGTCCGCTGAGGTGACGCCAGCCGGAGGAAGTCAGCAGCATGGCTCGGCCCGAAAGCCGGCCGTTCATCCTGCTGCTGTCGTCGGAGACGCTCACCTGGGACACTTCATTCAGATCGATGTCATTGAAATCGATGACACTGGCGAGGTGGAATTCGTCGTCACGGGGACTGACGCGCGCCCAGCCTTCGAGCAGCCCTCCTGCCAAGTGAACATCCATCTTGTCTACCAGAAGCCGGTCGTCGCCCAAGTAGGCTATGAGGTGGCAATCGTCGACTCTCATCCGGCCGTAACGGCCGTCCGGAATCTCGGCGCGCAACTCCAGGCGCAGGGGCTCCAGGGCGCGCACCTCGGGGTCCTTCGGTCCGGCCGTCAAGGTCCCCGTCAGCTTGCCCTGCAAGTCCGCCGCCCCGGGCCACAGCATCGCCAGACGGCCCAATTCGATCCCCTGCCACTGCATCTGTCCGGCGCTGGCGGTCCACTGGTCCAGCGGTATCTTCGCCGCACCCTGCAAGTGCCCGCCGAGAAGCTCGCCGCTAAGCTCATGGACGTCCAAGGCTCGTTCCTGTAGCCGTCCGGAGGCGCGGAGACGGCCCAGGCTCTCCTGCTTGAGGAACAACTGACCGGAGACCTGCACCTGCCCATCGAGGGATCTCCTCTGGATGTCAAGCGTTGCTGTCGCCTCACCGTCAATCGACAGTCTGACCTCCTGCGGCTCCCACGTGAGCGGCCACTCCGTGGCCTTGATCTGTATGTCCGGACGGTGGGGCTGGTCCAGCCGGAATTCCATGGCCCCCTGTGCCTGCCCGGATTCCTGTTGAAGCACGATCTCGTCGAGCTTTGCCACGCCGTCGGCGATTCGCAGCCTGCCGCGCCCCTTCTGGGCCTCGAACGGCGGCATGCGCAAATCTTCGACCTCCCAGGTTCCATATGCCTGGGCCTTGTCCATCGCGAAATCAGGCATTGCCAGTTGAAGCCGTGCGCCGGCCTGGCCCCTGCACGCCAGCGGAAGCCCCGCCATCTCCGCCGCGGCCTGAAGTGACAAGTTGTCGATCGCCAGACCAAGCTGAGTCAGAGGAACGGACAGGTCGTGTCGGCCGCTGAGCTGCCATCGTCCTCCGAGCAAATCGAACGGCTCTGTCGAGATCTGAACCTGTTCGGCGTCGAACGTTCCTTTCCAGGGGATATCCAGTTGACTCACCATCCGGCGGCCGAGGCGAACGTTCCGGCCTGTCATCGTCCCGTTCAACTGAAGTGCAATCGGCCGCACCGTTCCTCCCAGATCCGCCTCGCAGACCCACTGGACCGGGCTTTCTGCTGAGGCCTCTCCTGTTTGCCGACCGGACCACTTGGCGGAGAGGTGAGCATCACGAATCTCGCGGGCCGAGAGAGCCAGCTTGCCCTTCGCGATCGCCACGCGCTCGCCGGTCGCGACGGCCAGTTCGGAGATCACTGCCTCGTGACGGTCACCCGAAGCACGGATGCGAATGTCCAGGCCCGAGCCCTCGGCAGACCGCTTCAAGCCGCTGACATCGATCTGGCCGGACCAGTGGAGCGTCTGCGCATCAAGTTCCGCCGCCGCATTGATCTGCTGCGCATCGGGCAACGTAAGAGCTGTCAGTTGAACCTGCGGCCAGTCTACCACGGCCTTCACGCCTGTGCCGGCCAAGTCAACCTCGCGCTTCGAGTTCCTCCAGGCCAGTTCGCCGACAGACGCTTCCCACAGGGACTTCCGCCAATCCGCGCCGGCCCCACGGACCTCGGCGCCCAGGTGCAGCTCTCCGAAGGGACCTCCTCCTGCCAGCGTCGCTTTCAGGGTCATCTCTTTGCGTCCGAGCCGTGGCGACTGGATCGCCAGTTCGGCGAGGCCATTGAATTGACCGCCCTGATCGGGGAGGCTGCCCGCCCAGTCGACGGAGAAGTCTCCGCTGCGCGAGGCGAGATCCCAGCGTCCTCGGATCTGCGAGTTCAGCAGGCCCGTGGACGCGACGAGTCGGTCGACCGTGACGCCGTCTCGATCAAACGAGATGCAGCCTGTGACCAGTCGAAGACGCCGGCCGGCCAGATTGGGCTCGATCACGACCAGATTCCTCGGGTTTAGCGTTACGCTGTCGCTCCGTACAGTCACGTCAACCGCTCCTGCAAGAGTGACCGAGCCGCCTTCGAACCGATCGAGACGAAGGGCGCCGGCAAGACCGCCGCCTTCCATGCGTCCCACCCAGCGCCCCGCCGCGCGGGTCGGCGTCAAACCGGACGACCGCATCGTCTCTCCAAGGGATTCATCCGGATCGATGTCGAAGTCGATGCGATGGGCCCAATTGCCGCCCTGCGTCACTTCTCCGTGCAATCTCACACCTTGCGGCACGTTCACGCGGAATCCCCAGGTCGAAAGACCGTTGTCCGTTCCGAACGCGCTGATGGGCCCGATGGTCCGGATCGCCTCGTTGGGTTCTATGATGCGAATGAGGGCGTCCCGAACGTCCAGGCGAGGCAAGACCGTGCGCGTAGGTTCATCTGAACGGCCGCCGGCCAGACGCGCCACTACGTCCTGAATGTTCCAGCGACCGCCGGCGTTACGGCGCAAACTGATCTGCGGCTTGTCGAGCCGGACCGAATCGAGTCCCAGCGAGCGCCTGACCAGCAGCATGGGGACAGAGCGATGCGATACCTCGATCGCTTCGACCGAGAACATGGGCTCTTCGTCAAGCGGCGCCGTCAGGGTCACATCGCGGATCGTCGTTCGTCCGGTCCACCCCACCGACATTGCTGCGGCGGCCATGTCGAGCCCCAACTGCTCCCGGGCAGCACGCAGGATCCATGTGCGTGGCAGGTCGGTCCAGAGAACGACCTGCACGGCCACTGCGACCATCACAAGGAGGCCGACGATGCCCACCACAATTCTGATCGCCCATCGGCGCATCAGCGCATGGCTCCAATGGAGATTCTCTTTCTCATGGCAACCCCATCAGGCCGGTCCATCAGGGATGTCACTCGACATGATGATCTACCGGCGGGATCGTCCCGATGGTCCGCGGACCGAACCCAAGGAACCACCAATCGTCGCGATACGCTTTGCCGATAGATGGCCCCGAACTGTCCACGACCTCTCCGGTATCCGCCCAGTACGCGATGTAGGCCACACTGGCAAAACCGATTTGCTTGACCGACTTGGTCAGCGCGATCTCCGGCGTCACGATGCTTGCGACAGGGACGCCGGCGCCCGCCGCCGCCGCCGCAGCGGACGTTCCGATCGCCGGAATGCCCAACAACGTCTCGTAGCGATCGATGCCCACCCCTCCGCTTCGCACCTCCAGAACGATCTCCGCCTGCTCGCGTTTGATGGAAATCTGCACCCCCGACAGAAGCAGTTTCGCCCGCAGTTCACCCAGGACGAACTCCTTCTCCGCCGCTGCGAAATAGGTGTCCTCCACAAAGATCTTGTATCCGCGCAGGACGGTGAAGGAGAACGGCTTGACCGCCTCAATCGCGGCCTGAGACAGAAGGAACTGCTCCGTCGCCGTTCGGGAGGGGTCTGTGATGCGAAGATTCGCACAGCCGCTGAGAATCACCAGGGAACACGACAAGCTCGCGCCGACCAGACCGGCAACACAGGTCCTGCATGCGGACAAGCTACGCTCATGACGTTCGGTGGCTCTCATATTGTCACCTGTGGTAGAACTACTCCGTTAGCGCTGCGTCAGTTCGAAGCGACCGCTCAAAACGAGAACAGAGCCCCCGATTCGGCTGCGTTAGTACGCGGCCACGCTACCAGAATCGAACCGTGAAGGCAAAGTATACCTCGGTAGGATGCATGTCTTCTTGAAGAACGCGATCTTCTGCGGTATGCTGATGCTATCGGCACGATCGGCCTGTGCCGCTCGGCAGGCCGATGCTCTGGAGGAGAACACCGATGAAACGCCGTGCTCTTCTAAAAGGGTTGGTCGCATCGTGGGCAGGTCTGGTCGGGCCTGATCCGCGCTCGTCGAGACTCTGCGCCGCATCGGAGGCCAAGAGGCTCGACACCTCGGGTATGAATCTGCTGTTCATCCACGTCGAGGGTCTGGCGGCCGGCGCCGTCGGCTGTTATGGGAACCCGGTGGTCAAGACGCCGAACCTGAACCGGTTCGCTCTCCAGGCGGCTCGCTTCACGCGATGCTATTGCCAATCTCCGATGTCCCACCCGTCGCGGACGTCTGTTCTCACGGGCCTTCGTCCCGATACCATCTCAGCCCTGACCACCGACACCGCACGGGATTGCGCCACGCCCGTAGAGACACCACTGCTGCCCGAGCTGCTGGATCAATATGGCTTCCATACCATGCGCCTGGGCGACTCTGAGGCAGCATCCTGCGACGAAGTCCACGAAACACGCTGTTGCGGGGATTCGCCACGCGCAGATGAACCGGAGCCGGATGAACGACGAGGCACGCTGGCGGCGGACGTCCTGGTCGGGATGGCCCGCGAAGACGCTCCCTTCTTTCTGTCGGTCAGCTTCTCAGAACCCCAGATGCGGCGACGAGGCCTGAAGACCTGCCTCGATCTGTACGACGCCGACAACATCTCCGTGCCTCATGTCTTCGCCTGTCAGGATCGCGACATCCCCGCGGTTGCCACGCGGTTCGGGCGCAACGACTACGCTCCCGGCGGCGATGCCGAAAGCCCAACCGCCGACCAGGCGGTGCGCGAGACAATCCTGACCTACTATGCCGGTCTTTCATTCGTGGACGCGCAGATTGGCCTCGTGCTCGATGCCCTCGAAAAAGCCGGACACAGCCATGACACCATCGTTATGATCTTCGGCGATTGTGGCTTTCATCTCGGCGAGCACGGGCTCTGGGGCACGGGCACGCTTTTCGAGCAGGTGACGCGCGTTCCCCTGCTGATCCGCATACCCGGAGTCACCACGCGGCAGACCGTATGCGAGGAGATTGTCGAATTGGTGGATCTGCTGCCGACCGTCTGCGATCTCTTGACCGTTCCGACGCCGGACCGCCTGGAGGGCAAGAGCTTCGTCCCATTGCTTTCCGATCCTCTGCAACCGTGGAAAAGAGCCGCCTTCACCGTCTGCCGGGTGGCCGGATACGCCGGGCGATCTGTGCGGACCAAGCGATGGCGCTACACCGACTGGCAATCGTGCGAGACGTCGCAACGCCAGTTCGAACTCTACGACCTGGATAGCGATCCCTGGGAGCAGACCAACCTGGCGTTGAACCCCGACTATCGCAATGAGCGCACCATCCTGGCAAACCTGCTGCAACGGGGCTGGCAGGCCGCCCAATAGCACAGACCGCAATCCCTCGCTCGCTCATGCAACTGCGAAAACCCGATGAATACCCGCGACCAAGAGCGCCATCCGTGGATCAAGGACGCAAAAAAAAATCCGCCACAAGGTCCTCAAAAACCGCATCCGGGATGGCCCACGCTGCGTTGTCTCGGATTTTCGGCATCCCGAGCCGAAATTATGGTACCCGCCGTTGATTCCGGAGCCTTCCTCTGGTATAATACCGCCATACGCTTTATTGGGGTGGTGTAAGCTATGAACGAGATAGTCCTGACGATGTTTGTGATGCTCCTGTTCCTGGTAGGCGTCACAACGCAGTAAACCCAGTCGAAGCCCCGGTCGTCTCGCGCAATTGCGCCCTGCGAGCCACATGCGGAGCGAGCCGGAGCACAGAATCAAGCGGATAACAAGCCTGTCTCCGCCCTGTCGTTTGGTGGCGCGCTGTAGGTCTTCGCTATCTTCTCAAGCGGCATTGCTCACGAATTCCCAGTCTGATTCGACTCCGCCACATGGCCACTTTCGTATCCGTGGGATGGCTCCATCTTCATGCGTCCGAGAAATGTGTTGTGTTGCCTGCGCCAATCTGGCATAATCCAACGCAGCCGGAATTGAGGTTTCTAACGTGAGCAGACATGGTACGACCGGCTTTGGCGTTTCGCCGAAAGATGCGCCTGTCCCCTCGACGGACGCAAGGCGAGCGGCATCCTACCAGTTCATTATGTCTCGAAGCGTTCTTGCATCGCTCACAGGAAGGAGGTAACTGTCTCAGGCCCATGGCCCTCGCCTTCAGGCGGGCATGGCAAATACCGCACATGCCATCGTCTCAGGATCTCCCATTCCTCGGACAGCGGCTCAGGAGACGGCACGAGCGGAAAGGCATCACGTGGGCGTCCCACTGGGCGCATCAGCAACCATATTCTTACTCGGTAATGGAGGCATCTCATGTTCAGGACAACGCTTTGCCTGATCTCTCTGCTCCTGGGATTGGGACTGATGGTGACAAATCCGGCCGCAGCCGACCTTGTCGCGTGGTGGACATTCAACGAGGGCGCCGGCGAGACAGCCATCGACGTCTCGGAGAATGGCCACGACGGCACCCTCAACGGGGACACGGCGTGGACGACCGGCCAGTTCGGCGGCGCCTTGGAGTTCGACGGCGCCGGCGACTACGTGATGTGCGATCTCGTGGACATCGACACCGCCGTGACGGGCGGCTTGACGGTGACCGCCTGGGTCAACACGCCGGCCGGCGGAGACCGCAAGATGTGCAGCAATCGTCAGGTCGCCAATGCCGCCGGCGGCGGCTTTTCGTGCAGCATCTACAACGACCGGATGGAAATGGATATTTGCAGCGCCTCGGTGCGCAACCTCAACCGCGACAGCGACGGCCCCACCGTCCCGGGGGACACATGGATTCACCTGGCGTGGGTTCTCGACGACGTCGGGAACACCTTCAACGAATACCACAACGGCGAGCTGGTCGATTCTTCGACGGAGAACGTGTCCGTCGGCCTCTCGACGCAGAATTTCCGGATTGGCGCCGACTCTCCGAATCTCGGTCTTTACTTCAGCGGAATGATCGACGATCTGCGGATTTACGACCATGCCCTGACGGAGGCCGAACTGGCCGACGTCATGACGGGCAAGGTCCCCGGCGCGGAGAAGGCTGTGGACCCGAGTCCCGCGATCGGCGCGACCGATGTGCCCCGCGATACGATCCTGAGCTGGACCGCCGGCGAATTCGCCGCGACGCATGACGTCTACTTCGGCGCAGCGTTCGACGACGTCAACGCCGCCAGTCGGGCCAACCCGATGGGCGTTCTGGTCAGTCAGGGCCAAAGCGGCACAACATACAATCCGGCCGGAGCCATCCAGTTTGGTCTGACCTGCTACTGGCGTGTCGATGAAGTCAACGCAGCGCCCGACAACACGATCTTCAAAGGCGATATCTGGAGTTTCACGGCCGAACCGATGGCCTATCCGATCGAGGACGTCATCGCGACAAGCAACGGCTCCTCCGGCGTAGGCGCCGATCCGGCAAACGCGGTCAATGGTTCCGGGCTCAATGCCAACGATCAGCATTCGGTGTCGGCCGAACACATGTGGTTGGCCGGCGCCCCCGCCGACGAAGCTCTCTGGATTCAATTCGAGTTCGACGCGGTCCGCAAGCTTCACCAGATGTTCGTCTGGAACTACAATGTGCAGTTCGAGCCGGTTCTCGGCTTCGGCCTCAAAGATGTCACGGTGCAGTACTCCACGGACGACATCGAGTGGGCGGCGCTGGGCGACGTCGAAGTGGCCCGGGCCACAGCGATAGCGACGTACACCTATAACACCACCATTGACTTGGGCGGCGGGGCGGCCAGGTATGTCCGGCTCGTCGTCCACAGCGGCTGGGGCATCATGGGCCAGTACGGCCTCAGCGAGGTTCGCTTCACGTATCTTCCGGTTCTCGCTCGCGAGCCGCAGCCGGCTCCCGGCGCCGTCGAGGTCTCGATCGACAGCGTTCTGGACTGGCGCGGAGGACGCGAGGCGGCTTCGCATGAGGTCTTCCTGGGAACCGATCCGGAAGTGCTCGCCCTGGCTGCCGCCGTGGATCAGTCGCAGTACGCCCCCGGCGTGCTCGATCTCGGCACCACCTACTACTGGCGAATCGACGAGGTCAATGAGAGCGCCAGCCCGAGCGTCTGGGCCGGTGACACCTGGAGTTTCTCCACGCACGACTATCTCGTCGTGGATGACTTCGAAAGCTACACCGATGACATCGACGGCGGCGGGACGATCTTCCAGACGTGGATCGACGGATACGACGACGACACCAACGGCTCACAGGTCGGATACATCAGCGCGCCCTTCGCCGAACAGACCATCGTCCACGGTGGCAAGCAATCCATGCCTTTGTATTTCGACAACACCTCCGCATCCACATCCGTGGCCGACCTCGAACTGGACGGCCAGGACTGGACCCGCGCAGGCATTCAGACGCTGGCGCTGTACTTCCGCGGGGACTCGGCCAACACCGGCGGTCAGTTTTATGCAGAAATCAACGGCAAGAAGGTCCTTTACTCCGGCGCGGCCGACGTCCTGACGAAAGCGGTGTGGAAACAGTGGAACATTGATCTGGCTTCGCTCGGCGTCAATCTGCAAAACGTCACCGGGCTGAGCGTCGGCGTCGATGGCGGAGGTTCCGGGCTCGTGTACGTCGATGACATCCTGCTGTACCGGTCCGCCCCGGAGATCGCCGTGCCGGTCGATCCCGGAACTGAGGGGTTGGTGCTCCAGTATCTCTTCGACAGCGGCGCGACCGACAGCTCAGGCAACGGCTACCATGGCACCTTGCTGGGCGATGCCCGCACGATGGACGGCGTGCTCGGCCTGGACGGCGCCGATGACGCCGTGGCGGTCCCACAGATCGGCGGCGCTGGCGCCACGTTCAGCGCGTTCAGCTACGCGATGTGGGTCAACCCGGCATCGGGCCTGGCCGCATTGCAGTTTGCCGGCGGGATGAACACGGACGGCTGGGTGGCCGGAGCCGTGCACCTCAAGCTCTCTTACGGCGCGATCAATGCCGGCATCAACGGTCTCGACGGCGGTGACCTACAGGGTGGTAGCGTGGTCGGTGCGGGCGAGTGGAGCCACATGGCTCTGGCTATCTCCGAGACCCGCGCGGCCATCTATCTCAACGGCCAGGTGGAAGATTCTCGCGATCTGGCAGCCCCCCTGACGAACCTCATCGTGGGCGGCGCCTCTTTGGGCGCCTGGAACAACAACGGCAGCATCGAGCGCGAGATGGCCGGCCAGATGGACGATGTCCGTATCTACGATCGCGCCCTGTCGGAAGGCGAGATGCTCTTCCTGGCTGAGAATCGGTAGGAGTGCGACATGCTGTCGCAAGAGCGGCAGAAATCTGCACGGCAAGTCATGACGGGGCCTGTCTCGGCGATGGTCGGGATGGCCCCGTTTGCATTGGCAAACGCCGGTCCCGGCTATGTAGTTGGTTGACGCGCCGCCCAGCGCGACTATGATGGGCGGACAGGACGATGTCAATCGGACGCAGCATTCATCACAACCGACGGTGGAAAGGACGGGACACGATGGCGAAGATGAATCGGCGGGATTTTCTCGGAGCGGCGCTCGGCAGCAGTCTGGCCGTGAGTGGTCTGGCTCAGCGGGCCGGCGCCGGTCAGGCGAACGAACCGAGGATCAGGCTGGCCGTGATCGGCTGTGGGAATTACGGCATGACCGACATCCGTGCCGCGTTCAGCGTCGGAGGCGTCGAGGTCCTCGCGCTGTGCGATGTGGACAGCCGGCATCTCAAAGACAGCGCCGACAAGGTCGAGCATTTGCAGGGCTCCAGGCCAAGGACCTTCAAACACTATAGCGAATTGTTGGAGACCCCCGGTCTGGATGCCGTCATCATCGCTACACCCCCGCAATGGCATGCGCTGCCCTTCATCGCCGCGGTCGAGAAAGGGCTGGATGTCTACTGCGAAAAGCCGCTCGCCTACGATGTCCGCGAGGGCCGTGCGATGGTCGAAGCAGCACAGAAGGAAAAGGACGTCATCGTCCAGATCGGGTTTCAGCGCCGGCAGAGTCCGGCCATACAGCAGGCGCGCGAGTACATCCGTCAGGGCAATCTGGGGCGCATCATTCAGGCGGATGCGCAGATTCACTACACGGCGGGCATCCTCGACACGACCCCGCAGGACCCGCCGGCGTCGCTGGATTGGGACCTCTGGTCGGGCCCCGCGCCGAAGCTGCCCTACTGCCCGCAAATTGGCCACTTCGCCTGGCGGTTGGAGAAGACCACCGGCCACGGCCACCTGGTCGATTGGGGCATCCATCTGATCGATGCGACGCGATGGATTCTCGACGAGACCACTCCGAAGACTGTGCAGGCTTCCGGCGGCATCTACCACTTCAAAGACAAGATCACGACGCCCGATGTTCTCTCGGTGCAGTTCGATTTCGAGACTTGTCCGGTGTTCTGGAAGCACCGCATCTACGGCGCCGCCGAGTATGCGCCGGAAGTGTCCAACGGCATCTTCTTCTACGGCGAGAAGGGGACGGTCTTCGTCACCGACCAGCGCTGGGTCATCATTCCCAAGGCCGGAGATGCCGGACGCATCGAGCACGACGTCAAGGCGGACATGGGGGCCGCTCACATGGCCGAATTCCTCGGCGCCGTTCGGGCCAGGACGCGGCCCGGCTGCACCATCGAGGAGGGATTCCGCTCCACCGCCACGGTCAAGCTGGCCATGATCGCCTACGACGTGGACGCTAAGATCGCCTGGGATGACCAGACCGAGCAGATCACCAACCACGCCCAGGCCAATGCTCTGCTCAAACGCGAGTATCGCGCGCCGTGGAAGCATCCGCATCAGGGTTGAGCGACGCCGACGAAAGGAACTCATGAGCGACGACCGCGAGAGCAGAAACCGCTCGGCACACATTCGTTTCGAGCACGTGGCGCTCAACGTCTCGGCGCCGGTGGAGATCGCTCGCTGGTACGTCGCGAATCTCGGTTTGCAGATCGTTCGCAAAGGGCCCCCGCCGATCAACGCGAGGTTTCTCGCCGACCGGGGCGGTCACATGATGCTCGAGGTCTACACGAATCCGCCGGACGCGGTGCCCGACTACGGCTCGATGGACCCGCTGCAACTACACCTGGCCTTCATGGTTGACGACGTCGACGCGATTCGCGACAAGCTGATCCTCGCCCGAGCGACCGCTGTCGGCAACGTCACGGTCACGCCGACCGGTGACCGGCTCGCCATGTTGCGCGACCCCTGGGGTCTGGCCATCCAACTCGTCCACCGCGCCGACCCCATGCTTTCGGGATGACCGTGCTGCCCGACGAAACCGAGGTCTACCGGGTCTTTCTCTGGAGAATACGATGGCAAGGTACAGATTATGGCTACTGGGCGTCGTTTGCGTGATCGCGGCGTCAGCGACGGCGAAACAGCCCGCTGTCAATTCCGCCTGGCCTACTGCGCCGGAGACGATTGCCCTCTACGAGAAGTTCGAGCTGCGAATCGACTTGGACGCGACGTATTCGAATCCGTTCGACCCCACAGAGATTGACCTGTGGGCAGAATTCACGTCCCCGTCCGGCGCGATGCGCACCATATGGGGCTTCTACAACCCCTCCGGGTGGTCGCACCTTTGGATGGTGCGCTTTGCGCCGACCGAGACCGGACAATGGAAGTACGTTGTCAAGGTCAAGGACTCAGAAGGAACAGCGCAGAGCGCGCCGGGCACGTTCACTGTCGCGCCATCCGATCATCACGGCTTCATCCGGATCGCGCCGAACCAGCGCTATCTCAAGCACGACGATGGGACCGCGTTCTACGGCGTGGGCCTGTGGTACAACGACAGCTACGAGCAGTTCCACGCGGGCCAGATCACCGAGGAAGGCCTCGACAGGCTGAAGCGCCTCGGCGGCAACTTCATCAGCTTCTTTCACACCCCCCTGGAGACGATGGGCACCGGCCTGGGCCGCTACGACCAGAATCGCTGCGGCCGGCTCGACCAGCTCTTCGAATGGTGCGAGCAACGCGACATTCACATCAGTTGGAACATCTGGTTTCACTCGTACATCTCGCAGGCCGTCTGGGGCGGGGGCAACGCGCGGT
Organism: uncultured Pirellulales bacterium; assembly: GCA_964579055.1. Classification (GTDB taxonomy): domain Bacteria; phylum Planctomycetota; class Phycisphaerae; order Sedimentisphaerales; family Anaerobacaceae; genus Anaerobaca. Next base: position 54,923 of record CAZOFX010000023.1, read on the forward strand.
ACCGCAACAATCCCTATCGGCTGGTCACCGACGCGAAGGGCTTCTTCGCCAGCGAGGAAGCCTGGCAGTACCAGGAGAAGCTCAACCGTTACATCATTGCCCGCTGGGGCTACAGCCGGGCCTTGTTCCTGTGGTTCATCATCGACGAGATCAACGGCACCGAAGGCTGGCAGGACGGCGACAGAGCGGCCGCAGAACAGTGGTGCCGGAAGATGGACGCGTTCTTCAACGAGCACGATCCGTACGGCCGCCCCACCACGGGGACGCAGAGCGGCGGCATCGGCCAGTGGTGGCCGGAGGGCTATCGCATCTTCGACGTCGCGGCCCGCGAAATCTATGAGGCACAGGGGCACCCGATGCCCCGAAGCGGCAAGATCGGCCCGGACGACGAGAGCCCCCTGCGGGCGAGCTACCTGACCTACGCCAAGCAGAGCCGGGACCTTTGGACCGGCTTCGGCAAACCCGCCATCGTTGGCGAGTGCGGCTGGGACCACACCTATTACGAGCCGGGGATGCCGGGCTATCTGGCCATGTACCACAACGCGCTGTGGGTCGGCCTGGCCAATGGACTATGCTGCACGCCTTTCTGGTGGGCCTATTCCGACTGGATCAACGACGCGGTGGTGACGAACCAGATGCAGTCCTTTGCAGGGTTTGTCTCCGACATCGACTTCGCCAACCTCGATTTGCGGCCCGTATCGATCCACAGCGACCATTGCGATGCGTGGGCGATGGCCAGCGAGTCGCTGATCTTCGGGTGGGTGGTCAATCCGCGGTCGGGCGTAGCCCGCGAGTCATTCGCGATCTCAGGGCTGGCCGACGGCTCGTATGAGGTCCGTCTCTACCGCACGTGGCGAGGCCGCTACCTTGACGCCCAAACCGTGGCTTGTCAGAACGGGATACTGACGGTCGTGATTCCCGAGCTGACGACGACGGGAGGCCATGCCTCGCACATCGGCGACGACGTGGCGTTCAAGATCAAGCCGCGGTAGGTTCCTCAAGCGCGGCTCACCAGGAGTAGAGTACGCCGGCGACGAAGGAGACGTCCTGCGACTGATCGACGATGGGGCTGTCTTTGATCTCGCTGTCGAACCACTCGTATTGCACGGCGCCAAGCAGGCTCCACTTGCCGGCCAGCTTGCGACGCACCGCCACTCTGACGAACGGGTCTGTCGCTTCGTCCGCCTCGTAGGCGGGCCGCCCCGCGCGAGCCTCGTCGGATTTCACGCCGTAGTAGTAATCCACAAGATTGTCGGTCTTGTAGCGAAGGCCCACGGACGGGATGAAATCCAAGCCGAAACGGGACAGTACGGCAGAGTAGCTGAGCTCCACTTCCTGCCCATCGTGTTTGCCGAACAGATCGGTGACCCAGGAGACGCCGATCAGCCCCCAGTCGTTCAGCCAGGTCAGCCCGATTCCGCCGTCGAGGGTGAGGTCGCGGTCGTCCATGCCGGCCAACTCGTGGCTGTCATCCTCTTCGTAGCCGTCGAAGCGAGGCTGGAGCACCGGTCCAAGCGACCAGCCGCCCTTGTAAAACAGGCGATAGCCCCCTCCGACGCCGCGCAGGTAGAGCCTCTCGCCTTCGTAGCCGAACATCGGAATCGGATAGACCTTCGGATCGACCCCCTCGTAGGGTTTCGAACTGACCAGCATCCCGGCGCCGACGAACACCTCTCGCTTCCGGGGCTCGGCCGGCGCCTCCGCCTCATCCCCATATGCCGTGACCGTGGTTACCGCACAGATGAGCAGCGTGCTCATGACGACGGCGATCTTCATTCTTCGTTCCATCCCTGCAACAGACAGACCATTCCTTTCCAGGACGGCATCCATGGCAAACCGCCCAACGTGGCCAGACCATAACACGCCCACCCTGTTTTGTCAGCAAAATACCGTGGCGGTTGAGGACAGAGAAGCGGCAGTTTGCGCTATCGCGCGGTCAGAAGCCCCCGTAATGCCCCAGGAACGCAGCCAGCCCTTCGCGGGCGAACCAATGCGGGTCCCAGGCGGCGTTGTCAGTCAGGTGAAAGTACTCATCCCTGAGGACGTATGCGTCCGCTGCAATCATTTCGGAATCCGCCACGACCACGAGGTGACTCTGGCGGTCGTAGAACTCGCCTTCGAAGAAGTCCAGTCGCTTCAGGTCTTCGGCGCTGACGTGCAGATAGACCTGTCCATCCACCCATTCGCCGCGATGCGACCTGAAGATGACCGGGTAGACGTCGTTACGGATTTTGCGGCGGGTGAAGCCGTACAGGCGTGCCGGCCGATGAGCGTACGTACCACGCACCAGCCGGCGCCAAACCGGCTCGAACATCAGCGAACCATAGACAAACAGGTGCACGCCCGGACTCCAAACCCACAGCCGCGTTCTTCTGACGACGCACGGCACAAGAACAATGCAGATCCCGTGCCAGGTCCACGAGTTTCCTGACAAGATGCAAACTTTTGCCTCAAAAGCAGTTACGGCTTGACGGTACGGTGCGGGCCTTCTCCAAAACTACAAAACTGTTTACACACGCCAGCCCTACCGACAAAAATGTCGTTCCGCATCACCCGTACGCTGAGGCTCCGTGCCTTCCGCGGGCGTCTGCGGAGCACAGAAAGAACGTGCGTGCCCGCAGAGTCCTGGTATCCTGTCTCGTGTCGCACAGCGCCCCCTCGGGACCCGCTGATGTGCCTGTGGAATCCCCACGGCCCAATGCGATTCCGGCATCCTGGCACGAAAGGCTGAACATGAAAACGACAATCGCAGCAGTAGGCCTGTTGTTGGTCACAGCATGGTACTCCGGTGGCGTGGCTCAGGCGGAGAACTGGCCGTGTTTTCGTGGGCCGACCAGGCAGGGTATATCTCACGAGACGATGATCCCGACGCGATGGAGCCCTACAGAAGGAATCGTCTGGAAGCAACCGATCCCGGGCGAAGGAGTCTCATCGCCCATCGTCTATGGCAGCCGGGTCTTCCTCACAACCGCGACCGACGAAGGGGCGTCGCTTCGCCTGCTCGTTCTCGACCGTTCCGATGGGCACGTCCTCTGGGACAGGGAGATCCTCCGCCAGAGGCCCGGACATAAGTCCAGGCAGAACTCGTATGCTACGAGCACACCGGCCACCGACGGCGAACGAGTCTACGTCGCAGCTTGCGACGGCCGAATCGTCGCCGTGGCCATGACCGGCGAGGTCGCCTGGGTCAACGGCGATCTCGAGTACTACAGCGAGCACGGGCTGGCGGTCTCGCCCGTTCTGTATGACGATCTGGTCATCATGCCGTTCGACGCAAGCAGTCCCGGACCCGACAAGAAGGTGGGGTGGCAGGTTCCGTGGGACAAGGCTGTCATCCTGGCCGTCGACAAGAACACGGGACAGACGCGATGGCAAGGCACACGCGGCAGTTCACGGATTGCTCACGTCGTGCCGATCGTCGTCACGATCCACGGCGGTGATCAGCTTGTCAGCGGCGCCGGCGACGTCGTCCAGGGCTTCGATCTGAAGACGGGCGATCGACTGTGGACCGTGTCAAGCCCAGGCGAAGGCGTCGTTCCCTCAATCGTCGGCGACGAGACTCTGATCTTCGCGACGTCAGGATTCGGAGAATCCGCCATCCGTGCGATCCGCCCCGACGGACAAGGTGACGTCACCAAGACCCATATTGCCTGGCAGTCCGGCGACGACGTCCCGAAGGTCCCCTCCATGCTCTATGTCGAGCCCTATCTCTACCTGATCACGGAGAGCGGCATCGTCAAATGCCTCCAAGGCACGACCGGCCAGGTCATCTGGAAGGATCGGCTCGGAGGCAAGTTCTCCGCTTCTCCCATATGGGCCGACGGGAAGATCTATTTTCTTTCGGAAAAAGGCACGACCACCATCATTCAGGATGGGCCCGAATTCAGAGTCCTTGCAGAAAACGACCTCCGCGAGGCCTGCTACGCCAGTCCCGCCATTTCTGAAGGCTTTCTATTCATCCGTTCGGAACGAAGTCTCTTCTGCATCGGGCAAGCCCGATAGGCTCTTGGGCCTGAGGATTCTCGGTTACCGCAGTGCCTCCAGTTGGGCCTTCGCCCAGACGTGGCTGACGTTGAGCCGGGCGGCCTGGCCGAACTCGTTGCGGGCGTCATCCGGCCGTCCGGCGCCCAGATAGCCCAGCCCCAGCAGGTAATGGGCGGAGGCCAGCCGCACCTGCCGGGCCTGCTGTTCGCCGAACTTGGCGAAGAAATCGGCCTGCTCGTCCCGCTCGATACGCTCGGTTCCTGTTCGGATCAGTTCCTCGAAGACCTCTTTCGCCTGCTCCTCCTGGCCGATCTGCCGCATGGCCATCGCACGGTAGAACCGCGATTCAGGAGCCCAGCGCACACCTTCCTCGGAAGCGGCTTTCTCATAGAAGCTCTTCGCCTTCTCTGCATCGCCGAGAGCCTCATGGGCCCGGGCGGTGTAGTAGGCCACCTGGGCGGCACGAGGATCGCTCTGAGGCTGGCCGACCGAGAGGTTCTCAGGATAGTCTGCCGCTGCGAGGAAATCCTCCAAAGCCTTCTGCGGCTGGTTGTCCTTGAGCCGTGCGATCCCCCGAAGCAGATGCGCGTCCACGAAGACGTCGTGAATCTCACCGCCTCCTTCCCGGACGTGGAAATGGTGGTTCTCCAGGTTCGCGATGGCCTGGTCGTAGTGGCCCGTCAGAACCATCGCCGTGATCTCACAGACAAAGCTGTCGTTGCGTTTGACAACCGTGGCGTGGTGCTTCTGAAGGACCTCCAACCGCCTGGCAGGGTCCACGTTGCCCATCTCGTACAACTGATCCAGCTCGGCGAATAGACGCGCATCCTCGCCGTTGCACGCGATAGCCTTCTCATAGCTGGCGATTGCCTTCGGAACATCGTTCTGGGTTCTGTAGTAGGCCCATCCGAGATTGCGATGAGCCAGCGCAAAGGATGGATCGAGGACGGCGGCACGTTCCCAGTGAGCGATGGCTTGCTCGGGCTGCACATCGTAGAGCGCGTTTCCGAGATAGTACAGCGCGCGAGCGTCATTCGGATTGTTCTCAAGTGCAGCTTCCAGCGCGGCAATCGACTCATGCCGGAACGGGAAGCAGTATTCCGGCGGCATCGTCGGCGCCAGCGCGAAGAGCTGTCTGGACGCTTCGACATCGCCCTGTTGCCGATGGATGTAGCCGAGATAGTAGTACACCAGCGGATACAGGCCCGCCGCATCCGTCTTGTCGCGCACGGCGCGCGTGAGCACCTCGACCGCCTCGTCCCAGAGGCCCCAGCCCATGTAATCCGTCGCCAGTTCGAGATAGGCCTGCACGTTGCGCTGCATTGTCTGTTCCAGCTTCGCGAGCGTGCCGGCGGCCCGGCGTTCCTGTCCGAGGGCCGTCTGGATCAGGTACAACTCGTTCATCGCGATAAAGTCCAGCGGATCGTCGGCGAGTCCCTGCTGCGCGAGCGTTCGGGCCTGCTTGCGATCGCCCTGGTGTCGCAGCACGGCAGTCTTGAGATTCAGTAACTTTGTGTTCGCGGTATTGGTGGCCAACGACTTGTCGATCTGCTCGAGCGCGGCAGCCCAGTGGCCCCTGCCGCACGACAGCTCGGCAAGCTGGTGGTAGCCGGCCGAATGGAAAGCGTAGTCCCACGTGGATCGATAGAACGTGTCGTACGCTTCATCGATCTTGCCCTGGGCGCGCAGCGCCACCCCCAGATGGAACAGGGCTTCGGTGTCGACCGGCCGCGTGTAGTCGGTCGACAGTCTCGTCACCGCACGGCGCAGGTGCTCTTCGGCCTTGGCATACATCGCCCGCTTGTTGTAGTTGATTCCCACGATCGTGTTGGTCCGCGTGTCGTTCGGGTCGCGCCGCAGGGCCTCTTCGTAATAGTCGAACGGATTGACCCTGGGGTTATGAATCTGCTCGACGCGCAGCCCGGTCAGGTACAACTCCTCGACCGTTTGGATGTCCTTGGGCGCCGGCGGATTCTTCACGACCTCCGGCAGGTTCGGATCGTATTCACGATGGACAGGCTGATAGACGATCAGTTCCTGCCCCGACTCCGAGAGAAGCGAGGCCCGCAGATCAGTGGCCTTGACGGCCTCCGGGACCGCTACTTCCGTCACGAACGGCTGGTCGGGGCCGATGGCAATGGTCTGGTCCAGGACCGTCACGCCGGAGGCCGTCAGCAACGCCCTGGCTTTCTTGTGCGGCGCCGTCGCGTTGAATCCCACCTTAGCCTTGCCGTCGGCCAGTTCGAGATTGACTGCGGCGTCGAGATTGGCGTTCTTGAAGCCTCCGATCTCGCGGATCGGATACCAGCATTGCTGGAACGTCTTGACCTCATAGGGCTTGATCCAACTGTAGTCGGGCTGGTTGTCCGAGAAGGCGCCGACCATCAGCTCGGCGTACGGCCCGTCCGTGTCGGTGAGGATCTTGTCCCACATGCGCCCGTTCGGCCCGGGGCTCCACTCCCACAGCTTGGCCCCGCAGACGACCTGATGGTTGCCCACGTGAACGACCCCCGCCTCCTGGCCGTGGTCGTAGCCGCCCATGAAGTCCTCCTGGAGGTCCCAGGCGAAGAACGAGACCGGTTCGGGGTGGTTCTTCCACCAGCTCAGGTCCACGCCTCGGTAGTCCGTGCCGCGATAGGTCTCGTCGGCGATCGGCCAATGGGCAAAGTCGTTCTTCGAGTGATACGTCGCGGCGGTGACGCTCGGCGGGAAGATCACCTGGTAATCGTCGTTGACGTGAACCGCGACGTTGGCCCAGTAGAGGATCGAGTGCGGCTGGGCCGTCCGGTTGAACAGCTTGACCGTCGTCTCGATGTTCGACCGGCCGGGATGGAGCGTCACGCCGATCAGCCACTTCATGCGATGACGCCGCTCGGTCTCGCCGAACCAGATCGTCTTGCTTCCGTCGGCGTTCTCCGCCAGCGTGTAATCGACAGGCATGTACGTCGTGTTGCGATGATGGTGGAAGACGCACCATTCGATGCCGCCGGAGATCCACGCGCCGAGCATGCCGATCAGCGCCGGCTTGATCACGCTCTGCCGGTAGAAGATCTCGTAATTGTTGGTCTTGTCGGTCGCGTAGAACAGCCGCCCGCCGATCTCGGGCAGGATGCACAGCTTGATGTACTCGTTTTCCAGGTACAGGGCCGTGTAGGTCTGCTCCTCCCGCACGTTCGTCACGCCGTCCTGCATCGCGTACGGGCAGATCCGCTTCTGTGCGCCCTGATAAGATTCGTTGGTGTAGAAGCGGGGGTTGGTGTCGGGCGCATCCAGCCTGTAGGTGGGGATCGTCAGCGGCTCCTGCCAGACTTTCACTGCCCCCTGGACCGGCGAGAAGATGGAAAGCACGAGAAGAAACGACAGACAAACGCATCGTTGCGGTGACATGAGCCAGGCACTCCTTTCCATGGTCGTCCATTGCGGCCCGCAAGCCCGGCCCAGAACACTCCCCGGCCGGCCTGGGGCCCACGCCATGTTACCAAAAGCAGTGCCCGCTCACAAGCACCCGTCCCCCTCTTGCTCCGTGCCATCTGCGACGCCCGCCGTCACGCGACGCCCGCCGTCACGCGACGCTGGGTTCCCCTGGCTTTCCAGGCGGCAGGGCAATGGGCCGTCCCTCCGCGCGGCGGCCCATTGCCCACCTCACCCGTCCGCTTCTCGCAGTTCAGTCCAGGTCGTCGGCAGTTCGTTACGCCGATTCGCAGAAAAATGCCACTTCAGTGCCGAGAGGTCCAAAGGAGGGCCGATTTTGCAGTCGTCCGAGCCGGACAAGGCCCGTTATACTCCCGACAGAAGAAAATCCCGGAAAGGAGTGTAACGAAGCGAAAGAACCGGGACTATACCCAGCGAGCAACGCCTATGTGTACGGAGATCGATATCGTCGAGCTGGTCCGGCAGGCACAACGGGGGGACCAGCAGGCCATGGACCACCTGGCCCAGGTGGTGACGGGCAGACTCTACGCCTACATCAATCGGCTGACCCTCAACCACGACCTGACCCAGGACCTCTTGCAGGAGACGTTGTTGAAAATGATCGAGAGCATCAAAGACATCGAGCACCCGGATCGATTCTGGCCCTGGCTGTTCCGGACCGCCCTGGGCCAGGTCCAGCACTACTACCGGGAACGGGCTCGCGCCCAGCAGGTCGAATTCTCGTCGATGAGCCGCCGACGCCTGCTGGACTACCTTGCCCGCGACCACGACGACGGGCTGGACCGGCTGATGCGACGAGAGCTGGCCGAGGCGGTGGTCGATGCGATGGCCCAACTGAAGCTGACCTATCGAAGCGTTCTGACGCTGCGCTGCTACGAGCAGTTGTCTTTCGCCGAGATCGCTGAGATGATGGACTGCAAAGAGCTGCGGGCCCGCGTGCTGTTCTTTCGGGCCCGGCACTCGCTCAACCGCCGGCTGACCAAACGGGGGTTCGGCAAGGGCCTTCTGCTGACCGCTTTGGGGCTGTTCGGCCTGCTGACGGCCCCGGCCGACAGCGCCTCGGCGGCGACCACTGTCACCGCCGCGTCCATCCAGGTCGGTGCGGCCGCCACTATCGCTGGCATTGCGGGCACCCCGTCGGGAGTAGCGGTCATTCTGACCGTCGCGGGCATGACGTTCACGTTGAGCCTGTCTTATCAGCACGTGGTCTACGTGTTCCTGCTGGGCGGCCTGCTGCTAATCAGCTACACGATCGCCCTCTTCTACGAGTGACAGACTCACCTTCTATGGGCCGCTCTCGCACGTCCGACGCGTCCAATGTCACTCAGAGCAGGCCTCCAGGGCCCATTTGCGTCCCCGAATCCCACTTCCAGACCTGTGGCCGCAGGTCATTCGGGCCAAAAAGGATTCCGCCGGAACGGGAAAAAAGGTTGCCTGCGTGACAGGAATTTGGTACAAAGGAGTTAGTTTAGACAGGCTTTTGGAACTTGCTCATGCATTGCGGCCTGCGGGCCGCGAGCGGGTGCCTGTATCGGTCGGAGGTCGTAGCACAGGGTGTTCTGCCAGGTATGAGACAGAATGGGGACTCCTGCGGAGGATGTCTCCATACACTCCTATGTCCTTTCGTCGATTCCAGCAGCTTGTAACTTGCACAGAGAAGGAGTTACGTGCGCGCATTCTGACGTCGTTTCCCCATATTGTGAAGGATACCCCGATTGCCCCGAAGAAGAATCTTCGTCCAAGACACGTTCCGGCTTTTGGCAGGCACAGGGGTACAGGTTTTGACCGTTTCTTATAGGAGGACGAACATGTGTAAGAAAGCATCTCTTTTAGTGATCCTTTTGGCTGTACTGGGCCCGGCGCTGTCGGCTATGGCCGGCCTCGACCCGACTCTCGTGGCTTGGTGGCCTCTTGACGAAGGGGCCGGGACTGCCGCGGCGGATGGCAGTGGCAACGGCAACGACGGCACCGTCGAAGGCGGCGCCCTCTGGGTGCCGGGCGTGCTGGGCACCGCCCTGCAATTCAACGGTTCGGATTCGTACGTCAACGCGCCGCACATCCCGTTCAATGACCAGAGTTTCACGATTGCGATGTGGGTCAATCCGGGCCAAACCAGCAGCGACCATATCTTCTTTGCCCAGGTCCAGGCCGGCGCCACGGATACGAGTCTGCATTTTCGGGTCGTCGCAGGCGGCACCATTCGGATGGGATTCTACAACAACGACCTGGATTCGCCTGCCGGGGTGTTGCAGGTGGACAACTGGTATCATGTCGCGCTCTGGTACGATTTCGAGAATCAGAATCGACGCATCTACATCAACGGGGAGATGGTAGCCCAGGCAGCGGCCACGCCCTACAAAGGGACCACCGGTGATACGCACATCGGCCAATGGAACGGTGGTGAGTATTTCACAGGCATGGTCGACGATGTCCAGGTCTACCACAGAGCGATTGCCGATGCCGAAGTTGTCAAGATCATGTCGGGCCTGGCAGATCAGTCGCTGGCTCAGAGCCCTGCCCCGGAGAACGAGGCGGTCGACGTACCGCGGGATGTGGTGCTGAGTTGGACGGCCGGTGAGTTCGCCGCAACGCACGACGTGTACTTCGGGACTTCGTTTGACGACGTCAACGCGGCGAGCCGCGCCAATCCGAGGGGTGTGCTCGTCAGCCAGGGGCAGGCGGCAACCAGTTACGATCCGGCCGGTGTGCTCGATTTCGAGACGACGTACTACTGGCGTGTCGACGAGGTCAACGCGGCGCCCGACAACACGATCTACAAGGGTGAGGTCTGGAGCTTCACAAGCGAGCCGTTCGCCTACGCGATTACGAACATCGTCGCCACCAGCAATGGGACTTCCGACGCCCTGTCCACAGCACAGCGGACGGTCGACGGCTCCGGCATCAACGCCGACGATCAGGCCTCGACCGAGAGCACCGACATGTGGCTGGCCATGCCCGGCGCCGAGCCTCTGTACATTCAGTACCAGTTCGATC
>CAZOFX010000024.1:0-60319 GCA_964579055.1 uncultured Pirellulales bacterium
TGGGCTGGTGGAGCAAGCGGGACGTCCGGGACCAGGAAGGGTATCTGCTGGGCCATCGGCGGTTTGGTGTCTGGATGATGGTGATGCACGCCTTCGGCGCCGGCACCAATCCGGGCGACGTCGCAGGCGTCGTGAGCAAGACGGTCTCCGGCGGTGCCTCGGGCATCTGGGTCTCGTGGATGTGGATGTTCGGCACGCCTTTCTATTGGCTGATCGCGCCGATCGTCCGCCGGATGCGATGCCTCACGCTGGCCGATTTCTTCCAGGAGCGGTTCGGCAAGCCCGCCAGCGCCCTGTACATCGTCGTGGCCGCCGCCGGGATGATCGTCTGCCTGGCGAGCGTTCTGCTGGCGACCGCGCGGACCGCGCAGGGACTGATGGGCAAGGCGACGATGGAGGCGGTCTCGGTCGAGCCGCAGAAAACGCCCGCCGGTGCGGGCCAAACCGAGGCGACCGCGTCGAGCGAGCGGGAAAGCGAGGCGTGGTTCTTCGGGATTCTCCTGGTGACCACTGCGGTTTTCCTGGTGTACAGCTATTGGGGCGGCATCGTTGCCGCGATTCGCACGGACATGGTCCAGGGCCTGATGATCATTGCGCTGTCGGTGATCGCGATCCCGATGGCGCTGAATCTCAAAGAGGTCGGCGGTCTGGCGGGTATGCGCCAGACGCTGGCGGCCCGGACGGACCTGGGCAATCTGCTGAGTCTGTTCGATCCGAGTGTGTTCGATCTGTGGACGGTGATCCTGCTGTGCATCAACGCGCCGCTGAGCGCGCTGGCCTTTCCGCACCTGATCCCGATCTGCGGGGCGGGCCGCACCGAGTGGGAAGGGCGGGTCGGCTTCACCTACGGCAACATGCTCAAGCGAATCTGCACTATCGGCTGGTGCCTGCTGGGGCTGGCCTGGCTGGCCTACCTGCTCGAGACCGGCTCGGCGATTCATCCCGACGCCGCCTTCGGCGACTCGATCCGCATGCTGCTCTCGCCCGTCCTGCAGGGCGTGATGCTCGCCTGCGTACTGGCGGCCGCGATGTCGTCGGGCGACGCGTTTCAGATCACAGTGGCCGGGCTGTTTTCCGAGAACATCTACCGCGTCTACGTCCGGCCCGACGCCGACGGAAGGCAAATGGTGCGTGTCACGCGCATCGCCGGCGTGGTCGTCGTGCTGATCTCGCTGGTCGTCGCGGTCCTCATGCGACAGAGCGTCGTCAGCGCGATCCTGGACTACTTCAATATCCTCAGCCTGGTGGGCGTCTCGACCGCGATGGGGATTCTCTGGCGAAGGATGAACACTGCCGGAATGTTCTGTGGCACGATCTCGGCGGTCGCCGCTTTCGTAGTCACCCGCTATGTCGGCGGTTTGCCCAGGCATGTGACCATTGCCGTGCCGATTCTGGCGGGCGTTGTCGCGGGGATCGTCGGCAGCCTCGTCACGCGCCCTCCGAAGCGGGAAGCCCTCGAACGGTTCCTCACGAAGATCTACGTGCCCATCGGCCAGGAGGCGAAGCTCGCTCTGCCGCTCGACGAGGCGGTCCCGCCATCGCAGCGATGGCTCACTGCCGGCGGGCTGTTCATCGTCAAGCCCACGCGCCAGACGTGGCTGGGCTTTCTCGTGACATTCGCGATCTGCGTGTTGTGCGTGGTGGTGATGCAGGCGCTCCTGAGAGGCTGATGAATACGCCGATGGACCAGATCCCCTCGTGGACCGACAGACTGACGGCGATCGCGCAGCAGCCGCTGGAATTCTGTGAGGACTTCCCTCAGATCGCACGGCGTCTGGAGGCCTGGTGGCATCACGATCTGCTCGATCGGCCCGTGTTTCTGGCGGAGGCCGACATGCGTCCGGAGCGGCCGATCACGCGCCGGCTGGAACTGATGCACGAGCCCGACGTCTGGTTCCGCGAGAAGATGCTCGACATGCAGCAGGTCCATCGCGTCGGCGATATGCTGCCTCGCATTCGCGTGGACTTTGGGCCCGTGCTGCTGAGCAGTCTTCTCGGAGGTCGGCGGCTGGTGCGTTCCGATACGAGCTGGACGCATGCGTTCATCGACGATGACTGGTCGAACGCGCCCGACTGGACGATTCCCGACGATCATCCGGACTGGCGTCTGCTGTGCGATTTGACGCAGCGGGTGGCACAAGATGCGGCGGGGCGGTACCTCGTCTGCACGCCGGACCTCGGTGCGGCGGCGGACGTGCTCCTGAACCTTCGCGGTTCGGAGCAATTGTGCCTGGACGTCGTCACCCGGCCCCAGACGGTCAAATCCGCGGTCGATGCGATCTACGCGAGTTGGCAGAAGGCGTTCGCGAATCTCTACGCTCTTTCCCTGGAGCGCGGCGCGGGACTGATCCACTGGCTGGGGCTGTGGTCGAACCGTCCGTATGCGGTGCCCGCCTGCGATTTCAACGCGCTGATCGGGCCGGCGCATTTTCGCGAGCTGTTCCTGCCGGAGATTGCGCGGGAGGCGGCTGCCGCAGGCCGCGCCGTCTTCCACCTCGACGGGCCCGATGCCGCCAGGCACATCGAAGCACTGCTGGAGGTAACCGAGATCGATGCGATCCAGTTCACGCCGGGCGCAGGCAGCCCATCCGCCCTGGCGTGGTTGGACATGCTCAAGCGGATTCAGAGCAAGGGAAGATCGCTGCTGATCTTCTGTCCGGCCCAAGAGGTGCTGACTCTCGCCGAATCGCTGAGGCCCGAAGGCCTGGCAATTCTCATCGAGCAATCCCCACCGCCGGCCGAACTCGATGCGCTCTTCAGCGCGTTCGCACGGCGATACGGACAAGCGTGATACAGTGACAGGCGGCGGTCATTCCCTGGCGGTGTTTCGGAAAAGACCCAGCACGGCGCCGATTACGGGCAACGCCATTGTCGCGGGCACGGCCGCCAGACGCGAGAGGATGCCGGAGGTCGGACGCTCGTAGTCGGCACTGTCACCCTGTAGCTCAGGCGGCAAGGCGTCTCTCAGGTGACGCAGCGCCAGGGCCGCCACGCGCCGAACGGCCGGATGACTGCGCCGCCTCTTGTGGTTCCTGAGGTTCTTCGTCACCATGTCGACGGAATCAATCTGACCCAGCACGAGCGAGGCGAAATATACGATGAATTCGTCGGGCTCCGGACGGTTCAGATGGGTCTCGATCATCTCAAGGACCGTGAGGACGCCGTCGTCGGGCCGACGCCAGTCGCCGGTCTTTGCCGCCGAGGCCAGTCGCCACATGGCGTGAAAGCAGCGGTCGAACGGATCACCCGAGACGTGGGGCGGGATGAAGATCTTGTTGCGGGCGAGGATATAGAATGCATATGCACAGGGGGACGATTGCGGCGGGTCGGGCAGACTCAGGAAGGCCCGAATCCCGCCGTACCAGGGCAGGCGGTGCAGGCTGTCGAACAGAGCCCAGCTCTTACACAGGTCGCTGCCGATCGCGTGCCTGACGGCTTCGAATACGTCGTCCGATTCGGTCTGCATGGCGCTGAGGGCCTCCAACGCCACCGGAGCCGTCCGAGAGGCGTGAAGGGCCCGGATTACGGCGCTCTCGGAGGGATCCTGCAGGATCATCTCTGTGGCCGCATCGGTCGTACGCGATCGGTAAGGGGCGTTTTCGAGACGAAAGAGAGCATGTTCGCGGTCCGAACACGGCATGGGTAGCTCCTCTGGATGATTTCGGCAGGGGACGGCCAGGTCGATGAGGTATCGCGTCGTGCTGTCGGCTGACAGCTTACGCGAAGCGGCAACAGGCAGGGCAACGCGCTGCTACAATTATTGGCCTTTTCCCAGCGTCCGATATTGGTTACCATCAGATCACATTTTCCCGAACGAACGGACTTGAAATCCGGAAAAGAGCATACGTCGTATAGATCGGCCCAGTCAAGCAGACGGCTTTTGCAGGGGTAGTGACACCGGTTGCGGCGACTGACCAGGTCGCCAGGAAATGGCTACTGTACTGGCCATATCTCCTGCTGAGTTCAGCAGGGAAACGGCATATAGATGTGCCATATTAAGGTGTGGTGGTCTCGTCAAGGGCCATTGTCGATAGGAGAGTCGCTCATGAAGGTGGAATTCCGTTTGAAGGAGTTATTGAGCCGCTACGGTCTTGACTATCACGGGGTGATTGGCGACCTGTCGGACTGGTCCGGCGTCAATCGGCACACGATCGCCCGGCTGTACAACGACCGTGCGGCCAGCGTGAGCTTCGTGCTGCTCAGCCGGCTGAGCAGTTGGCTGGCGGAGAGGGGAGTCCCGGCCGACGAGCTTCCCGGCGGGCTGTTCGGGATCGGACGGGCGCCGCTCTGGAACGCGATGGCCCGCCAGGGGGGCGAGGTGACGATCTTCCTGGGCGAGTATCAGCCCAGCAGCACCAGCGAAATCACCTGGCGCTGGATCTCGCGTCGCGACTCGACGGTGGCCTCCGAGATGGTTCAGCAGCTTTCGGCCGGAACCAAGGGGGGCACGCCCGCGCCGCACCTGAACTTGCGGTACCTTCCGTTCCGCTACTCGCCTGCCGATCACATCGTGGACCAGAGGCTCCTGAGCGACGATATGAGCCGGACCCGCGAGGTCTTCCGACAAACGCAGCAGAATCCCAATCCCGGCACGGTGATCCTCATCGGCAGCCAGCGGGTAAACTACCTTCTGGAGTTCTTCGTGGCGGACCTGTTCGGGTGCAAGCCGTTCACGCCGCCTTCGGGACCGCCGTGCGTGCCGTTTTTCAGCGTGTACCGCCAGAGCGATCAGAACACGCCGAGCTGCTTCGGCGGCCCTCACAACCCGTTCCAGCAGAAGGACAGCACCACCCCCGGCGTACATTTTCTCAATGACCGGGGCAACTGGGTGATCTGTCCGTGGGTGCGAGAGGAACAGGACGCCGGCGTGGTCATCGCGGTCAACGACCATCGCCGCAAGTCGATCACACTGGCGCTGTTCGGCTTCTCCGGACGGGCCACCGAGGCCATCGGCAAGGAACTGGTCCAGAAAGAGGACCTCTTCTGGCCCCCGACGCTCAAACTCAAAACCCGCGAGGTCGGCGTGTTCATCTGCCGCCTGGCGTACAAACCTCTCCAGGCCGAGCACGATTCGCAGGGCGAGGTCCAGATGGAGACGTGCGACGTCACGCGTCTCGAAGCCAAGACCCTCGAGAAGTTCGTCCACTGACGAGCGTCTGTCTCTTCGGTCCCTTGGGCCCTTGTTCGCCCCAAGGGATCGAAAGGAGGGTGACAGAAGGCACTCATTCTGGTAATATAGAGGGTAGATGCGTGGGGTGGGGGCCGCGCTAGTCCCGGTTGCGCCTGTGGCGGATCCACCGGGGCGGAGTTTCCGCTGCTTGGATTTCTTGGAGGTGCACCACGATGGCCACTGACGAGCACGGCAACCAGAACGAACCCCGAGACGTATCCGGACAAACCATCGAGGCCCTCGTTGAAGACAATGCGCATCTGCGCCGCCGGATCGCCGAGTTGGAGTCACGGCACATCGAGTGTGCCGTGCGACGGGAGGTGGCCCGTCGCACGGGCACGGAAGGGACGGCACAGGCATCCGAATGCCACCTTCAGGAGATGGCCGACAACGTCCACGATGTGTTCTGGATCTTCGACTGGCTCGCGCAGAAGGTGATCTACACCAGCCCGGCCTACGAGGAGATCTGGGGACGCTCCGTCGAGGCCCTCTATGACCGCTATGAGGAATGGGGGCAGAGCATCCATCCCGACGATCGCGAATTCGCTCGCGCCTCCTTTGCCAGGGCGGTGGAGACCGGTGGGGGTGAGCCTCGCGAGTACCGCATCGTCCGGCCCGACGGGACGATCCGCTGGGTTTCCGATCGGGCCTACGCGGTCCGCGACCGCAACGGCCGTGTCTGCCGGATGGCCGGCGTCGCCCAGGACATCACCGTTCGAAAGGAAGCGGAAGAAGCGCTGCGAGAAAGCCGGGCCCGCCTGAGGGCGGCGGTGGAGAGTCTGCCCTTCGACTTCTTCATGCTCGACGACGACGGACGCTACACCATGTTCAATTCCGTCGCCCGCGAGCACTGGGGCGATTGCACCGGCCGGCGGCCCGAAGATCTCTGTCCGGACGAGGCCACCCTGGCGCTGTGGCGGAGCAACAACCGGCGGGCCCTCGCCGGGGAAGTTGTCCGGGGCGAGGTCCGGATGGCCCCGCACGACAAGCCGGGACACTACTACAACATCATCTCGCCCATCCGCGACGGCGATGCCATCCTTGGCATTCTCGGCGTCAATATCGACATCACACCACTAAAGCGGGCCGAAGCGGCGCTGCGCGAGTCGGAAGAGAAGTTCCGAAACCTGGCCGAGCAGTCTCCCAACATGATCTTCATCAACCATCGCGGGCGCGTGGTCTATGCCAATCCGCGGTGCGAAGAATGCATGGGGTACACGAAGGAGGAATTCTATGCCCCGGACTTCGACTTCCTGGCGCTGATCGTGCCGGAGCACCGGGACCGCGTCATGGAGAACTTCCGTCTGCACGCGATGGGCCGGGAGGTCCCTCCGGTCGAGTACACGCTCACCACGCGCGACGGGCAGCGGATCGAAGCGATCCTGGCCACTAGACTGATCCCGTACGACGGGCAGTGGGCGATCCTCGGGACGGTGACGGATGTCACGGCGCTCAAACAGGCCGAAGCGGCGCTGCAGCGGGCGAAGGATGGACTGGAGCTGCGTGTCAAGGAGCGTACGGCCGCTCTGGAGGCGGAGGTGGACCGCCGCCGGCGGGTGGAACTCGATCTGCGGGAAGGCGAGCAGAAGTACCGCACCCTGGTCGAGAGCGCCGGCGACGCCATCGCCACGGTGACGGAAGACGGCGAGATCCTCTTTGTCAACGATGTCCTCGCCCGGCGGTTCGGCGCGTCCGCGGAGGGAATGGTTGGCCGGCGCGTGCAGGACTTCTTCCCCCAGCCGTTTGCCGACGAACAGGTGGCGCTCATTCGCCAGGCCGTCCGTACCGGCCAGGCGGTGAAGGCGACCGTCCTGGCGCCCATCGCGGAGCCCATGCGCTGGTTCAACGTCGCGTTCGAGCCGTTGACGATGGGCGGGACGTCGGCGGCTCTCGTTGTCGCTCGGGATATCGACGATCTGGTCCGTGTGCGGCAGCAGGTCGAAGACTATCGCGAGCAGATCGCGCGGGCCGATCGGTTGGCATCGCTGGGCACGATGAGCGCGATGGTGGCGCACGAGCTGACGCAGCCGCTGACAGTGTTGCGCCTTTCGATCCAGAATGCGCTGGAGGCCGTCCGAAGAGGCGGCGTCTGTACCATCGCAGAAGACCTCCAGGGCTGTGTGGAAGAGGTGACCACGATGACGGCCATCGTGGAGCGGTTTCGAGGGTTTGCCCGCTCGTCGTCGCCCCGGCAGTCGTTCGACGTCCATCTGCCGGCGGTCGCCGATCAGATGATCCGCCTGACGGCCGAAGCGGCTCGCAGCGCGCAGGTCGAGGTCTCGGTTCGGGGCCTGGAAGGGTTGCCGAGGTTTCGCGCTCGCGTCAACGACATGGAGCAGTTGTTCTTCGCGCTGTTGATGAACGCCATCCAGGCCTCAGACGGTTCGGCTCCGCGTGCGGTGGTGGTCCACGGTCAGGCACGCGACGGGCAGATCGAGTTGTATTTCGAGGACACCTGCGGCGGTGTTGCGCCCGAGAACGCCGAGCGGATCTTCCAGCCCTTCTTCACGACCAAGGCGCACGCCGGAGGAACCGGCCTGGGCCTCTGCGTCGTCGAGCACATCCTCGATCGGTACGATGGGAAGATCGAGCTGATCAACCGCCCGCCCGTCGGCGCCACCTTCAAGGTCACCCTGCCTCTGCCCGGTTCGTAGGGTGTCCACAAGGACAGCAACGCGCACGGAATCCGCAATCCGCAATCCGAAGTCCACCATCGAAAGGCCTCTTGCTCGGCGACCGTCGATATGGAAGTTTCCGGTCCGCCGAAGGCGGATGACACTACTTCCCACTTCAAACTTCACCTGTTTCGGATTTGTCACGACAGCGTTGTCACCGCGTTTGCTGCTTCGAATTTCCGGTGACATGTCACGGGTGACATCCGGAAGAAAATATTTCAGATTTTCCAAAAAAACGCTTGCACGAATCCGCGGCGGGGCGCACCTTATGGGTGGAAGTCGATGGGAAGCGCTTCCGAGAGCTATATCCGTCGTGGTTCGCGTCTGGCGGCAGCCTCTCGCAGCGCTCCTGCCGGTCCAACCCGTGAGGCTGCCGCCCTCCCAAGCCAGAGGGCGGGATGCGATGCGAGGCCGCGACGGATACGAGTTGGAACATCCGGGATCCCGTACAATGCGTTTTTCCGCCTCAGGCGGATGCGGCGCGGAGCGTCTGCGCCCCAAAGGATGAAGCGACGGCGGGACACGTCGCACAGCGCGATCGGACTGCGCGTGTTCGGGAGAATGCGATTATGACAGAGAAGCAACAATCCACCAATTTCACACAGGACCAAACCCCCATTTTCACAGATGAACCCGGCGATCCTGAGGCGCCGCCGTCGCCCGCGCGCTCCGAATTGCTGGCGCGGCTCGGCCGGGACGTGGCGCAGCGCCTCTACGACAGTTGGGCCGAGGATCTGACGCGCGTGGGGGACGCGTACGCGGCCGGCGTGATCGGCCGCAAGACGCTGCTGGTCGCGGTCGGCATAGCCTGCGGCCATCTGACCGCGTACCGACCCGAGGGGCCGCTGGCCCAGGAGCTGGGGCGCTACGAGGGGTTCGTCGCGTTCGTCGATCCGTCAGCGGGCCCGGACGGCGCCTCAAAACACGATGGTGCAGCTCCAGAATCGGGTTCTGGCACGGAAGTTGCAACTTCGAATTCGAAATCGAAGCGAATTCGAAAGTTCAGGAAGTAATCCGAAACCCGAATTCGAATTCGAATTCGAGGAACCAACTTTCGATTTCGGTGGTCCGCCTGCGGCGGACTCGCACTTCGGAGAAAAAAATGAGCTTTTCGATTTCGCTTCGAACGCGCGGCCTGGCCTTCCACGAGACGCTGCTGCGCACGCTCCCCCCGCGCAGCGCCAGCGACCGCACGTGCTACCGGCGGATCACCGCATGGGTGATTGACCAGGTGGAAGCCGGGCAGCGCGGCGACGACATCTTCGCCATCGTCCTGAGCTACGCGACGGAAGCCGCGGCCGCCCGGGCGCGCAATCCCCGCGCGATGTTTGTGAGCATTCTCAAGAAGGAGCTTGGCTATGCGCCTCGAGTACACGATCGTTCCAACGCCTGAAGGCCCGGCCGCCTCGGTTCCGTTGCCGCCCGGCGGCGCGATGCTCCTCGACGTCGACGTCGCCGAGCGCCTCGCCGGAGCGCCCGTCTATGCGCACTCGTGCGGCTACGCGCTTACCTGTTCGCACGGACGCAAGGAGTACTTCCACCGGCTGGTCTGCCCGCCGGCGCCGGGGCTGGAGGTCGACCACATCAACGGCAATCGGCGCGACAACCGGCGCTGCAACCTGCGGGCCGTCACCCACGCGCGGAATGTGCGCGCCGGGCGCTGGCGACGCGGGCGCAGCGGGTATCGCGGCGTACGCGTTTCCGGGCGGGCCTTCCAGGCTCGCCTGAGCTGGGGCGGGCGCCGTCACTATCTTGGCTGCTTCGCCAGCGCGCTGGTCGGCGCGCTGGCGTACGACGACGGCGTCGTGCGGATCACCGGCTACGCCGAGGGGCTGAACTTCGCGCACGCCGTCGCCCCGGCGCAGGTGCGCGCCCTGCTCGAATCGTTCGGCGCCGACCGTTTCGGCGTGGTGTTCGTGCGGCGCACGGACGGGGCGGTCCGGCGGATGATCTGTCGCGGCGCGCCGGTCAAACGCGCCGACGCCGAACGCCTGCGGTTCGATCCGGCCCGCCGGAACCTCTGGCCCGTCTGGGACCTGCGCGAAAAGGACTATCGGTTCATTCCACTGGAAGGAATTCTATGCCTTACGCACCAACGGAAGCGGTATCGCCTGACACTGTGCGGATGCTGACCTGCGTGGTGTCGGCGTTTGGGGATCTGGTTTGCCCGCATTGTCGCTGTCACATCATCACGCCGCCCTACATGCTCGTGGTCCCCGGCTGGGGGCGATGTCCCCTGTGCGCGGGGCGCTTCGCCGTCGGTGACGAGCAAGCGCGAGAGGCCAACCTTCGCTGCGCCGCCCTCTCGGCCGGAAGGAGGAGGTAGCCCCATGCTGCTCCTGACGCGAAGAAAAGGCCAATCGATCTACATCGGCCCGGACATCGAAGTGTTCGTCGCGCGCACGGGCCTGTTCTCGTGCCGGCTCGGGGTCAAGGCCCCGCGCGCCGTGCGCGTCCTGCGCGACGAGCTTGTGGAACGGAAAGGAGATCCGGATGACCCGCAGAAGGAATGAGGCGCCGCCGCCGGCCGACCGCGCCGTCGCCGATGCGGCGGCCGCGCGCCTGCTGGCGCAGACGCCGCTGCTGCCGTGGCCCGGCGTGAAACGCCCGGCGCGCACGCCCCTGCGCCGCGCGATCGGCTGGTTCCACGACACGCCCCGAGGTGCCGAAGCGTTTCTCGCGCGGTACGCGCAAATGCCCAAGCCTCTGCGTCGGGCGCTGCTGGCGCACTACCAGACGGACGACCCCTGGCGCGGCTTTCGGGAGGTGTGCCGGCTCTATGGCCTGTGACGATTCCGTCCTCGGCCTGGCCGTGGCCCTCGTGGTCCTTGTGCTCGGCCATCTGATGTTGCGCCTCGCGGTGCTCCTGTGGCGCGATCGTCGTCTGTAGTGTGCCCGTAAGGGCCTACCTGCTACGAAGCAGGGGCGTCCCGGCGCGCCGGGACGCCCCTGCAGGGGGCTTTGGATTGCGTCGGACAGCGGGTAGCGGGTATCCTGTGGGTAGAGTGGGTGGCAGCCTCAAGCCCGCAGGGCTTGGGGATGGCTGAAAGCGCCACTGCCTCCTGATTCGTAAGCGGCGCTTGTCCTCGCCATCCCCAAGGCTACGCCTTGAGGCTGCCACACGCCGCCAAAGGCGGTTCACGACGAACGAGCGTGATAAGGAAAGGACTCTCTGATGACACCAATCCGATCTCGCGGGATGGGCGATGCATGCATCGCCCCTGCCACTGTGTTGATTTTGGCATGGTTCTGTGGCGTTGCCGCCGGTGAGGCGATGGGGCCGCTGG
Organism: uncultured Pirellulales bacterium; assembly: GCA_964579055.1. Taxonomy (GTDB): domain Bacteria; phylum Planctomycetota; class Phycisphaerae; order Sedimentisphaerales; family Anaerobacaceae; genus Anaerobaca. The sequence goes on from CAZOFX010000024.1 coordinate 11,133, forward strand.
CGGTCTGTCCGGCCAATCCTCGCTATTTCCAGAACGCCGCGACCGGCGAGGTGGTTCTGCTGACCGGCTCGCACACCTGGGCCAATCTCGTCGACATGGGCACGACCGATCCGCCGCCAGCGTTCGACTTCGCGAAGTACGTCGACTGGATGGCCGGGCTTGGCCACAACTTCATCCGCCTGTGGACGTGGGAACTGGTCCGGTGGGATACGACCGCCAATCAGCAGAACAAGCGGCACACGATCGCGCCGCTGCCCTATGCCCGGACGGGCCCGGGCGAGGCCCTCGACGGCAAACCCAGGTTCGATCTGATGAAGTTCGACGCGGAATACTTCGACCGCCTGAGGTCGCGCCTCGCGCTGGCCCGCGAGCATGGCATCTACGTCTCGGTCATGCTGTTCGAAGGCTGGGGCCTTCAGTTCGCCTCCGGCGCCTGGGAGGGCCATCCGTTCCATCCCAAGAACAACGTCAACGGGATCGATGGCGACGCCAATGGCGATGGCAGCGGCGTCGAGGTCCACGAGCTGGGCAACGAGGCGGTCACCGCGATCCAGGAAGCGTACGTTCGAAAGGTGATCGAGACGGTCAACGGTTTCGACAACGTGCTCTACGAGATCTCGAATGAGAACCATCCGCCTTCGACCGCCTGGCAGTACCACATGATTCGATTCATCAAGGCCTGCGAGGCGACGCTGCCGCAGCAGCACCCGGTGGGCATGACGTTCCAGTACAAAGGCGGCAAGAACGAGACGTTGTTCGACAGTCCCGCCGACTGGGTCTCGCCCAACCCCGAGGGGGGCTACCGGGACGACCCGCCGGCGGCCGATGGGCGAAAGGTCGTCATCAACGACACCGACCACCTCTGGGGCACCGGCGGCAATCAGGCGTGGGTGTGGAAGAGCTTTCTGCGAGGGCACAACCCGATCTTCATGGACCCGTACGACGGCGAGGTCCTCGGGCCGGGCTCGGATCCGAAGTGGGACCCGATCCGCAAGAGCCTGGGCTACGCCCGGCAGTCCCGGCGCGCCGGGATGGACCTGGCGAGGACTGTGCCGGTTACGGATGTCGCCTCGACGAAATACTGTCTGGTCGAAGCCGGAAAGAAGTACCTGGTCTTCCGGCCGGAAGGGCAGGGCGATTCGTTCACGGTGCGACTGCCTTCCGGCACGTACACGTGCGAATGGTTCGATCCGGGCAAGGGCCGGCAGATCGCTGTCGAGACGATCGAAGTACAGGCGGGCGATCGCGAATTTCGGCCTCCGTTCGCGGGCGACGCAGTGCTCTTTCTCATCCGCATGACGTTTCCGGCCGACGATTGGGCGCCGGCCACGCCGCAATCGCAGGGCGTGGACGCCGCCAAGCTCGGCGAGGCGGTCGAGTTCCTACGCTCCAAGGCCGGACGCGACGGCGTGAATCAGATGCTGATCGTCCGCCACGGCCACGCGATCTGGCAGGGGCCGGAGGTGGGCGAGGTCCACGGCATCTGGTCGTGCACGAAATCGTTCACCAGCACCGTGCTCGGCCTGCTGATCGACGACGGCAAAGCCACGCTGGAGACGCTGGCCAAGGACCATGTGCCGGCGATGGCCTCCGCGTATCCGGGCGTGACGCTGCGGCATTTCACCACCATGACCAGCGGCTACCGCGCCGTCGGCGACGAGCCTCGCGGCAGCTATCGGCATGGCCCGAGCCCGACGCCGTTCGACCCGTGCGGCGTGCCGCTGTTCGCGCCCGGCACGCAATACGCGTACTGGGATTCGGCGATGAACCAGTTCGGCAACGTGCTGACGCGCATCGCACGCGAGCCAATCGCAGATCTGTTCCGCCGGCGGATCGCCGAACCGATCGGGATGGACCCGCGCGAATGGCGTTGGGGCGACTTCGGCCCGATCGATGGGATCGTCGTCCATGGCGGCTCGGGCAACTCCAATAACCACATCTTCATCTGTGCCCGACAGATGGCCCGGCTGGGGCTGCTGTTTCTCAACCACGGCAACTGGAACGGCAGGCAGTTGGTCAGTCCTGAATGGGTCCGGATGGCGACGCGGCCGCAGGTGCCTGCCACGATCCCGCTCTGGCGCGACAGCGGCGCCGACGGGCGGGGCGTCTACGGTTTCAACTGGTGGACGAACGGGACCAAACCCGATGGCAGACGCAGGTGGCCGGGCGCCCCGGCCGGGGCGTTCTCGGCCAGCGGCTACAACAACAACGACATGTTCGTGATTCCCGAGTGGAACATGGTGATCGTTCGCCTGGGACTCGACCAGAATCAGGGCGCTCTGACCGACCAGATCTACTCCGAGTTCCTGGGCAGGATCGGCGAGGCCCTCCTCGACACGCCGTAGGGGCGAATAATCATTCGCCCCTGGTACGGGCGAATAATTATTCGCCCCTACATTCTATCTACGCGTACTCCCGGTCTTTCGCGAGACCGGGCTGCGGCGCCGGGTACATGCCGTCGGGACCGGGATGGATGGGCGCCTCGGAATCGGCGGCCAGCTTGTCCACGTCTTTGGCGAATTCCTCCCGGCAGTTGAGCATCTCATCGTATGTCACCACCTGACCGGTGTGAACGGCCCGGCGGGCCATGGCGGTGACGAGGCTTGCCTCCGTGCCGCGTTTGGCCTCGTTGAACGGCTTGTCCTTGCGAATCGCGTCGATCAACTCGTCCCATTCGAGCTGATAGGGGTTCGGCTCGGGTTGAGGGAATGCCCAGACGAGATTGCTCCTGGCGAAGTCGTGGCTCTTGTAGATGCGGCACTTGGCGGGCGTGTGCATGTGGGTCGAGATCACCGCCGCGCCCCTGGTTCCGTGTGCGTAGCTGGCGAACTCGCCGCGGCAGCCCTCCATGGCGCGGACGTAGATGAAGAGCTTGGCGCCGTCGGCGAACGTGCACTCGACGTCGTAGTGGTCGAAATTCTGGTCCACCGCGCCGCCGCGATAGCAGCGACCGCCGGAGCCTTCAGCCTTCACCGGCCAGGCGCCCTTCATCCAGCAGCATTCGTCGACGTTGTGCGCGATGATGTCCTGAAAGAGGCCGCCGCTGGCCCAGAAGAAGCCAAGGTAGCTTCGGATCTGCCAGAGCAGTTCGCTCTCGCTACTCTGGTTGGGACCATAGAACCCCGCCGGACCGTGCTGCCGGTAGGTGCGCAGGGTCAGCAGGTCACCGATCTGGCCGGACGCAATGCGGTCGTAGAGTTCCCAGCGGGCCTTGCAGTGACGGCACATCAGCCCGACGCCCACCTTCAGGTTCTTCCGCTCCGATTCGGCGGCCAGTTCGAGCATCTTGCGCGTGCTCGGGCCATCCACCGTGACCGGCTTCTCCATGAAGACGTTGATGCCTTTCTGGATCGCGTAGCGAAAATGGACCCAGCGGAACGCCACCGGCGTCGTGAGGATCACGACGTCACCCGGCCGCAAACAGTCGATAGCTTTCTGATACGCGTCGAAGCCGAGGAACTGCCGTTCCGGCGGGACGTCGATCTGATCGGCCTGATAGCCCATGATCCACGTGTCGGCGGAGCCTCCCGTCCTCGGCGCGCTGGCCGCTTCGAGCAGGCCCTTGTAGCTGCGCTGAAGCCGGTCGGCGAAGAGGTCGGCCATCGCGTACAGCTTGATCGGGCCGCCCCTGGCCGCCATGGCGTTGGCCGCAGCGCCCGAGCCGCGTCCGCCGCAGCCGACCAGTGCGACGCGGATGCTGTTGTCTTCCGCTGCGTGAATGCGCGGCGTCACCGCCGCCAGAAATGCCGATCCCGCGGCGATGCGGCCCGTGTTCTTGAGAAACGCGCGACGTGAGGTATCGTTCGGTTCATTTCTGCCCATGATCGATCTTCTCCTGATTGGCCTGTGTCGGTGGTTTGATTATCATCTCTGACCGCGCATTCCGCAAGCGGTTTCCATCTGGCGGCGGGATGGAAATCAGTTATACTCGCGTCGATGCCGGATCCCGATTGCGGCGTGCGTCGGGATGGGCGTCCTGCGATTTCGCTCTTCAGACTCCGGATAGGGAGGCGATCATGTCGATGAGGCAAGCGAATGCGATGCGATGGCGTGTGGTCCCGATGTGCGTGGGGATGGCGGCTCTTGCTCTGTGTCAGCCGATCCGCGCCCGGGCGGAGGTCCGGAACCCGAACACGGACTGGTTCAGGGACGCGGGGTACGGCGTATTCATGCACTTCCTTCCGGGCGATGCCCAGGGGCTGGCGCGGGTGAAGGACTTCGACGTCGACGCGCTGGCCGACCAGGTGGCGACGATGGGAGCGAAGTATTTCGTGCTCACCTTGGGTCAGAATTCGGGGTTCATGAACTCGCCCAATTCCGCCTACGAGCGCATCACCGGTTATGCGCCGGGGCAGCGCTGTTCGACACGCGACCTGCCGCTGGACCTGTATCGCGCGCTGGCGCCCAGAGGCATCAGGCTGATGCTGTACCTTCCGTGCCAGGTTCCCAATCGCGATGTTCGCGCGCAGGAGGCCTTTGGGCTGCCACAAGGCCCCAAGGATCAGCCGATCACGGTCGAGTTCGCGAAGAAGTGGGCGCAGGTGATCCAGGAGTGGTCGGATCGCTACGGCGACAAGGTGGCCGGCTGGTGGTTCGACGGCGGCTACGAGCACATCGGCTTCAACGAGGCGGTCGCACAGGTGTACGCCGCCGCGGTCAAGCATGGCAACCCGAAGGCGATCGTCACCTTCAACCCCGGCGTGAGCCTGATTCGCTGGACCCAGGCGGAGGACTACACAGCAGGGGAACTGAACGAGCCCTTCGACTTCGTGCCGACCGACCGCTGGGTGGCCGGTTCCCAGTGGCACGCCCTGACGTACCTTGGCTCGCGCTGGGGCGCCAGGGACACTCGCTATTCCGACGAGCAGTGGGCCGCTTGGATGAAGTCGGTCCTGGCCCAAGGCGGAGTGGTCACGCTGGACATGGGCCCGAACTACGATCCGCCGGCCGGGCCGGTCGGGACGTTTGCTGCCGAGCAGGTGACGCAGGTTCAGGCGATCAAGACGAAGCTGGATGCCGTTTCGGCAAAGAAGCATCCGCCTCGTCTGAAACGGGCCGACAGCTTCTTCGGCCTGCACTTCGACTTTCACGCGGGCACCGATTGCACGGAGATCGGCAAGAACACGACGCGCGAAATGATCGAGCGAGTGATCGACCAGACCAAGCCTGATTACATCCAAATCGATTGCAAGGGGCATCCCGGCCTGTCGAGCTATCCGACCAAGGTCGGCAACCAGGCGCCCGGCTTCGTCGGCGATCCGCTCCGGCTGTGGCGGCAGGTCACTGCCGAGCGCGGCGTTTCGCTGTACATGCACTATAGCGGTGTCTGGGATTCGGAGGCGATCCGCCTTCATCCGGATTGGGCGGTGACGAATGCCGACGGCTCGAAGAACAAGAACGCGACCTCGTTCTTCGGTCCTTACGCCGACCAGCTCCTGATTCCGCAACTGAGGGAGCTGGCGGGCGACTACGGCGTCGATGGCGCCTGGGTGGATGGCGAATGCTGGGCGTCGCAGCCGGACTACGGAGATGCGGCGCTCAAGGCGTTCCGTGAGGCCACGGCAATCGACGCCGTGCCGCGTAAGCCGGGAGAACCATACTGGTACGAATTCCTCCAGTTCAATCGGGAGGCCTTTCGCAAGTACCTGAGATATTACATCGGCGAGGTGAGGAAGACGCACCCGGCGATGCAGCTTTGCAGCAACTGGGCTTTCACGGACCACATGCCGGAGGAGGTCTGTGCCCCGGTCGACTGGCTCTCCGGGGATTACTCGCCCGAGGACAGCGTCAATTCCGCCCGGCTGTCGGCGCGGTATCTGGCGCACCAGGGCAAACCCTGGGACCTGATGGCCTGGAGCTTCGCCACCCGGGGACCTACGAAGGACGGAGCGAGGCAGAAATCCGCGCCGCAGTTGCAGCGTGAAGCCGCGGTGGTGCTGGCCCTGGGAGGCGGCTTCCAGTTCTACCACACGCAGAAACGGGACGGCTCGATTCGCGAGGAGAATCTCCCCGTGATGGCGGAGGTCGCAAAGTTCTGTCGGCAGCGGCAGGCGATCTGTCACCACGCGGTCCCCGTGCCGCAGGTGGCCCTGCTTTATTCGACCGCCTCCCACTACCGCGAGATGAACGGCCTGTTCAATCGCGATCTGTCGCGGATCAGCGGCACCTTGCAGGCGCTGCTCGAGAGCCAGTGGTCGGTGGATGTCGTCAGCGAACATCACCTGACGGGTCGCACGGCGGATTGGCCGGTGATCGTGATCGCCGAATGCGACTACCTGGAGCCGGCGTTCAAAGAAGAGCTGGTGAACTACGTAAAGACCGGCGGCCATCTGCTGATCGTCGGTCCGGCCGCCGCATCCCTCTTCGCGTCTGAGCTCGGCGTCACCCTCAAGGACGCGCAGCAGGAGCCTCGCTATCTGGCGTGCGAGGGCCGATTGTACGCGACGCGCGATACGACGCAAACGCCGGTCCTCGGGCCGAATGTGCGGGCTTTCGGCACACTGCATGTGGCCAACGATACCAACTCTGCCTCGCAACCGGCGTCGTCGATCACGTCGCTGGGCGATGGGAAGATCGCCGCGACCTACTTCTCGTTCAGCAGGGGATACCTTGCCGATCGGTCGCCCCAGGCGAGGGCCTTTCTGAGCGATCTGGTCCGCCGGCTTCTCCCAACGCCTCTGGTGGAGGTGAAAGGGTCGTCCGATGTCGACGTCTCCGTGAATCGGCTCGATGGAAAGCTCACCATCCATCTGGTCAACACCTCGGGATCGCACTGGGACCGGGAGAATCCGCTCTTCGATTCCATCGCGCCGGTCGGTCCGCTTCAAGTCGTCATCCGAGGGCAGGACAAGCCCGCGAGAGTCACGCTGGAACCTGGGGCAGAGTCCATCCCATTCGAATACCGCGACGCTGAGATTCGCCTGACGGTGCCGTCGCTGGAGATTCATCGCGTGATCGCCGTTCGGTGATTCGGGAAGGAGGCATGAGGTCGCTATGATCGTATCGGAAAGGCTGCTCGGAAGGACGATGGACTGCCTCGTTGGCTTCTGCCTGATCGCGGGAACGTTGGCAGGCGGTGTGCGAGCGGAGGCGTCTGCCGCATCTGAGCTGACTCTGAGACTCTCGTCCGAGGCGATGGAGGTGTACCAACGTGGCGAGATCATCGTCGAGGGGGTGCCGGCGGCCGAGAACCCGTTCGATCCGGATTGCATCGCTCTGGACCTTGAAGTCACGGCGCCGTCGGGAAAGACGGCGCAAGTTCCGGGGTTCTACTATCGCCCGTTCAGCCGCAAGCTCCAGGGCCATCGCGAGGAACTTGATCCACAGGGTGAAGGCTCCTGGCGGGTGCGCTGGCTGGCGGCGGAGGCGGGTCGGCACGCTCTGACGGCGACCGTGACGCGCGACGGCAAGGTGGTGTCGCGCGGACAGACGGCCGTCGACGTCACGGCCGGAGCACGCCGCGGCTTGGCGCGTGTGGAGCCGGAGGGCAAACGCTACTTCCGCCTGGACGATGGGACTCCGCTGTTCCTCAATGGATTGTGCGTCTGCTGGCATGGGCGGCGAGGCACGTATGACTACGACGACTGGCTGGGGGCCTACCGCAAGGCGGGGATCAACTACATGCGGCTGTGGATGTGGCCCCAGGCGTTCGGGATCGAGTGGGATCGCGAAGACCGGCTGCACTACCGCATGGACAACGCCTGGCGTCTGGATTACGTGCTGGCCGAAGCGGAGCGTTCCGGCGTCTTCGTGATGCTCTGTTTCGACTACCACGGCATCTTCGAGGTCAAAGCCGATTACTGGAACAGCAACAACTTCTGGCCTCGCCATCCCTACAACGCCGCCAACGGCGGACCCTGCGCGACGCAGAACGAGTTCTTCACCAGCGAGCAGGCGAAGCGGCTCTACGAGAAGCGCCTGCGGTACATCGTGGCGCGCTGGTCGGCATTCCCCAACGTGCTGGCGTGGGAGTTCTTCAACGAGATCGACAACGAATACGCCTACGTGAAGCACGAGGACGTCGTCGCCTGGCACGGCGAGATGGGCCGTCGGCTGCGGACTCTCGATCCGTACGACCACCTGATCTCTTCGAGCTTCACCGGCGGCAGCGAGCGGCCCGACCTGTACGATCTGCCCGAGATGGACTTCTCGCAATACCATTCGTATAACGAGCAGCATCCGGCTCAGATGATGGCGCAGAAAACCGAGAAGTTCTTCGCCAAGTACCACAAGCCGTTCTTTGTCAGCGAATACGGGACCGACTGGCGAGGGTGGAAGCCCGACACCGATCCGCATTTCCGCGCGTTGCATCAGGCGATCTGGAGCGGCGCGTTCACTGGCGCCGCCGGCACAGGAATGACCTGGTGGTGGGAGAGCATCCACACCGCCAACCTCTATCAGCACTGGTCTGCACTGAGCGCGTTCCTGAAGGAGACCGGCATGGCACGCGGGGACTTGCAGCCGGCGCGATTCGAGGCCGTCGAGGGCGAGATGACACCTTTTGGCGTTGCCGCTCATGACGAGGCATTCGTCTGGCTGCTGGACAAGGCGTGCGACTGGCCCGACGGGGCCAAAGAGGCGGAGCCGCCCGCCGTGACGGGCGTCGCCGTGACGCTCGCCGGCGTCGACGACGGCGCCTGGTCCGTTCGATGGTGGGATACGCTCGCGGGCAAACCGCTCGCCGAGGGCGAAGGGAACGCTGTCGGTGGCAAGCTGCGGCTGGAGCCGCCCGCCTTCCAGGCCGACGTCGCCGGGCATCTGATGAAGCGCAATTGACGTTGGCTGCGGGCCATGTATCTGAAACGTCTTCTTTTGCAGGAGAAACGGATATGAGTGTAGCGAAGATAACAACGTCGAAACAGCCTGGCGCCTCGCGTGACTGCTCGCGACGGGAATTCCTCAAGACCGGCGCCATCCTGGCGGGTGGAGCGCTGCCGTTGTATTCGACCCTGGCGGTGAACACGGCGCCGAAGAAGGTGCGGATCGGCGTGGTCGGCGGCGGGTTCGGCACGAGCTTTCAATGGCACGAGCACCCCGACTGCGTGGTCGAGGCGGTCAGCGACCTGCGGCCGGAACGCCGCGAAGGCCTGATGCGCACCTACCGGTGCAGCAAGTCTTACAATTCGCTCGAAGAGCTGGTGCTGGATAAGAACATCGACGCGGTCGGCGTGTTCACCGAAGGCCCGAACCACGTCAAGCACGTGATCGAGGTGATGAAGCACGGCAAACACGCGATTTCCGCAGTTCCGGCTTCGCTGGGCGGCGGTGTCGAAGAGGCCGAACGCCTGCTCGACGCGGTGAAGAAGTACGGCTTGACCTACATGATGGCGGAGACCAGCTATTACCAGCAGCCGACGATCTCGGCGCGCCGGTTCCAGCAACAGGGCAAGTTCGGCACGGTGACGTATTATGAGGCCGAATACCAGCATGCCGGGCTGGAGGTGCTGTACTTCGAGAACGGCAAGCGCACCTGGCGGCACGGCCTGGCGCCCATGCACTATCCGACCCACTGCACCGCCTTCGTGACCGGCGTCACGGGCGAGCGGCTTACCGAGGTTGTTTGCCACGGCTGGGGCGATGACGACCCCATCTGCAAGGACAACGTCTATCACAATCCGTTCTGGAACGAATCGGCGATGTTCAAGACCGATCGCGGCCACGCCTTCCGTTGCAACGTGTGGTGGAAGGGCGCCCATCGCGGCACCGAGCGGGCCCAGTGGATCGGCGACAAGATGAGCTTCTATTGCGGCGACCCCAACGGCCTGGGACCGGTGATCGTGCGTTCGGCCGAGGGGCGCAAGGAGAAGGACGATGCCGGCTTCGTCCGCGACCTGCCCGAGATGGAACGTTACGAGCAGCCCGCTTGGTGGAAGACCGACATGCTGCCCGAGCCTCTGCGCCACGACAGCGGCCACTACGGCTCGCACACGTTCCTGACCCATGAGTTCATCGATGCCCTGACGCACGACCGCCGTCCGACCGTGGACATCTATGAGGCGCTGGCGTACACCGTGCCCGGAATCATCGCGCATGAGTCGGCTCTTCAAGGCGGCGCCCTGCTGAAGATACCACAGTTCGTAGTGACGCCGTAAGGCGTTCGCTTCCTTGGAAGTGGTATGCCCTTACGGGCACGCTGCGAACTGCCTGACGATCCAGAAGGAGTCTCTATGGTTATGAAACGAATTGTCCTGCTCTTCGCGGTCGTGCAGGTTGTGCTGCCGGCGTCCGCCGCTTTTGCCGCCGGCGATGCGGACGTGACGGAGCTTGCCGCAGAGATTGGCTCGAAGGGATGGATCGTCTACGCGGCGCGCAGCGCCGAGAACGGGACGTGGGATCTGTTCCTGATGCGTCCCGATGGATCGCAGCGTCGGAACATCACGAACACGCCGGACCACGAAGAAGGCGGCCCGCGTTTTTCTGCCGACGGCAAGCGTCTGCTCTACCGCCGGTTCCCGAAGGGCACGGTCATCCATCACGATCTCTGGGGCTTTCAGGGTGAGTTGATGATGGCGGCCGGCGACGGCTCCGCTCCCGTTCAGGTCGGCGCCGACAAGGAGTACCCCTGGGCGTCGTGGTCGCCCGACGGCGCGCAGATCGCCTGCCTGACGATGAAAGGGATTCAGATCGTCGATCTCGACACGAAGCAGATCGTCCGTCAGTTGCCGCGAAAGGGCATCTACCAGCAACTTTTCTGGTCGCCCGACGGCCAGTGGTTCTGCGGCGTCGCCAATGCGCGGATCATGTGGACCGTCGTTCGGATGAACGCCGAGACGGGCGAGCTGAACATCGTGCAGGAGTTTCAGAGCTGCACGCCGGACTGGTTTCCCGACTCGAAGCACATCATCTACCCGTCGCGTCCCGCCGGGCAGAAGGGCTATGGATTCACGCAGCTCTGGATGAGCGACGGCGACGGCGGCGGAGCGAAGATGATCTACGGCCAGGACGGCTATCATATCTACGGCGGGGCGCTATCCCCCGACGCGAAATACGTGCTGTTCACGCGCTGCGCACAGGATGGAGGCGGGTCGGAGGGGGCCGGAGCGCCGATCTGCGTGATGCGCATGGCCGATGCCCCCGCGATTGCCGGTCCCAGTCCGGACCTGCGCAAGGTGCATCCCGATGCCAAGGAGGCGCCGGTTCTTCAGCTTGTGGATGGCTGGGAGCCGTGCTGGACCTATGCCGAAGTAGGAGCGAAATGATGCGTCACCGTATGGTCTGTATGTGTTGTGCCTTTGTTGCTGTCTCGATGTTGTGCGCCTCGTGCGCGAAGAAGACGGACCCCGGCGTAGACGCCCAGGTGACCAGCCTGGGCAGCGTGGAGGTGACTGCCGAACTGCTGGAGATCCCCGGCGAGATCCGAAACGATCCCCTGTACGACTACGCCCACGTGATGAAGTACAAGGTCCTCGCCGTGCATCGCGGCCTCGTCGAGAAGGACGTGATCTACGTCGGGCAGTACAATCCCGCCAAGCCACGAGACGCGGCGGCCGACGCCCGCGTCGGGAAGATCGGCGGCAATCTGAGGCAATTCCGCGTCGGTGACGTCCACCGCCTGGCGATGGAGGTCCCGATCGACGACTACTACATGGGCGGGATCATCAACAAGTACTTCGGGCAAACGGAAGACCCGGTCTACTGGGCCTTGTGGACGAACCGGGTCGTGCGATAGAGTATGCCGTTCACCTCGCATATCTTCCTGTTCTACTTCCTTCCGGTTGTGTTGGCGCTCTACCACGTGCTGCCGGCCCGGTGGCTCGCCGCTCGCAATGTTCTGCTGCTGGTGGCTGGCTACGTGTTCTATGGGTGGATCGACCCTCGGCTGACTCTGCTTCTTCTCGGCCTCACCGTCGTCAATTATGTGCTGTCGCGCGTCATCGCCGGCAGTCCCACGCGCAGGGTCCAAATGCTGACGACCGCCGGCGCCATTGCCCTTGATCTGGCGGTGTTGGGCGTTTTCAAATACACGGCGTTTCTTGGAGAGAGCCTCAACAGCCTTTTGCGCTTTGCAGGTTGCGACAGCTTGCCGGTGTTGCGGATCGTTCTGCCGGTCGGAATCTCGTTCTACACGTTCAAGGTCATCAGCTACATCGTGGATGTCTACCGGGGCCGGTCGCCGGCGGCTCGTTCGCTGTTGGACTTCGCCTGCTACGTCTCGTTCTTCCCGCAGCTCTTGTCGGGTCCGATCCAGCGCTACGGGACGATCGACGCCAAGGGCGAGATCGTACCGACCTTCGCCGACCAGCTTGGCACTCGTTGGTGGACGCCGAACACATTCTCGCATGGCGTGGCCCTGTTCATGCTCGGGTTCGCCAAGAAGATCCTGCTGGCCGACAGCGTCGCTCAGGTGGCGGACGCGGTTTTTGCCGCCGCGTCGCCGGGCACCGTGGATGTGTGGTTCGGCGCCCTGGCGTACTCGTTCCAGTTGTACTTCGATTTCTCCGCCTATTCGGAGATGGCCATCGGCCTCGGACTGATGTTCGGACTCGATTGTCCCCGGAACTTCGACGCTCCGTATCGGGCGGAGGGCTTCGGCGATTTCTGGCGGCGCTGGCACATCTCGCTATCGGGCTGGCTGCGGGACTACTTGTACATTCCGCTGGGTGGCAATCGTGCCGGGACGGGCCGGACCTACGTCAATCTGATGATCGTCTTTCTTCTTTGCGGCCTGTGGCACGGCGCCGGCTGGACCTTCATCGTCTGGGGCGTCTGGCACGGGTTCTGGCTGGCGGTCGAGCGATTCCTCGGTCGAAGGCCGTTCTACGCCTTCCTGCCTTCGCCGGGCCGGGTCCTGCTGACATTCTTCCTGGTCACGGTCGGCTGGGTCGTCTTCCGCGCGCCGGACCTGGCGGAAGCCGGAAGGATGTTGGCAATCATGTTCGTTCCACAGTCGGCCCAGGGTGGCTCGACGCTCCTGAGCGCCGTGATCTACACCCGTGGTCACCTGATTGTCATGGCGCTGTGCGCTGTGCTGGTGTTTCAGCCCGTGCAGGGCTGCGATTGGACCAGCCGGCTCCATTGGGCAAAGGTCCCGGTGCTGGTTGCCCTGTTTGCACTGGCGTTGATGACGATGTTTGCGCAATCGTTCCGCTCGTTCCTGTATTTCCAGTTTTAGGAGTGCTTCGTTGGCGGCACGTCGCTTCCCATATATCTGTCTAAATGTGATCTTCCTGGTGACGATCGCGGCAGTCGCTCCGAGCCAGCTCGCTCTCGAATCACGCCAAGGCGATTCGCCACAGATCGCGGAGCTCTTCCGGCAGAGGCCGACCCGTGCGAACCTCAGACGGCTCGAAAGCAGTCTGGAGAGCGGCTGTCGCATCGGACAGATAGTTCGGCCCTGGATGCAGTTCGCGCGTTTTGTCCTCTTCGCAGACGCCGGCGACAACGCCGTACTGGGGCGCGACGGCTGGTTCTTCTACCGTCCCGCGGTTCAGTACCTTGTCGAGCCGTGGTCACCCGAAGGCTTGCAGACTCAGGGAAACGTATTCGACGCGATCATTTCGTTTCACGATGATCTGGCGAAACGCGGTATCCGGCTCCTGGTGATGCCGGCGCCGAACAAGGCGAGCGTCTATCCCGAGATGCTCACGGGCCGCGCCCGCGCGGACGCCGGGCCAATCAACCCGCCGACTGTGCACACCCTGGCGAAACTGAGACAGGCCGGCGTGGAGGTTCTCGATCTTTTCGAGGTTTATGACCGCGCGAAGCGTGCGGCCGGCAGTCCCGCATGGTACCTTGCACAGGACAGCCACTGGTCACCCGATGGCATGAGGCTGGCGGCTGAGGCAGTCGGCATCCGCCTCCTCGATCTGGGTTGGGTCGAGAGGGAGACAACGGAATACCAGGCAAGGCCCACTCCCGTCGAGCGCCATGGCGATGTGCTCCGCATGATGCGCGTGCCGCAGGTCGAACGGCTCTTCGAGCCACAGCGGATGAATTGTACGCAGGTGGTCGATGCGGAAACCGGACAGCTCTACGCGGACGACCCGAACTCGCCGGTGCTGGTGCTGGGCGACAGCTTCCTGCGTATCTTCGAGCGCGATGAGCCGGGCAGTGGCGGCTTCATCGCGCACCTGGCGAGCAACCTCGGTTTCGGGTTGAGCAGCATCGTCAGTGACGGCGGCGCCTCGACGCTGGTCCGCCAGCAGTTGGCGCGCCGGCCCGCCTTGTTGAAGGGTAAGAGAGTCGTCGTCTGGGAATTCGTGGAGCGGGACCTCCGCTTCGGCACCGAAGGCTGGCAGCGCGTGCCGCTGCCGCCTGAATGAACTGATCGTGGAGCCATAGCGATGAAGACGAATGCAACAGCCGTGATCTTGAGCCTTGCGGCGATGGGGTGTCTCACAGACGTCTGTCAGGCCCAGAAACAAGTCGCCAATCCGAGGACGCAAATGCAGGAGGCCCTGTCGGAAAAGGGGTCCATGCTCATCGGCGTCGATTACTACCCCGAACACTGGCCCCGTGACCGATGGGAAACCGACGCCAAGCTGATGAAGCAGGCGGGATTCAACGTCGTTCGCCTCGCAGAGTTCAGTTGGATCAACATGGAGCCGCAGGAGGGCCGGTTCGAGTTCGGCTGGCTGGACGAGGCGGTGACGCTGCTGGGCCAGCATGGCATCGGCGTCATCCTCGGGACGCCGACGGCGGTGATGCCCGCCTGGGTGGCGCGGAAGTATCCGGAGACGCTGCGACAGAAACCCGATGGGACCCGCATCGTCTGGGGCGGAAGAAAGCACAATTGCTTCACCAGCGGGACCTACCGGCTGCTCTCGGAACGCATCACCCGCGCGATGGCCGAGCATTTCGCCTCGTCGCTCCACGTGATCGGCTGGCAGACGGACAACGAATTCGGCGGAGGCGAATGTCACTGTGACACCTGCCTGGCCCAGTTCCAGGACTGGCTGCGCCGCAAGTACGGGACGCTGGATGCTCTCAATCGCGCCTGGGGGAATCACTTCTGGGGTTTGAGTTTCACCACGTGGGGCGAGATCACCTTCCCCGATAACCGCACCGGCGAGATGTGGGTGATGGGCAATCCCAGCGCGTGCCTGGATTTCAAACGCTTTACCTCCTGGCTTCGCGTGCGGTTCCAGGCCGACCAAGTCCGCATCCTCCGCCAGGTCTGTCCGGACGACTTCGTGACGCACAACTTCATGGGGCTATTCAGCGACCTGGACTACTACGATCTGGCCGCAGACCTGGACTTCGTCACGTGGGACAACTATCCGATCTGGTTCGATGAGCCGGATGTTCCCTACAGCGCCTCGCTGGCGGCCGACGTCATGCGCGGACTGAAAAGCAAGAACTTCATGATCATGGAGCAGACCGCCGGACCCTGCGGATGGGGCTCGTTTGGACGCAACCCCTGGCCGGGCGAGATTCGCAAGATCGCGTATCAACAACTGGCGCACGGCTCGGATGGCCAGATCTGGTTCCGCTGGCGCACCTGCACGGTGGGACGCGAGCAGTATTGGCACGGCCTGCTCGGACACGATGGCCGGCCGCTACGGCGTTATGACGAGGCGGCACAGACCGCCCGGGAATTCCACAAGTTGGAGGACCGTCTGAGGGGAACCACGGTCGTCTCGGATGTCGCGATCCTCTACGACTACGACAATCTTTGGTCGCTCGGCTTCCAGCCTGGGTACGAGGGCAACAGTCTCCAGGTGGCCATCCTGCGATACTACAACGCCCTGTCTCGCGCAGGTGTGAATGCGGACATCGTCAATCGCCAGGCCGACCTGACGAAGTACCGCCTGGTCCTGGCGCCGGACCTGAACGTGATGCCCGACGAGACGGCGCGCAAGCTGGTGGCCTACGTCGAGAAGGGTGGCGTTCTGCTGGCCGACTGCCGCACGGGCGTGAAGGACTGCAACAATCTGTGCCACGAACGCACGCTCCCGGGATTGCTGTCGCCGGCGCTGGGAATCCGCATCGAGGAGTACAGCGCGCTGGGGTCTAACGTGCGCTATGCCGTCAAGGGCGAGGCGGGTCTCGACGGCAGCTATAGCGCCGTGCGATATACCGACTGGGTGGTTCCCGACGGCGCCGAGACGCTGGCGCGATACTCTGAGCAGTGGCACATGAAGCCGTTTGCGGCTGTGACGCGGAACCGCCTGGGCAAAGGCCGGGGATGGTACGTCGGCACGGTCATCGAACAGGAGTCTTTCTATGACGCTCTGATTGTCCAACTGCTTAAAGACGCCGACATCCGACCCGTGGTCGATCCTCCCGATGGAGTGGAGGTCTCGATTCGCCAGGGACAGGGCCGCAAGCTCCTGTTTCTCATGAACCACACCGACCAGCCGGCAACGGTGAACGTGCCGGAAGGCAAGGCAGAGCTGTTGAGCGGCGCGCGAACGGAGAAAACCCTGAAGCTGGATCGGTTCGGCGTAGCGGTCGTCCTTCTGGAGCAGTGACCCACATGTCGCAAAAACCACGAGACAACTTCTACACGTTGTGCCTGTTGACGTTCTGCTTTCTGGTCGCGACCATCTCGGGCTGCCGGGCGGCGCCAACCGATGGCGAAATCGGGGCGGCTCAGGATTCTCGCACGTACTATGTAGACGCCCAACGTGGTGATGACCGCAATCCCGGTACCAGCCGCGAGCAGCCTTGGCAGAGCATTGCCCAGGTCAACAGGATGGACTTCGCTCCCGGTGACCGCATCGGCTTTGCCGGTGGGCAAACGTTTGCCGGCACGCTCTGCCTCCGAGGCGAGGACAGCGGAACACAGGAGCGACCCGTTCGCATCGGTTCGTTTGGCGACGGCCGCGCCACGATCGATGGCGGAACGGCCGGCGGCCTCCAACTGATCGGATGCGCCTATGTCACAGTTTCGGAGCTGGCGTTCGTCGGATGCGGACGCAAGAACGGCAATGACGGCAACGGCGTGGAATTGGACCGCACCGAGCACGTCGAACTGGATTCGCTGGATGTCAGCGGGTTCCGCCTCTCCGGCGTGGCGGTACTCGGAGGCCGGAACGTCCACATCACCCGCGTGGACGCCCACGACAATGGTTTCGCCGGCGTCTCTACATCTCGGGACACCAACGGCGCGCGCACGAAGGATCTCTACATCGGGCACTGCGTCGTCCGGAACAATCCGGGCGATCCGCGGAACCTCACGAACCACAGCGGCAACGGCATCGTGGTCGGAGGTCTGGACGGCGGTCTTGTCGAGTACTGCCTGGCCTTCGACAACGGTTGGGATATGCCCCGCCAGGGCAACGGACCTGTCGGGATCTGGGGATGGGACTGCGATCGGCTCACGATTCAGCACTGCATCTCGCACGATAACAAGACCGCCTCGGGCGCGGCCGACGGCGGCGGATTCGATCTCGACGGGGGCGCCACGCGTTCGGTGCTCCAGTATAACCTGTCGTACCACAACCACGGCTGCGGATACCTGTTGTGCCAGTATCCCGGCGGCAGCGTGTGGAAGGACAACATCTGCCGTTACAACATCAGTATCGACGACGGTCTGACGAACCACTTCAGCGGCATCTACTTCTGGGCGGGCGGCCAGGACATCTCCGATGCCCAGGTGTACAACAACGTCGTTATCAACGACCGCTATGCGATCTGCTCGACGCACGACATTGAAGGACTGGTGTTTCGCAACAACGTCCTCCAGGCGAGACAGGCGGCAGTGGTCGGACCCTTGCGCCAGGCTGCGTTCGAGAACAACCTCTACCACATCTCGTCAGAGCAGGGCGTCGTGTTCCAGAATGGCAACCAGACCTTCCAGATGCTGACGGACTGGGCCCAGGCCGCCGGCAAGGAAATGCGTGACTGTCATGTCGTCGGTCTGACAGGCGATCCGAAACTCGTTCTGCCGCGCGATCTGACGAAGCTCCCCGCCGACCCTCAGCAGCTAAGAACCATGCCATTCTTCAGACTCCAGCCCGATTCGCCCTGCATCGGATCGGGAACGGTCATCGCCGACAACGGCGGGCAGGACTTCTTCAGCAACCCCGTCCCCGCCTCCTCACGTCCGTCCCTCGGCGTCCACGAACCGACCCGCTGAACAGCGGGGGCCTGTGCCCTTGCGCAAGACTCCTGCGGGCGCCAGGCCTCATGTCAGGTCTTGCTGTCAAGGTGACGCGGAAGCGTGCCCCTGAGTTCCGAGTGTCCGGGGACCTTCCATCGCCTGGCGTACATGCCGATGAGTATCACAGAAGGGCGATGCGTTAGCCATGCGGATCGCACGATGAAACCTCCCGAGAATAGGATATCGGACAAGCTCCTCCGCTCGAAGCCAGGGGCTATCCCCAGTGGCGGAACGTCCCGGCCTTCACTGACCTTACTGGTTTCGCCTGCGATGGCGACGACATTTCTTTCTCCTCTGTTCAATCCGGCGCTTCCATAGTCGACGGCCATCCGTCAATTCATCAAGAAAGGCAAGGACTGCTTCTGCCTGCGTGTATTGTCCCAGTTCGATCAAGGCCTCCGCCTTCTCTTCATGCCACAAAGCCAGCTCACAGGGTCTCTTGTCGATGATCTCCAGCAACGTATCCACGGCTTGAATTGCCTCGCGGTATCTTCCGAGTCCCATGAAAGCACCTACCTCAGTCTCCAGGGCCTCCGCCCATAGAGGTTCCTTCCGGAGCACCTGCCTGGAAATGTTCAAGGCTTCTTTGTGGCGTCCCATGTGATTGAAGATGTCTGCCTGCAAGACCAGAGCATCAATGCTGTCTCTGTTGGCATTCAGTAACAACTCAATGATCTGCAGAGCCGGTTCGTAGTGCTCTGCATAATGCAGGTGTCTGGCAAATTCCAGGCGAGCCCCCTGCAGATCTCGGCCCTGCGCGCACGCCGTCACGAATTCCTGGAATGCCCTTCCCGTATCGAACATGGTCCGAAGTGTGATACGATTTCCTTTTGCGGTCGTTCTGGGATCGCCGAGAAGTATTCCTACGGGCAAGTCCAGACCAACGTTCTCTCGTATCCAGTCCTGGAATGCGTCCCATTGGTCAGGATAGTCCCTCTTCAGGCAAGGGACAACATACCTGTTGAACCAGTCGTGTTGAACTTGCTCGGCGTAGATTTCGACCTTATTGCGATCGTCCGCCAGCCAGCGCCCTCGAGCGATACGGGAAGAGAAATCGCAATGGTGAGCTACCTCATGCACAAGCGTCATCAGCATGTACATTCGTAGATAGAAGCCGGCCGGAATAGGGGAAAGTGAGTCTCTCTCGCACACAAAGGCATTGATGCGCAACTTGGCCTGCCGCGGATAGTACGTTCCCAGCACACGTCCGTGGAAGACCCCAGGCAGCATCTCATACCCCTCTCGTCCAACGTATGGGTCCGGTTCGGGCGCGGCTGCCCATTCCTCCTTCGGTCCTACCTGGTCCTTTTCGCCGAGGCACAGTTCGATCAACCTCAGTCCGTCGGTCACGCCGCGCGGCAAGGCCTCCAGAACGGAGCGGATATCCTCAGGACTGGGCGGATAATGGACGAATTCTGACTCATCACGTACAAGAAGCGGTATCATATCGACAGGAATTGACGGCAAAGCCTTCTTCCTTTTTCGTGACTCTTTGGTCATGTCTTTCGTCAGGCGCTTCCTGCGGAGTGCCTCTTTCATCCGCCGAACAGATTTGGCCCTCGTCTCTGCATCCGAGTAGTCGTATTTCTTCATTTCCTCAAGATGCCTTCTTGTTGTGTGAAGGCTCCGAGACAAACGTATTCCCTTTCAACGATTCATCTATGACATGGCCGGTCCGTAGATCACGCACCAGCCGTTACTATGGGGTTGCCTGCCTGTGAACTCGCGTGTTTTTGGGCCACTGGAATGGGCCCTGCCTTCGCATCCCTCTGATGGTTGCAAGCCTCCTGTTTCCGCAGTTGTCTCACCCATGCCGTTCCATATCTGTCCGGCCCGTATGGGGCCGCAGGCAAATCGGCGCAGTTTCTTCAGGGGTGTGTCTCTGACCACCATTATGCCATATGGCGCTGTTCAAGGCAAGGAGAACGTGACAGGGCCCGGGTCAGGGATTGGAAGCAGGTAGCGCGCCTCTGAAGTCCGTGAATCCTGGCCTCAGACCCCTGCGCACCGCCACTGTTGAAACGCGGGGCATTATCGGGCGCGGGCCGTACGCCGTCACGGGGCTGCCTCACCGTGGGATTCCCGGCGGTGCGATTTGGGATTCTATATAGGCAAAAGACTTAAGCGCGCCCTCGCAGGAACCGATAAACCTGTGGAATGTGCCGTTTACGATTGGATATTTACGGTTTTGTTCGCCGCATGGGCGTGTGGTTGATGGTCACCACCCTGGGCGCGACTGTTGCGGGGTGCAGCAACAAGCTGCTGGACCCGGCGCAGATCGGCCGGTTTCGGCCGACGCCGGCGGTCAACGTCATTCTCGATTCGCTCGGGGTGGCAGAGGAGACGCCGGTGGCGTGGAAGACCGCCGACGAGCCGCGACCGCAGGACCTCGTCGCGGTCAAGGGCGACTACACCCTGCGCACCGGCGACCTCGTGCGCATCTCGATCTTCGAGCTGTTCCAGGAGGGGGCGACGATGGTCAACGACTACGTCGTCTCGGAGACCGGCAAGATCTCGATCCCCGAGGTCGGCGTGATCCAGGCGGCGGGTCTGACGGAGACACAGTTGGAGCAGGAGATTCGACAGAGCCTCTCGCCGGCCATCCTGAAGGAGCCGTCCGTGACAGTGGCGCTGATGAACTCCCAGCAGCGGACGTTCTCGATTCTGGGCAACGGCGTCCCGCAGCCGGGCCGCTACGGTATCCCTCGCTACGACTTCCGATTGACCGATGCGCTGGCGACCGCCGGCGGGCCCATGCAGTTCAACGTCAGCCACATCTTCGTCGCACGTGCCCAGGACACAACGTCTGTTGCACCAACGACGACTCCGGCCGCGCCGAACGCGAACGAGCTGGAACTCGTGGCGCCCCGGTCGTCGTGGGACGAGCCTTTGCCCGGTCCGACCGCGCCGCCGCAACAGCAACCGTCACTGACGGTGCCACAGGGCAACATTCCGGTGCCTTCGCAGCCGGCCGAGAAGTTCGAACTCCAGCGCGAGATGCTCGATCTGATTGCGCCGTCGGCCGGGTCGCGTTGGCCGACCGACCAGAGCCCCGTGTCTCCCACGCGCGGTCCGTCGCAGCAGGAGAGCATTTCGGCTTCCGTGGTGCCGCCCAGCTACCGGTTGCTCGTGCCCGAGAAGCCTGTCGTGGAGAACACACCCGGCAGCGGTGACATCCTGATCAGTCCGACGGAGTTCGGGCCGAGCGGGCCGGGTGCGAACGCGACAAACCAGGCAGGACCTAATGGTAAGGTCGAGTGGGTCTTCCGCAACGGCAAGTGGGTCGCCATCTCGACCGAGTCGGGTCAGGAGACAGCGTCCCAGGCGACGGCTCCTCAGGAGCCTCGCCCGCCGGGCAGTTTGCCACAGGCGACAGCCGGTCCCCAGACGCCGACCGGGGAGATCGAATGGGTCTTGCAGGACGGCAAGTGGGTGCCCGTCCCGAAGGGCCAGGTCCCAACGGTGGCGAAGCCTGCGGCGCCGGCGAAGCCTTCCGCGCCCGAGACGTTGCCGATGGACGCCGAGTGGCAGGAGGCGGTGCAGACGCGTCTGATGAAGATCCCGGCCGACAAGCTGCTGGCTGGCGACCAACGGTACAACATCGTCGTCAAGCCGGGCGACACGATCTACGTCCCGGTCGATATGATCGGGGAGTTCTGCATCATGGGCAACGTCAACCGGGCCGGTTTCATCGGTCTGACGGGCCGGCCCATGACGCTGAAGATGGCGATTGCGGCGGCCGGCGGTCTCGGGCCATTGGCGTATCCGAAATACTGCGAGGTCGTGCGGCGATTGGGCGGTGACCGGGAGGAGATCGTCATGGTCGATCTGGACAAGATCGCCAGCGGAGAGCAGCCCGATTTCTACATCAAGCCGAACGACCTGATCAACGTCGGGACGCACCCCACCTCGCGGTGGCGGGCGGCACTGCGCAACGCCTTTCGTGCAGCCTATGGTTTCGCGTTCGTGTACGATCGCAACTTCGCCTATCAAGACGACTATTACGGTACCTCGATATTCTGATGGAATTGACCGATTCTCGTGACTGCGACACCTTGTACTGCTGCCGATCCGCACGATTCGAGTCCGGCTCGAAGAACCTGGGGCGAACTCGCGCGGTGCAGTTGCGTCAAGATGGCGATCGTCGGCGCACTGCTCGGTCTGCTCTTCCGAAGTGAGATCGAGCGAACCGTCCGTCTGTGGGTCACCGATCCGAGCTGGTCACACGGCTTGCTCATTCCGCTGTTCAGCCTGTACTTCATCCACCAGAGGAAAGACAGCATTCTGGGTCTGGAATACGTGCGCGATCCGCTGACCGAGATCCTCGCCGGCCGCCGGCTCGCGCGCCTGGGTCCGGGCCAGACGCGTCCTTGTTACATCGGCCTGGTTCTTCTGCTGGCCACGCTGGTCTTCTACACATTCAACGCGGTCAGCCCTTCCGGATATGCGTACTTCCGTCCGCTGTCGCTGATTCTGGCGATCGGTTCGGTGGTGCTGTTCCTGGGCGGCCGCCGGCTGCTCGCTCAGACGTGGCTGCCGATCGCCTTCCTGATCTTCGCAGTGCCGCTGCCACGCCGTTACTACGTAGGTCTGACGATTCCGATGCGGAAGATCGCCGCAGCGGTGGCGACCGCCTTGTTGAATCTGGTCGACGGCCTGGAGGCCGGATCGAGCGGCGTGGTGATCGACATCGTTTACAGGGGCCGGCATCTGGAGCCTCCGCTCGACGTCGCGGAGGCGTGCAGCGGGATGCGCCTGCTCATGGCCTTCCTTGCCCTCGGCGTGGCAATGGCCTACTTG
The DNA here is from genome assembly GCA_964579055.1 of uncultured Pirellulales bacterium. Taxonomy (GTDB): domain Bacteria; phylum Planctomycetota; class Phycisphaerae; order Sedimentisphaerales; family Anaerobacaceae; genus Anaerobaca. Next base: position 33,979 of record CAZOFX010000024.1, read on the forward strand.
CACTATCGTCCGCTCTGGCAACGCCTCGTCCTGCTGGCCAGCACGATCCCCATCGCGATCCTGTGCAACATCGTTCGCGTGACGGTGACGGGATTCATCTACGTGCTGGCCGATCCGAAGTACACACGCGGCGTCTATCACGATGCTCTCGGACTGGCGATGCTGCCGCTGGCCTTCGGCCTGTACAGCTTCCTGGCCTGGTTCATGTCGAGCCTGTTCGTCGATGAGGACCAGGCCGGCAAGAAGGATGTGATCGTGCGCAGGTGCTCAACGCCATGACCAGAATGAGCGACACGCCAGACGGATACCTTCAGCCGGCGTTTCTGATCTGCACCGCCGTGCTGGCGCTGGCCTGCGCAGGTATGTCGGTGGCCAGGCAGAAGCTCGGACTCTATCTGACGAAAGAGCCTCTGCTGCTGCGCAAGCCCCTCGACGCACTGGATGAGGCGGCGCTAGCGCCCTACACGGTCGTTGCGAAACTGAAGATTCAGAATGACGATGTGCTCCGGTCGCTGGGCACCGAAGACTACATTCAGTGGGTGCTGGAGGACCCGTGCCAGCCGGGCCAGAGTCCCGTTCGACGGGTGATGCTGTTTGTGACCTACTACCGGCTGCCCGACCGGGTGCCGCACGTGCCCGAGGAGTGCTACACGGGTGGCGGATACCGCAGGCTGGACACCGAGCCTGTGGCGCTTCGCATCGGCTCGGTAGACGAGCCGCGCGACATTTCCGGACGCTACCTGGTTTTTGAGAGTTCCGCGGGTGCCCTGTTGTCCGGCGCCGCGCGGTTTCCAGTCCTGTACCTGTTCCGGGTCAGTGGCGAATACGCGGGCAGTCGCGATGCCGCCCGGATGGCCCTGAATCGAAACATTTTCAGCAGGCACGCGTATTTCTGTAAAGTCGAGTTGGTGTTCAACCAGGCCTTCACCGCGCCGACGCGGGCGGCGACGGTCTCGGCGGGGGAGAGACTTCTGAGGATTGTGCTGCCCTTGCTGGAGCGTGATCATTGGCCGGACGGCATACAACCTTGAATTGGCGGGTGTAGAAAGGGGAGCATCGATGGCAAAAAGGCGTCTCAACAAGAAGGTCGCGCTGATGGGCTCGACCGTCTTCTTGATCCTGGCCATGCTGGCGGTGGTGGTCATCCTGCGCCTGACTCGCGACCCGGCGCAGTTCGAGGCCGATGGCGATGCGGCGTGGGCGGCGCAGGACTACGAGACCGCACGACGCAACTATGCCGAGGCGCTGGGACGCACGCGCGTGTCCGAGGACAAGGTCGATCTGTACTTCAAACTCGCGGAGGTCTACCGCGCGACCGACGATTGGCGCCGCGTGCTCGCCTGTTGGGAGCAGATCATCATTTCGGACCCACAGAACGTTCGCGCGCGGCTGGGCCGCCTCAAGTACTGCCACGTCATGGCCGACTGTCTCAGCCAGGTCGGACAGAACATCTCTACCTATTGGAAGGACGTCTCGACACAGGCGGTCGAATTGCTGGAGGTAGTCAAAGAGGCCGATCTGCTGGATCAGGAGAAGGCGTCGTGGGAGCCGTCATTCGGTGACGCTGAGCCGGACAGGTGGGACGGCGGGATCGAGCGTCTCGGTCCCTATCTGCATTTCGCGGCAGGCAGGGCGGCGCTGGAGCTGGCCCGCATGGGCGCCGGCGCCAGTCCGGACGAATTGCTCGCGGAAGCCAAGAGCCATCTTCAGGAGGCCAAACAGCTCGATAATGCGAACGCCGACATCTATCGATACCTCGCGGCAGCGTTTCAGGAGGAGGCTCGCATCGCTGTATCGAAGGGCAATCTTGACCTGCGAGAGCAGGCTGTCAAGCAGGCCGAAGAGACTCTGGCCGAGGCTGTTGGCGCCGCAGGGGACCAGCCCGGCCCGCACATCGACTCGCTCGGTCGCCGGGTCGCGGAGGCCAAGGCCGGCTCTCTCGCGCAGGCGCGGGAAAGGATGAAGGCCCTCGAGAGCGAGTATCAGACATTGGTCGAGAGATTCCCTTCGAGTGCAGAGGTGTTCTCGGCGATGGCCGAGTTCTGTTCGCTGCAATCCGCCTACCTGCACACCGACGCGGCAGCGGAGAAGCTCGACCGGGCCATTGCCGCGGTGGAGAGAGGGCTTGCTCTGGACCCGACGAATGTTCGAGCGTTCCGGCTGGCGGCGGGACTCTACTACCGGCAGTTCACGCTCTACGGGGACGAATCCGGATTGCACAAGGCCGTCGAATTGGCCGAAACAGCGCTGGAGTTGCCCGATGCCCAGGACCGACCGGGACCCACGCAGTATGCCGGACAGATGTACCGGTTCTCCCTGTGCGCGCTGCTGGGCAGGTTCTACCTTGAACAGATGCGTCTACCGAATCGACCGGCCGCCGATGCGGCCACGACTCTGGCCAAGGCCGAGAAGGTGGTTCATGAGATCGAGCAAATCCAGGGCAGCGGCGAGAACCCCCAGGTGATCAAGTGGCGTGGCATGCTCGAATTGGCCCGAGGCCGCACAGGTCAGGCCGTCCGGGATCTCTGTGCGGCGTACGAGCAGATCGAGGCGGCCAGCGGTCCGGACGAGGAGGGCGACGCCTTTCTCTCCCACGCGCTGGCCGGGCTCTTCAAGAACACCTCAGAGATCGGCGCCGTGATCGAGTACCTCGGATCGGCCCTGAATTCGGGGATTGTCAACACCCGGCCCGAGACGGTGCTGGACTACGGCGATGCGCTACTGCGGGTGCGTTCCTACGACGTCGCGTTGAGTGCGGTCAACAGTTTCGAAGAACGGTTCGGTACGACCGCCCGAAGCCGGCAGCTTCGCGTCCGCACGCTGCTCGCCAAGGGCCATGTCACCGAGGCGGAGGAAGCCATCGCTCAACTGGACCAAGCCGATCCGAATACACTGAAAGTCCGTCTGATTCTCGCGGCCTCCCAGGCCGCCCAATTGCAGGAGGCGATTCAACGCACCACCTCGCCGCCGTCACGCGCGGAATCGACCGCGCAGGGCCAAGCCGGGGGCACGGAGGATGCCATGCGGGCCATGCAGGCCGATTTGTACGAATGTCGCCGACGGCAGGCGGACCTGACCCAGCGTTTGCTGCTCGTCGATCCGGCCGGCGTGGACGGCAGGGGCCTGGAGACGCTGTGTCGGACGCTGATCGCACAGAACGACGTGGCTCTGGCCAGGACGGTCGTGGAAACGTTCCTGAAGCAGTCCGGCCAAGATGTGGAGGCGTTTTTCTGCCGAGGGCTTTTGTCGGAACCCGATCCATCGACCTGTTCCGAGTCGCGGCGACGGGAAATCCGGTTGCAGGCGATTCGCAGCCTGAGCGATCCCGTAGCGCGGGCCGCAGAACTCGGCCTGTTCGATGAGGCTGTCGGCCAGTTCGACGAGGCGATCGCGCAATGGCAACACGTACTCGATGCCACGGATTCTCAGGGTACGCAGGCCAGCCCCGCCTATCTGCGAAGCGGACCGCCGAGCTGGCGGCATCGGGCGATCGGCAAGCTCTTTGACATGGCGTGCCGGAAGAGTGACTGGTCGCTGGCGGAAGAGGCAGTCGAAGTGGCGACAGCCGAGAATCTCGACGATTGTGAAGGTCATCTCTTCGCCGGCCGACTGGCGTTTGCCAAAGAGCAACACACCGAGGCATTGGACCATCTGAACGAATGTCTCAAGCTGCGGCCGATCTTCTCCTACGGCTACATGCTTCGCAGCAACGTCCAGGCCGCTCTCGGTAACGAACACGCCTGTGTCGAAGACGCACGCAAAGCCTCCGGCCTGAATCCTGTCGATCCCTCGGTCGCCAGGACGCTGGCGAACGCATTGCTCGTTCGCAACCAGGGACTGGGGCAGCGCGTCTCAGCCGATCAGCGAGAGGAGGCGCAGCTCGCCCTGGAACGCGCCATCCAGTTGAACCCGAAAGACACGCAGGCCCTGCTGGCGTATGCAGCCTTGGTCGACGAGACCGATCCGCTCAAGGCGCTGGGCATTCGGCAGACGATTCAGATCACCGCGCCAAGTCTGGAAAACGCCGTGATGCTGGGCCGGCTGGCGACGCGGGTTGCCGTCGAGCAGACGGACCCGGCCCGAAAGGGGGCGTTCTTCGCGATCGCCGAGACCGCCTTCGAACAGGCCCGGCAGATCGATGCCCGCAACGAATTCATGCTCCAGAGCTATGCGGAGTACTATCGCGTCACGGATCAGCCGGACAAGGCGGCCCAACTGCTCGCCGATTCCCAGGACAGCCGGCTGCTGTGGCGTCACTACTACCGCATCGGTCGTTACGATGAAGCGCGCAAGCTCCTTGAACCGTTGCTCGGCGACCCGGCGACCACGAACGACGCCCTCAAAGGACTGATCCTCGTCGCCCAGGCAACCGGAGACAAAGACGCCGTCAAGACCTACTCCGAGCAGTTGCTCGAGCAGGAGGACAACGCGGCCAATCGTCTGGCCCAGATTCGCGCGTTTCTCGATCTGGGCCTGGTCCAGGAGGCCGAGCACAAGCTGCAAAGTCTCAAGGAGCGATACCCCGACGAGCCTCGTCTTTTGGTCATGGAGGCCTCTCTGGCCACGCGCCAGGGCCAGTTGGAACGGGCTCTGGAGCTGACGAATCGCAATCTCGAGAAGAACCAGCAGGACGCCATGAGCTGGCGTCTGCGGGGCGAGATCAGCCAGCTCATGGGCGACTACGATCAGGCAATCCTGGACTTTCGCAAGAGCCGGCTGCTCGCCGACGACCCCGATACCGCCGTGGCGCTGGCCAACGCATACGTTTGGGCCGGGAGGAACGACGAGGCCATCAGCGAATTGCTGGCGCTATTGAAGACACCCACGGCCCCGGTAGCGGCCAGGATGCTCCTGGAACGGACCTATCGACGGCTGGGACGCGGCGAATCGCTCGAGCAGTTCTACTCGGAGACCTTGGCGGAGTTTCCCGATAGTGTTGCCTGGTTGACTCGCGCGGGGGTCTTTGCCATCGACCGGCGTGACTTCGACGAGGCCCTGAAACTGTACGGCAAGGCCTATCGCCTTCAGCAGACTGTGACCTCCGACGTCCGTCAGAGCGGCCCGCAACAGGCGGCGGTTCTGGATGGATACCTGCACTCGCTGCTTCTCAGCGCCGGAGAGCCCGGCGGGGGCGATTCCTGGCGTCCCGAAAGGCTGGAGGAACTGCTCCGGGAAGCCGGAAAGCACGTCGACACGGACTGGGCTGCGGTTGCCCTCTGTCGAATGGCCGAGGCCCGAGAGAAACTTGGCGACGACGCGGAAGCGGGCCGCTTATGTCGGCAGGCGGTCGACAAGGCCTGGAGCAGCGACCGACTGGCCATGGAGATTCTGCTTCGTGTTCGTCGTCTGCTGGGGCCGGAAGAAGTCTCGCGGTATTGTCGGGACCGGCTGGCGACGAATCCCGACTCTCTGGCGGCCAACGTTACGATGTTCCATCTGGCCCGCATCGAGAACGATTATGACGATGCTATCGAATATGTCGACAAGTGCATTGCGTTGAGCGAATCCGATCCCGATGCACGTCGGGGCTCTGCCACATACACGCTTCAGAAGGCCGATCTGCTGACGGTCGCCTATCAGGCAACTTCCGATAAACGATATCTCCAGGTGGCTGTGGGCATCTACGAAAGTCTCGCGCAGAAAATGCCGACAAACCACAGTGTTCTGAACAACCTGGCGTACCTGCTGGCGCAGAATGACGAGCGGCTCGACGAGGCGCAGCGATACGTCGAACGCGCGCTGAACGCCGATCCGTACCAGGCGGCGTATCTGGATACGTATGCCTTCGTTCTGCATAAGAAAGGAAACGACACCGCGGCGGTCCGGTTCATCACTGCGGCCATTCAGCAGTACGAGATGGCTCAGACGGCTTCGGCCACGGTGTACGAACATCTGGGCAGGATCAAGGAGGGCCTCGGCGACAAGACCAGCGCGTTGGCGGCCTATCGCCACGCCCTGGAACTGGCAGACGACGAGCGATCCGACATCGCGCAGCGCCTCGGCTCGGCCATCGAGCGATTGCAGGCGGCCCGGTAGCTGACGGGCGACGCGACGCGTTTTCGCAGGTGGATTCTGAGGGGATGGGCTTCGGGGAATGGCACCGATGAAGAGAGATCCGAGCCCGATGAACATCGGGAAGAACAGGAAAGGCGCCTCGCCGGCCGCGGGCGCCCCGACGACGGCCTTGACACCCAAGGAAGTCTTCGGGATGCTGCGCCGGCACGTCTGGCTGATCCTGTTCATGACCACCCTCGGAATGGCTTTGGGAGCCGCCGGATGGGTCCTGGTCCAACGCTACGCGCCGCTGTACCGCGCGGAGGCGATCCTCAAGGTGCTGCCGCCCATCGAGACCGATCCCATGGAGATCGTGGCCGCCCAGGTGCAGCAGGACCTCCAATACGGCCATCGCGTCTCACTGGCCAATCTCATGAAACGACAGGACAGCCTTCAGGGGTTGCTGGAAAGCGACAAGGTGCGGGGCACGAAGTGGTTCCGTCAGAAGGTGCATGGCGACATTCGCGAGGCGGTCGCGTACCTGGAGGACAACCTCAACGCGTTCCCGCATCGGGAGGCGGAGCACATCATCGTCTCGATGACCTGCGGAAGCCCGAAGGAAGCGGCGTTGATCGTCAACGAAATGGTGCGTTTGTTCGTCAGCCAGCACGGGGACACGCAGCGACAGGACGTCAACCAGAAGCTGATCGAGCTGACGGGACGCCAGAGCTTCATAGAGAAGGAGGTCGCCGACAGCGAACGCGCCATGCAGCGCGTCCGCGAGGAAAGCGGACTGACGGATCTGGAGCGTCCTTCGGGCCGTTACTTCCAGCACACCGTCACCATGCGGCTGAACGACCTCGAACTCCAGGAAAGTGAGCTGTCGCTGGCGATCAAGCAGCTCCGAGCCGACATCGAGAACCTCAAGGTCTTGGCCGAGGGCCCCATCACCGATCAGGTCGAGCATGCGATCGAGCGCGACCCGGTGATGATTGCACTGGCCCAGCAGTTGGCGCTGCTGGAGGGGCAATTGTCCGGCCGGCTCACGAAGTTCGGCGAGGGTCACCGGGTGGTCCGGCAGACCCAGGAGCTGATCGACGAGATCGAGCAGAAACGCAGCCAGCGGCGCCTGGAGATCGCCGAGCAGACCCGACGAGCGAATCTCTACAATGCCCGGGACACCCTCCGCGTTCTGGAGGAACGCCACACGGAGTTGCAGACCTTGAGAGACCAGGCGAGCGACAAGCAGAAATCGCTGGATGAGGCGCGCGCTCGCTACGAGCAATACACGAAGGTGCGCGACGAACGCATCGAGATGCTCAATCAGATCAAAACGCAGATCGAGAAGCTGCGGATCATGCTCGACGATCCGGACACGCCCAAGGTGCAGGCGCTGGGCCTGGCGCCCGAGCCGCTGGAGATGGTCATGTCCCGGCACGTGCTGCTCTGGGGTCCGGGCGGCACCATGCTCGGCCTGATGCTCGGCCTGGCCCTGACGTTCCTGGTCGAGATGCTCAACGACCTCGTGCGGACGGCGAGCGACGTGAGGCGGTTCCTGCACGTGCCCTTGCTGGGAGTGATCCCGGACGCGAATGAGGACCGTGCGGTGGATGACGTCGACCTGTGTCACGTCGTGAAGGATGCGCCGTATTCGCTGCTGGGCGAGTGCTACCGGCGCTGCCGAACCAACCTGGACCTGACGGGCGAGGCGGCCTGCAAGACCCTGCTGATCGCCAGCGGCGCGCCCGGCGACGGCAAGACCTCCGTCGCGTGCAACCTGGCGGCGGCCTTCGTCGCCAAGTACGAGAAGGTCCTGTTGATCGACGCGAACCTGCGTCAGCCGAGCCTGCACCTGGCGTTCCCGCGAACGGGTGCCGAAGAGACGAAAGAGACGCGGCGGCAAGGGCTCACGAGCATCCTGACCGGACAGTGCGACTATCAGGCCGCGATTCGACCGAGCAACATCGCCGGGCTGGACCTGATCTACGCCGGCCCGCCGACTGCCAGTCCGGCCGAGGTGTTGGCTGGCTATCGGATGAAGGAACTGATCGAAGGCGTGGCCCAGCACTACGACCGCGTGATCGTGGACAGTCCGCCCGTGTTGCTGGTCAGCGACGTGAAGGTCCTGGCGCGGCTCGTGGACGCGACGCTGCTCGTGTTCAACGCCGCGACCACCACGCGTGGGGCGGCCCAGCGCACGCTCTTCGAATTGCAGGAGGTGGGCGCCAACGTCCTGGGCTGCGTGCTGTTCGGCGCCGAGGCCATGAAGGGCGGTTATTTCCGCCAGCAGTTCAAGGCGTATCGCAAGTATCTCAAGCCCCAACTGGCCGCCAATTCCGCGTGACGCGGGAGGGACACTCCGGCAGGGGAGAAGTGAATCTCGACAAAGGGGGCTTTCCTTGGGTGGACGGCCCTGTAGAATGAAGCGCCTTTTGGGTGGCTTGGCGTTCTGGAAAAGGATGGCGTCTATGGAGAAATTTCTGGTGACAGGCGGGGCCGGCTTCATCGGCTCGAACATCTGTCGGCGACTGGTTGCCGAGGGCTGCTTCGTTCGCGTGGTGGATAACCTGCTGACAGGCAAACGCAGCAACCTCGATGACGCGATCGACAAGATCGACTTCGTCGAGGCCGACATGGGAGACCCGAACGTGGCGCGGTCCGTGATGAAAGGCATCGACGTCGTCCTGCACGAAGGGGCGCTGCCGAGCGTGCCGCGCAGCGTCGACGAACCCGAGCTGACGCACAAGCATTGCGTCGATGCGACGTTCACGCTGCTGATGGCCGCACGGGACGCCCGCGTCAAGCGGTTCGTCTACGCCGCCAGCTCGTCGGCCTATGGCGACACGCCGACGCTGCCCAAGGTCGAGACGATGGCCACCAGTCCGCTGTCACCCTATGCGGTCGGCAAGCTCGTGGGCGAGTACTACTGCTCGGTTTTCGCCAAGGTCTTCGGCCTGGAGACGATTTCGCTTCGTTACTTCAACGTGTTCGGGCCGTACCAGGACCCGACGAGCCAGTACGCCGCCGCAATTCCCGCCTTCGTGACGTCCATCCTGAAGGACCAGCCGCCCACCATCTACGGCGACGGCGAGCAGAGCCGCGACTTCACCTACATCGACAATGTCGTGCAGGCCAATCTCTGCGCGGCCCGTGCGAAAAAGACCAACGGCGAAGTGGTCAACATTGCCTGCGGCGAGAAGGTCACCGTCAACGAAATCATCGCGATGATCAACGAGATGGTGGGCAAGAACGTCAGACCCATCTACGCTCCTGCCCGCGCCGGCGACGTCAAGCACTCGCTGGCCGACATCACCGCCGCCCGCAAGCTGATCGGGTTCGAGCCGGTCGTCCTCTTCCGCGACGGCCTCGAACGCGCCATCGCCTGGTACCGCGACAATCTGATGTGAGCCGCGCCCGCTGAAGTGTGTCACTCGATCTGGGTGCGGAGGGCATCGGCTTGTTCGAGCAGTTGCTCTCGCGTGAGGTCCTGCCGGGGGGCCAGCTCGAACGTCCATTCGTAGTCGTCCGTGATCTGACCCGGATAAAGAACGCCCGCGAAGAAATCGAACGGAAAGCGGTCGTGCAGCGGCGCCTTCAGCTCGCGGTGTGTGTCGAGCGTCTCGAAGCCTTCCTTGCTGGCGCGGACCCCGTAGTCTCCATACCAGTTGAATGACACGGTGACCGGAGAGACGCCAATCTGCTCGTCGTTGAGCGTGACCAGCGCCCCCTGGGGCTCGGTGTTGATCGTCAGTTTTCGTTCGACGCAGCCGCAGAGGAACACGGCCCCCAGGGAGGTTGCCACGACGAACGACAGGGAACGCGTATCCATATCCACAATCCTTTTCAGCCGATTCCGATCCTTCTCACCCGCCCATTATAGACGGACGCCGCGTAGTGAAAAGCGCAAAACCGGGACATCGAGGAGCACCGCAGGCCAGGAATGCACTCAATACCACCTTGGAGATTGTGCATCAATCGGCGGGGACGCAGCGACCTTTGCCCCATTCGCGCAGGGCGCAGACCTTCTCGACCATCGTGACCGAGAGGGGAGGCGAGGCCCGCAAGGCCGCGATCACACGCTCGGTGTCCACCTTGGCCTTGTCCGCGTAGGCGGCGTGCAATGCCGAAGTGACCGCCTGCTCGATCTCCGAGCCACTGTAGCCTTCCGAGGCCTCACTGAGAGCGGCCAGATCGAACTTCTCGGGGTCGCGTCCCCGTTTTCGCAGGTGGATCGCGACGATCTGCTGGCGCACCGGCGGCGTCGGAAGGTCGACGAAGAAGATCTCATCGAAGCGGCCTTTGCGGAGCAATTCAGGCGGCAGGGCTTCGATGTCGTTGGCGGTGGCGACGGTGAAGACGGGCGCCTCGTGCTCCTGGAGCCAGGTCAGCAGCGTGCCGAACATGCGCTGGGACAGGCCGCCGTCGGCGCTGCGGCTGGCGGCCGAGGCGAAGGCCTTCTCGATCTCGTCGATCCACAGGATCACCGGCGCCATCATCTCGGTCTGCTTCAGGGCCTCGCGCAAGTTCCGTTCGGACTCGCCGATGAAGCTGGCGTACAGCGTGCCCGGGTCCAGCCGCAACAGGGGCTGGTGCCACGCCGTGGCGATGGCCTTGGCGCACAGGCTCTTGCCCGCGCCCTGGACGCCCAGCATGAGCACGCCCTTGGGGGCGACCAGGCCGAACGCCTGTGCCTCGGCGCTGAAAACGTCTTGCCGCTGGTGCAGCCACGTTTTGAGGCGGTTCATCCCGCCGATCTCGCCCAGGTCGAGCGGCGTCTGGATGTATTCGAGCAGCCCTCCCTGCTGGATCATCCGTCTCTTGTTGGCGATGATGACGTTGATGTCGTCGTCGCGAAACCGCTGATCGGCGGCGACCGCATCGCGGATGACCCGCGCCGCCTGACGACGCGTCAACCCGCGCAGGTTGCGGACGATCGTGTCGAGGCCCCTCTGGGTGATGCCGACCTCGATGGGTTTCTTGCGATGCAGATGCTGGAGTGTGCTCCGGATGATCTGAAGCAGTTCCTTCTCGTCGGGATACGAGATCTCGAACGATCGGGTATACGTCTTGACTGCATCGGGCAGCTTGTCGGCGCTGTCGATCATCACGAGGGTGATTCCCGTGCCGTCGAGGCCGTCGATCATGTCGCGCAGGATGCGCAGGGCCTTGCCGCCCCGAAGGTGCTCGGCCAGATCGAGCGTGACACAGAGGGAGCCGGGCTTGGCCCGGGCGAGGTTGGCCAGTCCGGCGGCCGGGCCGTCGGTGTTGGCGATGGCCGGACTGCCGTCGATCAGCCCGTCCCGCACCCCGTCGGCGACCGACCAGACCCACATGTCCCGCTTGAGCTTCTCGGCGGTCTTTCGCACGATTTCCAGGGCGTAGCGTTCTTCCGTGGTGACGGTGGAGATGCAGTTGTTGCCTCCGTCGATCAGTCGCTCGAATCGTTCGCAATCGTTCATGGCTCTTCCCGGTGTCCGTGCGGCGAGCGTGGGGACCGCTCCCCTTGGGTTTCCAGCGTATCGAAAAGCTCCCCGGTTGGCAAGCGGCAGCTTGCCGCGGCCACATGGAACAGGCGGCTCATAGGAGGGCTTGGGCAGTGGAGTTGACAGGCGGAGGGGGGCTGGGTAGGCTATGGCCCGATCACGGACACTCATAAGGACGGATTTCATGAAGATTTCGCTGAACTGGCTGAACGACTACGTTGAGACGGGACTGGCCGCGGAGCGCATCGCGGCGATTCTGAGCGATCTGGGCTTCCCCTGCGAAGGGATCGAGCGGCTGGGCGACGATACGGTACTCGACGTCGAGGTCACCAGCAACCGGGGCGATTGTCTCAGTCACATCGGCGTCGCGCGAGAGCTGGCGGCGGCGACGGGCAAGGAACTGAGGCTACCCCAAGTCGAGCTGAGCGAAATGGATAGAAATGCGTCCGAATTCGTTGGGGTCGAGATTGCGGAACCTGCCCTGTGCGGCCGATACACCGCCCGGGTGATCGAAGGCGTCACGATCGGGCCGTCGCCCGAGTGGATGGTCAGGCGGCTGGAAGCCGTCGGGATGCGCAGCATCAACAACGTTGTCGACGCGACGAACTACGCCATGATGGAAACAGGGCAGCCCCCGCACGCCTTTGACTACCGCACCATCCAGGAAAGCAGAATCATCGTCCGCAAAGCCATCGCCGGCGAGCGGATCGTCAGCATCGATGGTTCCCAGTGCGAGTTGACGCCCGAGATGCTGGTGATCGCCGACGCCAAACGGCCGGTCGCCATCGCCGGCGTGATGGGCGGCCTGGAAACCGAGGTGAGCGACCGGAGCACCACGATTCTGTTGGAGGAGGCCCATTTCGATCCGGTCTGCATACGCACGACCAGCCGCCGGCTGGCTCTGCCTTCGGAGGCGGCATTCCGTTTCGAGCGGATCGTGGACATCGAGCAGATCGACTGGGCCTCCAGGCGGACTGCGCAGTTGATCGTTCAGGTGGCCGGAGGCCGCGTGGCCAAGGGCGTGGTGGACGCCTATCCGAGGAAGCGCCAGCCGCGGGAAGTAACGATGAGACTGGCGCGTCTGGGCAAGCTGCTCGGCATCGAGGTTCCGTCGGAAACGGTCCTGAAAATCCTCGCCTCTCTGTGCTTCTGCCCGCGATTGTCGGACGGTTCGGTGGTGTGCGCGGTCCCCACGTGGCGAAGCGACATCCTTCGGGAGGTGGACCTGATCGAGGAAGTCGCCCGCGTTCATGGCTACGACAAGGTCCCCACGCGAAAGAGCATCCGGATCGAGGCGGTGCCCGCCGACCTGCGCCAAAGACTGGCCCAGTCCATCGGCGGATTTCTCAACGGCTGTGGTTTCTATGAGACCGTCACCGTGACGTTCATCGATCAGGCGATCGCCGCCCTGTTCGCCGACGGCAGCGCAGCCGCCAGCCTGGGCGTCAGAGACGTTTCTCGCAAGAGCGCCAATCTGCTGCGGCAGACGTTGCTGGGCTCGCTGCTGGAGGTTCTGAAAACGAATGTGAACGCCAAGAACCTGCCGTGTCGCGTCTACGAAATCGCCGACACGTTCCGTCCGACGCCGGACAGGAGCGCGCTGCCCGACGAGAAGACGAAGGTGGCCCTGGTTTGCAGTGGCGATTTTCGCGAGCTGCGGGGCGCCGTGGAGGGATTGGTCCGGCACATCGATCGCCGGGCAGCGGTGGATTTCGTACCGGGCGACTTTGCCTGGGCGGACGTGGGCGCCGAGGTGACAGTCAACGGGCGCGTGATCGGCGTGGCAGCGGTCTTCTCAGAGGCCGTTCGGAGCAAGCTGGACTTCAAGGACCTCTCGCCGTGCGGCGCCGAACTGGATTTCGGCGAGCTGCTGGAGCTGAAGGGCGCACCGATCTCCATCCGGCCGGTCCCGCGTTTTCCGGCTGTCGAGCGCGATCTGTCGATCGTCGTGCCCGAAGAGACCGCCTGGAGGGCCATTGCCCAAGCCGTCGAGCGCAGCGCTCCGGCGGAACTGGAGGACATTCGATTCGTGGACATCTATCGTGGCAAGGGCATTGCGCCCGACAAGAAAAGCGTGACCCTCTCGCTACGATTCCGCGACGAAGACGGAACGCTGACGCACGAAACCGTCGACGGATATCAAGCGGCCATCGTCCAGAGCCTCAATCAAGCCGTAGGGGCGGAATTGCGGACATTGTGAGGTCCTCACGAACCAGCGAAGATGACGTGCGGGGCACAACGTTTTTTCTCACGTCCTGAACGTCGAATGCCGATAAAAGAAGTATGGGTGTGTGGGCCAAGGTGTCGTGAGCCTCGATGGCATCGAGAGCTATTTCCTTGACGGACTCGCCCCTATATGGTATAAAAGAATTGCGGGCTGACCCCTGCAGTGTTCGTGAGAATGCATACTGTTGAAAGAACCGATACCCGTTCTGAGGGAAGTCAGGTCTCGCCGGGCCGGACATGCCTGCTCGACAGGACATCCGGACGCGAGCAACGATTGCCCACCTTGCAGTAATGGGTTCTCTTCAAAGGTCATTCTCACGGCACAGGTGGAGGTGAGCTGGCAATAGATAAAAGGCCTGTCTGTACAGGCCTTTTTTTATTGGCTCCGCTGGCAACAACAGCGCACCGGTGTTTGTCGGACGTTGCGGGGCGGAAAGACCACAGCGACATGGGGGTTTTGGAGTTAAGCCGGCTAAGGGATTTGCCGATGAGAGGGTGAGGACCTGCTGTTCTCCGTGTGGTGTCTGCGCATGAGGATGTCTGACTGAGTGAGGAGTAGCAATGCCAAGTGTCCGTAACTTCACTGTCCTTCCAGCTTTGCCGGACTGTCTGCAAGAGTTGGACTATGTCGCGCGAAACATGTTCTGGGCCTGGAATCCGCCATTCGTAGAGCTGTTCAAGCGGATCGACCCGAACCTGTGGGTGGCCTGTGGCCATAATCCGGTCAAGTTGCTGGGCAGTGTCTCGCAGACGCGCTTGCAGGCGCTGGCGCGGAATGAGAGCTTCCTGAACGAGCTGAAGCAAGCGGCGGCGGCATTGCGGTCGTATCTTCAATCCTCGGCCTGGTACGACAAGGTCTGTCCTCAGACGAGCAAGCCGGTCATCGCGTACTTCAGTGCGGAGTTCGGACTGCACGAATGCCTGCCGATCTACTCCGGCGGGCTGGGGATTCTCGCCGGCGACCATCTCAAGAGCGCTTCCGATCTTGGAATCCCGCTGGTCGGCGTCGGTTTGATGTACCAGAAGGGTTACTTCCGCCAGTGCCTGAACATCGACGGCTGGCAGCAGGAAGCCTATGTGGAGAACGATGTGTTCAACATGCCGATGGAGCTGGTGCGCAAGGACAGCGGCCGGCCCCTGACGGTGAGCGTCGAGTATCCCGGCCGCAACGTCCAGGCGCAGATCTGGGCCGTCTGTGTCGGTCGGATCAAGCTGTATCTTCTGGACACCAACATCGCTCCGAATTCGTCGGTCGACCGCATGATCACCAGCAACCTCTACGGCGGCGACCGCGAGCTGCGAATCCGCCAGGAGATCCTGCTCGGCATCGGCGGCCTCAAGGCTCTGCTGGCGATGGGGATCGAGCCGACGGTCTGCCATATGAACGAGGGGCACGCCGCCTTCATGGCGCTCGAACGCATTCGACAACTGCGCAACGCCAAGAACATGACGTTCGACGAGGCGGTGGAGGCGACCCGTTCGGGCAACGTCTTCACGGTCCACACGCTGGTCAAGGCCGGCCTCGACGAGTTCAGCGTGGAGCTGATGGACAAATACTTCGGCAGTTACTTCCCGCACCTGGGTGTCAACCGCACGCAGTTCCTGTCGTTGGGACGGATGCTGCCGGACGATGAGACCGAACCGTTCAAGATGCCGGTGCTGGCCATCCGCCTGAGCGGCTACATCAACGGCGTCAGTAAACTGCATGGCCAGATCTCCCGCGAGGTGTGGGGATCGCTCTGGCCCGGAATCCCCGAGAAGGAAGTCCCGATCATCTCGATCACCAACGGCATCCATCTCAAGACGTGGCTGTCCGAGGAGATCGGCAATCTGTACCAGCGCTATCTCGGTCCGTCCTGGTCCGAGACCGTGTTCGACAAGTCCGTATGGGACCAGACCGACCAGATTCCCGATGAGGAGCTGTGGAGCGCGCATCAGCGTTGCAAGGAACGGCTGATCGTGTTCGCCCGCAAGCGGCTGATGGCGCAGATGCAGCGTCGCGGCCGGTGTCACGGCGAGCTGCGGCAGGCCGAGGAAGTGCTCGACCCCAAGGGCCTGACGATCGGTTTCGCCCGGCGTTTCGCGGCCTACAAACGCGGCGATCTGCTTCTGAGAGACGCCAAACGCCTGGCCAGGCTCCTGAACGATCCGGAGCGCCCGGTCCAGTTCATCTTTGCCGGCAAGGCCCATCCCAAGGACACCGGCGGCAAGGAGATCATCCGCCACATCATCCATTTTGCCTCGGAGGAGACGGTGCGACGGCGCATCGTCTTCCTGGAGGACTATGACATGGACGTGGCGCGATTCCTCGTGCGAGGTGTTGACGTCTGGCTGAACAATCCGCGTCGGCCGATGGAGGCCAGCGGCACCAGCGGGATGAAGGCGGCCGTCAACGGCGTGCTGAACATGAGCACCCTCGACGGCTGGTGGCCCGAAGGGTACATTCCCGAAGGCGGCTGGGTCATCGGCGACGAGCAGGACTACCAGAACCAGGACTACCAGGACATGATCGAGGCGCAGGCGATCTACAGCATCCTCGAAAACGAGGTGGTGCCGCTGTACTACACGCGCAGCGCCGGCGACCTGCCCCGCGAGTGGATTGGGAAGATGAAGGCCACCATCAAGTGGGTGGCGCCGCGTTTCAACACGCATCGTATGCTGGCCGAGTATACGCGGCGGTTCTACAACCCGGCGGCCTCTCGCTACCAGTATCTGGCCGCCGAGGCGATGAGTCGAGCCAAGGCCTTCTCTCACTGGAAGTCGGAGATCCGCGAGGCTTGGTCGGAGTTCGCGGTCAAGGATGTCACGGTCCAGGTCAACGGGGAACAGGAAGCCGAGCAGTTGAACCCGAGGCAGCCGCAATTGAAGGTGGGCTCGGAGCTGAGCGTTCGCGCTCTGGTCAAGCTGGGGCGTGTCCGGCCGGAAGACGTCTCCGTCGAGCTGTATTCCGGACCGACCGATTCCTGGGGCAACATCCAGGAGGGCTCGCCCGTCGCGATGCGGCACGAGCAGCGGGCCGGAGAGGATGGAGAGCACTGGTTCACCGGCTCGATGGAGTGCAGGACGACCGGCCAGCACGGCGTAGCCGTCCGCGTTCTGCCCAACCACCCCGATCAGGTCAATCCCTACGATCTGGGCCTGATCCTCTGGGAAAAAGGGCAGGGCGCGCCTGTGTAAGACCGACGGCCGGCCGGGAAGAGGCTACTCGTTCTCCCGCTCGCTCAGCAGCTTGTAGGCGACCTCCGCCGACGGGGCCTGCTCCAGCATGCTCTTGAACGACGCATCGAGCATCAGCCGGCTGATCCGTGCCAGTGCCTGGATGTGAGGACCGGTCTGGTCGAGCGGGCTGATCAGTAGGATGACGATCGACACGGGCTTGCCGTCCACGCTCTGAAACTCGATCGGCTGACGCGCGACCCCCAGAGCCATGACCAGGTCTTTGACCGCGTTGCACTTGCCGTGCGGAATCCCGATCCCCGACCCGATCCCCGTGCTGCGAGTCATCTCGCGGCCGAACACCGCCTCCAGGGCGACGTTCTTGTTCAGAAGCAGCCCGTTCTCATCGAGCAGATGTACCAGCTCGCTGATCACGGCATTCTTGTCCGTGCCTTTCAGCGGCACCCGCACGGAATTCGCTTGCAGTATTTGTGTCAAAATCATGGTTTGTGCGACCCAAGGAAGCTTCAGCAACATGCCTTGGCAAACAAGCGTCGCACTATAGCACCGCCCCTCGATCCTGCCAAGCGCTTTTGCCTGGCCGGCGCATTATTTCTGATCGCCTCCGATCCGGTGGCGGTTTCCATACCCGTCGCGCCCTCCGCAGCGAACCCCGTGCCTCTTTTCGTGTGACGTGTCCGCAGGGGGCACGGACACTGCTGCCGTACAGACCTCCGTTTGCAGGCCGCGCGCCTGGCCAGGGACGGAGCACGCAACAACAGGGGTTCGACCCGGGTGTGGTGGTATTGAAGCAGCGATATCGCGTTACTGCTTCTTCGTGGCGTTCTTGATGACGCCCACGATGGCCATCAGGACGCCACCGCCCACGCCGCCGCTGGCGATGCTTCCCACGATACTGCCGATGTCCATCCCGCCGCTGCCCGTGGCGATCCCCAGGAGGCCGAGCAGTTGGCCGCCGATCCCGCCGCCCAGAATGCCGGCGATGGAATTACCGAGCGTCCCCAGAGAGAACTGTTTCATCAGGCCGCCTGCCACATTCCCGCCGACAGCCCCGCTGACCAATTGAATGATTAACGGCAACAGATTTCCCATCGCACTTGCCTTTCAGATGTTCCGCTTGTGTTTGTGTTCGGCGAAGACAGCCATCAACGGCGGCGCCCCGAGCACTGCAGGCGGTCCACCGTTGGCGGCTATCGCGGCCGCGTTTGTGTGTGCTTCGACGGTCAGTATTCCACGCCGGCCGGCAGCTTTTTGGCCTGCTCGATCCAATCGGTCACCATCGCGAGCGTCGGCACCCGTCGCGTCAGCTTCTTCTGTGCGTTCACTTCGGTCATCTTCTTCTCGAGGTTGGCGGGAACGCGGTTCTTGAGCTCCTTGACCGTGTCGACGCCGGAGACCTCCAGAAGCTCGGAGTACTCCGACCCGATGCCTTTGATGCGGTACAGGTCGACCATGTTCACCCACTTGAGAATCAGGGACTCGCTGATCTCCGTCTTCTGGGCCAACTCGGCTCGGCCTTTCTTCGTCTTGCCCGCGGCGAGCAGTTGGTCGGTGTTGCTCACGCCGGCCGCCCGGAGTTTCTCCCCATACGTTGGACCGATACCCTCTACGTCTTCGATCTTGTACTGCGCCATTTCTCAACTCCTTTCACGCGAAACCCACGGCGCTGTCGATTGAGGAATCCGATGTTCCTCGGAAATCGCTTGGTATCCAAAGGACAGCATGAACCGCTGTTTGTCCGTTCGCAACAAGGAAAAACCTTCAATTACAGGCCTTGACCGGAAATCCACTCGATGCCAATTATGGAGAAGCCGAGGTCGAATCCGGTATCTTCTCCGATTTCATAGAACAAAAGTGGGAATTGAATGGGTGAATTCATCGTCATCGAAACCACCGCGTCCGCCGGTTCGGATGGCCTTGCGGGGCCGCCCGTAGATAGAAGTCGCACCTTCCCTGGCAAGAGCCGCAAACGTTGACTTGACGGTCTCCCATCTGCGATATAGCCTGACCGGTGCGTGGACGCAAACACAGTTCGATTTGAAAGGAGTCTGCCGTGAGATTCGAAAAGCGCCAAATCCTGTCGTGCTGCCTGATCCTTGTCTTGTCGGTGACCTTCGGATGCCGCAAGAAGACCGGTGACCAGACGGCTTCCGGCACCGGGACGAAACCCGCAGCCCCGACCGCAACCCAGACTCAGGCCGCCGGTGTGGACGTGGGCAGGGCCGTCAGCGAGATCCAGACCGAGGCTCAGACCATGACGGTCGAGAGCCTCAAGGCCACCGCGCTGAAGTACAAAGACGCCATCCTTGCCAAGCAGGCGGATATCGAGAAGCTGGCCGCCAAGATCAAGGAGATCCCGCTCACCGAGGCCCTGGGCGAAGAGGCGAAAAAGCTGAAAGCCGATCTCGGGAATCTGGAAACCGGTCTGAAGGCGCTGAAGGATCGGTTCCAGGTGTACTACGATGCGCTGAAGCAGAAGGGCGCCGACTTGGCCGACCTCGCTCTGTGAGGTCGTCCACACCACGAGGTTTGATGATGCGGGGCCGCACGGTCTCAGGCAGAGCGGCGGTGGTCCGCGCTCATAGAGCAAGGAGAACACCATGCGCTGGAGAGACAGGCGAGCCAGTTCGAATGTGGAAGACCGTCGACGCGTTTCCGTCAAACAAGGCATGGTCGGCGGGGGAATCGGAACGCTCATCCTCGTCCTGGCCATCTACTTTTTGGGAGGCAACCCATCGCAGCTTCTGAACTCGCTCCAGATGCAGCAGTCGACGGACTCGTCGTCGTACGTGCCGACGGCCGAAGAGGACGAGCTGGCGCAGTTCGTGTCCGTCGTGCTGGCGGAGACCGAGAACGTCTGGACGGAGCTGTTCCGCCAGCAGGGACGGACCTACGAGTATCCGAAACTGGTTCTCTACACCGGCACGGTGCAGACCGGTTCGGGCTATGCCAGCTCGGCCACCGGTCCGTTCTATGCGCCGGGCGACCGCAAGGTGTACATCGACCTGAGCTTCTACCAGGAATTGCAGCAGCAGTTTCACGCGCCCGGCGACTTCGCCATGGCCTATGTGATCGCTCACGAGGTGGGCCACCACGTGCAGACGCTTCTGGGCATCACGGAGAAGGTGATGTCTCTGCGGTCGGGGCTCAGCGAGACGCAGTTCAACAAGTACATGGTGTGTTTCGAGCTCCAGGCGGATTACCTTGCCGGCGTGTGGGCCCATTATGCTGACCGAGTGAACCTCCTCGAAGCCGGCGACCTCGACGAGGCGCTGAACGCCGCCAGCGCCGTGGGTGACGACCGCATCCAGAAAGCGGCACGCGGCTACGTCGTGCCCGACAGCTTCACCCACGGAACCTCCGAGCAGAGAAGAAGATGGTTCCACAAGGGATTCACCGCCGGGACCCTCCGCGACGCCGACACCTTCGCCGCCGAAGGCCTGTCCATCCGGTAGCAGGGCGGAAGAGCAGGGCGTGGGCGCGGTTCTTCGTGGGGTACGGGTTCGTGGCGAACTTCGACGACGCGTTCGTCCTGTTCGCGTTTCCTGTCATTGGCGCGTACGGCGTGACCATCCTGGCCCTCGGCCTCAAGACGCTGCTCCGATAGCCGCAGGGGACCTGTCCCGAGTTTGGAGTGTCGAGTTTCACGTGTTGAGTTTGAAGTTTGAAGAGGGTCGTTTCACGCTTCACGTTTCACGAGCGACGCATCCTGTGAATCGATGCGAAAGGGGCGTACATGGGCGTATTGCGGTATCATCATGTGGGGATTCCTACGGATCGGGCGCTGCCGCAGGAGGACTACAGCGAAAAGTATAAGATGCACGCCTCCGGCTATTTCGAGAGTCCCTATGGCATCGAGTGGATGAAGTTCGATCCGGACTGCCCGCTGCCGGAACTGGTCAAGACGGTGCCGCACGTGGCGTTCGTCGTCGAGGACATTGAGGCAGCGATTGCCGGCCGGGACGTGCTGATCGAGCCGAACCGCCCCACCGAGGGCGTGACGGTCGCCTTCATCGTCGACCACGGCGCCCCCATCGAGTTCCTCCAGTTTGACCGTCCCGAGTCCGAGGTCTGGCCGCACCACTGCAAGTTCAAGATCCTGTGAAACCCGCCGCCCCGCCGCCGGGCGGTTCGCTTTGGCTCCCTGCTGAAAACCGTGTCAGGCCAACGACGACCGGTACCTGCGAATCGCAGGTAGCGTACTTGGCCGGTTCGCATCGGAAGGGGGACATCGGGGCCGGCTCTTGGAGAGAAAGGGGCCGGATGGCGAGCGAGCATGCTCGCCCTACGTAGCGCGAACAGGGCCTGCCGGTGTACGCGAGATACGAGATACGAGCAACGAGATACCCCACCCGCCGGCCGGGACTGCGGCCCCGGCGTCTCGTTAGGGAAAACCCTTAGTCCCCCGGGGTTGCCGGCGGCGGGCGGAGGGACTATGATGGCCCCCATGGGGTACTGGCATCGAATCATGTCGGTGGTGACGCTGTCGGGTCTGCCAAAGGCCTGGCAGGTGAGCATTTACGGTCTGGCCGGCGTGGCGGTCGGGCTGGCGCTGCTGCTGGTCCGCGTGGCCAATGCGACCTCGTACCTGTCGGACAGTCCCCTGACGTGCATCAACTGCCATGTCATGACCGACGCCTATGCCAGTTGGCAGCGCGGCAGCCACGGGCGCGTGGCGGTGTGCGTCGATTGCCACGTGCCGCACCAGAACATCGCGGCCAAGTACGCCTACAAGGCCCGCGACGGGATGAAGCACTCGTACGTGTTTACGATCCGCGCTGAGCCGCAGGTGCTGGAGCTGTCGGCTCCGGCGGTGCCGGTCGTCCAGAGCAACTGCGTCCGCTGCCACAGCGACCTGCTCGCGATGGTTCGCCTGGCGTCGTCCCCGGAGCGGCGATGCTGGGATTGTCATGAGAATGTCCACGGCTCGGTTCGCAGCCTCTCGACGAGCCCGTCGATGCTGCGGCCGGCCTTGCCCGATGCGGGACTCGATTGGATGAAGAAAGGGGGCCAGTGATGGCGTCAGGATCGTCCGAGAACAAGTCCAAGCTCTTTACGACCAGCGCCGGCCCACTGCCACTGTGGGCGGGGGCGGCGATTCTCGTCTCGGCCGCCGGAGCGATCCTCGTGCTCGGGCTACTGGCGGTCTCGGTGATGGAGCGGCGGTGGGAAGCGCAGCGCCCGACCATGGTCGCCACGCCGATCGCCGAGTGGGAGCCCGACAACGCCGTCTGGGGACAGAGCTACCCGAGACAGTACGAGTCGTATCTGAAGACGCGTATCCGCGACACCAAGACGAAGTTTGGCGGCGCGTATCCGCGAGACTATCTCGAAGAGGATCCGTTCCAGGTGATCCTGTTCGCCGGTTACGGCTTCAGCAAGGAGTACCTCCAGGCTCGCGGGCACTACTACGCGGTGCAGGACGTCCGCGAGACGGCGCGGATCGCCACGCCGTTCCAGGCCGCCACCTGCTGGACCTGCAAGAGCACGGATGTGCCCCGTATGATGGACAAGATGGGCGTGAAGGAATTCTGTGCCGCCAACTTCCACGATCTGACGAGCGAGATCACACACCCGATCGGCTGTCAGGACTGTCACGACCCGAACACGCTGCGACTGCGGATCACGCGGCCGGCGCTGCGCGAGGCGTTCGCCGCGATGGGACGGAACATCGACGAGGCCAGCCATCAGGAGATGCGCTCGCTGGTGTGCTCCCAGTGTCACGTAGAGTACTACTTCAAGACAGATGAGGCGGCGGGCCTGAAGAACTACCTGACCTTCCCCTGGCCGAAAGGCACGACGGCCGACGACATGCTGGCGTACTACGACGCCATCGACTTCGCCGACTACGTGCATCCGATTTCGGGCACGCGGATCGTCAAGGCCCAGCATCCGGACTACGAGCTGTACCGGACGGGCGTGCACTCGTTCCGCGACGTTTCGTGCGCCGATTGTCACATGCCCTACCGCACCGAAGGAGCTGTCAAGTTCACCGACCATCACGTTCAGAGTCCTCTGCTGAACATCGCGAACAGTTGTGCCGTGTGCCACCGTTGGAGCGAGGACGAGCTGCGCGGGCGCGTGGAAGGCATCCAGACCAAGGTGAGCGCGGCGATGCTGGCTGCCGAGGAGGCGCTGGTGCACGCGCACTTCGACGTTGCCGCCGCCGGGCAGGCGGGCACGACGGACGACGATCTCCGGGGGGCGCGGGCGCTGATTCGCGGCGCGCAGTTTCGATGGGACTACGTCTCGGCGACGAACGGGATGGGGTTTCATTCTCCTCAGGAATCGATGCGGCTTCTCGGTGAGGCGGCCAACCTGGCGCAGCAGGCGCGGGTGGACGCCGCCCGTCTGCTGGCACGGCACGGCGTGACCGGCGCGCCACGCTATCCCGACGTCTCGACACGGCAGAAGGCATGGGACGTCGCGCAGTCCTTCGTCGGCAGCAACGGCGTCAGGCTGCTGCCCTGAGCGCAACGTCGCCGGAAGCCTCCTCGACGAACGTAGACAGCCTATTGGGGCCGAGAAAATCGTGACGAGGGATCGTCCAATCCGGTCGCGGGGGACACGCGGAAAGAAATTCTTCGTTTTTCTCATTTTTCCCTTGGCATGAGCGAACAAGTAGGACTATATTGTTCCTATATAGAGCGACCGGCTGGCGTAGGCCTGTCGCCAGCCGGTGAGCTCAGGTGAGGTACGATGGATATACTCAGGCGAAATACCGATTACGCCCTGCGCCTGGCGGTGAACCTGGCCGGTCGCTATGGGGATGGATCAGTGTCGACGCGGGCGCTGTCGGACGAAGAGGACGTGTCGTACCAACTGGCGTGCAAATTGATGCAAAGGCTTCACAAAGAAGGACTTGTGGAGAGCGACATGGGGCCCAAGGGAGGCTTTCGCCTGGCTCGGCCGCCTCAGGAGGTGCCGATCCTGGCGGTGATCGAGGCCATCCAGGGCCCGCTGCGGCTGAATCGGTGCCTGCTGGGCGACGGCGCCTGTCAGAGACAGGACGGCTGCCCCATCCGGGCGCGGATCGGACGGCTCCAGGAGCAGATGGACCAGTACCTTGGCGCTGTGACGCTGGGCGAGCTGGCGCAGAGCCGGCGTCCGGCACCGAAGGCCACGCGACGCAGGAGACGCAAATGACCGAACGAATGAAACAGACGGTGCTCCTGGAGGCGTGCGTGGGCAAGCCCGAGTCGCTCGGGGCACTGACCGGATACGCCGCCGACTCGATCGTCAGCAAGACAATCCTCGACAAGGACAGCGGGGCAATCACGCTGTTCGCCTTCGATCGGGGCCAGAAGCTCAGCGAGCATACCTCGCCCTACGACGCGGTCGTTCAGGTGGTCGAAGGCCGGGCGCATCTGGTGATCGGCGGACAGGGAAAGGATGTCGCCGCGGGTGAGTTGATCGTCATGCCGGCGCACGTGCCGCACTCGGTGGCCGCCGTCGAGCGATTCAAAATGCTGTTGACCATGATTCGTTAGATCGAATGAGAAAGGGGATGTCGCAGAATGCAAGTGATGGACGCCAGGACCACGCCGGGAATTCAGAACCCGCACCACGTCAAGGTGAGCAAGCTGCATGACAGCGAGCACGCTCAGGTGATGCACATCACCCTGGGGCCCGGCGAATCGCTGAAGAGGCATGTCACACCCGTGGACGTGTTTTTCTACGTCCTCGAAGGACGCGGCGTGGTCGAGATCGGGCAGGAGCGGCGCGAGGTCGGACCGGATACGCTGATCGATAGTCCGGCCCGGATCCCGCACGCCTGGTACAACGAGAGCGACGGCGTCTTCCGCGTGCTGGTCGTCAAGACCCCGCGCCCGTCGGAAGCCACGAGATTGCTGTAACGGCCGGGCCGACCGACGCCCGCCCTCATGGCGAGGTCATCCGTCCATCCGGAGTTGCCTAACGGGCCAGCGGACCAGGAATATAACAGGTTAAAGGAGATCAAGTATGTTTTGTTATCAATGTGAACAGACGGCCAAAGGAACGGGGTGTACGGTTGCAGGGGCGTGCGGCAAGGATCCGCAGACGGCAGCGCTCCAGGACCTGCTGATCTACGCGACGAAAGACATCGCGCGGTACGCGTACCGCGCCCACCAGATGGGTGCGCGGGACCGGGCGGTCGACGTGTTCGTGGTCAAGGCGCTGTTCAGCACGATCACGAACGTGAACTTCGACCTTCGCTGGTTCGGCGCGTTCCTTCAGGAGGCGGCGATCATCAAGGGCAAGGCGCAGTCGCTCTACGAGAAGGCCGCACGGCAGGCGGGCAGAACGCCCGAGACCTTCTCCTGCCCGGTCCGCTGGTGGGAGAACACGGACGACCTCCAGGGTCTGCTCGTCAAGGCGCAAGACGTCTCGATCGCCAAGTGGATCGAGAAGCTCGGGGGCACGCCCGCCGGCTTGCAGGAGCTGATCGTCTACGGCCTCAAGGGGGCCGCCGCCTACGTCGATCACGCCGAGATTCTCGGCAAAGAGGACGCCAAGCTCTACGCCGACTTCCACCAGATGCTCGACTACCTGACCACCGGCCCTGCCGACGTCAATAACCTGCTCGCCAAGGCCCTCCAGACGGGCGAGATCAACCTCCGCGCGATGGAGCTGCTCGACACCGCCAACACGGGCGCCTACGGACACCCCGAGCCCACGCAGGTGCGTGTCACGCCCGTCAAGGGCAAGTGCATCCTGGTCTCGGGCCACGACCTGAAAGACCTCGACGAGCTGCTCAAGCAGACCGAGGGCAAGGGGATCAACGTCTACACGCACGGCGAGATGCTGCCCTGCAACGCCTACCCCGGCCTGAAGAAGTACAAGCACCTGGCGGGCAACTACGGCGGCGCCTGGCAAAACCAGCGCACCGAGTTCGACGAATTCCCCGGCCCGATCGTCATGACGACGAACTGCGTCATGAAGCCCAAGGACAGCTACAAGGACCGCATCTTCACGCTCGGCCTGGTCGGCTGGCCGGGCGTCAAGCACATCGACGACCGCAACTTCGCGCCGGTCATCAAGGCGGCGCTGGCGGCGCCCGGCTTCGCCTCCGATGCGCCCGCCAAGTACATCACCATCGGCTTCGGACGCAACGCGGTGATGAACGCCGCCGGCAAGGTCATCGACCTGGTCAAGGCGGGCAAGATCCGCCATTTCTTCCTGATCGGCGGATGCGACGGGGCCAAGTCGGGCCGCAACTACTACACCGAGATCGCGCGGCAGGTCCCCGACGACTGCGTGATCCTGACGCTCGCGTGCGGCAAGTACCGCTTCAACAAGCTCGAATTCGGTGACATCGACGGCATCCCGAGGCTGCTTGACGTCGGACAGTGCAACGACGCCTACTCGGCGGTGCAGATCGCGGTGGCGCTGGCAGGGGCGTTCAACTGCGGCGTCAACGATCTGCCGCTGTCGCTGGTCCTCTCGTGGTTCGAGCAGAAGGCGGTGGCGATCCTGCTGAC
>CAZOFX010000025.1:0-59086 GCA_964579055.1 uncultured Pirellulales bacterium
AGAACCGAGCAACCCTAAACGAAAGAACTGCTCCCGATCCAAGCTCTTTCGAGCAAACACGCAAAGTGCAGCTTGACATCGAGCTCTTTATAGGTGCCACGCGGCTCTGGGGAGATCCTTCGGCTTCGCTCAGAGCCTGCCCTGAGCTCGTCGAAGGGATGAGAATCCAATTCGAGGAATCGTCGAATTGGATTCTCACTTGCCGACGCAGAAGCGGCTGAAGATGCGATCGAGGATCTGCTCGTCGATGGGCTGCTGCTCGATCTCGGACAACGCATGGCACGCTTCGCGGATCATTGCGGCGGCGACCTCTTCGGCCCCCTGCTCGATCTCGGCCATAGCCTGGTCGATGTTCGCAATCGCCTCGCTCACGGCCTGGCGGTGTCGGGCCGTCAGGGCCACAGCGTCGCGGCCTTCCTGTGTCGCCGCGTGCGGTCCGCCTGAAAGCGACCGCGCGATCAGGTCCTGTAATCGTTCGAGTCCCTGCCCTGTTCGAGCCGAGACGGGCAGGAATCGGACGGCGAACGCTTGATCCAGCGTCTCGACGGCACCCTGCGAATCTCTCGGGTTCAGCAGGTCGGCCTTGGTCGCGACGTAGAGCACCGCCTCGGACTGAACCAGGGCGCGGATGGCGAGGTCTTCGCTGATGTCCGGCTTGGCCGCATCGACGCAGAAGATGACCACTTGGCAATGCCTCAGGGCTTCGACGGCCGCCTGCTGGGCGAGTCGATCGAGGATATCCTCGGCTGCGACCAGCAGGCCGGCGCAATCGAACAGCACGCACTGGAAGCGGTCCGTCGTGACCAGGCCGCTCAGGACGTCGCGAGTCGTCTTGGGACGGTCCGAAACGAGGCTCCTCTCGTGGCCGAGCATCGCATTGAGCAGGCTGCTCTTGCCCGCGTTGGGCGCTCCGGCGATGCCGACCGAAGGCAGGTCGATCAGCGACTCATAGCGGATGCTGCCGGTCAGAAGCCCTTCCAGGTTGCTCTTGATCCGGCCGAGCCGCGCTGCCGCCTCGCGAGGACCGATAAAGGCGATGTCTTCGGTGCTGAAATCGAGGCCCGCCTCGATCAGGCTCAGGCAGTCCACCAGAGCGGATCGCGCCACCCTGGTGGTCTCGGTCAGCCGACCGCTCAGGAGTCTCTCAGCGGCGTCAATCTGAAAGCGGTTGGAGCCGGCGACGATCTCGTTGACCGCCTCGGCCTGGGCCAGGTCCAGCTTGCCGTTGAGGTAGGCGCGGGCGGTGAACTCGCCGGGACCGGCTGCGCGAAGGCCCCGAGCCAGGAGATTCTGCACCAGGGTCGCGACGAGGACCGGGCTGGCATACACGTGAAGCTCCGCCAGGGTCTCGCCAGTGTACGAATGCGGTGCGAAGAACAGATAGAGCCGCCCGTCGACGGTTACGCCGGGAGCGATGATGACGCGGCCACAGAGAATGCCATTGGCGCGGATCCCAATCGGCGTCACGAAGACCCGCTCGCACGTCGTCAGTGTGTCGGGACCGGTGATGCGAACGATGGATCGCAGGCCCCCTGCCGCGGAGCTGACAGCTACGATGGTGTCTGCGTAATTCATAGGTCCTATCGGTCGCATCGGTCCTATGGGACCTATAGGACCTATAAAAGGCCGCGATTCAGAACTTGTAGAACGGCTTGGGTTTCTTCTTCTTGATTTTGCCGCCGGTCTTGCTCGTGACGGAGACCAGGCCCTGGGCTTCGGCCTCCTCGCGCGCGCGGATGTGCTTGCGGATCACGTGCTGCTCGATCACGCCGGCGAAGGTGCTGGCCATGATGTAGAGGTTCACGCCGGATGGGCCGTTGTACAGCATCAGCGGGAACAGCAGCGGCATCATGATCATCATCATCTTTTGCTGCTGGGCCATCTGCGGGTTCGTAGCGGCATTGACCTGCGTCGGCATCAGCTTCTGCTGGAGATAGAACGCCACGCCCATCAGCAGAGGCAGCACGTTGAGCGATTCCAGCTTCCAGCCCAGAAACGGAATCGTGACGGGCGACCATCGGATCAGCGCGTCGGGCACAGACAGGTCGGTGATCCAGAACGGCAGGAACGCCGCCCCGCGCAGGTCGATGCTCGTATACACGGCGCTCCAAAGGGCGATCCAGATGGGCATCTGCACCATCATGGGAAGGAAGCCCATGATCGGCGAGGCCCCCTGCTCGCGGTAAAGCTCCATGAGCTTCTTGTTCATCTCCGCCTTGTTGCTGGCGTATTTCTTCTTGATCTCCTCGGCCCGCGGCGCCAACGTGCTCATCTTGCTCATGGAGACCTGGCTCTTCTTGGTGATCGGGTGGAGGATCAGCCGCATGAGGAAGACGAGGATGATGATGACGATGCCGTAGTTGTGGATGACCGTGTACATCGCCTTCATGATCGCCAGGATGGCGAACGCCAGCGGGTTGATGATGCTCGACGGGCAGCAGCAGCCCATAAAATCGATGGTCTGGACGAAGCCGAGCCGCTTGTAGAGTTCGTTCTTGTCGAAGAGGCTCTTGTCCTTGGGCCCGAGGTAGAGCTGGAAGTTATACGTGCGGGCACTATCGGCCTGTCCGGCGGCAGCGAGCGTCGCCGAGGCCACCGACAGGTCGAGGCCGACCGTCTCGTCGCCGGTGTCCGCCTTCCGGTCGCCATCCGGGTTGTACAGCCGGCCGGTGCGTCCGCTGATCCAATCGCAGAAGGCATCGTTGGCGTCGGGCACCGGCACCAGGATGGCGGCGAAGTACTTGTTGACCGCCGCGGCCCATAGAAACTGCCCGCCTCCGTTCTTCGGTTCGATCGGCAGCGGCGTGCCCGCTTTGAGCAGGGTCTTCTTGTCGAGCTTGCTCCGAGTGACCTGGCCCTGGGCGCCCGCGTACCCGCCGATGATGCTTCTCATGTCCTCGCGAAAGGCCTCCCGCTCCAGGCCCAGCGGTCCGCCGAGATCGTAACGCACCTTCTGCGTCTCGTCCGAGAGATTGTCTATCGTCAGCGAGCACTCGACGAGATAGCTGTCAGGCTTGACGTGATACGTCTTGACCAGTCTCAGAAAGGGCTTGTCCTGCGAACCGGTGATGGTGGCCTCGAAGGAAACGGTCTGATCTCCGGCGTCGGTGGTTTCGGCGTCGAGCGTCTTCCAGCTCAGAGCGTCGAGACTGAGCTGTCGCTGTTGGTTGACGAGGACCAGGCCCCTGTTGGCCATCGACAACAGCTCGCGTCCGTTGCTCGCCTCGACGGGCGAGAGAAAGACCAGCGGTTGAGGATCGTCGTAGTTGCGGTCCTTGAATTCGCTGAAGGTGGCCTTGCGGATCGCGGCCCCTTTGGAGTCGAGCTCGAGCTGGAACTTGTACGGGGACTTCGGGTCCGCCGAGCCAACGGTGGTCCTCTGGCTCGGACCTCCGACGGCGCCGAAGACCTCGGACGTCGCCGGCTGGAGCTGTGGTTGCGGCGTGGGCGGCGTCGGCGTCGGAGCAGCGCCCGGAGCGTTGACCTCCGTGGTCTGCTGGAGCAGCAGTAAGCCGGTGCGCGCTGACGGCAAATCGATCGCGTCGGGCGATGCGGTCATGCGGAAGGCCCCCGACTCGAAGATCAGCGCGCCGCACAGCAGGCAGAAGCACACAAGCACCACAACAACAGGTATTCTCGGACTCATACAATCCTTTATGTTCTAATCACTTGGCAAACCACAGGTCGTCTGCCCGTGGCGGACGCCTGGTTGCCGAACCGCCCGGTCTCAGCGGGCAGGAAAGGACCCCCTGCCTCTCATCGGCCGTCCCGAAGCCGCTCGGCGTGGAAATTGTCCAGGCGGTCGATGGCGTATATCTTCTTCATCGTCGTCTCGAAGTCGTATTCCAGCCGGACGAAATGGACCTTGTTCTCCTCGACGTACACGTAGCTGGCGCGGTTGTCCTTGTCTCTGGGCTGGCCCACCGAGCCGATGTTGATGATGGCCTTCTCCTCCTCGATGATGGGGTAGACACCGCCCAGCTCGTCGGGCAGGTAGAAGTCCGGCTCATCGAGAAAGACGCCCGGCATGTGCGTGTGTCCCACGAAGCAGACGTGGGGAATCCGCTCGAACAGGACGCGGACCTTGGCCGGGTTGGTATAAACGTCGTCGGGGAAGATGTACTCGTTGATCGGCCGGCGCGGAGAGGCGTGGACGAAGTCGACGGTGGCCTTGGTCGGCCCCAACTGGGTCTCCAGCGTCCGACGCATGGGCAGTTCGCCCAGAAAACGCCATCGCTTGTCGCTGCGGGCCTTGTCCGGGTCGGTCTCCATCACGTCCCGCGTCCAGAAACTGGCCTGCTCGGCGCCGTAATTGAAGTTCGTCGGCTCGTAGAAAACCGCGTAATCGTGGTTGCCCAGGACGCACCATTCGGTGCGCTCGATCATCAAATCGAGGCATTCGGTGGGGTTCGGGCCGTAGCCGACCACGTCGCCCAGGCAGTAGATCTTCCGGATGCCCCGTTTCTCGATGTCCGCCAGGACCGTGCTCAGGGCTTCGATATTCGAATGGATATCGCTTACGACAGCAAACATACGCTCTCTTCAACGGACTCCCGAAAGGGTTTGAGCATGCGATAAAAGTCCACTCCATAGCAAAAAAGCCCCATGATTGCCAGAAGTTTTATTCGCTTTCGCGTCCCGGGTGGGCCAGTCCCGAGTCTGCTGGGAGCGCGTCGGGCGGGTGGCCCGGGGGTCGAAATGCGCGCTTGCCTGCCTGTCTGGGGCTGTTATAATGCGGCTTTGTCCGCGATTGTGTGTACGCGAGGTGCTCTATTGGTTGGCATTACCCTTCTGGAAACGCACAACCTGGTCAAGCGGTATTCGGGCCGGGCCGTCGTCAACGAGGTCTCCGTCACCATCGATCAGCGGAGCATCGTGGGCCTGCTGGGCCGCAATGGCGCCGGCAAGACGACGACCTTCCGCATGGTCATGGGCATGGTCACCCCTGATGCCGGCAAGGTCGTCTTCGAGGGCCGCGAGATCACCAGGCTGCCCATGTACAAGCGGGCCCGCCTCGGCATCGGTTATCTCTCGCAGGAGCCGAGCATCTTCCAGCGCCTCAGCGTCCGGGACAACCTGCTGGCGATCCTCGAGACGATGTCTCTGACGCGGGCGGAACGGCGCGAGAAGGCTGACATGCTCATCGAGCGGTTCGACCTCAAAGAGGTGGCCAAGAGCCAGGGGCGGTTCCTCTCGGGGGGCGAGCGCCGCAAGCTCGAGATCGCGCGGGCCATGGTGACCGACCCATCGTTGATCCTCCTGGACGAGCCCTTCAGCGGGGTCGACCCGATCGCGGTGGAGGATTTGCAGGGGGAGATTCGCCATCTGGTCAGCTCGGGCGTCAGCGTGCTGATCACCGACCACAACGTCGAGCGAACGCTCGAAGTGGCGGACAAGGCCTATATTATCGACCATGGCCAGGTTATCGCGGCCGGTCCGCCGGCGGAGATCATCCGCAACGAGCTGGTTAAGAAGAGCTACCTCGGCAACACCTTCGCCGGCCATGAGTTCGACGGCAAATGACGGTGGTCGGTACAGCGATGCGACGAAAGCCTGGAGTGCGAGGTCCGTATCATGATCGACGTTGACAAGTGCAAGATCACGCGGTATCCGGCGGCGGTGCTGGGCCAGCCGGCGGCGCCGGTGGAGAAGATCGACGAGACGATCCGGCGGCTGGTCGAGAAGATGACCGACATCATGATCGAGAACAAGGGGATGGGGCTGGCGGCGCCCCAGGCGGGCGTCGGCCTGCGGCTGTTCATCATCTCCATGGATGGTTCGCGCGAGCAGGTCCGAGCGTACGTCAACCCCACCGTGACGCCGGCCGGAGACCTGGAGGAGAGCGGCGAAGGCTGCCTCTCGGTGCCGGGAATCTACCCGAAGATCCGTCGCTACAAGAGGGCCACCGTCACCGCCACCGACCTGGACGGCCATGAGTTCACCGAGGAGGCCGACGGGTTGTACGCCCGCTGTTTGCAGCACGAGAGCGACCACCTCAACGGGATGACGATCGTCAACCGCATGGGGACGGCCGCGAAGATCGCGAATCGGCGACAGATCAAGAAGCTCATCGACAAGCACGAGGGCAAATAGCACGAAAAGACGGGAGTCGCGGATGGGCGGTCGGCCGCTCGATTCGAGATGCCCGATTCGGAACGAGCCATCGATATGAACATCGTCTATCTCGGCAGTGGCGAGTTTGGTATCCCGTGTCTGGATGCGTTGAAGGCATCGCATCACGAGATTGCCCTCGTAGTGACGCAGCCGCCGCAGCCGGCCGGCCGCGGGCGCAAGTGCTGCCCGATGCCCGTGGGCCACTGGGCCGAGAGCCACGCGAAGTCATCCATCGAGACCGATAACGTCAACGCGGCCGACATCAGAAAACGCGTCACCGCGGCCCGACCTGATATTCTCGTGGTCATCGCATTCGGCCAGAAGATCGGGCCGGAGCTGCTCGCCCTTCCGCCCCGTGGCGCGATCAATGTGCATGCGTCGCTGCTGCCGAAGTATCGCGGCGCAGCGCCCATCAACTGGGCGATCATACGCGGCGAGAAGGAGACGGGAGTGAGCATCATCACCGTGGCCGACCGGATGGACGCCGGCGACATCCTGGCCCAACGGGGCACGCAAATCGGCGTCCACGAAACCGCGGGCGAGCTGCACGACCGGCTGGCCCGGATGGCGCCGCCCCTGCTGTTGGAGACGCTCGACCGCATCGAAGCGGGCACCGTAGTATACACGAAGCAGGACGAGTTCCTCGCATCGAAAGCCCCGAAACTCAAGAAGGCCGATGGCGAGGTCGACTTCCGCCTTCCCGCCTACGTGATCGCCGACAAGGTGCGAGGGTTCTGGCCTTGGCCGGGGGCCTCGTCGCACTACCTCAGCGCCAGGACGGGAAAGACCGTGCGCGTGACGTTGGCTCTGGCTGACGTCATCTGGGGCCCGACGTCGGCCTCGGCCGTCCCCGGGACGCTCGATGAGGACCTGAACGTGGTCTGCGGCGACGGCAAACTGGGCATCCGCAAGATCAAGCCGGCCGGCTCGGGACTGATGGAGTTCAAAGACTTCATCAACGGCTGGCACCTTCAGCCGGGCGATCGCTTCGTCGAGGCAGAAAGCTGACATGTCCGATCCAGCGTCCAAGTCGGCGCGCGCTGTCGCCGCCGAGGTTCTCCGCCGCTTTGACGCCGGGCGGGCGCAGGCCGGACCGATGCTCGATCGTCTTCTGCCGCAGACGGACCAGAAGCAGCGCGCCACCGATCTGGTGTTCGGAACGATCCGCAATCTGCTCGCCATCAACAGAGTCATCGAGCAGTTCTCGGGCCGGCGCGTCAGGCGAATCGACGAGTCCCTGCTGGCCGTTATCCGAGTGGGTGTCTACGAACTGGCGT
This sequence comes from uncultured Pirellulales bacterium, assembly GCA_964579055.1. Classification (GTDB taxonomy): domain Bacteria; phylum Planctomycetota; class Phycisphaerae; order Sedimentisphaerales; family Anaerobacaceae; genus Anaerobaca. Next base: position 7,392 of record CAZOFX010000025.1, read on the forward strand.
ACAGTCCCGATACGCCCGTGTACTCCATTGTCGATGAGGCAGTGAAGATCGCCGGGCATGGGGGCGGCAGCAAGCAGACGGGGTTCGTCAACGCGGTCCTGCGCGGCGTCGTTCGTCACATCGTCGCGCGCGAGACGCCGCTTCGCGACTCGTCGTCGGCGCGGACGCTCGTGCAGTCGCCGCAGGCCGGATGTGAATTCGACACGGATTTCCTGCCCGACTGGCGGTCGGACCCGGCCGCCCATCTGAGCGCGTGCTTCTCGATCCCCCATTGGCTCGTCGCCGGATGGATCGCCGAGTTCGGCCCCGAGCGCGCCCGGCAGATCTGTCTCGGGTCCAACCGCAGACCCAGCGTCTACGTCCGCGTCAACACGCTCAAGACCCGTCTGTCGCAGTTGCTCGAGCGGTTTCAGGAGGCGGGCGTCCGGGCTGAAGCCGTGGCGCTGAGGGACGGTGTTCCCGAAGCGAATGTGGTCCGCTTGCTGGGTCCGCAGGCGATTGCACACCTGCCCGGGTACGCGGAGGGATGCTTCACCGTCCAGGATCTGTCCGCCTCTCGGGCTGTGCAAATGCTGGACCCTCAGCCGGGCTGGGCGATTCTCGATCTGTGCGCGGCGCCCGGAACCAAGACGACACAACTGGCTGAATGGACGGCCAATGCCGCGCGGATCATGGCGACCGACGTTGATGCCGAGCGCCTGACGAAGGTCACGGAGAACGTCGCCAGGCTGGGTTGCCACAGCGTGAGCGTGGTCCCCTGCGCCCACATCGAATGTGGACAACACGGACCCTTTGATGCTATATTGCTCGATGTGCCCTGTTCGAATACAGGAGTGCTCGCCCGGCGAATCGAGGTTCGTTACCGCGTCAGGCCCGAGTCCGTCGAGGAATTGGCCGGGACACAGCTCGCGCTGCTGGTGCAGGCGGCGGCTCTGCTCAAAGAGCACGGCAGGATTTGCTACAGCACGTGCAGCATCCAGAAAGCGGAGAACGGGGACCTTCTCCGGCGATTTCTCGCGGCCGACAGGCGATTCGCTCTGGTTCGTGAAGAACTCGCGCTCCCATCGGCCGAAGGGTTCGACCGTGACGGCGCCTATGTCGCGATCCTCCGGCGCAGGTGAAGTCTTCCTCGCTTGCCGCCTTCGTGACGCGGACCGGGCGGAACTCAGGCCTTGCGAAAGACCGCGACGACGTTCTCGACTTCGACCACGAACAGACGGTTGTCGCCCTCGAAATCAACGGGAATGGCCCCCTTCGGGTTGAACAGGACCTTGTCGTATCGGGCCAGCGGAATCTCGGGCATGCTCTCGACCTCGGCCGAGACGGCAACGATGCGTCCCGTGATCGTCGGGATTTCGATGTTGTCGGGCAGTCGGATGCCGCCTTTGGTTTCCTTTTTGTCCTCGTCCTTGCGGATGAGAATGCGCTTGCCGATCGGTTCGACGGTCTCGAAGGGCTGCGGTTCCGGGACTGCGTTCTTGGCCATCTTCCGTTCCACCTCACTGCAACGCGACGCCGCGATACACACCACCATTATAGTGCGGTGTGCCGGTTTGCCAAGCACCTTGAACGGCCGGGGCGGAGAGGGCCATGCAATCGTTGCCTGCGGCGCGTCGGGAGGTCCTTCGCTTCATAACCGGACCTGGCGAGTCCACTTGCGTCAGTCGGAGCAGGCCGTTCGTCTCAGAGCCGCCATGTGTCATCGGCGGGCGAATGTCACGTGCCGCAAGAACCGATTTTTCCAACTTTAGACTTGACAAACGGCTCTTCGGTCGTACACTATGGCGTACCATCGAGATCCGCCTTTGGAGATGCTGGGTGAACGGAGGATCGTGACCCCGGCGGATTACGGAGAAGAAGGGGAATCGGAGGTAATCATCGCCTGTTTTCATCTCTGCGATGACGTGGTTGTCGACAGGATGAAAGACGGGCCGAGTCCGTTGTGCGGTTGAGGGTACTCATGCTCGCGCGATGCAACTCGTCGTGCCACCGGTGGCGTTTCGTGGCGCAACGAGGGCGAGTGTGGAATGCGCACACGTGCTCGGTTGCAGTCTTTCCGGAGGGTGATGAGACAGTGCTCGATAGGGAAATCGAGGCCGTGCTCATCGATGTCAGGCAGCTCGTCCGCCTTGGCTCAGGTCCATCCATCGAGCCGGCCTCAAGGACATAGGATTCTACGGAGGCCACAGTCTGTGAGCTCGGAAGTTTCGCCGTAAAGGGCTCGAGTTCTTGACCGGCACGTACCCTTGACGTGGTGACGTTCAGCCGAGTACGCGGGAATTCCAGCGGGGAGCGTGTGCGCCGAGGTCTGTGACAGTTGGAGGCAACCCACTGGACAAGGGTGGGGGCAGGGTACGTGACGGAATGGACGTGCCTCAATCGGTGCGGTGGTGCGTAAGAAGAAACCTGTAGGATGAAACGATCATGAGCGGGGAGAAAGGAGGTCGCGCCGGGGTGAAGGAATGGGCAAACGGTTTCCACGGGAGCAAGGGGGAGGAAGGAGGTTGTCGCGGCGGGTGACACGAAGGATCGTGTAAATGGCTTTTCGATCGCCAATTCGGGGTTGGCGATCCGATGGTAGACCAAGGCAACAACAGTAGAAAGGATTCGAATCATGGTAAAGGCAATTGCATACATATTCTGCGCACTTCTCGTGATCGGTTCGGCTGCTCAGGCTGAAGTCGGACCTCAGACCCAGATCTGGAACATCGGCCTGACGAACGGCGCGAGCATGATCAGCGGTACGGGCAACGCCGGCGCAACCCAGAGCTTCGGCACGTTGAACATCCAGGGCAACAACGATGCGGAAGGGTCTCAAGGCTGGCAGGGGATGGGATCGCTGATTGGCCAGACGGCGAACGTGTTCACGGTCGGCGCGCCGGTCAGTGTGGATCAGAGCATCAGTATCGCCGGCGACGCCCTGATCGTCGGGACGGGATCGATTCCGCTGGGCCAGAATCAAACGATCGGCGACTATGCGGCCGGGTCCGCGCAGTATGAAGGCGTCTCGGTCGGTGCGACGCAGACCCTCGCAAAACTGCCGGGAGGCACGAGCACGGCCATCGGCGGCACCGGCGTCGGTTTCGCCATGGCGCAGGTGGGTGGAGATCCCGTCGGCACGGCCCTGGGCCAGGGAACGCTGGTCATCGGTGCTCAACAGGGGGTAATCAACGGTGCCACCGCAGGTTCGGCGGGGAGCGTCACCAACGGGATCAGCGCCATCGTGATTCAGGATCAGGTGACCACGCCGCTGGGCGTGCAGTAACGGTCGACTCAGTACCGAAGGACCGCTCGATCATTCGAAGATGACGGAAACGGGAGTCCTGGAGTCTCTCCTCTGTGCCTCACTCCCACAGAGGCCTTCAGGGCTCCCTTTCTATTGGGAGGCGTAAGCGCAGCGGGACAAAAGCGTGCCCGCCCTACTTCGCGGCAGCGGCCTTCTTGTCTTTCGCCCTGCCGAGGATCTCGTCCGCTTTTTCGAGGCTGTCCGGCGGCCATTGCCCTGCCGCCTGGAGTTCTTTGAGGTGATCGAGCTGCTTGATGCTCACGATCGTGCGGCATCGCGGGAAGCGGTTGCAGCCGAGGAAGGGGCCCCGCTTGCTCTGGCGGATGACCAGCTCGCCCTGCTTGCATTTGTGACACTTGACGCCGGAGGGCTCCGCCTGGGGCTTCGGCGGCATCGCGTTGCCTTCCTTGTCCAGTCGAAGGGTGCTCTTGCACTCGGGATAGTCGCTGCATCCGAGGAACGCGCCATAGCGGCCGTTCTTGCGGATCATCGGTTTGCCGCATTTGGGGCACTTGTGCTCGGTGACTTCCTCGCGCAGCATCTTGCCGTCTTTGTCGCACGGAGAGGCGAATTTGCATTCGGGGTACGTCGAGCAGCTCAGGAAGCGACCGTTCTTGCCGAAGCGGTAGACCATGGGCTTGCCGCAATCGGGACAGGTGTACTCGCTGGGCGTCGATTCGGCCTTGGCGTGCGTCATCCGTTCCTGGGCCGTTTCGAGATTCTGTTTGAAGGGCCCATAAAAGTCGCCCAATACGCCCTGCCAGTCGAGGTGCTGCTCTTCGATCTTGTCGAGCTGCTCTTCCATGTGCCTGGTGAAGGCGATGTCCATGATCCTCGGGAAGTACTCGTCGAGCTTGCCGGTGACGACCTCGCCGAGATCGGTCGCGTGGAATTTCTTGTCTCTCTGTTCCACGTAGCCGCGTTCCTGGATGGTGCTGATGATCGGCGCGTAGGTGCTGGGGCGGCCGATGCCCTCCTTCTCGAGCGCCTTGATGAGCGAGGCTTCGGTGTATCGCGCCGGCGGCTTGGTGAAGTGCTGCTCCGGCCGGATATCCACCACCGCCAGCGCCTGGCCGGTCTGGACCGCGGGCAACTGCTGCTCGCTCGAGTTGGTCGGCCAGACCCTGGTGAAGCCGTCGAAGACGAGAGTGCGGCCGCTGGCCTTGTACACCGCCGGGCCGGCGGAAGTCGGCGCCGTGATGTTGAGCGTCGTGACGTTCCACCGCGCCGCCTGCATCTGGCAGGCGACGAAGCGCCGCCAGATCAGATCGTAGAGCCGGTACTGTTCGTTGTTGAGAAACTCCTTGATCTGGTCCGGCGTCAAATCGACGTCCGTCGGCCGGATGGCTTCGTGGGCCTGCTGGGCGTTCTTCTTCGACGCGTAGAAGTTGGGACCCTCCGGCAGATACGCATCGCCGAATCGGCCTTGAACGAAGCTGCGCACCTCGCCGATCGCCTCGCTGGACAGGTGCGTGCTGTCGGTTCGCATGTACGTGATCAAACCGAGCGAGCCCATCGAGCCGAGATCGATGCCCTCATAGAGCTGCTGGGCGATCGACATCGTCCGCTTCGCACTGAATCCGAGGCGGTTGGCGCCCGCCTGCTGGAGCGTAGAGGTGATGAACGGCGGCGAAGGCCTGGACGCGGACTCCTTGGTCTCGATGTCCGCGATCCGGAACTCCGCGCGCTGGAGGTCGTCGAAGACCTTGCGGGCTTCCTCCTCATTGCCCGCCTTGAACTTCTGATCGCCGATCTTGTGCAGCTCGGCCTTGAACGCACGGTGCTGAGCGAGCCATTCGCCCTGCTCTTCCACGCTCGGTCCTTTGCCGTCCTTGGCCTTGGGGGCGATAAAGTCAAGCCACTGCTGCTGATAGTGGCCGGCGAGGTCGGTGGTGAAGACGGCGGGGATCAGCCAGTACTCCTCGGGCTTGAAAGCGCGGATCTCGCGTTCTTTCTCGACGATCATCTTGACGGCGACGGACTGAACGCGGCCGGCCGACAGCCCTCGTGTGACCTTCTTCCACAGCAGCGGGCTGATCTGGTAGCCCACGATGCGGTCGAGGATGCGGCGGGCCTGCTGGGCCATGACCTTGTCGCTGTCGATGCGGCCCGGCTCGGCGAAGGCCTCTTTGATGGCCGATTTCGTGATCGCGTTGAAGATGACCCGGTAGGTCCGGTCTTTGGGGAAACCGAGGATCTCGCCCAGATGCCAGGCGATGGCCTCCCCCTCTCGGTCAAGGTCGGTTGCCAGATAAAGCCTGTCGCAGTTCTTGGCGGCCGCTTTCAGGGCGGTGACCACGCGCTTTTTGCCAGGCATGATATCGTACGTGGGCTCGAAGTTGTTCTCGATGTCCACGTTCAGACCCTTGGAGGGCAGGTCGCGGACATGCCCCATCGAAGCCTTGACTTCGAAATCGGGACCGAGATAACGATTGATCGTCTTGGCCTTTGCAGGCGACTCGACGATGACCAGCGACTTTTGCCCGTTTGATTTCGCCATTTCTTGCGTTTTGCTCAAGGTCCCACTTGGATTACGTACAAACGATCGTGGTTTTCGGCCGGTTTCGGGCTCCCGACATTCCGCTGCTGAAGCCCTTCTACTCGCTCCCGTGCGAGAAAGTTCGCTCGGAGGCGGGCACGTGAATTCCCTATCGGCTATTTGGGCGCCAAAATTTAGAACTGGACTGATACAGAGGGCGCGTGCCGATGTCAACGGAAAAGCAAAGAGAAGATGCGACAGATTGGAGGGATAGGTGGCGGACCTCGCTGCAAAATGAGGATTATGGGACATGTGGGCGTCGCGTGCCGTTCAGGGGAACAAAACGGGATGGCCGAGGACTCCGCACGGGGACGGGGCCGCTAAAGCAGAGCCGTGCTAAAATAGCGCTCGGCGCGGTCGGGCAGAACGGTGGCGATATTGCCGGGCTGAGTTTGCGCGAGCTTTCGGGCCGCCCATACGTTGGCACCCGAGCTGATGCCTACCAGCAGGCCGAAGTCGCGATTGAGGTGGCGCGTCGTCTCGATGGCGGCCTCGTCGGAAACCTCGATCACGGCATCGATCATCGATACGTTGAGGATGTCCGGTATGAACCCGTCGCCGATACCCTGGATTTGATGCAGACCAGGTTCATGGCCGAGCAGTGCCGAGCGATTCTCGGGCTCGACGGCAACTACCTTGACGTTCTTGTTCTGCTCCTTCAGGAAGCTGCCGACGCCCTGGAGGGTGCCACCGCTGCCGACGCCGGCGACGAAGCACTGGACGTCGGCGCTCATCTGTCGCCACAGCTCACGGGCCGTCTGCTCGTAATGGACCCGCGGATTGGCGGGATTCTTGAACTGTTGGGGCACGAAGACCCGGCGGTCTTCGGCCGCCATCTGCTCGACGTGGCGAACCGCCCCGCCGATTCCCTCTTCGTCCGGGATCAGCACGAGATCGGCTCCGAGACCGCGAATCAGTTTCTTTCGCTCTTCGCTCATTCCCTCCGGCATGACGATCCGCACGCGATAGCCCATGAGGCGACCGACGAGGGCCAGGCCGATGCCGGTATTGCCGCTGGTGGGCTCGGTAATGATCGAGTCGGGATGGAGCTTGCCGTCGCGCTGGGCCGCCTCGAGCATGGCCACCGCGACGCGATCCTTGATACTGCCGCCCGGGTTGAGAAATTCCGCTTTGGCGAAGATCGGCTCGCCGCGCAATTGCAGCAGCGGAGTGTTGCCGATCAATTCGAGAATATTGTCCGTCAGCATACCTCACCCACGAATCCACCCAGGCTCCATCGGAAGAAGTGTCCGCACAGCGCTCGGAACCCTACCGGACTGGTATAGTTGAATCGAGCCGCGCGCAGAAGTCAAACAGAATCGCCCGTCCCCACCGCAAGCCCTGACGATCCCTGTCCGGCCGACGCCATATCCGTCGATCACTAAAGAGGTTACAACACTCCGTCCCTCTTGGGGCGGGCCGCAGGCGGGCGCGGGCCGAAGGGCCTGGCAGGCCCGCAGGCAGGCCGGGGCGACAACGGAGAACTGCGGATATAGTGGACCTGCAATGGCAGGCACGAACAAGGGGCGGCCTGTGTCCGCTGTGGTCCGATCAGCGATAACGGCGGCCGCGGCGCTGGGTGCTGGTTTCCTCCTGGGGTGTGGTGGCTCGACCTCCTCGACCGCGCGTGGCGCCCGGAGTCATGGTCGCACCGGGGGCCATTGTCCCGCCGGCACGCTCTTCCAGACGCTGGAGTCGCTCATCCTCTTCGACCATCTTGGCCGTGATGCTCGTCAGACGCTGCTGACGGGCGAGCATGAGTCCCTCGATCGCGGCGGCGGTCTTCTTGGCCTGTTCGTCGGCCGCGGTTTGACGCAAGGAGTCGTACTCCCGCAGGTCCATCGCATGAACGCTGGTGAGAAGCTCTCTTTTGTCCAAGGGGTCGACGCCGAGCCAGGCCTGGAGTTGATTCTCGGTCGCTGCGTCAAGGGCCGGTTCATTGGCGTCTTGTGCAGTGCGAACACGCGGCGCCGGGCGTGCAGTCATCGGCGTTGCATAAGGATCGTTGGCGGAGGGGCCGGCCATGGGGTCTGTCATGGCGGCGCGGCCTCGCGATCGTCCGGAGGCCCGCATGCGCGAGGCGGCCTCCCGCTCTTCGAGCATTTCGGCACGTTTCTCGTCGCGCAGGTCCTCGTAGATGACCTTGTAGCGTGCTTTCCTCCGGGCGGCAAGATCGTCGACAGCGGCGGTGGTCTTGACGGCCTTCTCGGTCTGGGCGAGGCGTTTGACGAAGGCCATTTCTTCTTCGAACTGCTTCTCGACGGTGCGGATCAGCATCGTCCGGTTGTCGGTGCGGCGCTGCCGCCAGTTGCGTTGCTCGGAGGCGCTGTTGGCATCCACGGCGGCCACGGCGTCCGCAAGGCCTGGAAACGCGGCGAGACGGGCCCGGATCTCATTGGGATCGACGCGAATCTGGACCTCGGCAGGAGCGCCGTCGGGCCCGGTATCGATCCCGCGTTCTGCGGGAGGCATCGTCATACCCGGAGCCCGGGCTCCCCTGGCACCGTAGACGCGCATGTCAAGCGGATTGACCGGCTCCTCTGCTCCATGCTGGCGAAGATGGGCCATAACCTCGGTGTGGCGGCCCGCTATGGCGATGCTCAGCGGGGTCTGACCACGCCTGTCCTTGGCGTTGACGTCGGCGCCTTTGGCGACGAGGAACTCGACTATCTCAAGGTGGCCGCTCTCGGCAGCGGCCACGAGAGGGATCGCACCCTGCGCGTCGGCCGTATTGACGTTGGCGCCCTTGTCTACGAGGAACTTCACGACTTCGGTGTTGCCGCGAATGACCGCCATGGTCAAAGGCAGCCCCGCGCGGCTGGGTGTCGCGACATTGGCGCCGGCCTCGACCAGCAATTGCACGATCTCAAGACGTCCGCCCTCAACCGCAACGCCGAGAGGTGTGTTGTGACTGGCATCCTCCTTATTGACGTCGATGTCTTGCCGGTCGAGGTGCAGCTTGATCTCCGCGACATCTGCCGTAGAGATGGCTTGGAAGAAGGGCTTGGTGGGCACCTTGGCTTCTGCGGCGAAGGCGGCCGGGGTGGTCAGGGCGCAAACGAACAGGACTGTGGTGAGATTTGCCAGGCGTTTCACAGGAGATCCCTTTTCAAATGCCGTTAACGGATTCTGCGCCGCCCTGCCGCATGAGCCGCCACAGGGACAACACATCCATTATACCACGAATTCGCACGTCAAGCCGCCGCGGAGGGTCGTTGTCGCCATTTTTATCGGGGTCTGGCGGCTATACTTCCTCGGTGCAGACCAGGCCCAGGGCGTCGGCGATGCGTGCGAACTCGTCAATCGAGTTGAATTCTATGACGATCCTGCCGCGTTGGCCGTTCCGTCGGGTCTCAATCGCAACGCGAGCCCCAAGGTGGCGTTTGAGCTTGTCCTCAAGGTCGCGGATGTGCAGCGGTTTGGCGCGGGCTGGGCCGTTGGACGGAACCGAATCGGCCAGGTGCTTGCGGACGAGGCGCTCGACGTCGCGGACGCTGAGCCGGCCGGCCATGGCCCGGTTGGCGAGCTTACGCCGCAGCTCGTCCGTTGGCAGGCCAAGTATGGCCCTCGCGTGGCCCATGGACAGCTTGCCGTCCACGAGCATTTGACGCACGTCTTCAGGTAAGTCCAGCAACCGCAAGTAGTTAGCGATAACAGATCGGTCTTCGCCGAGTCTCTGTGCCGCGTCGGCTTGGGTCAGGGAGAATACGTTGAGATACCGCTGATAGGCTTTGGCTCGCTCAATGGCGTTGAGGTCTCTGCGGTGGATATTCTCGACAAGCGACCACTCGAAGAGCTGTTCGTCGGTCACCTCGCGGACGAGAGCGGGGATGGCCGGAAGAGCTGCCATCTGGGCAGCCCGAAAACGGCGCTCTCCTGCTATTAGCTGGTAGCGACCCTGGAAGGGACGGACGATGATGGGCTGGATGACGCCGTTGGCGCGGATGGACTCGGTGAGCTCGACAAGGTCCTCCTCGTTCCACACGGTCCTGGCCTGGTAGGGGTTCGGTCCGATGCAATCGAGGGGCAGTTGCCGAAGGGAGGCATCGAGGTCCTTGTCAGGCGGGAAGTTCGGTGTGGCTGGCACGGCCGGCGTGCTCTCGGGCGGCAGTGCCTCAAGAGAAGACAGAGGACCGAGCAGGGACTCAAGCCCCCTGCCGAGGTGACGGGCCTTCTCGCCCTTTCCACTCATCATCGTGCTGCTCCTTCATCGAGTGCGGTTTTGTGCAAAAACGAGCGCCGATTGTATTTGGGCATTCGTGTGCCCTCAAGGGCTATTTCGGGAATTGCGCTGCTCGGAGTTGAATTGTTTGATGAAAATCAGTTCTGGGTGCAGTGTTCCACGTGGAACACGTGTGCGAGCTCTGTGCCCGTAGCCTCAGCCGGGCCGCGACGGGAGCCCGGCGGTGTATGATGCACGTGCGCTGTGTGCAACTGTGGGCACCGCACGTTCGCTTGACGTACCAAGCTGTCGGCGGTAAGGCGAGAAGAACGCGGCCATGAATCAAAGTGCGCCGCATGGGCAGGCACGCATCAGGTAAGATCGGGAGACAGGGGGAGCGAGGGTGTCGGAGTAAGTAACTGAGTGGCAGAAGGAGTCGTATGGGTACTCATGACGCGAGCGCTCCAAGCTATGGCCGTTTCACGTGAAACAAGCGAACTGGCGTCGCGCTGGCAGCACGAGCGACCGAACGCCGCAATATCCGATCCTTCACCTGCCCTGCTGCTGCACGGCGATCCGTGTGCGCAGCCGGACGCGGCATCTGGGGCCTCGTGAGGCTCCGGGTTGCCAGCGGGACGACTCGGAGGGTGGTTTGCCGGATTCGCTGTGGGCTGTCGCAGCGTGCGAGACGGCCGCTATACCGGTGGGTGTTGCGGATGCCATTGATGGCGGCCTGTGCGCCTGCCGCATGGAGGTTATCAGTGCTGAGAGTGCCCGTTGACGGTGTTGCCTGTCAGAGGGCGGAGCGTACCCAGGTCAGAACATGCGGGCCAAGGACAAGGACGCCAACGATCGCCGATCCCAATGCGGAGATGAGGACTCCTCCTGCGGCGACATCCTTCGCATACCCGACCAGCGGATGAAAGTCCGGCGACGTGACGTCGCCGAGGAATTCGAGGGCTGTGTTCAGGGCCTCGGCGGTCCAGACCGCCATTATCGCCAGGATGATCCAGCACCATTCCGCAGCGGTCAGCACGCAGAGACCGCCCGCGATCAAGACGCAGCAGGATGCAATCGCGTGCACCCAGGCGTTGTGCTGGGATCTGAGCATCAGTCGGACGCCGCGCGCGGCACAGCGGAAGCTCTCTATGCGTGCCGAAAGGGTCAGGGGCCGGGGATCGTCCAGGCCAAGGCTGAAGTGCCGTATCATCTGGGTGGAGTGATCTGTCGGATTCATACTCGTGAGTTCCTGTGCCCTACGGACAATTGGCGCCGCGAGGGGATGATGTGCCGGCGGGAGCGTTAATCGCGAGCCGTCGCGGTCATGGTCCCTTGAGGGGTTCATCGGCGGAACAGAGGCGCGACTTGAGGACCCTGGAGCGGTAGAAGGGCCCCATGAGGGGATAGCTCGAGGATTGTCGCGAAGCGGCCGGCGCGGGCGGGTGTGCAGGTCAGGCGGACGCCGTCGGCTACGGCCGGGGCAAAGGAGAGGACTGGCGTCTGGTATATAGGTAACCAACTTTCGGGTGGAGAGAGGACGACGCCTTCGGGCGTGAGATACAGGCCGTCCCGGAGGATGGCGATGTCGATGGCTTCCAGCGGGCCGCCGAGGGGCGGGTCGTCGCGGTAGTACGTGTTGATGTGCGACCAGACGAGGTCGCCCCCATACACAGTGACACCGGTCAGGAGCACGGGCGAGGAGAAACGGACCTCGAACCACGCCTCGGGAAGGGCGTTGGGGTCATCGGGGTTATTCGTCCAGTATGGCTTGACTCCATTGTACGAATTGTCGACGACGCCGTCGACGATCGAGGCGAGGTTGTTTCTGTCTCTGGTGTGGTCGTATCGGGCGACAGAGGCATCGACGGTGACGGTCAGTCCTGCGTCGCGGGCGACGGCAACGAGAGGCGGGGGTCCTATACTCACGCCCGGCTCAATGTCGATATTGTAGAGCGGGTGCGCTGGAATGTGGCAATGCGCAGTGAAGCGGCTGGGCGTAATCCGCCCACCGTTGAGCAGGATGTTTTCCTGGGCCAGGGCGAGGGTTCGCCCGGCGATCGCGGCGAGAGACTCTGTCTGCGGCAGGGCGGCGGCTGGGTCAGGCAGGCCCGGACGCGCGACGTTGACGTACGAATCGCCGCAGATGTCGGGATCGGTCAGACTGCGGGGCATGCCGGTGAAGCCATGGATGATGCCCAAGAGACCGCCCACCGTCGCCGGGTTGCAGTCGCAGTCCCAGCCTGCCATGACGGCGATCTGGACGGTCCGTTCGAAATCGCCCTGGCCATACAGGAGCGCCAGAACGGTCGCGCCAGTATTGATAGTGGACTCGACCCAGTTGTAGTAACGTCCGAAGCTGCCGGGTCCCTGGTAGGTCTCGTAGAGTCTGGCTCGCGTGGCCCGCCAGTCGAGAACGCCGTCGAGCGCGTCGTCGCGATAGCAGTCGCAGATGTCCGTGACGACCTGTGTCGTGCGGCTGTCAGGCGGCAGGGCGGCCAGGGCGCTGAAGACGAGCGCTGGGACGTTCGGCTCGAAGAACGCCTCGGCGTACATGGCCGCATAGAACTGGGCCGCATGGACGGCAAAGCCGGCGTTCGTCACCTGTCCGAACCTGCCCGCCAGGTCGATGGCGGTCTGAGGCATCCCGGGGGACAGGGCGCCCAGCAGTTCCGTCCCGATCTGGGCGTCGATCGAATACCAGTGCGGGTTGTAGTGCCGGCTGCCGGTGTCCGGCGGGAGGTAACCATCGCGCATCAGGTACCAGGCCTGCCTGTTGGCGATAAAGATCCCATCCGGGGTGATGTGGTCGAGCCATTGTCCGGCGATGTCGTTGGCGTCGCAATCGAAGCCGCAGCTCTCGATGATGTGCAGGGTGACGTACTCGATGTCGGTGTCGTCGTCGGCGTCCCAGGCCTGCTTGATGACCCACGGCACCGAAGTGTCCGGATTGGGCTCGGCGCCGGAGTACATGCCTTCCGTCTCGCGTCCCGCGGCGTTGCCGATGAGCTGGCCCAGCCACATGCCATGAAGTCTGTCCAGCAATTCGGCCGACGAGATGACTCGTTCCTGACCGCTCGACGCTTGCGTGAATGCGGCCAGGAGAAGCATGAGTAACAGACTGCGACGGGTCTTCTGCATAGGCACCTCCTGCACAGTGGTCTTCCATGACCCACATCCCGCTCTTTCGGACGCATGGGCCGACAGCTTGCGTGTGAAACGGGACAAATGAGCGGGATATTGCGACCGTCGCGCGGTCGCATGGGAAAGATGCCTCTGTATCGGCGTGATAAGAACGCCGTTCGTCGGGCTGTTGAGGGGGTACTGCCCGGTGACAGGCGGGCGTCATCGCCAGGGTCTTGGCGTGCATCGTCCAAGGGCCGGTCGCTGTATGCGGCGGTCGCTATTATCGGCGCATTTTGGGCGGGGATCGAGGCAGCCGGACGAAGGGACTCGCAGAGTGATCAAGCCGGGATTGTCTCAAGCTATGTTCTGTCCGTTCCGATACTTAGGCAAGGGAGAAAAGCACGCTTCGCCCGGGCGAGTCGGGCGCTGCCGCCGGGCCGGCTGTGCGCCTTCGCGCAGCCGACGGGGACGGAGTCCATCGAAACAGACGATTGCCAGGCAGAGGCGAATCGGTTAGCGTCTTCGGATGAGAATTCTTCGGACATCAGGTCTATGAGGGCTGCGGCTTCATGAAAGCGTTGATTACAGGCGGTGCGGGCTTCATCGGTTCGCACCTGGCCGAACGTCTGCTTGGCGACGGTCAGGAAGTGGTCATCCTCGACAACCTCAGCACCGGTCGGCTGGAGAACATCCAAGCCTTTCGCAGTCATCCGAAGCTGCAATTCGTCAGAGGGGACATCCGCGATGTGTCGCTGGTTCAGTTGCTGGCGGCCGAATGCGACGCAATCTTCCATCTGGCCGCGGCGGTCGGAGTGCAATTGATCGCGGACGACCCGGTGCGGACCATCGAGACCAACATCGGAGGAACGGAAACCGTTTTAGCGATCGCCAACAAGTTCGGCCGGCGGATCCTGATTGCCTCCACCAGCGAGGTCTACGGCAAGAGCGAGAGCATCCCGTTTCGCGAGGAGGACGACATCGTGCTGGGCAGCACGAGCCTGTCACGGTGGTCTTACGCGTGCAGCAAGGCGATCGACGAGTTTCTGGGCCAGGCGTACTATCAGCAGTATGGCCTGGGCGTGGTCATCGCCCGGTTCTTCAACACGATCGGCCCTCGGCAGACCGGACGCTATGGTATGGTGGTTCCTCGTTTTGTCCAGTGGGCGCTGAAAGATGAGCCGATCTGCATCTACGGGACGGGCGAGCAGAGCCGCTGTTTCTGCTACGTCCAGGACGTGGTCGATGCGGTGATCGGCCTGATGCAATGCGAAGAGGCGGTGGGGCGGATCTTCAACGTGGGTTCTTCGGAAGAGGTGAGCATCAAGCAACTGGCCGACAAGGTGATCGGGCTGACCGGCAGCCGCAGCGTGCAGGAGTTCGTACCCTATGAGGTCGCCTACGGACGGCCCATTGAGGACATGATGCGTCGCGTTCCCTGCACCGAGCGGATTCGAAAGACGATCGGCTGGAAACCGAAAACGGACCTCGAACAGACGCTGCGATTCATCATCAGCGAGCATCGCGAGCACATGGGAGCGAAATAAGGTCGTGGGAAGGCAGATCGCCATGCAGGCAAGCGGCCGTTCCTGGGATTACCTGATTGTGACCGCGTCCAACGAGGCGCAGGCCAAGGCCTACGAATCGCAGTTGGCGGTGCGGCGAGAACTCGGGCTTCTCAGCGATGTTCGCGATTCCATCGTCGTCCCGGACCCGGGCGGCCGACGCGTCGGCAGCGGGGGCAGCACGCTCTACTGCCTGATGGAGGTGCTGCGAAGACGACTTGGCCGACGTCCGGAAAAATCCGGTCCGCGTCTCTGGGAAGAGGTACTTGCTGAGCTGCGCATTCTGATCATCCACGCAGGCGGAGATTCCAGGCGTCTGCCGGCGTATGGCCCGTGCGGGAAGGTATTCATTCCCGTTCCCGGCGAGAACGACAGCGCCGTGTGCCTGAGCCTGTTCGACCGCCAGTTGCCGACCTACTTGTCGCTGCCGGGGCCGGCCTGCGGGCAGGGCCAGGTGGTGATCGCCTCGGGCGACGTTCTGCTGCGGTTTGACCCGTCGGACATCCGCCTGACGAAGCAGGGCATTACGGGGCTCGCGTGCTACGCCAGTCCCGAGCAGGCCAGCCGGCACGGCGTGTTTTGCCAGGGACCGACGGACGAGGTGAGCCTGTACTTGCAGAAACCTTCCATCCCCGAGCAGAAGGCCCACGGGGCGATCAACGCGTACGGGCAGAGTTGTCTGGACATCGGCGTGATGCATTTCGATGCCGCCACGGCGGTTCGGCTGCTGCAAGTCTTCGGCGCTCGCCGCGACAAGCAGGGTGGCCTGATCCTGGCCGGCAGGCGGGGCAGGGCGGTGCTGGAGCGGGGGCTGGACTTCTACCGCGAGATCTGCTGTGCGATGGGGACGCAGACCCGTCTGCAAGACTACCTCAAATCGGCGCGCGAGAGCGGCTCGAAGTGGTCGGACGCCATGTTGGCCGAGCTGTTCGACGTGCTGAGCGAAACGCCGTTCAGCGTGCAGTTGATCAAACACTGCGACTTCCTCGACTTCGGCAGCAGCAGGGGGATCCTCAGCAACGGGACCCGGCTGCTCCAGGAGGATCGGGGCATCTCTTTCCTGCAAACCTACCTCGACGTCAACAACGAGGTTGTGCCGTCGGCGACGGTCCAGGGGGCCGGCGCCTGGGTCGAGGGCTGCCGGATCACGTCTTCGCTGACTCTCGGAGGCGGCAACGTGGTCGTCGGCGTCGATATCGAGCAGCCGCTGGTGGTGCCGGCCGGTGCATGTGTCGACGTGATCGAAGGCCGCGACCGCGATGCGGCCCGGGTCTGGTTTGTCCGCTGCTACGGGATCGACGACGCGCTCAAGGAGCCGGCCGGGAACGGCGCCGTCTTCTGCGGCAGGGATCTTCTCGCCTGGCTGGCCGACGTCGGCGCCAAGCCCCAGGACGTCTGGGATCGTCGCATCGCAACGAACGAGCGGAGCATCTGGAATGCCCGCCTGTTTCCCGCGGTGAAAGTGCATAGCGACTACCACCGCTGGCTGTGGATGTGCGACCCGGGCGCCGCTTCGCAGGAGCAGCGTTCCGCCTGGCGAACGGCCGACCGGTACAGTCTCGAACAGATTCTGGCGATGGCCGATCACGTCGAGTTCTACCGTCGTCGCAGCCGGATCAGGGCGCAGCAGATCCGCAATTCCTGGCGCCGGATGTTCCGGCCGGAAAGCAAGTTCTCTTCACCGGAGTTGGCCTCACTGCTGCGCGACCGGGACGACATCGCGGACTGGATCGCCGATATTCTGAAGGAAGCACATCGTTATTGCGAGAGCCGGGAGAATCACGGCATGGCCGCGCTGACCTTCTCCCGAATTCTGCACACGCTGGGATCGGCCCTGGCCTGCCTGTATGAGGGCCGCGATGCGCCGGCGGTCGAGGTGCTTGGCGCCATCGACGAGAAGTTGACGCGAACTCAGTGTAAATGGCTGAAATCTCTGGGCCTGCTTCCGGGGGGCGGCACATCGATTCTGGCATGGTCGCAGCGGGCACAGCAAGCGGCGTTCGAGGCGCTGGAGCGGTCCATCGTCGGCAGCGGGATCGTCGAAGCGGCGTCGCCTCGCAGCGTGCTGCGCAGCGATGAGATCGTCTGGGCCCGCGCGCCGGCGCGGCTCGATATCGGCGGGGGCTGGACCGACACGCCTCCCTATTCGCTGGAGTGGGGCGGCTGCGTGGTGAACGCGGCGGTTAACCTCAACGGACAGCCACCGATCCAGGCGTACGTCCGCGTGATCGAAGAGCCGGTCATCCGGATCGGTTCGATCGATCTGGGCGTTCGCATCGAGGTTCGCCGGTTCGACGAGTTGCTGGACTACCGCAAGGCCACCGGCAGTTTCGCCCTGGCCAAGGCGGCGCTGGTGCTTTCGGGCCTGTCGCCCCGGCCGGGCGGCCGGTCGAGGACGGGCTCTCTGCGAAAGGCGCTCGAGAACTTCGGAGGCGGGATCGAGTTGACGACCCTGGCCGCGATTCCGAAGGGAAGCGGCTTGGGGACTTCCAGCATCATGGGTGCGGTGATCACCGCCGCGATCGCGCGCGTCGTCGGTAAAGACCTCTCGCAGCGGGAACTGTTCCACCAGGTGTTGCGTCTCGAACAGGCGCTGACCACCGGCGGAGGCTGGCAGGACCAGATCGGAGGCGTGGTCGACGGGGTCAAGATGATCGTGTCGCAGGCGGGCATGGTTCCGGATGCGCACATTCACTACCTGCCAGCGGATATTATAGACCCACTGTGTAATGAGAACTCCACGCTGCTGTATTACACCGGGATCACAAGGCTGGCCAAGAACATCCTTCAGCAGGTGGTGGGCCGATACTTGAATCGCGAACGAGCCACGATGGGCACGCTGTCGCATATCGGACAGGTCGCGCGGGAGGTGATGGACGCTTTCATTCGCAAGGACCTCTCGCGGTTCGGACATCTGGTCGACACGGCCTGGCAGCTCAACAAGCAGTTGGACCCGAACAGCACCAATGCGGAAATCGAGGCGCTGCTGGCCCGTGTCCGGCCGCATATCCACGGGGCCAAGCTGCTCGGCGCCGGCGGAGGCGGTTTCCTTCTGATGGTCTGCAAGTCGGGCACCGATGCCGCGAACGTTCGCCGCATGCTCCAGGCCGAGCCGCCGAACGCGCGGGCCCGCTTCTTCGACTACAGCATCAGCAACGAGGGACTCGTCGTCACCGTCAGTTGACGCAGGGCGCGTTCCGCCAATCGCATTCATGCGCAACACAACCACACGCATAGGGATCGCATATCTTCTTGTGCTCCTCGGAGCAGGGGCGCTGTATGGGGTCAGTTGCGCTCCGGGGGCTCTGTGGCAGGACAGCGGACTGATTCAACTTCGCGTCTGGCACAACGACATCGAAGGGTTTCTCGGACTGGCGATCGCGCATCCGCTGTTCTACCTCGTGGCCATCGTCGCCAAGTACATTTCGCTCGGTTCGTTTGCCCACAAGGTCAACCTGGTCTCGGCCTTCGCCGGGGCGGCAGCGGTGGCGAATCTGTATCTGCTCGTGCGGCTCTGGGCGGGCAGGGGATTCCCCGCTCTCGTTGCAGCGCTGACGCTGGCCGTCTCGCACACGTTCTGGCAGCACGCGAGCATCGCGGAGACGTACACGCTGTGGACCTCGCTGTTTCTGGGCGAGCTGATCGTGTTGCTGCAATACACCCGAACCGCACGAGCGCGGTATCTCTACGGTCTGGGCCTGCTCAACGGCCTGGCGATCTCGGTGCACATGCTCGCGGTCATTCCGCTGGTTTGTTACGCCGTGTTCATGGCCGCTCTGCTGGCGCGAAGACGGCTGCGCGCAAAGGATGTTGGCATCGTCGCGCTGCTGTGGGTCGTCGGGGCGCTGCCCTTCGAGTACCTGGTCGTCCGGCAGATGATCCATAGCGGCGAGATGCTTGCGACACTCGCTTCCGCGGCGTTCGGCGATCGCTGGCAGGCGGACGTGCTCAACACGGCCTTGTCGTGGACGCTCGTCAGGGCGAACGCCCTCCTGATCGTGCTGAACTTCCCGACCCCGAACGCGCTGCTGTTTGTCGCCGGCGGCGTGGCGCTGTGCAAGATGCGGTCCGTCCCGGCGTTCCGTTACATTCTGGCGGCGTTGCTCGTGCTGTTCTTCGTCTTTGCGTTTCGCTACACCGTCTCCGACCGCTATGCCTTCTTCATCCCGTTCTATGTCGTGGCGTCGGCGATTATCGGTCTGGGCGCTCACGTCGTCCGGGAGCGCATGCCGCGCAGCAGGATTGCAGTCCTTATCCTGGCTTTCGCACTGCTGCCCATTCCGGTGTATGCGGCGGCGCCCGGGGCGGCCCGCAGGATGAATCTGGACATCGGAACGCGGGCCGACATCGCGTACCGCGACGACTACGCGTATTTCCTCCGGCCGTGGAAGACGGGCGATGACGGCGCCGAACGGTTCGCACGCGACGCACTGGAGGCGGCCGAGCCCGATGCGGTTATCTACGCCGACACGACGACAGTCGCGGCGCTCCTGCTGGGGCAGGAGGTCGAAGGCCGCCGTCCCGATGTGCATATTCTCACGGGCATCGTCCGCAGTAGGGGGGCTCCGCCGTACGATGCCGACCTGTTCGAGCAAACTCTCGCGTGCCGGCCGGTCTACGTGACCTCGGACCGCCCGGGTTACGCGCCGCCGTTTGTGCTCGGCAAATACGATCTTCGCAGGGCCGGTCCGTTGTGGCAGGTCGTCGCGCCGCCGAAGCTCGACTGAGGACGCGGCAAGTCAAGCGTATGCGCACACGATTCACGTCCGACAACCCGTATGAATGCGACCGTTACGCATTCGCATGGCAGCATGTGCCTGCCGGCGGTCAGGCCCATCTGGACTTCGGCTGCGGTGACGGACGATTCCTCCGGGCGTTGAAGGCCAAGGGAATCAGGTGTCTGGTGGGCGTCGACGTCAGTCGTCGGACCGTTGAGCGGGCACAGAAGGCCTCGGGCGGACTGGAGATCACCCACATTGCCCGCGCTGTGCCTTTGCCGTTCCCGGATGCGACCTTCTCGTCGATCACGCTGATGGACGTCCTCGAACACGTCGACGAGCAGGACGAACTGCTGGACGAGCTGCACCGTGTCCTGTCGGACGATGGCGTGCTGATTGTCACCGTTCCCCGTCGGCACGTGTTCTCGTTCCTGGATACGGGAAATTTCAAATTTCGGTTCCCCCGGCTGCACCGCTGGTACTACTGCCGGACGCATTCGCGGGCGGAATACGACGCGCGGTACCTCCGCAACGCCGACGGCCTGATCGGCGACGTCTCGGCAGTCAAACGCTGGCACGAGCATTTCTCCGTTGCCCATCTGGCCCGGCTGCTGCGGTGCAGCGGGTTCGACGCCGTTGCGTTCGACGGCTCCGGCCTCTTCCATCGTGTGTTGAGAATGGCGGACCTGCTCGTCGGCCGCGTCGCGCCTCTCCACGCGGCAATTGCCAGGTGCGTTGCGTGGGACGCGAGACGCTTCGCCTCGGCGAACCTGTTCTGCATCGCGCGAAAATCCGAGGTCTCGCGCCTCGATCACATGGACAAGACAAGAAGCGACGATGGCACAACCTGTTACAACCTCGAAGCGGCTGATCCACAACACGCTGTTCAACCTGCTGGCCCTCGTCAGTAATGCGCTGATCGGCTTCGTGCTGATCCGGTTCTTCCTGGGCTGTCTGGGCGAGGCGCGGTATGGCATATGGGTGCTGGTCGGCTCGCTTTTTCGCTACCGTGGTATGCTGAGCCTCGGGCTCAACGGCGCGATCAACCGGCAGATCCCCGTTTGTCTGGCGAAAGGCGATGAGCAGGGCGTTGCGAAGGTGATCAGCACGGCGCTGTTCTTCTACTCGGTTCTGGGGATCGTGCTGGCGCTGCTGACCGCTCTGCTCCATGTGAAGATCGGTGACTGGTTTGCGATTGAGCCCGAACACATCGAAGCAGCCGGACAGCTCGTTCTGGTTGTGGGCCTGACGTTCGCGCTTGCCAGTCCGCTCCAGTTGACGACCGCCGTGCTCAGCGGCCTTCAGAGATACGATGTCATCAACGTGGCAACGCTGGTGGTCCTGGCAGTGCGGACCGTTCTGCTGGTGGTCCTTCTGCTTCGCGGTTACGGCCTGTTGATGATGGGAGTTGTCTTCGGCGCCAGCGAGATCGTCATGCGGCTGATTCAACATCTGTTCATCCGACGGCTGCTGCCCGGCGTTTCGCTATCGCGCCGAAACATCGATCGGGTCCTGTTGAAGGAAATGCTCTTCTACGGGACAAACACATTCCTTTATGCGATGGGCGGCCTGATCATCTGCAAGGCAGGCGATTTGGTCGCGGGGATCTTCCTGGGCACCTCGGCGGTCAGCCGCTTCGCCGTCGCCAGTGCCGCCGTGTTGCTGTTGAACCAGTTGCTCCAGGCCTTCACCGCCGCTATCAAGCCGGCCGTCAGCGAGCTGGACGCCCGCGACGACCATGCCAAGGTCAAGGAGATCGCCTTCCTGACGCAGAAATACAGCCTGTTGGTTCTGATCCCGGCCGGCGCCTTCCTGATCGTCATGGGCCGTGAGTTCCTCACTATCTGGGTGGGCGAGAAGTTCTCGGACCCGACCATCGTCGGTTCGCTGGCAACTGTCCTGGCGATACTGACGGCAGGGCACGGCCTGATGCTGGCGCAGCACAGCAACTTCCTGGTTCTCACCGGTCGCGGCGAGCATGGCATCTTCGGGGCCCTTGCCGCAGTGACCGCTGTCTTCTGCGTTGCCGGCTCGGTCTTCGCCGTCCGAGTCCTGGGCTGGGGTCTGGAGGGAATCGCCTGGTCCAGCTTTGTTCCTATGGTGCTTGTGTCGGGTCTGATCGTGCCGATCTATTTCAATCGGAGAATGAAGATCACGACGCGCGAGAGCCTTGCGTGCGTCTGGTGGCCCGCACTGGCCGGTAGCCTCCCGGGGGTCGCGCTGATCCTCGCCTGGAAGATTCTCTGCCCGCCGGATTCCTGGATTGCGCTGCTGGGCGTGATCGCTGCCTGCGCTGCTGTAACGTGTCTCTGCGCCTGGCTCTTCAGTATCGATTCCGCGGAGCGCCGACGGCTGCTTGCGGTCCTGGGACGCAGCCCTGGAGAATCGATCGTCGGCAACGGTTCGTGATCGGGCCGTCGAATTATCGGAACTGAATGCTTGCGAACTGGAAACCTCGCCGGGCACGGGCCGATTCTTCGCACGCGCTCTCATGCCGCCCGCCTTTTGAAACGAAAGAACAGGCAGGGATCGGCCGCGGAATAGTGCCGGTCCCGGATGCCGGAGCTTCGTCGGCGCGACCGCGCCGACGGCTTGACCTATGTACGCGACCTATTTCGAAGAAGTGAACTACGACGGTTTGCTGTCCGAGCCCGAGGAACGGACGTCGGACATTCCGTTCCCACCCGCCATGAACACCTTGCTCCTGGCGTTGTGGCTGATCGTCTGCGCGGTCGGGTTCGGGATCGTCTTCATGGGCAAGAACCCCATCGCCGGCGGGTTGGTGATCGCGTTGCCCACGTTTGGCGGCATGCTCATCAAGCCGACGTTCGCGCTGTGTATTCTCATGCTGGTGCTCCCCACCGGCGCCGGTGTGGGATTCGGCCAGGGCTTCAGTCTCGATCGTGGTGTCGGGATTGCGTTGGCGGCGAGTTTCCTGCTGAACGTGATGCTGACCCGGCCGGGCCTGCGTATTCGGCACAAGGCCCTGTGGGTCGCAGCGGGCCTGAGCGCGTGGATTTTTGTCGCGTCCTTGCCGCAACCATACCTGGCGATGGAGGTGATGCGGGCCTTTACGCAACTCCAACTGGTCGTACTGATCCTGCTCGCCTATTGGATTCTCGAAACGAACCGCGAGACCACCTTCTTCTGGGCCTTGCGATCGTATGTTATCGGAACGCTGGGCACGATCGTCCTGGCCTTCCGCACGGGCGCGGTGATTCGCGCGGTGCACGAGACGCGGGATGCGCGGTACGCCGCGACGCTGGGACGTGCGATCGACGCCAACATGCTCGCGGCGCTCACGGCCCTGGCGTTTCTCTGCGCGGTCTATCTCTTCGCCCGCGATCGGAACCTGCTGTGGCGCGTCCTTTATCTCGTGGCGATCCTGTTCCTGCCCGTCATGATGCTGCGGATCGGGTCGCGCGGCGGTCTGGTGGCGCTGGCCTTCACGGTGTTGTCGCCGCTGTTGTTCGTGCGGCAGGTCCTGCGCCGACCGGCGCTGGCGGCCCTGCTGGTGCTCGGCATCTTAGCGGCGTCTCTGTCTACGGGGCTCCTGGTGCGGCAGCAAGGTCTGGACAGCTCCGTCTCCACGCGGTTGACGAGCGTGCAGCGGGCCAAAGAAGCCATCGACATCCGCATGGTCCCGATCCGCAAAGCCGTAGGGGCCGCGGTCACGAGGCCGGTGGGCACAGGCTACTTCAGTTGGTTCGAGCGGACCGACAGCGTGATCTGGCCGCACAACGATTTCTTCTTTGCGCTCGGCGTATATGGCGTTCCGGCGGCGATCTTGTTCGCCGTCTTCGTCGTCCTGCTGATGCTCACGGTCAAGCGCATGCCGCTGACGCTGGAGAAGCTCTATGCGCGGGCGGTTCTGACGTTTCTGCTGGTGATGGGCCTGAACATCAAGCAGGTCTCCGCCAAGTACTACTGGGTGTTCCTGGCGTTTGTGCTGGCGGCCGAACGTCTCAGTTGGTGGTACGCCGGTCCCGACGAATGTTGCGAAGAAACGGATGAAGAAGCTTCGGATACTGACGGTTAGCCACATGTTTCCGACCAGGATCTGCCCAAGGCACGGGATCTTCATGTGTCGCGAGGCCCGGCACCTGCGCCGCCACGGGATCGACTGTGACTTCCTCGTGGGCCGGCCGTGGGCCCCCTGGCCGTTGTATCGCGCCTCGCGATGGTGTGATTATGGTCCCGCCAATCCACTGGTCGCACCGGATGGGCTGCGGGCGCGCCGGGTCAGTTACCTCCGCCCGCCCGGGTTCGGGTTCCGGCGGTTCGAGGGCGCATCCCTGGCGTACAGCGCCATGGCGCAGGCGAAGCGGTGGCACCAAGCTGAGCCGTTCGATGTGGTCCTGGGGGTCTCGATGCTGCCGGACGCGGAAGCGGCCGCAACCATAGGGAAGAAACTCGGTCTGCCGGTTGCGTCTCTGGCGGTTGGCAGCGACGTGATGGTTTATCCCGACCGGATGACGGTTCTGTGGAAGCGATTGCGTGACACGCTGGCGCAGGTCGATCTGCCCGTCGGGGTAAGTCGCTCGACGTGCGCGAGACTGGGCCAGACCGGCGCGTGCAGGCGCGAGCCTCTCTGCGTCTATCTCGGCAGGGACACGGAGCAGTTCCGTCCGGCTCAGAACAGGGAGGAGGTCCGCCGACGCCTGGGTTGGCCGACCGATTGCATCGTGGCCATCTACGTCGGCGGTCTGGTCGAAACCAAGGGAATCTACGAACTGGCGGCGGCCTGTGAGCCCCTTCTGAACGAGCACAAGGGGTTTCGTCTCGTGTGTGTGGGCGATGGGCCATCGCGGAACGTGTTGACGCGGCTTGCGGCGCGGGTGGCGCGCAAGGATGCGGTTCTTCTGCCGGGTCGCGTCGCGCCGGAAGAGGTGCCGCACTACCTGCAAGGCGCCGATTTCCTGGTTCTGCCTTCGCACAGCGAGGGGATGCCCCAGGCGATTCTCGAGGCGATGGATTGCGGACTGCCGGTGGTGGCGACGCGCGTGGGCGGCGTGCCGGAGGCCGTGATCGACGGCCAGACGGGGCTGCTCGTTGAATCGCGGAACGTCGAACAACTGCGCGGCGCCGTCAGGCGGATGATCGTCGATGCGGCGTTTCGCATCGCAGCAGGTCAGAAAGGATTGTCGCGTGCGCGTGAGGTGTTCGATTCCGACCGCAACGCCGAGACACTCGCCGAGGCGCTGTGGTCGCTGACGTCAAGGGCAAGGGCCGGCAATGGCTGACGCAACAAGGCCAGTTCGAGCGAAGGTGTGCATGTTGACGACGGTTCACGTGCCGTTCGACGGGCGCATCTTCCACAAAGAGGCGAAGAGCCTGGCGAGAGCCGGGTACGATGTCGTGCTGATCGCCCGGCACACCAAGGCCGAGACGGTCGACGGCGTGCGCATCGTGCCGGTGCCCGAGCCGCGAAGCCGCTTCCACCGGATGACGAGCGTGACGTGGAAGCTGTACCGACAGGCGGTGCGAGAGGACGCCGACGTGTACCACTTCCACGATCCGGAGCTGATGATCGTCGGCCTGCTTCTCAAGGCTCGTGGCAGGAAAGTGGTTTGGGACGTGCACGAGCACTACCCCAACAGCATCCTCGATAAGTTCTGGATTTCGGAGGGTTTGCGCCGTTGTGTCAGCAAGTCCTTCGATCTCTTCGAGCGAGCGGTGGTGCGGTTCTTCGACCTGGTGATCTACACGACCCCGTTCGTCGGCGCCCGCTACCAGAAGCTGAAGGTGCGGTCCGGCCGGATCGAGAACTATCCGATCCTCAGCCTGTCCGATACGTTCGAGAAGGACCCGCAGAAGAAGATCATCTACCTTGGCGCGATGTCGCGCATTCGCGGCCTGGTCGAGCTGATCGAGGCCTTTGCACTGGTGGCTGCGAAGCACCCGGACTGGCGTCTGGTTCTGGTCGGCGTGGCGCGGCCTGCCTCCTTCGAGAACGAGCTGAAGACACTGGCCAGGCAGCGAGGCGTCGAGAACAATGTGGATTTCCTACCCTGGGTGCCCTACGAGGAGAAGGAACGGCTCACCTCGCAGGCCTCGATCGGGATCATCACCTATCTGCCCTACTCGAACAACACGAGCTGCTTGCCGAACAAGCTGTTTGACTATATGCTGGTGGGCGTGCCGGTCGTGGCGTCAAATTTCCCGCTGTATAGGGAGATCATCGAGCCGAACCGCTGCGGCCTGATCGTCGACCCGTCCAGGCCGAACGACATCGCCGAAGCGATCACGCATCTGATCGAGCATCCGGACGAGGCGCGGGCGATGGGTGAACGAGGCCTGTGCGCCGTTCGCACGTCTTATAACTGGGAAACCGAGAGCGACAAGCTCTGTCGCATGTACGAAACCCTTCTGGGAACCACTGGAGGACAGGATCGTGTCCAAGATACTGCTGATCGTCGGAGCCCGGCCAAACTTCATGAAAATGGCGCCGCTGTATTTTGAGCTGACGCGGGCCGAGGGATTTGAGCCGGTCATCGTTCATACGGGCCAGCACTACGACTACGCGATGTCGCAGGCCTTCTTCGAAGACTTGCAGCTTCCGGAGTCCCATCATTACCTCGGGGTTGGCTCGGGCAGCCACGCGGAACAGACAGCCAAGGTCATGATCGAGTTCGAGAAGGTGCTCGTCCAGGAGCGTCCCGACCTCGTCGTCGTCTTCGGCGACGTCAACTCGACGGTGGCCTGCAGCCTCACCGCGAAGAAGCAGCTCGTTCCCGTCGCGCACGTCGAGGCGGGCCTGCGCAGCTTCGACGAGACGATGCCGGAGGAGATCAATCGGCGCGTGACCGATGCGATTTCCGACCTCCTGCTGACGCCCTCCGTTGATGGGGACGAGAACCTCCGTCGCGAAGGCGCCCTGAACGGTCGGGTGCACTGCGTCGGCAACATCATGATCGATTCGCTCGTGACGATCCTGGGGCGCATCAGCGCCGACCAGGAGGCGCAGACGCTTCGCGATCTTGCCCTGGAGAAGGGTTCGTACGTTCTGGTGACGCTGCACCGTCCGTCGAACGTGGACGAAGCGGAGAGCCTCAGAGAGATTCTGCTCTACCTGAACCGGCTGTCGGAAGAGCTGCCCGTAGTGTTCCCGATGCACCCGCGGACCCGCAAGAACATCGAACGGTTCGGGATCGATGTTCCACTGGCGCGCGATCTTCGGATCATCGAGCCGGTCCGATACCGGGAGTTCATCGTGCTTCAGAAGAACGCGCGATTCGTCCTGACGGATTCCGGCGGCATTCAGGAGGAGACGACCTACCTGAAACTGCCATGTCTGACCCTGCGTCCGAACACGGAACGGCCCATCACCATTTCCCAGGGAACGAACGAGCTGGTCGACATGGGGACGATCGAGGAGAAGTCCGACCGGATTCTGTCGGGCCGGTGGAAAGAAGGCACGGTCCCGCCGCTATGGGACGGCCGAACCGCCGAGCGCATCGTCCGCGTTTTCCAGGAGTTCGGCATGGCCAACGGCGCCGGCCGGAGGGAGACCATCCGCTCTTCCTCCTGAGCGATTCGCGTCGGGGGAACGCCGGCAGTCTACGGGAAACCGTATAACTCGCCCTTGGAGCCGAGCAGTCGTGTGCCCCAGGCCTCCAGGCACAGCGGCGCGTTCTGCATCATCTTGTTCTGAGCGCCGTCGGGCAGGTTGGGACCGCCGTTGGTCAGATCGTACGCGAGCGACAGAAACAGGGCTTCGAGGTCTCGATCGAAAGAGGCCAGGCGATGCCAGCCGAACCACACGTTGCCGCCTCGCCCGGATTGCAGAGGCCCAAGCATGCCGTCGGCTCCGTCGCTGTAGTTGTTGAAATAAAACGGCCCTTTCGCGGGCGCCCAGATTCGGAACTTGAACGTATTGATGAGCCCGTTTAAGACCATCTCGTCGATCAGGCCTTCCGCGTACGCTCGGCAAGCCAGCCACGCGGTCCGATTGGCGTGGGAGGTGTCGAGGGCCGCATCCGCCGTGCCGGCCCCGTAATCGGGGATCAGCAACCAGACGTAGCCTTCGTCGGCCACCCGGACAAACAGGCCCCAATCCTTCGGGATAGCGTCCTCGATGCCTTCGGAGTTCGGCGCCGGCTCGTTGGAGTCGTAGCGAGGCGTCAGGTATAGCTCGATGAGCCGCTCGGCCCAGGTCTGGTAGGGATACGTGCGGTAGCCAAGCTCATCGAGGTCCAGACACAGACAGGCGAAGTGCTCACGAACGTCACGGGCGCCGTTGAGGATGCCCAGCAGAGTTCCGAACCCATCCGGGTCGGCCAAGTCTGCGGCGCTGATTGAAGGCTGGTGCTGGAGCCATTTCTCGACGACGTCGCGCTCGACGAACTCGGCGATCGAATGCCAGTTGGGATCGGCCGTTTCCCACAAAGCGTGTGCGACCAGAAGGAATCCGGCGCTGCCCTGGAAGTCGCAAAGCTGACTGTGCCCGCCCGTCTCGTTGGTTACGGTCTCAAGGTAGAAGCAGGGCCAGTCGCCCCGCGGCTGGTTGTGCCAGATCAGGGGCAGAGGATTGGCGGTTGCGTCGGCGATGGCCTGCAAGGTCAGGCCTTTCGCCATGTCGAGATAGGCCGGGTTTCCGGTTCCCCTCCACATGTCGACGAGCGACTGAAGTTCTCGCTGGAGATAGTACACCGCCATCCCGTCAGAGAGCTTTCGTCCGTCGTTGGTCGCCATGCGGACCAGGTAGTCTCGCCCGTATCCGGCGATGAGCCGTTCGTACAGCAAAGGACGGTTCTCGGCCGCTATCGCCGAGAAGGCCGGATCGAGGGCAGGCAGATCGCCCTCGTACTTCTTGATTCCGCCGTAAGCGGTCGAGATGCAGACCAGCAGAAGGATAGCAGCGGGCAATGCGACAGGCCGAGCCGAACGATGCCGCCGCAAAGAAAGCTGACTCATATGACCTCACTCCCCCATGTGTCAATAGGAACTGCCCGCAGGCAGCGCTTCAGCCCTGATTCGTCATCCTGCCATTCTGCCAGGAGATGCACCTATTATACCACACGATGTTAAGGTGGGAAAGACAGGCATCGCAGCAACGTATGATATGCTCCTTCTTAGTCTGATCGCCGCGAGATTATCGGAGTTGCTCGACAGAAAGTCGGCCGCAACAGGCTGAACTGGCAGGCGCGAGAACATGCATATCCTCTACATCCATCAGTACTTCGCGTCGCGCAAGGGTCGGACCGGGACGCGATCGTACGAGTTCGGTCGCTACCTGGCGGGCAAGGGTCACCGCGTGACCACGATCACCTCGGGTCTGGCCAACGCCGAGTTTCCCGTACCTCAAGGCAGGCGGTACGGCCTGCACGAGATCGACGGAATTCACGTCGTGTCCGTGGCAGGGGGGTATAACGACCCGCACCTGGGAACCGCCTTGAACGGGTGGCGGCGGATGCTCAGCTTCTACGAATTCGCTCGGGTCGCCTCGAAAGTCGCTACAGAGCTGGACAGGCCCGATGTCGTTTTCGCGACGCACACGCCGCTGACGGTTGGCTTGGCGGGCATTGCGGCCGGCCGGCATTTCGGCGTGCCGTTCGTCTTCGAGGTCCGCGACCTCTGGCCCGAAGCGCTTGTGGAGGTTGGCGCTCTGAGCAACCCGCTGGCGATCTGGTGGCTGCGGCGCATGGCGCGGAGGATCTACCGGCGAGCCGACCATGTCGTGGCGCTGTCGCCCGGCATGAAAGACGGCATCGTGCAAGCGGGAGTGCCCGCCTCCAGGGTGACGGTGATTCCCAACGCCAGCGATCTCGATCTGTTTCGGCCCGATCTGGACGGCAGCGCGGCGCGCTATCGGCTGGGGCTGGGCGACCGATTCGCCGCGCTGTATTTCGGAGCGATGGGCCTGGCCAACGGCCTGGAATACGTGATTGAAGCGGCCAGAGTTCTGGCCGAGCGAAAGCAGGACCACATCGTGCTGGTCCTTCAGGGCGGCGGAGGCAAACGCAACGAGCTGGAGGCGATGGCCAGGCGGTACAACCTGCGGAACGTGGTGTTTGGCGATCTGGTGCCCAAGGAAGAGGTCGCCGGCATCGTGGCCGGCTGCGACGTCAGTCTGACGATTGTCCGAGGAGGGGAGAATCCCACATGGTCTCCCAACAAGATGTTCGATTCGCTGGCGGCTGGCAAGCCCGTGCTCATCAATGCGGGCGGCTGGCTGGCCGAGACGATCGAGCGGAACGATTGCGGTCGCTTTGTCGCGCCGGATCGTCCCGCCGCCCTGGCTGAGGCGCTGTTGGAGCTGTCGCGGAATCCCTCACTCTGCGCGGAGATGGGGCGCAACGCCAGGGCGCTGGCGGAGCGCGAGTTCGACCGCAACCTGCTCGCCGCTCGCCTCGAAAGCCTTCTTACACAGGTTGTCGCCCGGGCGAATGCCAGGCTTGGCGACGGACCGGGCGAGTAAAGGTTGCCCGCGACCGCGTTATCGGCCATAATGGGGCGGCCCCGGTCGCGCATCGACATGTGCAAGCAAAGCTCGGGCAATAGACGGGGCAAACCGAAGCTGCTTCTCAGGGAAGGTCCTATGCAGGTACCGTTGTTGGATTTGAAGGCACAGTATGCAACCATCAAGGACGAGGTGCTGGCGGCCGTGGCCGAAGTGCTCGAATCCCAGCGGTGCATCGGGGGCCCGAAGGTGGAGGAACTCGAGAGGCAGATCGCCCAAGTGAGCGACCGCCGATACGCGGTCGGCGTGTCCAGCGGGACCGATGCGCTGCTGAACTGCCTGATGAGCCTTCAGATCGGCCCGGGCGACGAGGTCATCACGACCCCCTTCACGTTCTTTGCCACCGTCGGCTGCATCGCACGGGTCGGGGCACGGCCGGTCTTCGTGGATATCGATCCGAAGACGTACAATATCGATCCCGATCTGATCGAGGCCGCGGTCACCAAGAACACCAAAGCGATCATGCCGGTGCATCTGTTCGGCCAGATGGCGGACATGGACCCGATCATGGACGTTGCGGAGCGATACAACCTGGCGGTGATCGAAGACGCCGCTCAGTCCATCACGAGCACCTACAAGGACAGGAAAGCGGGCAGCATCGGCACCGCCGGCTGCTTCAGCTTCTTCCCGAGCAAGAACCTCGGCGGCATCGGCGACGGGGGCATGGTCGTCACCAACGATGAGGCGCTCTACAAGCGTCTGGTCCTGATGCGCAACCACGGGATGGAGCCCAAGTACTATCACAAATACGTCGGCGCCAACTTCCGTCTCGACCCGATCCAGGCGGTGGCGCTGCTGGTGAAGCTGCCGCACCTGGACGACTGGTCGCAGGCTCGCCGGGACAATGCGGCCTACTACGACAAGAGGTTCAAAGGCACGGACGTTCAGACGCCTTACATCAGTCCCGACTGCCGGACCATCTACAACCAGTACTGCATCCGCGTGCCGCGGCGCGACGAGGTCGTCGCGCACCTCCAGGGCAATCACATCGGCTGTGAGATCTACTATCCCGTTCCGGCACACTTGCAGGAATGCTTCGCTTATATGGGGCACAAGGAAGGCAGTTTTCCCGTATCTGAAAAAGCCGCCAGGGAGATCATGGCGCTTCCGATATATCCCGAGCTGACCGACGAGATGCAGGACGCGGTGGTCGACGCCATCCTCGGGTTCCTGGGCTAAGATCGCGAAACGAGCATTCGACATTCTTGTTGCCGGCGTGCTGCTGGTGTTGCTGGCGCCGCTGCTGCTGGCCATTGCGCTGGCGATTCGCCTGAGCAGCAGGGGGCCGGCCCTGTTCGCACAGCAGCGCGCGGGCAAGGGCGGAAAGCCCTTCACGCTCTACAAATTCCGGACGATGCGGCTCGACGTAGAGCCGTTCGGACCGAGTCCGAAGTCGGGCGATGACCCGCGGCTCACGGGCATTGGCCGATGGCTCCGGGAGCGTTCGCTGGACGAGTTGCCACAGTTGGTCAATATCGTCAAAGGCGATATGAGCCTCGTGGGACCTCGCCCGCTGTATGTTTCCCAGATCGCGGAGTGGGATGAGCGGCAGAGGCGGCGGCTGTCCGTCCGGCCCGGACTGACCGGTCTGGCGCAAGTTTCCGGGCGCGGCACCCTGACGCGCGAGGAGAAGCTGGAACTCGACGTCCAGTATGTCGAACGGGCGAGCTTGCGGCTCGACGCCGTCATGCTTCTGA
The DNA here is from genome assembly GCA_964579055.1 of uncultured Pirellulales bacterium. Taxonomy (GTDB): domain Bacteria; phylum Planctomycetota; class Phycisphaerae; order Sedimentisphaerales; family Anaerobacaceae; genus Anaerobaca. The sequence goes on from CAZOFX010000025.1 coordinate 38,941, forward strand.
AGACGCTCGCACGATTGTGCGGCCGCAAGGGTATCTACGAGAAGAGATACGCGCAGGATGAATCGGTTCGAGGGGAAAGAACGCTGGAACAGACCGAAAACCGAGGGAATGAGGACGAGCGATCATGACAGCGAACCTGCCATATCACGGCAAGTACCTGACGAGGCTCGACCAGCTCGACCAGCTCGACGATCGGGAACGCGCGGCGCTGGAGCCGGTGGCGCAACGGTTCGCCTTTCGCTGCAACGACTACTACCTGTCGCTGATCGACTGGAACGATCCGAATGACCCGATTCGCCGGGCGGTCGTGCCGCACGTGCAGGAACTCGATGAGTGGGGCCGGCTCGATCCGTCCGACGAAGAGACCTACACGGTGATGCCCGGCCTCGAGCACAAGTATCCTACGACCGTCCTGCTTCTCGTTAGCAACGTCTGCGAGGGCATTTGCCGATACTGTTTCCGCAAGCGCGTGTTCATCCGTCCCCAGTGGGAATACCTTCGTGATATCCCGGCGGCGATGGCCTATATCGCCGACCATCGAGAGATCACGAATGTCCTCCTGACCGGCGGCGATCCTCTGGTCCTGGCGACGTCGAAGCTGGCGGACATCGTAGGTCGCATTCGTCAGATCGAGCATGTGCAAATCGTCCGCATCGGCACGCGCATGCCGACGTTCAATCCGTACCGGATTCTCGAAGACCCGGCGCTGACGGACATGATCCGGCGGTACAGCACGCCTCGCAAGCGCCTCTACGTGATGACGCATTTCATCCATCCGCGCGAGCTGACCGATGTGGCGGTCGAAGCGGTGGACACACTCCAGAGGGCCGGGGCAATCACCGCGAATCAGACGCCTCTGATCCGCGGCGTCAACGACGACCCGGAAACGCTGGCGACGCTTCTGGCGAAGCTGTCGTTCATCGGCGCCGTTCCCTACTACATTTTCCAGTGCCGGCCGGCAGTGGGCAACCGGGCGTATACCGTCCCGATCGAGACCGGTTGCGAGATCATCGAACAAGCCAAGTCCCGCGTCTCCGGTCTGGCCAAGCGGCTTCGCTTTGTGATGAGTCATGCCACCGGGAAGATCGAAATCCTCGGCAAGCTGTCGGACCGGGTGTACCTGCGGTACCATCGCGCGGCCAACGATGCCGACAGCGGCCGGATGCTGGCTCTTGCCAGCAACCCGCAGGCCTGCTGGCTGGATGATTACGAGGAAGTGACCCGTGAGCACCCGGCGAACCTGCCCTATCGGTCCCACGGTCCCGAATGAGTCTGTGCGTGGCGCAGCATCCCGCAGGCCTGAGGAAGGGACTCCGCAAACGAGTGGATGGAGGTCCACCTGGAATGACGAAGAACTGGCCTCGGTGTGTTCTGCTGATTCTCGTTTGCAGCCGACCTCTCTGCGCGTTGGAACCCAACGATATCCTGGTTCTGGCGAATACAAACAACGCCGCTTCGGTGCGCCTGGCGCGGTATTACTGCGACCGTCGCGGCGTGCCGAACGGCCACGTGGTCCCGCTGGTCCTGGGTACGGCCCTCCGCGATTCCATCAGCCGCGACGATTACGACAAACAGATCGCCCGGCCCATCCGCCGGCTCTTCGCCACGCGACAAGACTTGGCCCACATCAAGTGTCTCGTCACTACGTACGGGGTGCCTTTTCGCGTGGGACCGCGCGGCCCGCTGCCGGAACTCGAAGGCCGGCTCAGCCAGTTGCGTCAGCAGTTGGAGCAGGAGAAGGAAGCGGTTGCCCAACTGGAAGCTAAGGGAATGAAGGACTCGGCCGAGTACGGCCAGCGGACCCGAGCGGTAACCGTGTTGCAGGGCCAGATCGATCATATCACGGGCACGGAGACCAACGCCTCCGTCGACAGCGAGCTGTCGATGGTCCTGTTCGGCGCCTATGAGCTTTACCGCTGGCAGCCAAACATGCTGCGCAGCAGCGCGCCCCAGCCCTTCCGCACTTTGATGGTTTCCCGCCTCGACGGTCCCGATGACACGATCGCCAAAGGGCTGGTCGATAAAGCCCTGGCGGCCGAGGCGGAGGGACTCAAGGGAACGGCCTATGTGGATTCGCGCGGCCTGTTCGGCAAGGATGCGTACGGCCACTACGACCAGTCTCTGCGAGATTTGTCGCTGCTGATCCAGTTGCGAACGCCGCTGCCGGTCAAGGAAGAGCGCACGGCCGCCTTGTTTGAACCGGGCAGTTGTCCCGACGCCGCGATCTACTGCGGCTGGTACAGCGTCAGCAAGTACGTCGATGCCTTCGAGTTCGCTCCCGGCGCCGTCGGCTTCCACATCGCCAGCTTCGAAGCGGCGAACCTGCGCGACCCCAACAGCACGCAGTGGTGTCCGGCCATGCTCACCAGAGGGATCACCGCGACACTCGGCCCTGTGGCCGAGCCTTATCTGCACAGCTTTCCGGAACCCAAAGCGTTTTTCTCAGAGCTGTTTGGCGGCAGTTGTCTCGTCGAGGCCTTCTACCGCACCAGCCCGTTCAACTCGTGGCAACTGGTCCTCATCGGCGATCCACTCTACCGGCCGTTCCGAGGGGACCTGTAAGGGCGAGGCATGCCTCGCCCCTACCTTCGCCTTCCGGCCGGAGGGCCATCCAACTCCCCAGGCGACCAGGACTCCCACGAAGATTCCCATCGCGGCCGCCGCCATGTCCCACCGGTCGAACGGCCGGCCCGCCGCCTTCGCGCTGATCCGTGTAACCGCCAGCAGTGCCAGCGGTCCCGACACGGTGGCAACAAGCCATGCGCCACCGGCCTTTCTGACGCCCTTGGGCCAACGCAGACAGCGCATCCAGAGAAGGGTGAAGGTCGCATAGCCTCCCACGTAGAACAGAGTGGTCATAATAGGCAGCAGGTTCATCAGGTTCCGGCGCGCCAGGACAGGCAGCATGTAGACCGTCATGGCGGTTATGATTGCTCCGGCGGGCCAGAACGGGAAAACCGAAAGGACACCAAGCGCCACTGCCGCGCCCGCCAGGTCGGCGACAAGGTCTCTCGCGTCGGCCGAGCGGCCCGACACGAAATGCTGGAGACCCTCGTCGCAGAGGCTGTACAGAATGACCGCGGCAAGCACGAGCCAACTGCCCAGCCGGCGCCAGTTGACTTTCGAATCGCCACCCACGGCCGACCAGAGCAGGAACGTCAGGATGGCATACACCAGGAAATGGAGACCCTTGTCTGACATGTTGGCCTCGCGCACAACCCGTGGGATCGGGATGTGCGCCAGCACAAACAGCGCCGGCCAGTAGAGCGCCAGGGCCAGGATCATCCATTTTCGCCGTTGTGTCATTGCCATGCTCTGTGCCTCGAAGAGCTACAGTGTCGGATAAGAACCATCGGTTCGCATGATTGTACCAGCTTTGCAGGGCGCCTGTAAGTCCTGTTGATCCTTCAGGTCCCTTGGGTCCCTGAGATTCTGAGGGACCAAAAGGGCCAAAGGGACCTAAAGGACGGATGATTCGTCCCTACTGTGCCTGCGGAATCCTGTGGCGAAGTTTCACCCGAGGCGTTATGCTGCCAGACGGGCCTTGGCCCATTTGGAGGAACAGGATATGACGCGTCAGACATCTTCCATTGCCTGCTGCCGATGTGGATTGCGGTGGGCGCTCGTGCTTGTGGTTTGTAGTGTGCCCGTAAGAGCTTGCCCTGAGCTTACCGAAGGGGCATCCTCGCCTGCCATAGCGTCTTACGACGCCACTACGAACAGAGGGACCCGTGCGCCCCGCGGCGCCAGACTCAAGAACGTTCAACTGCCCGCTGCGGCCGCGTCGAGTGCCGTCAGCGTCGAGAGGGCCTTGACCCTCCTGCAGAACCTCGAGTTCCCTTCCGACCACAAACTGACGCTGGAGGAGATCGGCCAGCTTGCCTGGGCGGCTCAAGGTGTGACTGCTCCTCGAACCGACGGCGCGACGGCCACGCCCGGTCCCGGCGCGCCGGGGAGCCCGTTGAAGGTCTACTTCTCGCTGCCCGAAGGGACGTACCTCTACGAGCCGATCGGCCATACTTTGCAGCAGATCTCTGACAACGACGTGCGCGCGGCCATCGCAGTCGCTGTCTTCAGCCGGCAACCGAACGTCTCCATTCCGCCGACCACTACGGGCAGTTGCCAGATCATCATCACAGGCTCGGTACGGGATTTCTCTCCGATCTACGGCCAGAACGCCAGAAGCGTCATGTCGTTGCTGGCCGGACAGATGTCCCAGAGCGTGCAGCTCCAGGCGGCCAGTCTCGACTTGACGTATATCGCCTCGGCCAACGTGGATAGCTCTGTCATCAAGCGAACTCTCCGCCTCCCGCGGGCAGCGGACCCGATATACATAGCCCTGGTAGGCTATCCGGCTTCCCGGGCGGCAGCGGCGGCGCAGTCCGCCGCAGGCGGATCGCAAGCCGCCTCGGGACAGGGCTACGCACGAGCCGTGTTTGTCGTGCCGCCCAACGGTTTCCAGGACCAGGAGCTCTCCGAGACGGCCCGCACCCTCGCGCTGGCGAACGTACAGACCGTTATCGCCAGTACGCGAGCCAGCCGAATCGTCGGCGCGTTCGGCAGCGTCGCGCAGGCCGACATGCCGCTGAACCAGGTCAAGGTTGAGGATTTCGACGCCTTCGTCTTTATCGGAGGGATCGGGACGATTGAGTACTACAACAATCCGCTGGCCGTCGGCCTGGCGCGCCGGGCGGTGGCCCAGCAGAAGGTGGTCGCGGCCAGCAGCACGGCCCCGGTGATCCTGGCCCATGCGGGAGTGCTCCGGGGCATCCGCGCGACATGCCTGCCGGCCGAGCGGAACCAGCTTGCTGCCGCTGGAGCGGTCTTCACCGGTGCGGAGGTCGAGAGGGATGGCCGCATCATCACCTCGACCGGCCCGTTGGTCGTGCCGCTTTTTGCCAGCACGATCGTCGAGGCTTTGGCCGGCAACTGACGTTTGTAGTGTGCGCGTAGGGCGAGGGGCATGCCTCGCCCCTGCCGATGGACATCGGGACCACTACAGACGGGCGAATCATGATTCGCCCCTACGCCAGAATACGACTCTCATCAGGCCGAGCCTTCCACCCGGCCTTTTCTATGCGCCCGCGCGGCGAACACGCGGGCTGCGAGAAAAACGCTTCACCCGGTAGACCCGAATCGCCTCGGCGGTTGTTATATTGCCGTAAGGCGTTGGCAAGCGTACGCACCGGACCGGTCCCATGGAAGACAAGTTGCTCGTTTATCGATGTAAGCGTGGAAGCCCGGAGGCCCTTGCGCGCATATACCGGAAGTACAAGGCGGACTTGCTGCTGTTGGCGATGGCCCTGCTGAACGACCGCAGCGCCTGCGAGGACGTGGTGCATGACGTGTTCGTGTCGTTCGTTCGCGGCCTGGACGACTTCCGCCTGACGGGCAGTCTCAAGGGCTTCCTGCTGACGTGCGTGGTTAACCACGCTCGCAACTGGAACAAGGCCGAGCGGCGCCGCGGCCGGTTGGGGGCTGGTATCGATGACACGACGCCCCCTGATGCCGATGGACCCGTCGAGGCGGTCGAGTGCAACGAACAGCTCGGGCGGCTCAGTCGCGCGATGGCCGAGCTGCCGTTCGAGCAGCGTGAGGTGGTCCTGATGCACCTGCACGGCTCGATGACCTTCGGCGCCATCGCCACGGCCCGGCAGATCTCGCCCAACACGGCCAAGAGCCGCTACCGTTATGGAATCGACAGACTGCGGTTACTTCTCAACGGTGAGGCAACCCGATGAAACCGTCAGATGAGATAGAACGACTGATACACGAATCACAGATTGCAGCCAGCCCGGGGGCCGACGAGCGCGTGCTGCAAGACGCCCTCGATGAGCTGGCGACACGTCGGCAGGGCGGGACGACGCGTCCCGAGCCGGCGATATGGAGAATCATTATGACAGGCAAAACGATGAAACTTGCCGCCGCGGCAGGGATCGTGATCGCGGCATTGATTGCGTCTCACTTCCTCGGCAACCCGGTGGGCTCGACACTGACTTTTGCCCAGGTCATCCAGCCCATCCTCAAGGCCAGCACCGCCGAATTCGACATCATCATTGGCCCTGAGGACGGCAACGCGCCCGTCATCCACGATATGGTTATGGGCTCGCGCATCCGACGAATCCTGTCCAATGCGCCGAATGCCGTCAACATCATCGATTTGGAGCAGGGCAAGATTCTTACCCTTGTCGATGAGAAGAAGGAGGCGATCTACACCAACCTCAAGGGCGTAAACTACCCGAATTACATGGAACAACTCAAGAACGTGGTTGTCATGTTGCCGAACAGTCCTCACTTCGAGGTGGAGAACCTCGGTGTGCGCGAGATCGACGGCCGGGAGGTGGTCGGGTTCCTGGCCAAACACCCGAAGGCGGAAATCACCGTCTGGGCGGATACCGCGACCGGCCTGCCCGTTCGCATCGAGCAAAAGCAGCAAGGGGCGACCTACACCGTCAAGAACATGCGGTTCGACGCGCCCTTGAACGAGTCCCTATTCAGCCTGGAGGCTCCCGATGGCTACAAGTCTCGCCAGATGGAACTCGATGTAAACAGCACCACCGAGGCCGACTTTGTCGAGGGCCTTCGGATCATGGCCGAGGTCTACGGCGACGGGCAATTCCCGGACAGCGTGACGGTGGGGGATTTCCTCAAGCGGCTCCCGGAAATAGAGAAGAGGAGCAAAGAGCTCGGGCTGTCCGATGAGGAAGATCTCGCTCTGGGCAAGAAACTCCAGACGTACCTGACGTTCCTGGAGCCTTTCAAGGGCGAGGGCAAATGGTACTATCGAGGCCAGGGCGTAAAACTCGGCGAGGCGGAAACAACCATCTTCTGGTACCGGCCGAAAGGCTCGAAGACCTATCGCGTCATCTACGGCGACCTTCACATCGAGGACGCGACGGTAGAGAACCTGCCCGCGCCCCTGCCTGCCGACGACGTCTTCGAGCCCGCCGCCGGATATCAGCAATGGTCCAAGCCCGAGTTTGTCGGGAGCCAGAACGATTTTTACTACGTTCTGCCCGACGGCCGGGTCCAGGTCAAGGCCTATCTGACGCTCATCAAAGGTCCGAAAGACACGTCGCTCATGCCGGTTCGGCTGCCCTATGCCGACGTTCCGCTGGAGGCAGTGCTGCTCGGCGGCCCCGGCCAGCCAGCCCAGGATTTCGCTCTGCTGCCCTTCCACAAGACGGGCGAGGGCACATACAACATCGAGCTGCCCCTGGACAAGCTCTCGGCGGGCCAGACGATGCTCATCTGCCAGTGGCACAGGCCGCTCGACCAGTTCCGTCTCGAGCAGGGTACACGCCGGACGGACCTGAAAAGCCTGATCCCCGTCATCTTCTACAAACTGAGGGTTGGCGTCGATCCGAACGGCGGGTTCGAGCTGACGTTGCCGGCAAAGGACACCTGGGCCGAGCCCTTCACGTCGCTGGTCTCTGACACGCCCAAGACCCGGTTCGGCCGTTGTGGCGTGCCGGTCCGGAAACGCCGGTAGATACGTTTCCGTATCCGATCTCAGGCCGGGCCCCCTCCAGCCCGGCCTTTCGTCTTGCGCCGAAGAGCACTTGGTGGAATGAGGCTCTGAGACGTCGAATCGCCGCTTGATAACGGCCTCCTTCTGGCCCATAATGGCCTCAGTGATGATCTCTGAGGTCAATGGGGTCGAGAAGGCGAGGTGGAGACATGGGAATCTTGAAGCGAACGATCGGTTTGGTCTGGGTAGCTCTGGTGACATTGCCGGCCACGAGCCTGTTGGCCGTGCCTCCGAAGGTGATTGAGACGGTGCCGCGCAACGGCGATCTGAACGTCGATCCCGATTTGCGCGAGATGCGTTTCGTCTTCGATCAGGACATGAGCACAGGCGGGTATTCGATCTGCGGCGGGGGGCCGCTGTTTCCCAAGACGGTCGGCCGGCCGCGCTGGGTTGACAGCCGCACGCTCGCGATGCGCGTGCAGCTTGTCCCCGACCACGAATACCAGCTCAGTGTCAATTGTCCCGCTGCGCAGAAGTGCCGCAACGTTGCCGGTGAGCCGGCGGCGCCTTGTCCCGTCCAGTTCCGAACCGCCGCAGCGGACGACGCGCCACAACCGGCTGCGGGTTCGCAAAGCAACGCGCAAGCGGCCGCCAGGCTGCGCGAGGCGATCGACACGCAGTATTCGTACAAGGACCTGCGCAGCGTGGACTGGGCCGGCTTGTTTGCCGAACACACGCCTGCTCTGGAAGGCGCCAAGAACCCCACTGCCTTCGCCGAAGCGGCCGCCAAGCTGCTGGCCCAGGCGCGGGATATGCACATCTGGGTCGAGGTCGCCGGCACAACCGTCCAGCCTTTCAAGCGCGACATCGTGCGAAACTACAATCTCGACGCACTGGCCAGGGTCGTTCCTGCCTTCCAGAAGCGCAGCGCCGTCGTCTACACGGGCCGGTTCGATAACGGGGTCGGGTACATTCGGATCGACAGTTGGGACCGGGAGCACACGGAAGCCCTCGAACAAGTGTATGCGGCGATCTGGGAGTTCTCCGATGCGCCGGGCCTGATCCTCGACGTGCGTCCCAACGGTGGAGGAGCCGAACCTCTGGCGGAGGAAGTTGCCGGCTGTTTCATCGACAAGCCCGTTGTCTACGCCAAACACGTCTATCGCGACGCGAATGCGCCGAGCGGGTTCGGACCGCTCCAGGAGCGCCTCCTCGAATCGAACAAGCTCCGGCCGAAGTATCGCGGCAAGGTCGCGGTTCTGATGGGTCCGGCCAATATGAGCAGTTGCGAGGCCTTCCTGCTCATGATGAAGCAGGTCCCTGGCTGCAAGCTCGTCGGCGCGCGTTCCTACGGCAGCTCGGGCAATCCCAAGCCCATCGATCTGGGCAACGGAGTCACAGTCTACCTGCCTTCGTGGAAGGCGCTGCGCCCGGACGGAACGTGCTTCGAGGGACAGGGGATTGTCCCGGATTTCGCTGTCAATGCCACGCCGGCCGAACTGGAGACCGCCGATCCGGTGCTCCAAGCCGCTGTCCTTCTTGTCGGCCGGCGCTGAGGTAGGGGCGAGGCACGCCTCGCCCTCGTTGGTTGCCTCACGCCGGCGGCAGACGTATGATGGCGTAGGGGCGAATGATTATTCGCCCGTACGTATGGTCCGTCCCGGACAGGCACGAGGTGAATCGATGAGAACTCTTGCGCGCATCCGATCCTGTCTGTTTCTGTGGTTGCTCCTCTTCGTTCTGCGGCCTGTTCCCACTCACGGCGCCGATGCGCCGGGGGCGTTGCGCAAGCCCGTTCCGATCAACATGGCCGAGGCGATCATCGAGCCGTTCTGGGCGCCGGAGTTGAGCGGCCTGGCGAAATGGCAGATCGATCCCGGGGCCGGCCATGGGTTGCGCATTCGCCAGAACTGGAGCGCGGTCGACTTCGAGTGGGCATCGAAGCCGCCGGCCGGTCCGGCGTTGCGCATGAGCCGAGACTTCCACGTCGATTGCTCGGCTTACGATCGTTTGCTCGTCCGCCTGTCGCCGCCGAAAGGATGCGTCACTCGCGCGACCGTAACAACGGAAAAGGGGCCGCGTGCGTTCGTCTCCGAGCCGGCCACCGAGAACCGCGCCGAGTATGCTCTGGACCTGCAAGGCGCCCGCTGCATCGAGACGATCACATTGGAGCTTGAATCCACCACAGGCGGAGGGGCCGAGGGCGGCGCCGCAGGTTGGTTTACCTGGATCGGGCTCCAAAGCAGCGAGCGTCTCGCGCAGTACTTCGATCGCTGGGACTATTCGGGTATGCCGTGGGACGCCTATCTGCGGCCTGCCGAGGCGCCGCTGCGATTCGAGCCTCGTTACGGCATATTTCTGACGGGGGAAGAGTTGGCCGATCTGCGCGCCCAGCACGAGCGCGCGGTCGCCGAAGGTCGCGAGTCGGAGTTCACGCGGCGCGCCGCCGCGGCGCGAGAGTATCAGCCGGAGAAGGGAATCAGCGAGTTCGTCAGTAGCGGAGGCCGGACCAGCGCCCACAGCCGCGTGCGGGACGAATTCCGACCTCGCCTGTCCGGCAGTCCGGAAGTCGCTATCGCCGCCCTTGTCCTGCGCGACGCCGAGGCGCTGCGCATGGCCGCTCGCTATGCGCTGTCGCTGGCGATGAGCGAGCACTGGGACACGGGTTTCATGTCCGTCCTGCCCGGCAGCGCCTGGGAGGACCGCGCGTTTCGCCGCTCGTACACCGCCGAAGACATCGCCGTGATCCTGGACCTGGCGGGCGGGGTCTTCACCGACGCCGGGCGGACCTATCTGATGCGGCGACTGGCGGAGGAAGGAATCGGGCCGATCAATTTCGTCGCCTGGCGACATGAGTACATCTTCCACTGCAACCAGCTCGCCTACTTCAATACGGGCCGGATGTACGCGTACCTCGTGCTGGAGCGCGAGTGGCCCCGCGTCAAACCCTACACCGACCTCGCCCTTGGCGATGCGATCGACAATCTCGAAAACGTCATCGAGCCGGACGGCGGGTCGCTCGAAGGCCCCAGCTACCTGAATCCCACGATTCGAGAGAACTACAACGCGGTGAAGCACTACGCGCGGGCCCGTGGCCGCAACCTCTCGGAGCTTGTCCCTGCGATCGTCAAGCGGACCGCCAACTACGCCGCCGTCGTCGCTTCTACGACGAACGACGACGTGATCGCCGTCTGCGATTCGGGGGCCAGCTTCCGCAATGATACGCTGCGCATCCTGACCGAACTGGTCTCGAACAGCTACTGGACCACGCTCTACAACAAGCAGCAGGCCGCCCGAGGTGGGCCGATGTTGGATGCAGCGCCGCCTTTGCCGGCATACGTTGAGTTGCCCGAGATTGGCTACATCGCTTCGACGCGGTCGCTCGGCGACGAATTGGTCAAGGTCTTCATCATGGGCAACAAGGCGAACGCAGGCCACACGCACGAAGACAAGGGCAGCTTCGTGCTCGAATACGCCGGCCAGACGTTCGCGATGGACCTGGGGATCTGCGAGTACGACGACCCGATCCACGCGGTGTACAAGCAGTGCCAGCGCCACAACATGCTCGTGCCGGTCGGGATGGCCGAGCGTGCGGCCCCGTTGAATCCGCTGCCGTTCGATGTCAAGCCGACGGGCACAGGCGACGAGCGGACATTTGGCGCACAGATCGACGCGACGCCGGGTTGGGGCGGCTACTATAAGAAATGGGTCCGCACCTGGGATTCACCGTCGCCCGATGTGCTGACGATCCGCGATGAATACGAGCTGGCCAAGGGCAACGCGGTCGAGTTCTACTGGCAGACGAACCTGCCGGTCGAGCAAACAGAAGATGGCGTCACCATCCGAGGCGACAAAGGCCTCGCGACCATCTCAGTTCCGCAAGACTGCACCGTCCGCATCGAGCGTCTTCCCCTGATTGATGACACTCACCACACCCGCATCGCCATCACGAAGAACGCCGCACAAGGTGCCCTCGAACTGATCGTTAACTTACGCCTCGCAGTGGCGTCGGAGCGATAATGGAGTCGCAGGATGCGTGGATTTCCGTTCGCGCACGCTGCGGCAAATCACCGCGATAGGGCAAAATCCCAATCCATTTCGATCGCCAGCCAATGCGGAAGGAGCATGATGGACCGACTGTAATCCAGGCCGGCGTCTTCGATATGATCCCGTATCGCTCTCGAAAACGAACTTGCCGCGGTCACCACGGACGCGAGGATGACTGGAGCGTCTTCTGTCGATTCCGGATCGTTGGCGGCGCAGCAGAAGAGGGGATGCGAACGAACGAAATGCGTTCGACATACGACCGGCCTCACGGGATAGGCGATGCAGACGCCGTCTACCAACAGAGGGCAGCAAGGGTCGTAGCTGGAAAGATCGGCCGGCTCGTCAATGTGCCCCGACGGATATCGGCCCGCCCTATAATCGTCCGATTCATGCCATCGTTGCGTCCGCATCCGAAGGTCGTCTATCTGGTTTCCCGACAGCTCCCGCTTGATGTACAGCGCCAAGGTGTGGGCCTCTGCAACGTTGGTGAGGATATGGTAGCGGCAACAGTGGCAACAGCCCAAGGTACAGGTTGGCACGATGCCCTCTTCGCGACGCAGCCGATCCATTTGGCGTGCCGTTGCTTCATCCACGGCGCGATACACGCCGGTGACGAAGTCCTCTTGCGGCGTAACGGGCAGACCGGCGCCGAATTCCGCCGGGCCCAGACCGAACGCGCTATTCACAGTCGAGTTCACCATGCTCTCTTTCTTCAGCGGGAACATCGGGCCCGCACAAGCCAATACACCCGACCGCCGCAAGCCCCCGGAGTGAGTGCCACGTAACCACATACAAGTGGTTCGTGTAGAATGCGCAGACCGCGCCGCTGCGCCCAGGAAAATCCCCGGAAAACGCAGCGAGCGGACCTTCCACACGCAGATCGACACTGCGCCAGATGGGAACGGTCACGACAAGGAATGGTTCCGCACCTGGGATTCACCCTCGCCCGATGTGCTGACGATCCGCGACGAATACGAACTGGCCAAGGGCGACGCCGTCGAGTTCTATTGGCAGACGAGCCTGCCGGTCGAACAAGCGGAAGGTGTCGTCACGATCCGAGGCGACAAAGGCCTCGCAACGATCTCGATCCCGCCGGATTGCACCATCCGCATCGAACGCCTGCCCCTCGCCCAAGGCGCTGAACACACGCGCATCGCCATCCACAAACCCGCCCCCTCCGGCACCCTGGAGACAGTCGTGTACCTTCATTCTGAATAGAGACTGTCTCTGGTCGAATCGGTCTCTTTTCGCTATTGTGCTGTTGTCTCAGGGGTTACATGCCATCCGCAACGAAATGCGACCACAGTCTTTGAATGCGCTGCGAAGATGGCGCAGGCTTGCACACAACCTCTGCCCAACACGCTCACGAACGCATTTCGCAGAGGCCCGTGCACAGGACGGTCTGTCGACACCTGGACCATGGAGCCGAAAATGTACCGGGTGCCGTCCTTGACGAATCCGGCATATTCTCGATGGTATTGGTCGAAGTGGCTCAGGATGTAGTCGCGATCGACGTATCTGCATTCTCCATCAGGTGTCTCTTCTTCGAGCCATCTCCGCAGCGATCGATCGAGACCTTCGATGTCCGATGCCGAGGGAGTCCAGAGGGTATCATAATCAACGCCCGCGGATTTCAACATCGGGCGTACATGTAAGCGATTCGTCCGAATCAACGTGAGTGGATATGTATCGCTACCTGCGAGGAGAATCGGTTCGACGTTGTTTGGTTCACTGAGGAAGTCGTGGGGTGTCTCCCCTCGCTTCGATGGGGTGTGGAGGTCGGCCCCCTGGCTTACGAGGTAATCCACGGTCTCGCGATCCCTTCTCAGTGCGGCCTCATGCAGAGGCGTTTCGCCTTCGAAGTCGCGGGCATCAACGTCGGCGCCGTGCGATACGAATAGCCTGACAACCTCCAGATCGCCATTGGACGCGGCGTCATGGAGAACCGTGCCCCCGTCTAAGTTGTTTTTGACATTGAGGTCGGTTCCATGCTCGACCAGCAGCTCGATGACCTCGATGCAACCTGCAAAGAGAGTGTGAAAGAGAGGTGTGCAGCCGTCTGCGTCTCTGGCGTTCACATCGGCGCCATGGGCCACGAGGAGATCCACAACAGCGCTATTCTCACGGGACTCCAGGTCCTCACCTGATGGGCACCACACACTCGCTGCCTCGTGCAAAGGTGTATACCCCTCTGCCAGACTCACGGTGCCATCCGAAAGCTCCTTGCTCTTGATCTTCGCGTTGACATCGGCCCTGTGCGAGACCAGGATCTTGACAATCTCGAACGCTTTTTCGGATTCTGATCCCGCCGCGACGTGCAAGGGTGTCTCTCCATCCTCGGTGCCTTTGTTCACGTCCGCCCCGATGGACAGAAGGTATCTCACGGCATCGACATCGAGAGCGGACACCGCCTGATACAACGGTGTCCCCCAGCCGTACTCGTCGAACCGATTGACGTCGGCGACATCCTCGAGTGAGTCGGGTTTTGGTGGATGGTCTTCTCTATGGCTGCTCTGGCACCCCAAGCCCAGAGAGACGACAACGCAGACTGCCAGGATGCGATGGCAACGATTCATGACCCCATGCCCTCTCATATATGATCCGTCTCAGCGATTGCGCATTAGGCACTGCCCCTCGGTAACGTCATCCGCTGACCATTGTAGTCGTGTGGCTCTGGAAAGGCAATTGGCCCTGCCACGGGGTATCGTCCTCGTTCCCCAGCGAACTGAGCCTTGAAATGTGCGGCAAGGGCGGGTATAAACGAGGGGATTCCTTTCCTGGCTTTGTCGGATGATCGCGGGTATGAAGACGCACCACAGAATAATCACGGGGGACTCACGGTCCATGGCCGAGGTCGGCGACGAATCGGTGCACCTCGTCGTCACCTCGCCGCCCTATTGGCAGCTCAAGGACTACGGCAACGGCGGGCAGATCGGGTTCGACGACAGCTACGAGACCTATATCAACAATCTGAACCTCGTCTGGTCCGAATGTCACAGGGTACTTGCCAAGGGGTGCCGCCTGTGCGTGAACATAGGCGATCAGTTCGCCCGGTCCGTGTACTACGGGCGGTACAAGGTCATTCCGATCCGCACGGAGATCATCAAGTTCTGCGAGACCATCGGTTTCGACTATATGGGCGCTGTTATCTGGCAGAAGGTTACCACGTGCAACACGACCGGCGGCGCCACGATCATGGGGTCGTTCCCGTACCCGAGGAACGGCATTCTGAAGCTGGACTACGAGTTCATCCTGATCTTCAAGAAACATGGGACCGCGCCGAAGGTCAGTCAGGCGATCAAAGACAAGTCGCGCATGACGACGGAGGAGTGGAACACCTTCTTTGCCGGCCACTGGAACATCCCAGGGGAGAGACAAGACGGCCATCTGGCCATGTTCCCCGAGGAGATTCCACGTCGCCTGATACGGATGTTCACGTTCGTCGGTGACACGGTCCTCGACCCCTTCCTCGGCAGCGGGACGACCTCCCTGGCGGCCAGAAACCTCGAACGCAACTCCGTCGGCTATGAGGTGAATCCCGAGTTCACCAGCATCATCCGCCGGAAGCTGGGGATCGACAGCAGACTCCTCTTCGAAGGGGCCAGCTTCGAGCTGATCGTTCAGGACAAGCCTGATGTGCATTTCGACGAGAAGGCCGCTCAGCTTCCCTACGTGTTCAAAGACCCCGTCCAATTCGACAAAAAAGTCGATCCTCGAACCCTCCAATTCGGGTCGCGCATCTGCTCGAATGCTCCCGCCATGTCGTATTGATTTCGATCCAAGGCAAGGTCTCATGGTTTCCTCCCATACAATTCTAGTGGCGACGACGAATGCGGGGAAGGTTCGGGAGTTGCGCGCGATGCTGGGCGGGGCGGTCGTGTGGAAGACGCTGGCGGACTTTCCCGGCGTCGGCGAGGTCGAGGAGGATGGCGCGACGTTCGCACAGAACGCCCGCAAGAAAGCGACCGAGTACGCCCGCGCGACGGGGCTCTGGACGCTGGCGGACGATTCGGGTCTGGTGGTCGATGCGCTGGGCGGCGCGCCGGGCGTGCAGTCGGCGCGGTTCTCGGGCGAGGCGCCGCCCGGGACGGGCCGCAAGGAGATCGACCGGCGGAATATCGCCAAACTTCTCGAACTGCTCCGAGACGTGCCCCAGGATAAACGGACGGCGCGATTCGTGTGCCATCTGTGTCTGGCCAGTCCCGAGAAGGTGCTCGCCGAGACGCAGGGTACGGTCGAAGGAATCATCGTCGACGAGCCAGCCGGCGATAACGGCTTCGGCTACGACCCGGTCTTCTTCGTCCCGGCCCTCGGCAAGACGGTGGCCCAACTACCCGACGAACAGAAGAACGCCATCAGCCATCGCGGCAATGCCATCCGCAAATTCATCCCGCTTCTGAACAAGCTCCTCAAGGATTCCGGAGGAACATAGAGGAGCCAGCAGCCTCGATATGAGTTTGTCGCCTCCGGCCTCTGAAAACTCGAATATCGAAGGGCGAAACGCGAGACAAATCCAGAGCTCGAATGACCCAGGGAACGAAACCCGTCTATGGCATGTCGCCCCCAGACGGCCACGGCAAGAGCCGTTTCGAACCTTCGGAGCTTGGCTATTTGAGCTTGTTTCGTATCTCGGATTTCGTGCTTCGTGCTTTGGATATTGACGCGGGACAAGCGAACCGGTATACTGCCTTCTTTGGCGGGTGATCGGAACGTTTCTGGAAAAACGGAAGTTGTCAACCTCTCTCGAGAGGCATGAGGGTCATGTCTGAACCACGATCTGAGTTTGATGGGAACGAGGTCTTTCCTGACAAGAAGGAAGAGTGCGGGCTGTTCGGCATCGTCGGCGACGCCGATGCGGTCCAGAAGACCTATTATGGCCTGCACAGCCTCCAGCATCGCGGGCAGGAGGCGGCCGGCATCGCCTCCAGCGACGGCGAGTTCATCCAGTGCTACAAAGGAATGGGGAACGTCTCTCGCGTCTTTCGCAGTGGTTCGGGTATTCTGGAGAAGCTGGCGAATTCAATGGCGATCGGCCACGTGCGGTATTCGACCGCCGGCTCCTCGACGATCGACAACAGCCAGCCGTTGCTGGCGGAGTATTCGCGGGGCCAGGTGGCGGTCGCGCACAACGGCAACCTGATCAACGCGGGGCTCTTGCGCGACGAATACGAGGCCTACGGCAGCATCTTCAAATGCACCAGTGACACGGAAATCATCGTGCATCTGCTGGCCAAACCGACGCACCAGAACAAGCCGGACCCGCTGGGCCACGTCCTCAACCACCTCCAGGGCGCCTATTCGCTCCTGTTTATGTTTGCCGACCATATCATAGCCGCCCGCGATCCGTACGGCATCAAGCCGCTGAGCATCGGGCGGACGGAGAAGGGGGCCTTCGTGGTTGCCAGCGAAAGCTGTGCCTTCGATGCGATCGGCGCCGCGTTCGTCCGCGATGTCGAACCGGGCGAGATCGTGCAGCTCGATGCCCAGGGTCTGCACAGCCGGTTCTTCGTCCGGCGTGGCGACATCACGCCGGCCCACTGCATCTTCGAGCACGTCTACTTCGCCAAGCAGAACTCTCGGATCTTCGGCGAGAACGTGCACGACCTGCGCAAGAAGTTGGGCCGCCAGTTGGCCCGGGAACATGCCGTCGAGGCCGA
The DNA here is from genome assembly GCA_964579055.1 of uncultured Pirellulales bacterium. Classification (GTDB taxonomy): domain Bacteria; phylum Planctomycetota; class Phycisphaerae; order Sedimentisphaerales; family Anaerobacaceae; genus Anaerobaca. The sequence goes on from CAZOFX010000025.1 coordinate 56,116, forward strand.
CGTGGTGATCCCGGTGCCCGATTCCGGCACCTCCGCGGCGATCGGCTACGCCGAGGAGAGCGGCATTCCGTTCGATATGGGCTTCGTCCGCAGCCACTACATCGGTCGTACCTTCATCTCGCCCGAGCAGAAGATGCGGGAGGTGGAGGTGCGTCTGAAACTGGCGGTCATCAAGGAGGTCGTCGCGGGCAAACGAGTGGTGGTGGTGGACGATTCGATCGTCCGCGGCACGACGACGCGCGGCAAGATCCGGACGCTGCGCGAGGCGGGCGCCACCGAGATCCACATGCGGGTCAGTTGCCCGCCCATCCGCCATCCCTGCTACTACGGCATCGATTTTCCCACGAAAGAAGAACTCCTGGCGAACAACCGGGATCTGGACGAGATCAAGGAATTCCTCGACGTCGACAGTGTGGGGTATCTGTCCCTGGAGGGGATGCTCTCGTGTGCGGCTCTGCCAGCGGATCACTATTGCACGGCCTGCTGGAGCGGAAAGTACCGGATTCCGATCGACATCGCCTTGAACAAGTTCACGATGGAGCACTACCAGATGACGATGTTCGAGGATTTTTCCGCCACCCATGAGTAAATACGTGAGCTACGAGCAGGCCGGCGTGAATATCGACGCCAATGACGAGATGGTCGAGCGGATCCAGTCCAGCCTGACCAGCACGTACGGGCCGAGAGTGATCGCGCTGCCGGGGGGGTTTGCCGGGTTGTTTCGTCTCGACTACGACGAGAAGCTCTTCAAGAAGAACTACAAGAACCCGGTGCTGGTCGCCTGCACCGACGGGGTCGGCAGCAAGGTGCAACTGGCGGCCAAAGCGAGGAAGTTCGACACGGTCGGCATCGACCTGGTGGCGATGAGCGTCAACGACATGCTCGTGCTCGGGGCCGAGCCGCTGTTCTTTCTCGATTACGTGGCCCTTCACACGCTGGAGCCGGCGCTGGTGGCCGAACTGGTCAAGGGGATTGCCGTTGGCTGCCGCATGGCCGACTGTGCCCTGCTGGGCGGCGAGACCGCCGAGATGCCCGACACCTATCGCAAGGGCGATTTCGATCTGGCCGGTTTTGCGGTAGGCGTGGTCGAGCGCGATAAGACCATCACCGGCACGCAGGTGCGGCCGGGCGACGTCATTCTGGGGCTGCGTTCCAGCGGCCTGCACAGCAACGGCTATGCCCTCGCGCGCAAGATCTGCTTCAAACAGGCCCGCCTCAAGATGACCGATGTCCTCGACGAGCTTGACGGCACCACCATCGGCGAGGCCCTGCTGACGCCGACTCGGATCTACGTTCAGCCGATCGTCAAGCTGCTGAACCAGTACAGGGTCAAGCGCGTCGTGCACGCGATGGCCCACATCACGGGCGGGGGCCTCGTCGGCAACGTCCCGCGCGTCCTGCCTGGGGACTGCAACGCGGTAATCAAGAAATCGAGCTGGCCGAGGCCGAAGATCTTCTCCTTCCTCCAGAAGACGGGGCCGGTCGAAGAGGCGGAGATGTTCCGCGTCTTCAACATGGGGATCGGTTACGTGCTGATCGTCGCGGCCGACTTCGCCGACTCGATCGCCAGGAGCCTCGAGCGGTGGGGAGAGAAGGTCAACCGGATCGGGACCGTCACGGCCGGGAGCGGAAAGGTCGTCCTGAAGAACTGACGGACGCTGCGCCTTGAAGAGACAAGCGATTCCTATTCCTGACGTTTGCAGCATTGTCTCGGACATGGATGGTCATGCCTTGAGAATGGCCGGCGAGCCGGCGGAGGCCGGACGCTGACCATGGTACGAAGCGAGCAGAACCTGATTCGGTCGGCGGCTGCAACGATCCTCTACGTGGTGTTCGCGGCCCATCTGTATCGTCCGCATTTCAGCGGGTTCACGCCGGGACAATGGCTGTTGCCTGCGAGCGTGTGCGTGGCGGCGGTCGGCTGCTTCCTGCTGAGTCGGCGCTGGGTGGGTGGCTTTTCCGGGTCTTTCCTGGCCGGACTGGTCTATGGCTTCGGGCCGTTCATGCTGTCCCTGGCGCGGTTTCACGAGACGGCGGTCCTGCTGGCTGCAGGCATTCCCTGGCTGTTCATGCCGGCGGCGTACCTGGGTCGCAAAACCGGCGCCGCGGCGACAGCCCTGTTGTCGTTGCTGCCTTTTCTCGCGGTGGTGTTGTTCTTCCGCATCGGCGCCGGGGAAGACTACCGCCTGTTCGCCGCTCCCGTGCAGGCGGCGCCCAAGCCGGCCGACCTGTTCGGCTTCGTCGCGCCGCTGGTGATGGTCACTCGCACAACCGCACTTCCCGGCCTGTATCACGCTCCTGTCGCGGCCCTGGTTCTCGGTCTGGCGATGATGTTCCGCGCCCGCCGATATGGGATTCTGCTGATCCTGGTCTGCGGTTTCGCCCTGACCTTCAGCCGGTCGTTTCTGGCGCCGGCCCAGATCGCGTGGCTGGGGATCAGCCCGACCCTCTGGCTGAGCATTCCGTTGGTGTGTCTGGCCGTCCAGGCGGGCGTCGGGCTACAAGGCTTGATCGAAGCGAGTTACTCGGACGGCAAGTGGGTTCTGATTGCGGCCGTTGTTCCCGGCGTCCTGGCGATCACAACGCTGCTGCTGGCGGCCCAGTATTTCCAGACCATCTTCGGCCTGGGGGACGGCTGCGCACGCCTGTTCGTCGAGGCCGCCAAGATGTACCTGGTCGCCGCAATCGCCGTGGTGGTCGTCTTCACGATGACGCGCCAGAAGCTGCGCCTGCCGCGGCTGCGATGGCTCATCCTCTACGCCGTCATCGGCATCGACGTCTTCCTCAGCGCCCAGTACATCGTCGACAAGACCCTGTAGGCCGCTCGCCGGGAGACCCCCAACGGGATTGGCTGGCGATGGAGTCTCCGAGTTGCCGATACAGTCAAAGGGGCTGTGGGACTGTTCGGAGGTCGATATGATACGGATTAGGAAATATTTTTGCGCGCCTGTTAAAATAGGGTAGCGCTCTG
>CAZOFX010000026.1:0-58894 GCA_964579055.1 uncultured Pirellulales bacterium
AAAGAAAGGTTTGTGGATTGCTACTCAGATACAGGAGAAAGCTCAGTGGATCGTTCGTCGCGCACTGCCTCATTTGGACAAGCAGATGGCTTGACCTACACCTACTTCGTTCTCAGTGGAATACCCTATCTTCCAGCCCTGGGGTCAGTCGATGGGCTGATGCATCGGCCTGATTTCACTTAAGAGGTTGATTTCAGATTCGCCCGTCCCCGCGTTCCGTTATGTTTGGGCTAGTCATTTGATGAAGAAGTCTATCAGTGGCTTCATGCGTCGGATTGCCGCGACGATCTCGGCTAGCTGCTTCTCGGCCGAAAGGCTCCAAAGGGCGGCATCCTTCCGGAACGGCTGCACGAGGCGAATAGCCAGATTGAGTTGTGTATTCCGCGCCTGCATATGCCGGGCCTGCTCCTTGGTGAGTTCCTTGTTACCGGCAATGATCTCGCGAATCCAGCGTTCTCGCTCCTTCACAAATGCTTCCTCGTGATTACGCCTAAGTCGCACAATAGCCTCACCATCAAATCCCATAGGAGATCTTAGGTCGGCAAGAATCCAGTGATAGAAGCGCGGTTGATGCTCGTACTTCAGGTAGGTCTTGAGCCACAATCCGCCATGATCAGCCAGAAGGCTATCAAACTCCTGCAAATCCTCCCCAATTCGGCTGAGCAGGACCTTCTGCGATGGTAGTAATTCCGCGTTTACGGCCACATCCAGTCCTTGCGTATCCGCTATGATAGAAATGTTGGCTACATCGTTCTTCGGGAGGTCCTCGGAGAAGCCGAAGCGATACGCCCACCAGGTGCCGCCATGGGTGACTCTGCCTGCGCAGGTTGTTCGGCCTGGATCGAGTTCAAGATGATAATCCGGAGAGAATGGCCCTCTGATTCTGAAAGGCACAACATCATACTCGGTGAACGATTTCCTAACAGGCTCAAGGGAATCCCTAAGCATGCGCTGAGCGAAAGCCATGCTTTTTAGTGTAACTGGCCCTGCGACGTCCGTGAATGAGAAACTCTCTCGGTCGCCAAGAACGGATAAGGTTTCGCTCCGTTCTCTTACCTTTATGGCATGGGTCTTTGATTCGCTCTCGATACGACGACGATCTTCGCTCGTGGTCGGAATCGTCGGCAGCTCTACGCACCGAATACCCAACTCCTCAAGATAGGCCGCTCGCCATGCAGGTATCGAAGGAGAGACAAGGACCATGGAGAGATTGGCCTCATGCATATAGTGTTTCATCAATCCGTAGTACTCGACGACTTGCCCAATATGCTCTCTCTGGATAGGCACGTTCTTGATTTCGACGATGTAACGAATCCCATCCACAGCAAAGAGGAGATCAATCCTCTTGCCATGGATGCTGTACTCGCGAGCCCTCTCGGTTATGCTTCCGGACGGGAAAAGGACTTTGGGATTAGCGTACAGATAATCCTGTATGTCGTGCTCTTTCACATATCCTCCCTGCAGACTTGCCGACCACAATCAAGGACGGCGACCGTGCGGTAGCTGCTGTGCGGAAGCATGCGTCGGCCATAGATCTGCCTGTACCGATTCGCCACGGCAGGAGGCGCGTCAGTTCGTGCGAGGCAATCTCCCGCATGGTTGTGCTCCCTCGATAGCATAATCAACCGTTCCACTCTGAGAACGATTGTAGCAGGTCGGGCGAGGTTTGTCCAGGGGTTTCTGTGCCCGTGGGCCGGCGTCATGGGCCTCTCGGTCGCCAGAACCATCCCCAAGCTGCGCTTGAGGCTGCCACCCGTCGTATGGCAGGCGAACGACGATCCCGATGGCCATCGGGACCCTACATGGGGCGGATGACGAGGTGTCTCTCCTGGCCGGCTTCGAGGGTCAGGCGCAGACCTTGGTGGAGGGAGCGGCCGGTGGCGGTGATAGTCTCGTCCAGGCCCTCGACGGTGTACTTCTGCGCCGGCTCGACGGTGGACCATTCGGGCAGGGTGTTCATGCGGGGCCAGTCCAGGGCGAAGCCCAGGTACTCGCGATGACGCGGGATGTCGAAGCAGAGCGTGCCGGACCAGGGCTGATCCGATTTGATGTAGATGGTGAGGCTGTCGCTCGTCGCTCGTCGCTGGTCGCTCGCCGAATAGGTACGGGCGGCGCCGAGCTGGAAGCCTTTCTGCCAGGGGCGCGCGATAACGCCCTGGGTCTGCATCAGGGCGTGCATCAGGACCGTGCGGACGCCGTTGGCTTCGAGCTTCATCGTGCCCCACAGTTCGGCGGTTTCCAGCGGCTCGCTCGAGCGCGTGACACTGCGGGCCATCTCGCGGTCGACCCAGGCGAAGCCTTCCTCGACCGGGACGCGATTGAGCAGGTAGATCGCCCCTTCGATCGAATCGGCGAAGCCGTCGATCGAGTAGTTGCCCTCCCAGTTGTAGTTGTCGTACTCGGGCTTGGTGAGGTTCCTCAGCGTGCGTTCGACCTGCGTGCGATAGACCGGCCGGCCGAGGGCCATGTCATAGCAGAGGTAGCCGACGTAGTTGTAGCCCCAGCCGTCGCTGAGTTTGCCGTTGCCGCCGTCGCGGGCGGTCAGGTGGTTGTACATCATGCCGTCCTCGTTGCAGCCCTTGGCGAGGATCGTGTCGAAGACGTGCTTGAGTTTGCTCTCGTAGACCTTGGCTTTCGGGCGCCTCTGCTGCACCTCGACCGCATAGAGCAGGCCCAGTCCGCCGATGATCTCGCAGCCATGATCGCGGAGACGCGTGGGCACGAAGTCCGGCTGATCGAAGTAGTAGTCGGCCAGGCGCTCCGCCCAGGTGAGGAACTCCTCGCGGCCGGTCATCGTGTACAGCCGCGCCAGCGCCTGGAGCTGTTCGCCGTTGACCTCAACGTTCTTCGACGGGATCCTGCCGTGCGGCGTGTCGTAGCGGGCGTGCTTCCAGATGTCCTCCTCGATCGCGAGCATGCGGTCGAACCACTCGTCCTTGCCCGTCACCTCGACGATGGCGATCAGCCCATCCTTGACGTACTCGGATGCCTGGAAGATCAGCTCATCGTAATCGACCTCGATCTTCTGCTGGTTCTGCCAGTCGTACGGGGTGGGGATGCGGTCGAGATGATTGCAGAGCTTCTGCTCGGCGTGCAGAATCTCGCGGACGGGGCCATCGAGTGCGTCCTTGTCGACGACGAACGCCGCCCAGCACAGGAACGGATAACAATCGGCGGCGGTGTCGCGATAGTTCCATTTGCTGTCGGCGGGATACAGGCCCGTCTGCGGATCGATGACCGGCAGGGCTTTCTCGTGCAGCCAGCGCTGCACCTTGCTCAGGGCGTAGCCTGCGATCGCAGCGGAGCGCTGGGCTTGTTCGATGGCATCACTCGCTTGCCCGGGCGCGCCATCCCCAAGCTTTGCTTGAGGCTGCCACACACCTTTCCCCACGCCCTTGGTGGCGAGCGTTTTCAGTTCGTCGAGATGGTTCTTGTAGACGCCGCGAGGCGTTGTGTCGTGCGTAGCGCAGAGCGATGCGGCCATGCCGACCAGCTCGCCCATCATGCCGCCGGTGCGCATCACACGGATGGTGCCGAGCGCGACGTGCGTGACGCTGATGTTGCGGCCGGCCATGAAGAGGTTCGCGACGTTCCGCGAGTAGAGGCAGCGGTAGGGGATCGGGTAGGGTTTGATGTCCGGCTGCACGCAGATCGTGCGAAACTCCATCCCCGGAAAGTGCTCAGTGTTCTTCGGAGCGGGATAGTGCAGGTCGATGGACCACGTCGTCGTGACGAACGCGTCGGGGAACTCGCGGAACTCCTGCACGTCCTGCTGCTGGAGGATGACGTCGCCCAGCAGCCGGCGCGATTCGCGCTTGCCTGCCATGTACGCAACCCAGTCGAGCCTGAGGTCGGCGTATTTGGCCTTGTCCTTGCTGTGGTTCTTCTGGAAGGCCCAGTTGCCATAGATCGCACGGAGGGTGTGGTCGCGGATGTGCTCGATCTCGGTGATCTGGTCGTTGTTCAGGCCCGATTCCCAGTCCCAGTCGCCTCGCGTCGCGTTTTGGCAACTGGCTTCGCTGAATTCCAGCGCCCAGGGGCAATCGGGAAATGGACTTGGCTGGTCCGTTTTCGCCGAGTACCACTGGACCGAGGCGCCCATCGTCATCTTGTCGGGTGTCTCGGGCGCCATCGACTCGCCCGTCTCGGCCCTGCTCTCGCGGCCCATCCGCCAGTCGGCGCCCGCCAGGTGACCGATGGTCCCATCGCCCGTACAGTCGGCGAACAGCGGCGCTGCGAAGCGCAGGTCCCGCGACGTCTTCAGCTCCCTGGCGATCACGGCGACGATCCGGTCGCCTTGTCTCTCGACTCTGTACGCGTGCGTGTTGAGGAACAGGTGGATGTTGGGTTCAGCCCGCACGACGCGGAGCTTCCTGCCGTCGTCATAGTAGGACGCGGGCTGGGCGTTGCCTCTCTTGCCCGGGTCGAGCTCCCGCACGACGTCACCGAGACGGGGATAGGGCGGCAGGTTGATCTCACCATTGAGGTGCACGCGGATCTCGGAGCTGTTGTTGCCTCCGAGGACCGGGCGGTTTTGAACGAGCGCAACTTGAAGACCCAGGCGAGCCGCGGAGATCGCCGTACAGGTGCCCGCCATGCCGCCGCCGACCACGACGAGATCGAATCGGTCTGCCTGGGAGGGCGAGGCATGCCTCGCCCCTACGGGAAGGCCCAGAGCCTTGCGCCGAAACGCGCTCATCTGGTCGCCTTCGTTCGGCGGGACGAAATCCATATCGCTGCTCAGAACGATGGCGTCGCATCGCCCTTCGAAGCCGGTCAGATCGTGCAGAGCGAGCGTGATGGCTGCGGCGTCGATCTCGACGGCGCCGCCATCCTGCCAGTGCCATTTGGCGCCTTCGGCGCCGAACGTCGTTGCGAGGGGCTTGTCGTCGAGGAGCAGTTGGAACTTACCCGGCGCGCCTGGCGCATTCCAGGTCGCGACCCAGTCGCGGGTACGGACCCAGACGCGGTACGTTCCCGGCGCCGGGAGGGCGACGGTCGTCACGGCGTCAGCGACCGGGACGCCAAAGCCATGGGCCAGCAGGTAGGGTGAGCCCATCTGGTCCATCGACTGCTGGTCGAGCGCCCAACCGCCGGGCTGCTCGAAGCTCTCGGCCTCGACCAGGACAGGCGTCGCAGCCTCTGCGGGCGCGCTCAGACAGAAGAATGGAGCAAGCAGGGCGATGGACAGCACGATGTGAAGTTTGCACGTAGGCGTCATGGAGTTCTCCTGTGGGATTCTGCCATCTTGATTTCGGCATGGTCCAGAAAGTTCTCCCGACAGTCTAACGCCGCCGACACCCGCCTTCAACTGGCTTATCGACACATTTGCCCGTTGTCTCTGCGCAGGTTTTCGGGCATCGCGATTGCTGCGGACTTGAGGCTGCTACACGCGCGCCAGGATGTTTTCACACACACTGCCCGTTTCGAATTGAGGTGCGGCAGACACCTGCGACCTTGTGTCACCCCGGTCGAAATGACAAGACCGGCATCGGCGTCAGCCGTAGGGGCGAGGCATGCCTCGCCCCTGCCACGAGCAGACGCCGCCTCAGGCAACCGCCGTCAGAGCGGCATCGGGGTTGACCTGCGCGTTCGCTACTGGGCGGTGGCTTTGCGTGTGATCGAATCGTTCCTGGTGTTGGTGTCGGTGAATCCGCTCGGGCGGGTGATTTTCGCCATGAAGGTGTACGTCGCCGGTTTGCTCGGAGTGTACTTGAAAGTCAGCGTCGCCGTCTCGCCCGCCTTGAGAGCCACCTGTTGTGCTTCGATCTTCTTGCCGCCGACGTACAGAGTCACGCCGACGCCCTCGACGCCAACGGTACTGTCGTTCTTGATCGCGACGGTGACGGACGTAGATCGCCCTGCGCGGATGCTGTCGGGCAGTTGCAGCTCCACAAGGGCCAGGTCCCCACGGGCCTCCTGGTCGCCTCCGCCACGGCTGGCGCCGTCTCCATCGCCAGGTGCGGCGTCCGTGTCCCCTGCGGGCTTGAGGATGGTCCCCCCCGAGGGATTCTGCGTTGCGCCTGCGCCCAGCGGGGCATCGTTGCGAATCTTCACGGAGGTGGTCTTGCTGACCACGCTGTTCTTCGAGTCGGCCACGTCGAACTTGACCGCATACTCGCCTTTTCTCAGATAGACGTGCGTGACATCCTTGTCGACGGGACCCTGGCCGCTCTCTTTGGCGCCGTCGCCGAAGTCGAGGGTCCATGTGGCGATCGGATACGAGCCTTGCGTCGCCTTGACGCGGAACGTGAGTGTGTTGTCCTGGGCCTGTTTGGTCAGGCTGGCGGTCGCGGCCACGGACTTGATCGTGATGTTCTTCGAGACCGGGTCTGAGACGATCCGAGTCTTCGCGATAGCGAGGTCGGCGCTGACGGCGATGGTGAAGGCCCCGTCATTCTTATAGGCGTGAGACAGTTCGACCATGTCGCTTTTTGACTCGGCCTCTGCCCCCGAGGCGGGCTTATCCTTGCCCTTGACTGGAACGGTTTCGTCCGTGCCGTCGCCCCAGTTGACACGGCATTCCAGGTCGCCTTTGAGATCCTCGATATTGGTGATGCGGACCGTCGCTGTGATCGTGTCGCCGACGTTCGACGTAGAGGGGACCTTGGCGAGGCTGATCTTGGGCTTGGCCGTCTCGAGCACCGTGATCTTCTGCTCGGCGGATGCCTCTGCGGCCTCATCGGCGGCGGTGAGCACAAGCGTGTAGTCGCCCGGCTCGTCGAGCTTGAAGCTGTGCTCGAACGCAACGCTGTTCGTGTTGTATGTCTTGGAGGTCAGATCCTTTTTCGTCTTCGGATCGACGAGCGTCAGCGTGGCTTTCTTCACGTTCGTGTCGGCATCCGCGATGGTCGCGGTCACCAGGATGTTCTCTTTCATCGGAGAAACGGAAGGCTGAACGGTCAGGTTGGATATGACCGGCGGGCTCGAAAGCGTCTGGAGGCTCGCCGTTCCCGGCACGGTCAGGTATCCGGAGGAGCCGGCCATGACGACGTGAATGCTCGCGTTGTAGGTCGTGTTGGCGGACAGGTTTTGCACGGTGTAGCTGGTGGTATCGGCGCTGGCGATCTCGATCGGCGTCTGATTGCCGACCTTCAGAACGTACTTGCCGAACTTGTTGAAGCTCGCCTCGTTGGCCGCTGGGAATCGATTCCATCGCAGCAGGGCGGAGTTCTGGCGAACATTCGCAGCATGGAGATTCCAGAGCGATTCACCGAAGAGAGTGAATTCGACAAACGGGCCTTCGGTGATGTTGCCGCGAGCGTCTTTGGCCTTGACCTTGATCTTGTACCTTCCCGGATCGAGGTTGTTGCCCTGAAGGATGATATGATGGAAGGAGGTCGGATCGGTCTGGTTGCCCGAGCCGCTGTTCCAGTCGGTGGTGCCGGCGCGCCCTTTCGGGTCTTCGTAAGCCAGAGAGCTGGTCGCGGTCCTGTCGTTGAGCGAGAACGTCGCGTCGATATTATGGGCGCCGATCTGTTTGACGACGAGATTGGAGACCTGCGGCCCCTCGGTATCCTCCACGGCGGTCAGGTCCAGTTTCTGGACGGAGCCTCCGATCACGGGCAGACGCGTCGATGCCGCCATGATCTTCGAGCCCGTCGGCGGCTGGAGCTCGAACATGAGGTTGTGCTCGTTGGCGTTGTTGTCGTTGAAGTTGCAGGCGAAGGTGGCCAGGCCCTGGGCATTCGTGCTGATGCTGCCCTTCTGGGTCCCGCCTTCCTTGACCAGGATGGCCGCGCCGGAGACGGGCGCGCCGCTCTGCGTCTTGGCGGTGATGTTGACGGTGGCAATCGCACTGGGAAGGATGCAGTTCGGCGCCGAGAACATTCGCGCGTAGCTGACCGACCCAACTCCTCCGAAGATCCTCTTCGTGATGAAATCCTGTTTGCTGATCTCCAATTGTACGGCGCCGACGAAATCGAACCATCCATCAAAGGTGTAGTGACCCAGACGATCGGTGGTTGTCTGGGCCTGCACAGGGGCGAGCATCTTGACCGTCGCGCCCTGGATCGGGCTGCCCTGGGTGTCATAGACGAATCCCCCGGGGGACGGGCGGCTGACGAGCGTCAGCGTGACGGTGGGCAGTTCGCCCTCCGTCGTAGCCGAGACGTTCAGTGCTCCGGACGTGGCGTCTTCATACGCCGGATGGCCCTGGACCGAGAACCGGTACGTTGCATTGGCCTTGTCGAACGTGACCAGCGGGGTCAGGCCGCCGACGCCCGTGATGACTGCCATGCGATAGCCCGCATCGCCTGCCTTCGTCACGATGATGGGGATGTCGGGAACGCCCACGTCGCGGAACTGCGCCTTGACCTTGACGGAGGCGCGCGGGATGGACAACGTGGTCACGCTGGCGACGACCCCGACGCGGTCCTGCGGGTCGATCTCGTTCTCGGAATCTCCAAACGTCCACGAGACCACGTTGTAATGATACTCGACGCCGGGTTCGAGGCCGGTGATGCGCATCGAGTGGTCCGTGACGAACTCGCGTCCGCTGTCCCTCGTTACCCAGCCCTGGACGACGTTGCCGCTGCGTTTCTTCACGGCCGCGACGTGGTTCACGGACAGGTCAGGCGAAGGCGAATACAGCACTTCGGTCGAGGCCGCGACGTTGGTGGTCCACTGGAAGTCGATGTAGTCCAGGCCCGCTGTCACTTGCGGACTGCCCATAGACAGATCGTTGCACACCATCTGGGTGATCTTGGTGGGAATATCCGTGTGCGTGGTGGTCTGAAGCTCGCCTCCGGAGAATCGTTGTCCGCTGCTGCTGACGCATTCGATGCCGAAGACGTACGTCGTGCCTTTCTGGAGGCCGGTGACGACGACGTTGTGCGCGTTCTTGTAGGTGTTCTCCTGCACCTTCTTGAGGAACTTGCGGCTGCTGTCGTAGACGCTGACGTAGCCCATCAGCGGCACGTTCGGACTGGTCCAGTTGACCGAGGCCGAGGTAGCGCCGGGATTGACGCGCATGCTCTGGAGCGTCGCGGTGTTCTTCTTCAGGGGGACCTCGATCTGGAAGCCGTCCTGAGGAGTCAATTCGGCGGTGTGATAGGTCACCACCTTCTCGACGTTATCCAGATCGACGTCGAGGACGGACAGCTTGACCGTGGCGGTCAGGCCCTGTTTGACGCGGAATTCGTACGCGATCTTGTCGACGGCGATGTGGATTTTGTCGTTGTCGCCGACGAAGGGCGTGATGTCCCTGAAGACGATCTCCTGCTCCTGATTGGGCCGGTCGAAGTACAGAGTGTAATAGCCTGAACCCTTGCCCTCGGGGATGTAACACTTGACGTTCAGACGCAGACGCACCCCTTCGACGACGTAGTACGGATCGGCGCTCAGGGTCAGGTTGGGCGCGTCGTAGATCGCGGAGATGGCCGTCTCCAGCGCGTCTTGAAGGATGTCGATCGCTTCGGCGTCGCTGACCATGTTCGCGACCTTCACCGCGCGCACCGCATTGGTCCGCACGTTCTCGGGGATCTCGTCGAAGATCTCCGGCGCCAGGTCCGCCGGGCTTTTGTCTGTTAGATCGAAGCTGATCAGGTCCCGCTCGTCGTGGTATGCCTGCGATGCGCCCAAGGGCAGTGCATCCTGTGTATCGGTATTGACGCCAATGTTGCTGACGGCGCTGGCGATGCTCTCGCCCACCTTGGGGATGTTCGAGACCATGTCCCAGAAGTCCAGCGGCAGGTCGAACCAAGGTAGCTCGATCGGCAAGCCCGTGACCCCGACCAGACCGACCTGCAAGGTGTTCGGAAGAGAGATTCCGAAAGCGGTGGCGAAGGTGTCACTTTCGGAGCCGATGGGCGTGGCCTTCACCTTGATCCGGAAATCGCTTCCGGACTGGGCCTTGCTCTGGTCGTAGGTGAACGTCACGCCGACCGGGCACCGCAGGGAGATGGTGCCGTCGGAGAAGCGGAAGCCCAGTTTGTAGCGAAGTCCCGTCTGCACACCCAGCGGCAGCCAGGGCGACCACCGGGTCTCGGGAACGGGTTTGCCCTGGAAGTCCCATACGATCGGCGGAAACTCGTGCTCGACTTTCGTGTCAGCGGCGAGAAGTCCGCCAGCGCCCGCACCGAGAAGTGTCATGATGGCAACAGACAACGCCGTTCGGATGGACATATGCGCGCCTTTCATGAGGCCCGAGTTGTCATGTTCTGTATTGTCTATATCATCGGGGCCTGCGAGGGAAGCCTTTAGACCAAAACCCTGGAAATAGGTAGGATTCCGCTGGTCTCCCGCAGTCGGGTGGCAAGCGAGGTGAGGGGACACCGCCGGTACGCGATCTATCGAGCGGACTGCGGGGCACTGCCTTCGAGCATGGCGATCTTGCGGATACGTTGGGCGTGCCGACCGCCGTCGAAGGGGGTGGTCAGCCAGATCTCGACCATCTTCAGGGCTAATTCCAGGGACACCATCCGCGCGCCGATGGAGATCACGTTGGCGTCGTTATGGGCGCGGCTCAGCCGGGCCAGCTCCTCGTGCCAGCAGACGGCGCAGCGGACGCCCCGAATTTTGTTGGCGACGATCGTTTCGCCATTGCCGCTGCCACCCAGGACGATGGCCCGGTCGCACCGGCCTTCGCCCACCGCCAAAGCGGCAGGATAGATGAAATCGGGGTAGTCGCAGCTCTGAGGAGAATGGGTCCCGAAGTCGGTGACGTCGTGTCCCTGGTCGGTCAGATACTGCTTGATGCGCTCCTTGTACTGAAACCCCGCGTGATCGGTGCCCAATGCGATCTTCATCTGCGCCCTTTGCCCTTGTCGCTCTACGAAAAGGCAGCCAGTATAGCGGGATCGGGACCGAACCGCAACCTTGAAGCGCGCAAAGGAGAATCGCAATACCTGGTGTTGTGGTGACGTGTATAAGTGCTTGCAGAGACGTCTTTTACGTAATTCTGACGCGAGCGGCCACCTACCGGTTCAGCACGTCCAGGAGTCTTTCTACAACCACGTCGAGACGGTCGGCCACATTGTAGTGCCCTCTGCGGAGCTGCCGGCGGATCTCCCGAACCTTCTCGCGGCGGATCTGCGGCTGAACGTCCTGGTCCAGGACCGCAACGCCCGTGTCCATGTCTTCTTGCCAGTCGAACGAGTCCATCGTTCACCTCACGTTCCTGAAGCGAAGAGCGGTCTGCCGGAGTCCCAACTTTGGGAGTCGCGCGGTCCGGCGGGCGTCCTTGCCTCTTCGCATATCCAATCAATCCGATACAAATCTACTGTAATTATCGGAGCAGCAGGCGGCTACGCCGCATGAGGATTGCGCCTAATTTGGGATAGTGGAATCCCCTATACCAGATTGGTTTGCTGGGCGGGCCCGACTGTCCCGTGAGGCACCGCGGAGGGACCTCGTCCGCTCGGGAGCGGGACCAACGGATTTCGCCCTGATGCGATTCGGGCTTTCATACTGGCGTCTGGGACTTGTTGCTGATACCCTCTTGGCGTTGTGCGGCCCTCTGCACGCCGGGAACGGTTCTGTGGTAGACGCATGAGATGAAAGGACTCCTATGCCCGCTTCGGTTGATGCTGCGACTCGGAAGGCTCCCTGGTGGCGGTCGATTGGCCCGGCGCTGATCACGGCGTGCGTCGTCTTCGGGCCGGGAAGTCTGGTCATCAGCTCGAACGTGGGGGCGACCTACGGGTACGAGCTGCTCTGGCTGCTGGCGCTGGCGGGATTGGTCATGGGAGCGTACATGACGATGTCGGCGCGCACGGGCGTGACGGCGGGCGCGACCCACTTCACGACGCTGGCTCGCGAGGTGAACCGCCCCTTTGCGGCGCTGCTCGGCATCGTGCTCTGTCTGACCTGCGCGGCGTTCCAGTTCTCGAACAACCTCGCCATCGCCCTGGTGGCCGGCGCCTTCGCGCCGGAAGGCCACACTCTGACGGTGCAAATCACGGCGATGAGCGCGCTGAACCTGGTGCTGGTTGTGTTCCTCTTCAAAGCGACGCACGTCTTCAAGACCATCGAGCGCATCATGAAGGTGATGGTGGGTGTCGTTCTGGTCTCGTTCCTCTTCAACCTCTTCATGGCCAGGCCCAACTGGCTCGGCGTGCTCAAGGGCCTCGTGCCCTCGATCCCCGAGGGGCTCTCGCTCGGGATCCCCCGCGTTGTCGAGGGCGTCATTTCCGATCCGCTCGTCCTGATCGCGTCGCTGCTGGGGACGACCTTCTCCGTGGCGGCGGCGTTCTTCCAGGGCAACCTCGTGCGTGAGAAGAACTGGAACGTGGAGGACTACTATCGCGGCATCGGCGATTCGGTGGCCGGCGTGTTCGTGCTGACGCTGGTCAGCGCCATCATCATGACGACAGCCGCCACGGTCATCTTCGGCCGGCCGGCGGACAACATGGCCACGCTCGCCCTGACGTTGGGCCCGCTGCTGGGCCCGGTCGCCTTCTACGTCTTCTGCATCGGTCTGGCCCCGATCGCGCTGAATCCCTTCCTCATCAACGCGATGATCGGCGGCACGGCGCTGGCCGACGGCCTGGGCCTGCCCGGGAAGCTGAGCGACCGCTGGCCGCGTATCCTCACCGTCGGCGTCCTGCTGGTGGGCTTCCTCGTCGCGGCCTTCGGGCTGTGGACCCGGACCGCCCCGGTGAACCTGATGATCGCCGGACAAGCCATGACCGTCATCGGCAACCCGCTCATGGCGGGCACCCTGCTCTGGCTGGCCAACCGCAGGAACGTGATGGGGCAGCGCCGCAACCGCGCTTTCACCAACCTCATCGGGGTGGTGGGCTTCCTCATCGTGCTGCTGCTGTCGGTGCGCATGGTGTGGTTCCTCTACCTGCGCATCAGCCTGCTGTTGAGCGCCTGAGACGACAGGGGCCTCGTCGGTTCGCAGCAGTGACACCGGCCGGAATGCGTGGAAATTTCCCGCTGCGCTGGCTTGCCTATCATCGCGGCAGTGACGGTTTGGGGGCGGGTACCAGGGATCAGATGCGGGCAGGGAGACATAGAAAAGAGAGGCGCCTCGGCTCCTCCGCAGGATCCACCTCGGGCCGCCGCAAGCGCCCCCCCAGTTTGTGAAGCGGGGAGGCACTACAGTCTTTTCATCGACCCGGTCTCCTCGGATGGAAATACCCACACGCGGGCGCGCGCCACCGATCACGAGGGGAATTCCCTGTCTTCACGGGGCTATTATCCTGGTGTGTCGCCACGAAGTCAACTGTGGTAAATACGTATTTTGACGCGAAAACTTCCCATCTTTACATATCTGCCGAGCCCTGTCTCATGGCAAAGAAGGCTGATCGAGGCCGGCCGGGGACCTCTGCCACGGCACGGCACCGGCCTTGGAGATGTGGTCTCGCAGGGCGGCAAAGAGCTTGCCGTACATTGGGTGGTCTTTGCCGAGTGGCCTTTCTTCCCGCGGACCGGCAGCCAGATCGTACAGCTCCATGGGCTCAAACGGGCTGTTCTGGAGAAGCTTGAAATTACCACGGCGAGCGGCATAGTAAGCCCGTCCGCCGTAACGGCCGCCTTCGCGTCGGACCCAGAACAGAAAACGGTCCTCATCGCTCTGCCTGGCGCCCAGCAGGGTCGGCAGGAAGCTGACGCCATCGATCTCGTGGGCGACGCGGGCGCCCGCCGCGGCGCAGGCAGTGGGAAAGACGTCCATCGTCAATGCCACACGGTCGCTTCGCGAGCCCGGCTCGATCCGGCCGGGCCAGACGACGCACATCGGCACGCGGATGCCTCCTTCGTACATATCCTGCTTTCCGGCCCGGAATGGGCCGTTCGTGGCGCCGGCGTCGAGTTGGCCGCCATTGTCGGAGGTGAAGATCACCAGCGTCTTGTCCTCGATGCCGGTCTCCTTCAAGGCGGTGAGAACTTTGCCGATGCCGGCGTCCAGATGCTCGATCAGGGCGACCAACTTCGCACGTCTGTCGCTGATGCCGGGCTGGCGCCGTCCGACCTTCTCCAACCACTCGTCCGGCGGCTGGATCGGCGTGTGCGGAGCGTTGTAGGCCAGATACAGGAAGAACGGCTGTCTCGATTTGGCCCGCTCGTGGAGGTACTCGATCGCCCACTGCGTGAACAGGTCGGTCGCGTGGCCCTCAGGGTCGATCTCGGCGTCGTCCCCCCGCATGTAGTTGATCCCGTGCCGGCGGTGGGTGTAGTAATCGTCCATCATGTCGCCGAGGAAGCCGTGGAAGTGGTCGAAGCCTCGCTCGTTGGGCTGGTCGGGCGAGGTCAGGCCCAGGTGCCATTTGCCGACCAGGGCGGTGTGGTAGCCCGCCCGCTTGAGCACCGCCGGCAGCAGGACCACGTCGGGCGAGAGGCGGCCCCAGTTGTCCCTGGCGTGTGTGCGGATCACGCCGGGCACGCCCACCAGGTCGGGGTAGCGGCCGCTCAGCAGCGCCGCCCGCGTCGGCGAGCAGACTGGGCAGTTCGCGTAGAAGTTGTCGAACCGCATCCCGCTGCCGACGAGCCGGTCGATATGGGGCGACTGCAGGTCCGTTGCGCCGTAGCACGACAGGTCGCCGTAGCCGAGATCGTCGGCGAGGATGACGAGAATGTTGGGCCTATCCTGCGAGTCCTCCGCGCTCGCGCTGCGCCGCATAGGCATCGCCATCGCGAGTGCCCCCAGACCTATGGCTTTCAGAAACTCGCGTCGCGATCCAGCCATGTCACTGACTCCTACAGTGCGTCCAGCTTCAGTTCGTCGCCGGTGCGTTCCATCCAGCGGTGCAGCTCGGCGTCCAGCGTCCTGACGGTCTGGGCGTATTGCGGGTCCTCGGCCAGATCGTTGGTCTCCCACGGATCGTCGCGCAGGTCGAAGAGCTGCACTTCGTTGACATGTGGATAGCGGATCAGCTTGTGCCTCTCCGTGCGGACCATCCGCTGGAGATCGCGATAGGCGCCGTAGATCGAGTCGTAGAGCTTGTCTTTCTCGCCCGTCAGCAGTGGCACGAGGCTGGGGAACTGCACCGTCTCGGGCGTCGCGATGCGCGCCATCTCGCAGGTGGTGGCGAAGGCGCTCTGGAGGTAGACCATCGCGTCGATCTTGCGGCCGGCCTCGATGCCGGGACCGCAGTAGATGTAAGGCATGCGCACCGAGCAGTCGTACTGGTTCTGCTTGCCCATCAGGCCGTGCTGACCGACCGTCAGACCGTGATCGGCCGAGAGGATGATGATCGTGTTGTCGGCCTGGCCTGTGGCGTCCAGGGCGTCGAGGATGCGCCCGATATGGTAGTCGGCGTGTGTGATGATTGCGTAGTACTCGCTCAGGTGCACCTGCACCGCTTCCTTCGTGCGCGGAAACGGTGCGAGCAGCTCGTCCCGCAGCCTGGGGTCGCCCTGATCGAACGGGTGCTCGGGCAGGTAGTTGGGCGGAATCTTGATCTTCTCGGGCGGGTACATGTCCACGAATTCCTTCGGCGACTGCCGAGGGTCGTGCGGCGCGTGGAAGGCGACGTACATGAAGAAGGGATTGCGGCTTTGTCTGGCGTGGTTCTTCAGGTAGTCGATCGCGGTGTCGGCCCAGAGCCGGCTGCTGTGAACCGTCTCGCCGTCGACCTGGCGCCAGTGGCCTTCGAGCGTCTGGTCGTACGGGCTCCATGAGTTGCCGGGACGCGGCCGGTTGTACGGGTCATTGAGGATGCCCTTTCTGGCGTTCTCCTCGGCATTGGGGTCTTTGGAGGCGAGCATGCCGCCTCCGGTTGGGCCGATGGTCTTGAAGCTGCGCTTCAGTGCAGGGTCCTGATTGTGCCACTTGCCTGTCATGAAGGTGTCGTAGCCCGCCTGGCCGAGGGTCTGGCCCCAGAGGGGCCAGTTGCCGCAGTTGTCGCCCCCGCACGTCCACAGGTAGCGGCCCGTGTTGAGCATGGCCCGGCTGGCCACGCAGACGGCGCCGTGCCAGGCCCCCTGATTGAAACAGTGCGTGAACGTCGTGCCCCGCCGCACGAGCCGATCCATATTCGGTGTCTTGACATCCGGATTGTTCAGCGCGTTGATCGTCCCGAACGCCTGATCGTCCGTGAACAGAAACAAGAAGTTCGGCCGCTCCCTACCTTGGGCGGCGAAGCGGTTTGCGCTATTCCTCGTCGCCTGTGCACATGCGAGCCTTTCCCATACCTCGGCCGTGCCAAAGGCGCATGAAGCTGTCGCCAACCCCATGCCCTTGACGAAGTCGCGTCTGGTGGTGCTGCGCGCGTTCATGTCTCACCTTCCTCTTCCCGGTGTCACTGGCGTATTGCCGCCTCCCGCGCCTCACGAGTCACTGTGCCGGTATGTTGTGCAGGCCAAACCATTCCTGAACGACATTCCTGAATCTGACGAAGGCACGGTCGGTGCATCTCTGCAGCGACACCCTTTCGGCGAGCCGCTGGTAGATTGCGGAGGATCGTGGGGTGCGAGTCCTGTATAAGACGGCTTCCATCGCCTCCTTCGGTCGAGCGGGTTTCTCTTGTCCTTGGTTCAGATACCCCTTCTCCTGGAGCCATTGTCTCAACGACATACTCTGGTCTACCCAACCGAGACAGTCCGCCACATGAAGAGAGTCACTCCAGACCCACGCCTCCAATTCTGGGTCCAGCACGATCGCCTGAGCTCGACCTGCCCATTCACACTGCGACAACCGGTCTTCGACTTCCTCCTCTATCTTGTTCGGAGCAAGTGTGTCGCATCCTGAGCCTTCTCGATCAAACATCAGGATGGCATGTTCGAACCGCCCCACGAGGGGCAGCAGGAAATCGACGCCCGCATGGCAGCAACCGTTGTCTTTTTGCGGGTGCCTGAAGACTTGCGCCTCAATGCTGCGGATGCCCAAGGCTTGATGACGGCGCAGTAATGAACAGACAGCCGCCGCCATATTCTTGTCTGCCACCAGGACAACAAGATCTGAACGGTCGGACATTCTCATCCCAGGGCCCCGCTGGCAAAGACAACATCCAGATTGGGTTGACCTCTCCAGTCCTTCAACGCTGGGTGCTGCGGCCCAGCTACAATGTCTGTGGCCCCACTCTCGGTCTTCTGGAAACAGAGAATCTGGTCTAAACGTGCCTGGCTGAGAATGACCGGCGAGTGAGAGGCGAGCAGAATCTGCGCGTCGTAAACAGAAGAAAGGGACTGAAACAAAGTCTCGATGGCACCCGGATGGATGCCGTTCTCCGGTTCTTCGATAAGATACACGCCCGTCAAATCACGCAAGTACGCTGGCAGTGTCAAGGCCAGCAGTCGGAGCGTTCCATCAGAAACCATCCATGATGGTACCTCAAAACCATTGTTGTAGCAGACCTTGAGATAGCGGTGCTTGTCATCCTCTCGTTCGACTGTCTTGATGTCTTTCAGGTCCGGCAATGCGGTCCGAAGATGTGCAATCCACTGGTCGAAGCTGTTCTTGGCTTTGTTTCTCAAATTCTCAATGACCCAGGGCAGGTTCGAACCATCCGTTTTGAATCCTCGTGCCTGGCCCGGAGGACTGGCCTTGCGGATGAGCAGACTGTTCAGTACGAGAGTCTGGACCCCTTCAATGAGAAACCTCTTAAACCACGTCGAAACGGGAAAGCGACTTTCGTCTTCCGGCAGATTCGCCAATGCGGACCTCTTGGGCCCTAGGCGAAACGATGGTATCCACCCTTTGCCTCCGGATTCTCCCCTGACCTCCGCGTAGTAGTTATCGTTTCCATGGGGGGCCTTTGTCAAAACGGTCTGCTCACCCTTACTGCTGCGTTTGCTGATTATGGTGTCCGGACACTCTGGCTCGCAAGGGAAGAGAAGCGTTTGTCTGCCACCAGCGGACGTTCGCGCCTTGAGCGCAGCTCGTTCCTGGATGACGCCGACCTCACTCGTATCGGGATTCAGGCCCACTGATATCTCATAGCGAATCGTATCGAAGTCTCCGTTCAGATCTCCTTTTCGCTGATCAGGTATAGCCGCCTCCACGACAAGTTCGAAAGAGCCCCCTGCTTGGCCCCATACAAGATCCTGGAAGTTCTTGGTTCGTTCGTCAATGGCTGCCTCCGGTCCATCGGCGACCAGCCGTCCCAAGAAGGCGATTACATCCAAGAAGGTCGTCTTTCCGCTCGCATTAGGTCCTACCAGGACATGAAATGGCCCCAGGGGTCGTCTGACGTAGCGCAGACATCTGTAGTTCAGCGCCTCAATCAGTCGGATCATTCGCACACCACCTTTACCTCTAACCAAGACACATTGCTGCCATCGTTCTGCGCCGACAGTCTACACTTTCTGCGATCAGGTGGCAATGAGTTGATGAGTCAAGTCGACAGCGCTCCTGTTGCTCCGCCACGCAGATTGCGGCTTCGTTGCACCGTATTCGGCACACACGGCAGATTCTGGCGATGAGGCTATATCCTTGGTGCCAGAGTAGTCTGGCTGGCTGCGGTCTTTTCGACGGCGGTGCGGGACAGGGGGGCAGGGCGGAGCTGGGCTTTTTCCCAGAGTTCGTAGTCGCTGAGGCGATACGGGCTGTCCGGCCGCTCGGAGACGCCGACCGGCAGCAGGGCCATCGCGCCGTCCGCATCATCCATCGGGACGTATTGCGTGTAGGACTGCGCCCGCTGCGAGAGGATCGTGCCGCCGTCGATGCAGGTCAGCGCCGGGAAGGTGATGTCCTTGGCCTCGTCCAGGCTTGCGAAACCGTCGAGCGTGGACATGTAGGGCAGGCGAGTTTCGAGCAGTCCCGCGCGGGCTTTCTCGTTCCACTGGGCAGGGTCGTCGCCATAGTTGGCCTTGCCATAGCGCCAGGCGGCCCGCAGGATCAGGTTGACGTAGTCGGCCTCCTCTTCCGTCAGCGCCGCCTTGGGGTCCTCGGCGATTCGCGCGTCGATGGTCTGGAGCATGTTGCACAGGCCGGAGACGCCGCCGCCATAGACTGTGGCCGCCGCGAAGTTCTGCCGGAATGCCATCGGCATCAGGTTGAGAATCTCCGTTCCCTTGATCTGCATCTCGGACCGATATCCCGCATCCCGCCAGTCTTCCAGATAGTCCAGCGCCAGCCGCGTTTCTTCCTCCAGCGGATACTGCTGGATGTCACGCAGGTGATAGCCGAGCTTGACGAGGTTGCGCTTGATCGGCGCGACCGTGTCGTAATGGATATCGAGCACATCTTCCGGCGTGAACGACTCCTTCGCCCGCACGCGCTCCTTCAGGCGCCACGACCGGTCCGTGTCGCCCAGACTGCCGGTCGAGATGCCCATCGAGATCGGGTAGAACGATGCGATCGGCCGGTGGTTGGCACTGACCAGCCAGCCCTGCTTGGGGTTGATCACCTGCGGCAGCAGCTCGTGCGGCACGAAGCCCTGCCAGTCGTTGGCGCTGTCCCATCCCTCGTGCGCTGCACGTTCGTCGAGCAACGCATTCGCCGAACGGATCGGCAGCGCGAGAATCGTCTTGAAGCCGATGTTGCCGTTGCGGTCGCCAAAGACGCAGTTGGCGCTCGGGAAGGTCCATCCGCCGAGGGCCTGCTGGAACTCGTACACATCGGCGGCGCGGACCATGGCCAGCACGCCGGCGAACGTGTCGTGCTGCGGATCGCAGATCGGGACGCGCTTGAGCGCGACTTCGTCGCCACGGCGCAGGCCCATCGCCAGCGATGTCACCACAGGTCCGAAGCGTGTTCGGCGCACCGTCAGCGTCCGCGGCTCGGCGTCCTTGACGCGAATCGTCTCCGTCTGGACGCCCACATCGAGCCATTGGCCATCGACCTGATACTGGTTGGGACGGTTGGGATCGGTCTTCAGCAGGAACAGGTCCGCCTGGTCGGCGCCGAGGGCGGTCAGGCCCCACGCGACATTCGGCGTGAAGCCGATCAGGATGTTGGGACTGCCTGCGACGCCGACGCCGCGAGCGTTGAATGTCTCTCCGCAGACGTGGAATTCGTGGAACAGCGATGGGTTGCGGACGGGCGTCTGCGGATCGCTGACCAGCACCGCGGAGCCGTTCGTTGTTCGCGTGCCGCCCACCACCCAGGCGTGGCTGAACCGAGGTCCCTCCGGCACACGCGGGCGCTGTGGCGTGACATCGATCTTGCGCATCAGGTTGTGCGCGGTCGCGTAGTCCATCACGGCATCGAGCCATTCGTCGCCGACGTCGTCTCGCTGGATCACCGAGGCGTCGTCCCGCACGTGGCGATCGTCAACATTCATCGGGCCTTCGCTGTCGTCCGGCGCAAACGACTTCACCTCGCGCTGACCATCCTTGATCTCGTAGTAGTTCGTCATCTCGCGCAGACCGTCGCCCGAGAAGAACAGGCTCAGCCGCCACCAGGAGGCGATGCACGCCGCCGGCGTCCAGGCCTCCGGTTCGAGGCCATACTTGGCGAACAGGTACGTCAGCTCGTTCGGCTCATTGCGGATGCAGTCGTTGACACCTTCGCTGTAGGCTTCGAGCAGGCTCCGCAACGCAGGGTCGAGCTGGCGGGCCGTTTCCTGTGCGGCGAGCCAGTAGCCGATCGTTCGCATCTGAACGTCGCTGCGGATCGCCGAGTTGGTGCCCTCGGGCCGCTGCCGGCTGACGCCCACCTTGACGTCGCCAACGACCTCGGCCAGACGGCCCTGGATGATCCGCAGATGGTAGTACATCTGAAACGCCCGGTCCTGGGCGGCCGCATAGCCCAGCCCGTACATCGCTCCGGCGTCGGTCTCGGCGAACACGTGCGGCACGCCCCACTGATCGCGCAGCAGCTCCACTTTCCCATGTGGATGCCCCTTGGACTGCCGCACCGACGGCGTGTGGCAGCCCCCGAGAAACGAGATGCAGCCAGTCAGACTGATGACAACCAGAAATGCCTTCCTTGCTGTAGCCGACATGCTGTGGTACCTCCAAGAGCACGCCTTGTGGCGGATGGGCCGAGCGAAACCGGATCACAAATCCGGCGCAGGTCAGACGTCCGGCTCGTCGTCCCTATTGCCCCCAATTTCCGCGCCGGCGATGACGATGACGTATTCGCCTTTAGGCTTTTCCTCGAGGTCGTCGAGCAGTTGGGACAGCCGGCCGCGTGTGACGCGCTCGAACAGCTTGGTCAGCTCCTTGCAGACGGCGGCATGGCGATTGCCGAAGACCTCCATCGCCTCGGTGAGGAACTTGCGCAGGCGGTAGGGGCTTTCATAGTAGATCAGCGTGTGCGGCGAGTCCTTGTCCATTTCGAGGAACTTGCGTCGCTTGCCGCTCTTGTGCGGCGGGAAGCCCCGGAATGTGAAGCTGTAGACCGGCATGCCTGAGAGCACCAGGGCCGGAACGAACGCCGTCGCACCGGGAATCGCGGTCACTTCGAGGCCTTCCTTGACCGCCTCCCACAGCGCGACGAAGCCGGGGTCGGAGATGCTCGGCGTGCCGGCGCTGGTGACGACGGCGACAGACTTGCCATCGCGAAGCAGCCCGACGATCCGTCCGATGACGCGCTGCTCGTTGTGCTCGTGGAACGAGATCTGGGGCTTCTTGATCTCGAAGTGCTTGAGCAGCAGGCCGGTCCGGCGGGTGTCCTCGCTGGCGACATAGTCCACTGCTTTGAGCGTCTCCAGCGCCCGCAGCGTGATGTCACCGAGGTTCCCAATCGGCGTCGAAACCAGATACAGCTTACCCATTTCGGGCATTCAGGACTCTCCGACACGACTACTCGACGGTGGCTGCCTCGTAGCGTTGGAGGGCCTTGGTTAGGCTCTCCTTCGCCTGCGGGTTGTCGGTCAGCTCGACCGCCTTCTTCTGGAGCGTGACGGCCTGGGCGACGTATTTCCTGCCCAGCTCGTATAGCGCCAGGGCGTAGGTGTCGAGGATGGACGGGTCCTTCTCTTCCGTCAGCTTGACGGCCTTGGCGGCGGCCTCGCGGGCCAGCTCGAGGTCGCGGCTATCCTGGGCGACGCGCGTCAGAATCGTCCAGGACAGCGAATTGAGCATGTCGGCGTCGGACGATTCGGCGACCAGCTTCTGCCCGATCGTCCGTGCCTCTTCGCTGTCCGTAATCGTCTTGGCGAAATAGTCCTTGTAGCGCTGGATCATGCGGGTCTGCTCTTGCCGCCGGGCGGCCTCTTTCGCGACGAAGGCCACAGGATCGAACTGGTCGGAGACGACCTCCTTGAGAACGCCGTCCATGCCGGCCATGGGGTGCCCGTGCCAGAGGAGCGTGCCGTCCTTGCCCACGATGAACGCGTGGGGGATGCCTCGAACGCCGAAGGCTTCCATATAACCTTTGTGGACCTGGCCCTCGCGGTCGATGGCGACGGCGTATTCCATCTTCTTCTGCTCGTCCATCTGACCAACGAACGGCTTGACGATGTCGGCTGTCTCGTCGGAGACGCCGATGATCGTCACGCCCTGGTCCTTGAATTGACGCTGGATCTCGGTCAGGTGCGGAATGCTCGTCCGGCAAGGTGGACACCACGTCGCCCAGAACTCGACCACATAGACCGAGCCCTTCTGGAGCTGCACCGGCCCTCCCTTGATCCACTGCAACCCCGTCAGCGGCGCCGCCGGGCCGCCGATCTGACCCGCCACGGGACTAGACGAGTCATTCTCCGCCCCACCGGCAAGGATTGCCAGGACCAGCAACACTGCCACACCCAGACAGAGACCCGCGTTCTTCTTCATCGTTGTTCCCTTCCTTTGTCGGGCAGCCCTGCAGAACCTGACAAGCACCGCCTCCGGTTTTCCGAGATTCTCGGCGTTTCCCATGGCACCATCATACCCGCACGAGCCCAGGCTGGAAATGGCACTGTCCCGTCAAGATCCCATCTGCCCCAAAGCAAACAGGACGAGGGCCGGGGCGATGATGGCGGCGGTCTCGGTCCGCAGGATGCGCGGGCCCAGGCTTACCGGGATGACGCCGCTTTCGTGGGCCTGCGCCGTCTCTTCGTCGCTGAATCCGCCTTCGGGGCCGATCAGAACCGCGACGGAGGCCAGGGGTCTGCCGCTCGCTGCAAGGGCCTCGGACAGCGTCTTGGCCTGGCCTGACGTTGCGGCGATGAGCGCCCGGTCGAACTCGCCGAGCCGCGACAGCGCCTGGGCGAACGCGATCGCCGGCTCGATCTGCGGGACCCGGCCTCGATGCGACTGCTCGGCGGCTTCGGTGACGATCCGCTGCCAGCGGTCCAGCTTCTTCGGATCGATCTGCCTGGCGCGCAGCAGCGTCCGCTCGGTCTGGACCGGGACGAACCGCGATACGCCCACCTCCGTGCCCTTCTGGAGCACCCACTCGAACTTGTCGCGGGCCAACAGACCCTGGAACAGGGTGATCTGCACGGTCGGCTCGCCTGTCGCCTGTCGCCGGGCCACGATCCGCCCGACTGCCTCGCGCTTGCCCGAGGCCGTCAGCTCCACCTCGTACTCGTTCCCGGCATTGTCCAGCACGACGATCCCATCGCCTGCCTTGAGCCGCAACACGTGGCAGACCTGGTGCGCCTGCTCGGCACTGAGCCGAACCAGGTCGCCTTCAAATCCCGATTTTG
The DNA here is from genome assembly GCA_964579055.1 of uncultured Pirellulales bacterium. Taxonomy (GTDB): domain Bacteria; phylum Planctomycetota; class Phycisphaerae; order Sedimentisphaerales; family Anaerobacaceae; genus Anaerobaca. The sequence goes on from CAZOFX010000026.1 coordinate 23,406, forward strand.
TCACGAAGAATCGCTGCATTATGATCGAGCCGCTACTCCTGTAGTTGACTTGCTGAGAATGGTTCAGTCAGGATTGCGAGGACCTCCTCGGCTATGAAGACCCTGTTACGCTTGGCGTCGCCGTGCTGCTTGAGGATGCCTGCTTTGATGAGACGGCGGATATTGTTCTTGGCGGTCTGATAGGTTACATGGAGGTGTCTGCTCACGAACACCGTAGTGATCACAGGCCGTTCGACAAGCAGGTCGGCCAGGCGGATCGGAAGAGCCGAGCCTTTCGACTTCACGCGTGAGCGGAATTGCTGCTGGAGCGCCATCAACCGTCTCGACCTCTCGAAGGCGTCGAGCGATTGCTCGACAACCCCGCGCAGGAAGAACAGTATCCACTCGTCCCACTCCCCTTGTGTGCTCACCCGCAGGAGTTTCTCGTAGTACTCTTCGCGCTTGCGATCAAAGTAGGCGCTGAGATAGAGCAGCGGTCTGTTGAGGACTCCTTGCGCACACAGTAGCAGAATCAACAGCAGCCGACCGATGCGTCCATTGCCGTCTCGAAATGGGTGAATCGCTTCGAACTGGTAGTGGATCATAGCAAGCCATACGAGCACTGGGATATGGGGATGGGGTGCGTTGATGAATCTCTCGAACGCATCGAGGCAGACCTGCATTTCAGCAGGAGGGGGAGGAACGTATCGTGCCTGCGCGATGGTGCAGCCCCGTGAGCCAATCCAGTTCTGGCTCTTGCGGAACTCTCCGGGCCGATCATTCTCCCCTCGCACACCTTCCAACAGGACACTGTGGAGTTCTCGAATCATCCTCAGACATACAGGCAACTCAGTACGACGCTCTAGACCATAGTCGAGAGCACGCACATAGTTGGATACCTCTTTCACGTCGGGCACTTCAGGCTGAGCTTCGGACTCCTGCATCTCGAACAGATAGATATCCCGCACTTGGGCCTGCGTGCCTTCGATCCTGCTGGACATTTCTGCTTCTCTTCGCAGGAAGGGAGTGATCAGGAGGTCAGGATTGGGCAGATTTAAGCCGATGCCGTGGAGTTGGCCGATCGCTTGGTCCGCTTCAGAAAGGGCCGAAACAAGGCGTCCACCCCAATTCAGATGTGGGGGAAGATCATTGGGTACGAACGCCATTTCTCCGTCGATGATCCCGACCATGCGTCCGAAACTGTCATTGGTCACGTTCTGAGGTCTCATCACAATTATACTTTCGTACAACTTGATGGGTCTTTATTATACTTTCATCGAGAAAAATATAACAAGGTCGTTTCATTCAGGCAATCGAAAAGGTTGACAGGAGGGGGGGGCTTTTGTAAGCACTTGTTTTGAAAGGATATACATCTTTATTATACTTTTGTTCAATTCGCGGCGGCTTATTACAGTTTCGGGCCGAAAAGTATAATAACGCATGGGCAGAGGTGCTGGCAGGGCGGTGCAGTGTGGCAACGATTTCGGTTCTCTACGAAGATGACGATATCCTGGCGGTGGACAAGCCGGAGGGCCTGGTCGCCATACCCGAGCGGCGCGGGCAGGGCGGATCGCTCTTTGAAGTCCTCTGTGCCGAGAGGGCGGAGAAACTCTATATCGTCCATCGGATCGACAAAGAGACGAGCGGTCTGATCCTGTTCGCCCGCAATCCGGCTGCCCATCGCCGGATCAACCAGCAGTTCGAGACGCGTACCATCGAAAAGACGTATCTGGCTTTAGTGCAAGGGGTTATCGCTGCCGACGGGGTGATCGACCTGCCGCTGAGGCAGTTCGGCTCGGGCCGGGTGGCCGTCGATCCCGAGCGGGGCAAACCCAGCACCACAGAGCTCCGCATTGTGGATCGTTTCCGATCCCACACGCTCGTGGAGGCCCGGCCACGAACGGGCCGCCGACACCAGATTCGCGTCCACCTCTACAGCCTTGGCCACCCCATCGCAGGCGACCCGCTCTATGGCGACCAGGCCACGCGCCACGGTTTTGGCCGCCTGATGCTGCACGCCTGGCGGCTCTCGCTGATCCTGCCCTCGGGCCAATCGCTGACACTCGAAGCCCCCATCCCAGGTTCTTTTGCGGGTACTCTGGAGACCCTCGAATCGGTGGACGGAGCCTGACGGCGCGTCGGGGAGGCGTTTTCTACGGATCCCGGCCTTCGGCGCCGCGATTTGCGCTTGACGCGACCGCCTCAGGGCGGTATCACCATGCCTCGACTTTTTCGTCCTGCCCGCGGGGCAGGCGGTGCAAGAGCGACGTTCTATCCCGAGGATACTGCGGTGAAAGCAAGTGATATGCGGCCGGGAATGGCCTTCATGATCGACGGGCAACTATGCGTCTGTGCGCAGGCGACCCACGTGACCCCGGGCAACCTGCGGGCCTTCGTCCAGGCCAAGCTCCGCCGGTTCGCCGACGGCGTCATGCTCGAAAAGCGCCTGCGGTCCACGGAGGAGGTCGAGCAGACTTTTCTCGACCGGCGCGACATGGAATACCTCTATTCCGACGGCACCGGCCATATCCTCATGGACAACAAGACCTACGACCAGATCACCGTCAGCGACGACGTCGTCGGCGACGCGATCAAGTACTTCAAACCCAACACGACGATCACCGTTTCCGTCCACAACGGCAACGTGGTCAGTCTCGAACTGCCCAACACCGTCGACCTGGAGGTCACCGACACCGAGCCCGGCATCAAGGGCGCGACCGCCACGAAGCAATTGAAAGAAGCCACCCTCGAAACGGGACTCAAGACCCGCGTCCCGCCCTTCATCAGCGTCGGTGAAGTCGTCCGCGTCAGCACCGCCGACGGCTCCTACCTCGGCCGCGCCAAGGAATAATCACGCCACGATCGGCGCGACACGGATGGATCAGCGGGCGTTCTCGTCGCTCGTTCCGGCCAGGGCGGCCAGGAGACGGGTGGCGGTTTCGGGGGGCAGTTCTGTAGTGGGGTCATTCGCTGCCTCTGTGGGCGGCGCTGCGTTGGGGCGTTCGGCGGTCGGCAGGGCGAGGATGTCGAGGCAGGCCTTGCGAGCGGGCTCTCCCTTGTGCCTGGACAGCTCGACCAGCGTCTGGGCGGCCTGCGGCGCGTTGCGGGCCAGGATCAGACGCGCCTGGCGATAGGCCCGCGCGATCCGTCGCTCGAAGCACTCGCAGAATTGCTCGTCGCCCAGCCACTGGTCGTACAACGCCGGGCTGACGTTGTGCTTGTCGAGCACTTCGCGCTCGTTCGCGTGGTCTGCGAAGAGGTCTTCGATCACGGCGCGCTGCCGCTTCGTCAGTCGTTTCGATTCGGACATCGTGACACCTTCCTTTCCAAGGTCTTGGGCTCATTCCCATGACACATTGCGTTGGTGTGTGGCAGCGGCCACCTGGTTCTCTTGTCACCCCGAGTCCCGATGGACATCGGGATCGAGGGGTCTGGCCATAGATCGAACGCGCTCGTGATTCATTGCCGGATGTCTCGGCTCTGCTCGACATGACAAACCGTGGAATTGGCGCCGGTTTCTTGCGTCTGCGCCTCGGGCCAGTTGGGTCGGGGATTTTCCGATTGCGGCGGGCCGGGGCGACGGATAGCCTATCGGCAAAACCCTGTGAAGGAGTGTGGCATGAACGCAAAAGGATTTGCCGTCTTGCTGTTGTCGGCGGCCCTGGCTCTGGCCGGGACGGGCTGTTCGACCGGTTCGGGACTGGAGTGCGGCGTCTTCGGTTCGTCTCTCGACTCCGACGACCTCGGCGAGGGCTACGGAGGCGGCGCCAAGGTCGAAATCAATCCGATCGATATCCTCAGCATCGACGCCCGCGCCAGTTGGATCCACTTCGACGACACCGACGTCGACATGATCCCGCTGGAGGCCGCGGCCCTGCTGAACTTCCCGATCCTCTTCGAGCACATCGTGCCGTATATCGGCGCCGGCGGCGGCTACTACTTCTTCGAAGCCGACGACGCCGACCTCGACGAGGAGGTGGGCTTCTTCCCGCTGGCCGGCCTCGAGATCGGATTCCACAAGGTCTCGATCCTGGCCGAGGCCCGCTGGCTGTTCCTCGAAGCCGACGTCGACAGCGCCGAAGAGGAGCTGCAAGACATCACCGAGGCCGACGTCGACGGCCTGGGAATCAACGTGGGGCTGCTCTTCCGGCTTTGAGGGCCGACCTCTGGCCACCGTGCTGTCGGCATGAGAGCGAGCATCGCACCGACATGAATCCGCAAGCCGCCCAAGTCTGGAATTTCGCGCTGGCCAAGATGGCCGAGGCCGGCAGGCACATCGAGGCCAAGCACGACGAACAGGCCAAGACCCAGATCGCCAAGGCCGTCTACGTCGGGGCGGGCGCCTTGCTCTATCTCCTGGGCGAGGGCCCGCAGGAGCGAGCCGCCCACGAGGCGGCCCAGGAGTTCATCAGCGACATGGCCAGTCAGGAGTGCTCGGCCGCCCAGGCGTATGAGGCGGCGCGGAAAATTCTCGGCATGATCGCGGGATTGTCACCTCCCGAGGACCCGCTGCCGGCGCCGTGATGGTTTCGGAGGTTATGCATCGGATATGAAGCGAACGGCAGAGGACGCGAAGGCGAGAGCCATCGGCGTGGCGGGTCGCCTGAGGCAGAATGTAGACTTGCTCATGCTCGCGGCGCTGGCGCTGATCGTCGTCAGCGGGTGGTTGCTGATCGAGCTGGCGGACGAAGTCCTCGAAGGGGACGCTCAGCGATACGACGAATGGGTGCTTCGCCAGCTTCGTTCGGCCGAGGACCCGAGCCGGCCGATCGGTCCGGCGTGGTTTGAGGCCGCCTGGCGTGACGTGACGGCGCTGGGCGGTGCGGCCGTGCTGACCCTGGTGACGCTGGCGTGCGCCGGCTACCTGCTGATCGCACGGCGCTATCGCACCCTGGTTGCGCTGGCGGTGGTCGTCGTCGGGGGCGTTGTGCTGACGTTCGCGATGAAGGCGCTGTTCGCCCGGTCCCGTCCGGAGTACGCCGCTGGCATGAAGGATGTCGTCTCGGCGAGCTTTCCCAGCGGACACTCCATGCTCTCGGCGGTGGTGTACCTGACGTTGGGCGCGTTGTTCGCGCGAACCACCGGCGTGCTTCGCTACAAGCTGTATTTCCTCGGCCTGGGTCTGATCGCGACGCTGCTGGTGGGCTTCAGCCGGATCTATCTCGGAGTGCACTATCCGACGGACGTGCTGGCCGGCTGGAGCGCGGGCTTGACTTGGGCGCTGTTGTGCTGGCTGGTGGTCTGCTTCCTCCAGAATCGGCGCATCATCGAACGGCCTTACGTGCGGGACGCGATCGACAGCGATGTGTGAAGGGACGAGACAATGACGGATCGCAAGAAGACCGCGTTGATCACAGGGGCCTCCAGCGGGATCGGCGTCGAGCTGGCCCGCCTCCACGCGCAACGAGGCGGCGACCTGGTCCTGGTCGCCCGGAGGCAGGACCGGCTCGAAGCGCTCCGGGCCGAACTCGAAAGCGCCCACGGCGTCAGGGTGCACGTGATCGTCCAGGACCTTACCCGCGCCGATGCAGCGGCGCAGATCCACCGCGAGCTGATCGCACGGGGCGTGCCGATCGACTACCTGATCAACAACGCCGGCTTCGGTAACGGCGGCTTCTTCCACCAGCAGGACTGGGCCCGCAACGAGGCGATGATCCAGGTCAACGTGACGGCGCTGGCGGCGCTGACGCGCGAGTTCGTGCCCGAGCTGATCGCGCGGGGCGGCGGCCGGATTCTCAACGTCGCGTCGATGGCGGCCTTCCTGCCCGGGCCGCTTCAGGCGATCTACTACGCGACGAAGGCCTTCGTGGTCTCGTTCAGCGAGGCGATCGGCAACGAGCTGGCGGGCGCCGGTGTCACCGTCACCGCGCTGTGCCCCGGACCGGTGAAGACCGAGTTCATCGAGAAGGCCAACCTGCGCGAGGCCAAGGGTTTCGCGCGGACTGTCTCGGCTCGCGGCGTCGCCAAAGTCGGCTATAACGCCATGCTCAAAGGCAAGCCCATCGTCGTCCCGGGCGTCGTCAACAAGCTGATCATCCACCTGCTGCTCCGCCTGGTCCCCCGCCGGCGCGCCACCGCCATCAGCCGCGCCCTGATGGAACAGAAGGTCTGAGCTCTTTCGGTCTTCCGCCGTGTGGGAGACTGACGTCTTTCACGAGAATCCACCTTTGAGGGTCTCACCGGGTTGGTTCGCCGTACAAAAGCGGGGCGTTGAGAGGCCAATAGATCCGGACGGCTTTGCCAAGGATACTCTCTCTGGGGACGGCGCCGAAGTCTCGGCTGTCGAGGCTGTTGACACGGTTGTCGCCCAGGACGAAATAGCAGCCTTCAGGGACACGATAGGGTTCGGTGACGCCGTATGTGTCCCACGGTATCTTGTGAGGCAGCGGACGCGTCGGACCCAGAAGCTGGCGAGGCGTTCCTTCCGGTTTGCGGTACTGCCCATCGATCTGCACGAATCCGTTGGCCACCTGCACCATTTCTCCACCGATGGCAACGATGCGTTTCATCATGGGCGTCCTATCGTCGACGGATGGGCCGTCGGCAGGTGGAACGAATAGAATGATGTCACCGACCGCAGGCTCCCGCCATCGATAGACAAGCTTGTTCACCACGAGGCGCGTTCCTTTCTGCACTGCGGGGGCCATGCTGGTCCCGGTGGCGATCTTGGCTTCGGCGACATAGGATTGCGTCGCCCACCCGATTGGCGCGCTGGCCAGCCAAAACAGACCCATGAACGTGGCGGCAACCAGAATCAGGGTTCGTTCCGATTCGGGCCGTCTGAGCGCGGCATAGTAGGCGCCAATCAGAGCCACCATATTGAATCCTATGGTCGGGATCACCCCCCACACCTTCTTGCCAACCAGCAGCTCGAGCAAAAGACTGGCGAGGATGAATGCTATGCCCGCGATCCATTTGCGCAGGTACAGGTGCCCCAAGCCTGGGATGATCACGCTGAGAAACACCGCCAGCCACGGGTCCTTCGCTTGGATCCGCATGCGTTCGAATTCCGTCGTGTTCCGTCTTCGCACAGCGCGAAAGGCGGCTGCCGCCGCTCCGATGTGGAGACCAAAGTTGCACAAGAGCATGGGGGCGAGCGCCACGAGGGGTACTCGCGAGTCGATCAGTATGGCTATAGTGCCCACCGAAAGCACGACTTGCAGAAGTATCAGGGCGATCCCTGCCATCCAGAGGCGACCGTACAAGTGCCCTGCGCCAGGAAGGACCCAGGACAGGCTGGCTGCCAGCCAAGGTTCCCTGTGGCGGACTGTGTCATCAGCGGGGGCTGCGGTGATTGCGTGCATGAATCTCCCATTTCTCCGTGTCGGCGGCGAGAAGTCCGAGGAAAGCGACCTCGCACCGATCTTCATCTTCCGATTCCATTATAGCCTGCGCGGTCGTCACCCACAACTGTTTCTTGCGCCGCGCGGTCCAGAGAGCGCGAACGCGGGAGCGTGTTGGGCGTAGGGTCTTGTGCTGATGTGTGGAGGGTGGCCAACCGAGAGCAGATGGCATGAACCACGTGGGTCAGGGAAAGGGATGGCCATGATGCACTACAGGTATCTGATCGTGGGCGGGGGGATGACGGCTGATGCGGCGGTGCAGGGCATTCGAGAGGTGGACGCGACGGGCACGATTGGGCTGATCGGCGCGGAGGCGGAAGTGCCGTACAATCGCCCGCCTCTGAGCAAGGGTCTGTGGAAGGGCAAGCCGCTCGAAAGCATCCGGCGAAAGACCGAGCAGCAGAAGGTGGATCTGCATCTCGGACGCCGGGTCACCTCCGTCGATACCCACGCCAGGCAGATCGCCGACGATCTGGGCAACGTGCACACGTTCGACAAGCTGCTGCTGGCCACGGGAGGGCGGCCCCGACGCCTGCCGTTCGGCGACGAGGAGATCATCTACTTCCGCACGCTCGCCGACTACCGGCGCCTTCGCGAACTGGCGGAGACTTCCAAACGCTTCGCCATCATCGGCGGCGGGTTCATCGGCTCGGAGATCGCGGCGGCCCTGGCCATGAACGGCAAGGACGTGACGATGATCTTCCCCGAGACCGGCATCGGCGCTCGCGTGTATCCTCGTGACCTGTCCGCTTTCCTCAACGAGTACTATCGCGGCAGAGGCGTGAGAGTCTTGGCCGGTCAGTCGGTCAGGGGCCTGGAGGTGCGAGATCGGCAGCTTGCTCTGACGATAGGGGACAGGGGAGAGATCGTCGTCGACAGCGTAGTCGCCGGGATCGGCATCGAGCCCGACGTGGAGTTGGCCAGGCTGGCGCAACTGGAGATCGACGACGGCATCGTGGTCGATGAATTTCTTCGCACCAGCGCGCCGGACATCTACGCCGCCGGCGATGTGGCACGCTTCTACAACCCCGCGCTGGACAAGCGGATTCGTGTCGAGCACGAAGACAACGCCAATGCGATGGGCAAGCAGGCCGGCAGAAACATGGCGGGCGCCAACGAGCCCTATCACCATCTGCCTTACTTCTACTCCGACCTGTTCGACCTCGGGTACGAGGCGGTCGGCGAGCTGGATTCCAAACTGGAGACTGTGGCTGACTGGCAGGAGTTATTCAAGAAAGGCGTTATCTACTATCTCCAGGGCGGGAACGTACAGGGCGTGCTGCTCTGGAACGTCTGGGATCAGGTCGATGCCGCCCGCCAGTTGATCGCGTCGCAAGGTCCGTTCCGGCAGGCCGATCTCATGGGCCGCCTGCCCAGGTGAGCAACGCGCGATGTGTCCGGACGTGCGACGCGCGCCGTCCCGTGATCGTGGCTCCTTTCGACCGGCGGACGAGATCGCGGCGAGCGGCCTGTACCCTTGCAGCCTCCGGCTGAAGCGAAGGGCGAAAAACGAACCTCCCCCGTAGCGAAAAGCTGCATCCGATGGAGGGTTCCGAGGGACACTGGCGCTTGACAGACCGGGCCTTCCGTGGTATACTGATGATAATGGAGGATGGGCTCGTGGCGGCCGAAACAGCAAGGCCGTCCGCAATCCTCCGACACGCACACGTGGGGAAACAGATCATCGTATGGACACAACCGGGGGCACGAGGGGGCCTGACAGATCCATGTGAGACGTGACACGCCAGGGCCGCCGGGTTCACCTCGAAGTCTCCACCGCGCGTTCCGATCCCCATCGACGGGATCGGGGAACGCTCGCCAGCAAGCCGGACCGGATCTGACGCCGGTTCGAAACGGATGTGAGGGATATATGCACACGGCACATCGTTGCGAGATCCAATGTCCCTGTTGCGGCGCTATCCACGTCGTTGAAGTCCCCAGCCGGTTCGCCGGCGTGCGATGTGTGCGTATCACCAAGACGGTGTTGTCGCTGAATCACGTCGGCCTGTTTCGCCGCCTGTCCGAGCAAATCGAGCAGCGCTGCCCCAACACCCGGCGCCTCTACCACCTCGTCTGCACCCGCACCTACGTCCGCAGCTACGCCCGCTCCTGACAATCGATGTCCCCGGATCTATTGCCGCACGGCGGCGCAGGGGCTGGGTGAACCGTCATCTGAGACCTGGGCCGACAGCGAGGCGAGGAAGTCCAGAACGATCTCGTTGAATCGCTCGGGCGCTTCCATGTTGACGATGTGCCCGATGCCCGGCAGAACGGTGTGGCGGGCGTGGCCGATCTCGCGGATGAGCCGCTGGGCTACGCCCTGGAGGTCGTCGATGTCGTGCTGTCCCATGATGATCTGCACGGGGCAGGCGACCTCGCCGAGCCGCTCGATGGCCGGCGGATAGAACACGCGATGCGGATCGTGCCGCAGCCAGTGGAAGCCCGAGTAGTCGCGGATCATCGCCTCGACGTGAACGAACAGCTCCGGCTTCTTCGCGATGGACCGCAGCAGCGGATTGCCGAGCATCTCGGTCTGCGCCACGGCGATCCCCTTGCGCCGGGCGAGCTTGCGGTAGTAGAGAAACTCCTGCACGTAAGCGTCGGAATAGGGATAGCCTCGCAGGGTGCTGCCGGCCAGGACCAGGCCGGTGACGCGCTGCGGGCAGGTCAAGGCGAACTCGACCGCCAGGCTGCCGCCCAGCGACAGGCCGATGATGGAGGCCTTCTCGATGCCCAGCCGGTCCATCATGATGCGCAGGTCCTCCAGCGTGGAGTATTGGCCGGTGGGGAGGTCCGACCTGCCGAAGCCGCGCAGGTCGTAGCGCACGACGCGAAACCGCTCCGCGAACAGATCGAACTGCATGTCGAAGATCCGCGTGTCCATCGCGAAGCCATGGATCATGATGACGCAGTCGCCCGCGCCGCGGTCTTCGCAGTAGATTCGTGCGCCGTCGATGTCGAGAAACCCGGCATCCGAGCCCATCGAGACTCCTTGCCCCTGATTCAGTTGTTCTCCGCTCCGTCACAAACGGCTCTGGCCGCATGCTGTCTCTACACGGCCCGGCAGTCTACCAGCCGCCCCCGCCCAGGTCAAAGCATTTTCCCCGCCGCCCTCGTCCAAGTGTCTGTGCAGATTTCACGGCAAGCCTCATTCAGGCGTAGAGAGCGGTGTGTGGCAGCCTCAAGCTCGAAGAGCCTGGGGATGGTTCTATGCATGGGCGATCTTCTCCCATCGCTTCGGCAGCCAAGTCCACCGTCCCCAAACGTCCGCTGCGCTACCGTTTGAGGCTGCCACACGCATGCCAGGATGTTTTCACAGACACTCGTCCAAGCGGGGTGAGGTGGGAGCGAATGATGATTCGCCCCTACAACCGCCATACCGCCCCGCGTGGCAGCCGCGTCTCCTTTGGTCATCCCGAGCGGAGCAACGCGGAGTCGAGGAGCCTGCCCTGAGCCTGCCGAAGGGATCTGGCCATAGGCGAGGCGCGGCTTGAATTCGCGGGCAGATTTCTCCACTGCCCCATTCGACTTCGCTCAGGGCTGAAGGTTGCGCTCCGGTCGAAATGACAATGAAGGCAACGTCAGACCGGATATTTTCGTTGGCGTATTGTCGAAGCGCCCCGGCTGCGGTAAGCTGCATGCGTCGATGCCGCCGGGCGCTGCCCGCGCATCGCACGCGATCCAAAGCACGGATGATTGGCCCGAAGGAGAACGGATTATGAAGGCTGGATTGATGGTCCTGTTGGCGGTGGTGGCAAGCGCGGGCGTCGGCTGTGCGACGAGGCCCGAGTCGGTGGCGTCGCGCGACCTGCTCTCGATGCAGGTCGAGGAAGCGGTCACGTTGTTCAAACTGCGCGACCCGACGATCCAGGCGTATTTCGACAGCTCGTATGGCTACGCGGTGCTGCCCAAGGTCACCAAGGGCGCGGTGCTCGTCGGCGGCGCCTACGGCCGAGGCGAGGTCTTCGTCGGCGGCGTGCGGGCGGGCTATTGCAGCATGTCGCAGGCGAGCCTGGGCTTCTCCTTCGGCGGCCAGTACTTCCGCGAGGTGATCTTCTTCCAGGACAAGGCGGCGTTCGACCGCTTCACGATGGAGGACTTCACGCTGGCGGCGCAGGTCACCGCGGTGGCGCTGAACTCGGGTTCGGCCAGCCGCACCGACTATCAGTTCGGCGTCGCCATCTTCGTCGTCCCCGACCAGGGACTCATGGTCGACGCCTCCGTCGGCGGACAGAAGTTCCAGTACGAACCCGCCTTCATCATGCGACCAGAAACCCCCACCGTCATCCCCTGATCCGGACTGCCGATCGGCAATCCACCATGGCGGTCTGACGTGCGGTTAAATAGAGATAGGAGGATGCTATGGTCAGGAAAGTCTGCAAGTCGAGTCTGTTGTGGTCTTTGGTGGCGTTGTTGTTGATGGCCGGGGCCGTACGGGCGGGGGACATCGACATTCCCTGCGAGAAGTTCGTCCTCGACAACGGCCTGACCCTGCTGGTGCACGAAGACCACAAGGCGCCCATCGTCGCCGTGAACATCTGGTATCACGTCGGCTCCAAGAACGAAAAGCCGGGCAAGACCGGCTTCGCCCACTTGTTCGAACACCTGATGTTCAACGGCTCGGAACACTACGACGACGACTACTTCCAGGCGATGGAGCGGATCGGGGCGACCAACCTCAACGGCACCACGTCGTACGATCGCACGAACTACTTCCAGAACGTGCCCACCTCGGCGCTGGACACCGCCTTGTGGATGGAGTCGGACCGCATGGGCCACCTGCTCGGCGTAGTCACGCAGGCCAAGCTCGACGAACAGCGCGGCGTGGTCCAGAACGAGAAGCGCCAGGGGGACAACCAGCCCTACGCCATTTCCAGGGAGCTGATCCAGACGGCGTGCTTTCCCCCGGGGCACCCGTATTCCTGGACGGTCATCGGCTCGATCGAGGACTTGAACGACGCCTCGCTGCCGGATGTGCATGAGTGGTTCAAGACGTACTACGGCCCGAACAACGCCGTGCTCGTCGTCGCGGGTGACATCACCCCGCAGATCGCCCTGGAGAAGGTCCAGCAGCACTTCGGCGACATCCCGCCGGGACCGCCCATTGCCAGGCACCAGGCGTGGATCGCCAAGCGCACCGGTACTCATCGCCAGAAGGCCCAGGACCGCGTGCCCCAGGCCCGCATCTACCGCATCTGGAACGTTCCGCCCTGGGGCTCCGCCGAGGTCCAATATCTCCGACTAGTGGCCGACGTCCTCAGCTCCGGCAAGAACTCGCGCTTCTACAAGCGTCTGGTCTACGACGACCAGATCGCCACCGACGCTTACGCATATGCCGCTCCCTTTGAGATCGCCGGTATGTTCATGGTCGGCGCCAGCGCCAAGCCGGGCGTCGAGTTAGGGCGCGTGGAGAAGGCGCTGGACGAGGAGTTGCAGCGCTTCCTGGCGGACGGCCCGACGGGCGCGGAGCTGACGCGGGTCAAGAATGAGTTTCGCGCCGAGTTCGTTCGCCGCGTCGAGCGCATCGGCGGCTTCGGTGGTAAGTCCGATGTCCTCGCGACCGACATGGTCTACGGCGGTTCCCCGGATCGCTACAAGGTCCTTCTCGACCGCGTAGCGAAGGCGACGGCGGAGGACCTCAAGAGAACCGCGGCCCAGTGGCTCAGCGACGGCGACTACATCCTCGAGATCACGCCGTTCCCGGAGTTGACGGCTGCCGCCGCCGGCGTCGACCGATCCAAGCTGCCTGAGCCGGGCGCGCCGCCTGCGGTGCGGTTCCCTGCGGTTCAGCGGGCCGAGCTGTCGAACGGACTGAAGCTGGTCCTGGCCGAGCGGCACAGTGTCCCTGTGGTCGAGATGCGCTTGCTGGTAGATGCCGGTTACGCCGCCGATCAGTTTGCTTCGCCGGGCACCGCTTCTTTAGGGATGGACTTGCTCGACGAGGGCACCGCGACGCGCAGCACGCTGGAGATCAGCGAGCAACTGCAAATGCTGGGCACGCGGCTGAGCACCGGCGCCGAGCTCGATGTCTGCGCCGTGTATCTGAACACCCTCAAGGACCAGCTCGATGCGTCTCTGGAGCTGTTTGCCGACGTGGTTCTGAACCCATCCTTCCCGCAAAAGGAGTTTGACCGGCTGCGGCAGGAGACCCTGGTGCAGATCCAGCAGGAGAAGACGCGGCCCCAGACGATGGCGCTGCGCGTGCTGCCCGGCCTGCTGTACGGGCGGGAGCATCCCTACGGCACGCCGATGACCGGTTCCGGCACCGAAGAGTCCGTCTCGAGCATGACGCGCGACCAGTTGGCCGATTTCCACAGGACCTGGTTCAAGCCCGACAACGCCACGCTGGTCATCGCGGGCGACGTGACGCTGGCGGAGATCCAGCCCCGCCTGGAGAAGCTGCTGCGCAACTGGAAGGCCGGCGAGGTTCCCACGAAGAAGATCTCCGTTGTGGCCGACAAGCCGAAGAGCGAAGTCTACATCGTCGATCGCCCGGGCTCGCAGCATTCGATCCTTTTCGGTGGCTTCCTCGCGCTGCCGCGCGCCAATCCGTACGAAGAAGCCATCCAGATGATGAACAAGCTCCTGGGCGGCGACTTCACCTCGCGCATCAATATGAATCTGCGCGAGGGCAAGCACTGGTCGTACGGCGCCGGAAGCTGGATTGAGGCCGCCAAGGGGCAGCGGATGTACATCGTCTCCAGTTCGGTCCAGGTCGACAAGACCGCCGAGAGCATCGCGGAGGTTCAGAAGGAATTGCAGTGGATCGTCGGTGAGAAACCACCGACGGCCGAGGAGTTCGCGAAGGTGCAGTCCGGCGAGGTGCTCGGGCTGCCCGGCTCGTGGGAGACCATTAGTTCGGTCGCCGGCTCGCTCGCACATATCGTGCAGTTTGATTTGCCCGACACCTATTGGAATGATTATGCAGCGAGAATCACCGGCATGAAGGCCGAGGATGTCCAGCAGGCCGCCCGGCGGGTCATCAAGCCGAATGGGGTGGTCTGGGTCGTCGTAGGCGACCGCGCGAAGATCGAGGAACCGATCAAAGCCCTGGGGCTCGGGCCCATCACGTACGTCGACGCCGACGGCAACCCGATCTGACGCCGTTGCGGACGGCAGATTCGCGCGTCAGGAGCGGGCCTGTTCGAGCCAGAGCCGGCCGATGGCCTTGGAGAACGTCATCACCGCCAGGACCGCGCAGTGGCGATGGGCCTGGGGCAACTCCGTCAGCGCATTGAGCACGGTTCGCACACTGGTTGACAGCGCATCGCGCAGCGATTTGCTCTGGACGTACCGCGCGACGGTCCGGCCGCACTGCCGCGTGAACTCGCAGCCGTCGGTGTGATAGCGCACCGTGCGGATCGCCTCATCCTCGATCACAAGGTAAAACTCCATCGTATCCCCGCACGGTCCGGTGTGCCACGCGCCCGCCGAAGGGTCCGTCATCTGCCCCCAAAACTTATCGTCCACGTTGCATCCTTCTTCGCTGCGCTCGACCGGATCCGCGTCGCCACATCACGCCGCCGCCGTTCGAGAAGGTAGTCACCGAGCCCTATTCTACGCACAGGCCAACCTACCAGCAACACGATCCGCGAAGGTGAGGGCGAGGCATGCCTCGCCCCTACGATGCGCCGCTTTCCTTTTGTCAGCCTGCACAATGGACGAGTTCTTCCGGCGTCTGTCCTTTGAGACGCCGGGAACCGCTACGCCGCCGGACTGTAGGGGCGAATCATGATTCGCCCAGTACTGTTCGAGAAGGCGCCTTGGCAGACGGCGCTGGATGCGATACACTGGCCGCCGGGCGGGCTCGCCCGTGCGGCAAACAAGATGCGCGCTCGTGCAGGAGAAGACGTATGAAGTTGGGAATCATCATTACGCAGACCGATCCGGAGACTGTTTTCAACACGCTGCGTCTGGCGTCGTATAGCCTTCAGCAGGGCGATGAGGTGCGCATCTTCCTGTCGGGCAAGGGAGTGGAGATCGACGGAATCGAAGATCCGAAGTTCGACGTCAAGGGACAGGCCCAGAAGGTCCTGGACGCCGGCGGGCAGTTCCTCGCCTGCGGCACGTGCCTGAAGCTGCGCAATTCCGAAGGTTCGGAGGTCTGCCCTCTCTCGACGCTCAAGGACCACTACGAAGTCGTGCGCGACTGTGACAAGCTGGTGACCGTCTGACGCGCATGGATGGAGTTCGGATTTCGGATTTGTCCCGGTGCGCCAATCCACAACGCGCCGCCGGCATGGCCCACTATCCCCCTTTGTCATCCCGAGTCCCGATGCACATCGGGGTCGAGACATGTGGCTGTGCTCTGAGCATCCGGCTGCCTGTTCGGAAATCCGGGGTGAAATATCTTGCCGCGACAGCCGACTGTGAATACAGATGCTCGAATGCAGGCCTTCCCCTGCAGGAAGACTACGGCCGGCAGCGCCGGATTCAGGAAAGGGCAACGAGATGATCGAGTCTATCGCAGTGGGCAATCTCACCTGTGCGATCGTGTCCGCAAAGTGGGCCTTGGAGCTTGGCGCCAGCCAGGCGCGTCAGCTTCTCTTCCTGCTGGCGGGCTTGCTCTTCGGTCCGCTCACCCTGCTGATCCTCTACGTCTACTTCATACGGAACGCCGAGCAGCGAGGCGCCCCGGGCGGCCGGGTGGTGTAGGCGTGGGTCGCACGCCGCACTCGCCCCGGCAGGCCTCTCGGCGTCGGCCGGCCTCGTAGGGCGTGCGTCCCCGTTCGCCTTGTCCCGTTCGACTTCGCCCTGGGCCCGTCCTGAACTCTGTTGAAGGGCCAGGCCTCTCGCTCGCCTTGCGCCGAAGCGAATCCGCAATCGCCAATCCACAATCGAGCGCGCGCCTTGCGGCGTGGCCTGGTCGTGGTATACTGGCTTTGCACAACCGGGGGGGCGCTTGCGGTAGGGGCGAATCATCATTCGCCCATACGAGGTGCCGTGACCAGCCGGACCGATCGAAAGCGAGGGCCGCAACGATGGCACAGGAACAGGGCAAGGCGTTTCAATGGCGGGCGTTCATCTCGACGCTGACGGGCCTGTCATTCATCGGGATGTGCGTCACGGGCGTGATCCTGTTCGTGGTGCCGCCGGGACGCGTCGCCAACTGGACCGGCTGGACGATCTTCGGACTGACCAAGGCGCAGTGGCAGGGGTTGCACATCTGGTTCAGCGTGCTGTTCATGGTCGCGGCTGTCGTCCACATCGTCTACAACTGGTCGTGCCTGGTCCGCTACTGCCAGAGCAAGGTCCGCCAGGGCTTTGCCCTGCGCGCCGAGTGGGCGCTGTCGCTGCTGATCTGCGTGGCGCTGCTGGTTGCCACGCTGGCGAATTGGCGGCCGTTCTCGTCGCTGGTCGACTGGGGCGAGTCGATCAAGCACAGTTGGGACGATCCCTCGCGCCGTCCGCCCATCCCTCACATGGAATTGCTCTCGCTGGCGGCGCTGGCCGAGCAGGTCGAGGACGTCCCTCTCGATACGATCCTGGCGAACCTGCGGGCGCGGAACATCGCGGTCGATTCGCCCGATGCAATCGTCGGCGAACTGGCGGCCGCGAACGGCATGACGCCCGAGACACTCTACAATATCGCGGTCGGCGCTGCGCATCGCGGGCACGGACGCGGCGCGGGCCAACCCGGCGGGGGCGGATCGGGCGGCGGGCGAGGCATGGGTGGAGGCGGCGGTGGTTCCGGCTTCGGACGCATGACGCTCGAACAATACTGCGCCGACGCCGGCATCGACGCCGATGCCGGCATCGAGAAACTCCGCGCCGCGGGCATTACCGCCACGAAGACCACGACGATCCGCGAGATCGCCGACGCCGCCGGCGTCCACCCCTCCGCCGTTCGCACCCTACTCGAATAGAAGGACAGAGGGACGTAAAATACGTAGTCCCCACAATTGTAGGATGGTCGGGCGGCGATAGAATCCACGATGGAGACGATTCGCGGATGGAGTCGGGCACGGCGTTGGCGTACCCCGCTCAGGGATCAGATGAAAGGCTTCGCCACAGCCGTGCCCGTTTTCTTCCTGTCCAGCTTGCGTCCTGTTTTCGGGGCCACAGGGGCGTGGAGAAAAGCGTAACTCTATGAAGTTGTCAAAGAAGGGCGGCGGCTGCGCTCACGAGGGGCAGACCACGGTGATCCACTGGCCGCCGTAGAGCTGCTCGAAGCGCTTTCGCATGGGTTCTGCGGCGGCGCGGACGTAATCGAGATCGTCCTGCCGCTCGACGGGCAGGACGTAGACGCCCGTACGCCGGCCTGCCAGGTTCGGCTGCTGCGCCGGCGCGCTGAGACATTCCAGAAACACCTGCGTCTGCACGTCAGGCCGCTCGCAGCGCGGGCCGGTCGTCGATCGTGCGAGCGTCCGAGCCTGGTCGAGGAACCGCCGAAGCACCGGACGCTGGTAGTTGAGCGTCTGCTCGCGGAAGCACGCCTGAGCCGCCGCACGAGCGGTGTCATACGTCAGCGGCGCCAGATCGACCGCCCAGACACGCAACTCGGCGTCCATGGGCTGCCATTGGGGCCAGAGTCCCTTCAGCTCCTTGTCGACGAATCGCTGTTGTTCCTGACGGGTCATAGCAGGCCCTCGCGTTCCATGCGCTCGAACTGCTCGGCGGTGGTCTCCCGGGCGGGCTGTGCGCGCATCTTCAGTTCGAGCCGGTCGAGGTGCCGGCGGAGCGCTGCGCCGCTGAGGATGTTGCTCTGCCAGAACGGGTCGGCCTGGCACCAGCGCAGCACCGCTTCGATCCGCTGCGGATCGCGCCGGTCCAGGCGGATCATCCGCTCGATGTCCCGCGCCCAGCGATCCAGGTCGGGCTCCTTGAAGTCCGCCTTGCGTTGCCGAATCAACTCCAACAACAATTCAGCCAACTCTCTGGCGATGCCCATCGCGGCAGTGGTTCTTTCCTTCTTTTCCTTCTTCTCTTTCTTGATAGTCGTTCTCTGGTCGTTCCCCGGTCGTTCTTCGTTCGTTCCTCGCTCGTTCTCAGCCTGTCCCGAGGTCGTGACATTGATGTCGTAAATCACCGTGCTGCAAAGTGTAGCGATGGTCCCTTTGCTCGTTCCCTCGAAGCGCGCCAAGCCATAGCGTTGCAGACGAATCTTCGCGCGTCGATACTCCTGCTCTCTCAGTCCGCAGTTCGCGTGGTCGCCGATCAGGGCCTGGCCGGGCTTGAGGCCGTGGATGTTGAGGTCGTCCCGCCGCTTGGCCCGCAGCGCGATGGTCGTGAGCAGGTCGAAGGCCTTGGGGTCCTTCAGCAGCTCGCGTGTCGCGTCGCTGCGCATCAGCTTGATGAACCCGCCGGGAATCGCAATCGTGTCATACGTCATCGGTAGGGCCTTTCCTGCGTTGCGGGTGGTAGGGGCGTCCCGGCGCGCCGGGACGCCCCTACGGACGATGCAGCCGCCAGTCGGGCCAGCGCCGCGGCGCGCCGGGCGGCCTTGGTGGGTTCGTTCAATTGCCCGGCCAGTGACGCCAGGGCGCTCTCGATGATCGCCTGCTGCTCGTCGTTGAGGAAGAAGACCATCGGAGTCGCAAAAGCATATGTCCTGCTCCGGCTGCGAGTGGCGGTGGGCCTGGGTCCGGTCAGTCGCTCCAACTGGCCTCGCGTCTGAGGCAGCAGCTTCGCCAGCTCGCGCAGCGGACGCCGGTCGCGCAGTCGCCGCAGGATCGCGAGCTTTCGGTCGAGCTGGTCCCGGCCGGTTAGACGGTTCAGTGTGCTCAGCAGGATGTCGGTCTGCTCATCGTCGACGTTCCAGACGATCGCCTGGGCCCTCTCGTGTCCCAGCGTGCGCAGCGCCTCGAATCGGTGGTGGCCGTGGATGATCTGGAAGAGGCCTCGCTCGTGCGGGTGCCGGCGGACCACCAGCGGCTCGTAGCGGCCGGTCTGCTGAATGTGGTGCATCAGTTTGCGAAAGGCGGCCCGGCTCATGCGATTGGCGTGGTCCGGATGCGGCGCCAGCCGCGATAGCGCGATCTGTCGAATCTGCATCTTCATCGAATCGTTGCCTCCACTAATTCTTCTCTTAGGTCTCTTGCGTCCTTTAGGTCCTTCATGGCCCAAAGGTGGCAAGGGCGAATCATGATTCGCCCCTACGAGCTTCATGGCCAGGTCACCTCCAGAGTGGGATGGTGCCAGATGTAGTACCTCGGTCGGTTCGTCAGTCGGGTCAGGATGTATCGCGTTCGTTCGAGCCCGGGCGGCATCATCCGGCGGCTGCCGTGGCTCTTGAGGAAGCGCTGGATCGAGCATTCGAGAAAGGCGGCCTGTGCGTGGTCCAGCGTCTCGATCCGCTGCTGTAGGGCTGCCGCGTCGATCGGTACCGGCGAATCGTCATTTGCCCCTTCCTCGATGCCGACGGCGCTGAGCGCCTCGATCAGCTCGGCGTGACAAGCGTCGGCGCGCGGCGCGAAGGCCGTCATGCCCGCGCGTTCGAGGAACGGATTGACTGCGCCGCACACGGCCAGCGCCTCGATGATCGGCGCGTCCATTCGCTCCAACGTCTCACGCACCAGCCGGGTCGCCAGGCCGATCCCGCGAAAGCGCGGCTCGATGATCACGCGGGCGATGCAGCGGACGTTACGATTGATCAGGGCCAGCTCGGTCTGCCGGTCGAGGCTCGCGAACAGCCCGTTCGTCGCCACGCGGCGCAGCGCCACGCGCGGATTGGGCATGCCGTAGACGATCACGCCCGCCGGCTGCGTGCCGAACGATCCGAGCGGGCGCTTCGGCCGCAGCAGGAACACCGCCTTGATCGCGGTCGGCCTCTCGTCGCGATAGTGATACGCCGCCAGCGACGCGTAGTCCGCCGCCTCGCCCGCCACCACCTCCAGCTTCGCGTGGAGAGAACAGCGCGGCTCCGACGGCAGGTCTCCGCGCGTGGCAGCCGTAGGGTGGGCACCGCCCACCGTCTCCTTGGAATGGTGTGCAGTGCACACCCTACGAAGATCGTTCGTGGTCATGATCGCCTCGTTTTGTAGATCACCCGGGCGGGGCTGGTGAAGTCCTTGACCACGATCGCATCGGGCGACAGGTCCATCAGGATGTCGTCGTGGCTGGTGGCGACGATCAGCGTGATCTTCGCGCGTCGGACGAAGCGGGCGGCGTTGAAGGCGACCGTTGCGGCGGTGATGCGGTCCAGCTCCGAGCAGAACTCGTCGGCGAAGACAAACGGCCGGGCCATCGCCAGCGCTCGGGCCAGGCGGAAGCGGTACTTCTGCCCATCGCTCAGCAGGCGCGGCCGATTGAGCAGACCGAAGACGCCGCCCAGCCCCGCCGCCGTCAGTGTGCGCAGGCTCGTGACCAGATCGCTGTCGAAGCAGTCGATCACCGTTCGGTCGGCAGGCAGCTCGATGTCGTCGAGATTGACGCGGTCGCCGGCGGGAATGCTCCGTTCCAGCTCGCCCAATAGGACGCTCTTGCCGGAGCCGGAAGGGCCGGTGATGCAGACGATGTCACCCGGCTCGATCCGCAGCGAGCACTGATGGACGGGGCCCTTGTCGGCGAGCCTCTCAAGCGTGACGCCGAACATCCGGCAGAGCTTCACGACGCGCTCGCTGACGGGTCCGGCCCAGTCGAACTCTTTCTTGACGGTGTAGACGGGCATGGGCAATTCTCCTTGGCAAGGTGTTCGCAGCGGTACAACGCGGCAAGGCGACGAGCCTTGCGGATCGCGCTGCGCACGCAGTAGCGGCTGATGTTGCGGGCGGCGCAGATGTGCCCGATCGACAGGCCGCGAACGAAGTAATCGCGGAGGATCGCCAGCTCCCTCACGCGCAGCCGCCTGCGATAGCGCAGACAGCAGAAGAACGTGTCGTCGGTCAGCCGTTGGGCGATCCGGTGCAGCTTGCGGGCGATCGTGCTGGCGTTCGAGCCGGTCAGTCGGGCGATGCGACGGAAGCTTTGACCGCTGTCAAGGTACATCTCCATCAGGGCCCGCTCGGCGCCCGTCAGCAGGTCCACCCGCCGCCGCAGCACCTCGACCAGGTCCCGCTTCGAGGCGTCTGGCGATTCGAACGAGTTGCACACCAACCAATCGACCATGAGAGTATTGTCATCTGACCATACTCCTGCGTCAACAGTTTTGTTGGATAGTCGCTGAATATCATCTCCGATTTGTGCTCGCGACGTCCGGGGAATGCCAGTTGTTATGCAGCTAAGCAACTTAGGAGAAAGCATTTGCGTCGGAGGGCCCCTGGGGCTCGTCCCGGCGAAGATTTTTTGCGACATCGGCGCTTTTTCCGGATTCGGTCGGGCCGGTGCGAGGCGTTTTGCGTCGTTTTCCGCCCCCGGCGGGCAGGGCGGATGGGGCAAATCCAGGCCCGACGGCGGTGGCGGCGCGGTGCCGCTGTCGGGAGAATGTCCCAGCGGACCGCTTGACAATCGGGAGGGGCTATGGTAGCATGGGAGGTGCGAATGGAGCGGCGCGGAAGGCCGGCTCCGGAGGGCGGTCCGGCGGTTTCCTTTTTTGTGGAGGAGGAGAAAATGGCGTCGTCGTTTCGGTCCGCGTGTCGGTGGGGGTTGTGGTCTGCTTGTGTCGTGCTTGTGGCCGCTTCGGCCGCGTGGGGGAATCTGACCACGGTTCAGGTCACCGGCGTGGTCGCCGATTCGAGTTTCCCAACCATTGGCATCGATTCGCTGTTCACGGGCCTTTACGCCTACGATGATGCTCTGTTGCCCCACGTGGACGCCTCCGGCATCGCGTGGTACCAGCCGGTTGCCGTGTCTGTCGTCTTTGCCGATCTCTCTTCGCTGAGTACGAACGAAGGCATGATCATGCTGCACAACGATCATGTCATCGGCACCGATACCTGGGACATATATGCCGTGGGCTTCGAAAATATCCCGGTCGGCTCAGGCACGCAGACGGGCGCGTTCGCCCCTTATAGTGCGTATGGGTGGATGGTGGCGCTACGCGACCCGGAAGGGCTGGCATGGAACAGCCTGGTGCCGCTGCCGGACCCTGAGATCGTGGAACGCCTGCCTAACGACGACAGCGTGCTGCTCTTCGATTATGCAGGTGGCGGGACGGGGAATTACCTGTCTCTGCAGATCACCGATCTGACAGTGGTCCCGGTCCCGCTGCCGGGTGCCGTCGTACTCGGCGCCATCGGTCTGGCCTGCTGCCGTCCGCTGCTGCGACGCCGGCTAAGGTAAGGGACGAGTCATGATTCATCCCCTCCACCCCGGGAGGGGACTTGGCCGCTGGCACGCGTTGCTGGCTTGGTTTCTGGAGGATGGAGAAGATGCCTACGTCTGTTCGATCACCGTTTCAGCAGGGGTTGTGGTCTGCTTGTGTGGTCCTGGCCGTCGCTTCGGCTGCCTGGGGGAATCTGACCACGGTTCAGGTCACCGGCGTGGTGGACAGCTCCAGCTTCGAGAGCATCGTCTCCGGCTCGGCGGTCAGGGGGTTTTACACCTACGACGATGCCCTGGCGCCTGACGTGCACCCCTCCACGTACGGCACCTACGCGTGGTATAGCCCGGTCAGCGGGCGTCTGTTCTTCGACGGCGGCTCTTCAATAGGCACCGATGTCGGCGGTCTCCTGGTCAACAACCACAGCGGCGGCGATGAATACGGCGTGTATCTTGACGCCAGTGGCGGGCGGGGCACGTGGACCGGCGCGTTTGTCGGAAAGGACTGGACTTTTGCGATACCTACAATCCTGCGCCACGGCGCGCCAACGGCCTGGGACGTCATCGAACTGCCGGACCCGGAGACCGTCCTGGGATTGCTGCCCTTGGACTCCAGCGAGGTGTACTTCTTCGAGGAGAGCTACGGCACCCATGAGTCGATCACGTTCCACGTGACGGACCTGTCGGTTGTAGCGGTGCCGCTGCCGGGCGCCATCGTGCTCGGCGCCATCGGTCTGGCCTGCTGCCGTCCGTTGCTGCGACGCCGGGCGAGGTAACAGGCACTCCGCGATTCATCCCTTCTGCCTTCGACCTTCGTCAAAGGTCTACCGGTGGGTCTCTGCGCGTGGTAGACTGGTCGTGCCGGTTTGGCATGGCCATGATTCGGAGAGACGACGATGCACAGGATGGCAGATCATCGGATGGGCGGGAGCGGTCGAGTTTTCGTGGGCGTAGCGCTGCTGGTCTTCACGGCGGCAGGCGTCTGGGGGCAGGAGCGGGCGGGAGTGCGGACGCTCAAGGACATCGCGTATGTGCCGGAAGGGCACGAGCGGCAGAAGCTCGACCTGTATCTGCCGCCCGCCGAGCCGAATGCGCCGCTGCCGCTGATCGTCTGGGTTCACGGCGGCGCCTGGCAGGCGGGCAGCAAGGAGGGCTGTCCGGCGGTCGGCTTCGTCGAGAAGGGCTACGCGGTGGCGAGCATCAACTACCGGCTCAGCCGGCACGCGATCTTCCCCGCGCAGATTCAGGATTGCCAGGCCGCCATCCGCTGGTTGCGGGCCCACGCGGGCGAGTATCGCATCGACCCGAACCGCTTCGGCGTCTGGGGCGGCTCGGCCGGCGGCCACCTCGTCGCGCTGCTGGGGACGGCGGGCAACGTCGAGGCTTTCGACGTTGGATCTCACGCGGGCGTTTCCAGTCGCGTTCAGGCGGTGTGCGATTTCTTCGGGCCGACGGACTTTGCGAAGATGAGCAGCTTCTGGACGACGATGGACCACGATGCGGCCGACTCGCCCGAGTCGAGGCTGATCGGCGGGCCGGTGCAGGAGAGCCCCGAGCTGGTCCGGCGGGCGAATCCGATCACGTACGTCACGAAGGACGATCCGCCGTTCCTGATCGTCCACGGCGACAAGGACCCGCTCGTGCCGCACAACCAGAGCGAGATGCTCTACGATGCACTGACCAAGGCGGGCGTCGAGGTCACGTTCTACACCGTTCGCGGCGGCGGCCACGGCGGATTCAAAGACCCCCAGGTCGAGACCCTCGTCGACCAGTTCTTCGCCAAACACCTCCGCCCATAATCCAGCGCAACCTTGCCGTGCAACCCGTGGGAATCGCACGGTCGTCGTCGAGGGAGAGAAATGAACCAGGAGATCACGGCATCCTACGTGTGGACGGCTGACGACCTGCTCAAGGCGCATGAGAGCCACGGACGCGTGATTTTCCGGCCACCGTTCCGGATCGGGCTGGCCTTCGTGTCGGTCATGGCGATCTTCGCCGGGTGGTGTGTCTACGATTCGGACGGGTGGTCTATCCCGGCAGTGGCCCTTCCGGCGGTGGGAGTTTACTTCCTGCTGCTGCGCCGATATGACGTGCGATGGGCTTTGCGCCGCAAGTTTCGCAGAAGGCGGGATCAGGGCCTTCGGGTCGTCTGGAAGCTCGATACCGAAGGTTTCCGCATCACGACCTCAGCGTCGGACATGAGGCAGAACTGGAGCCTTGTCGACAAGGTGCGTAAGTCGCGGCACGGCTTTCTCGTCTATTGCGGCGGGATGTTCTACTGGCTTCCGATGACGGCGTTCGCAAACGACGATTCCCGTCGTCAGGCAGAGGACCTGTTGTCCACCATGGCCGAGGACTACGCCGAAATCCGATAGGCTGTGTGGGCGGAGCCGTAGGTGTGCACTGCACACCATTCCAGGCTACGAATGGGTGACGCATGCGTCGCCCCTACGGGCGCGGACGGGCCGTGACTCTGTGATGCCATGGTAGGGGCGAGGCATGCCTCGCCCACGAGATACGAGCAAAGCCTGCCCCGAGCGAAGCCGAGGGGAGATACGAGATACTGCCTAGCAATAGTCCTTGAACCGGCGCATCCAGGCGGGCCAGTCCTCAGGCGTGACGCCGCCCGCCTTCGTCCACGGTCCGGCGCTGTCGAAGCCCTGGTGCCATCGCAGCGTCCAGAGCTCCTTGACGGCGACCTTGCGGACCGCGCCATCGACGAAGAGCATGTTGAGACCTCCCTCGTGGCGGTCGATCACGACCGGCGCCGAGAAGACATACAGATGGGTTCCCATTTCGAAATCCGCGTACGGGGGCGGTTCGTCGGTGATCGCATCGCGCAAAGCGGCGTAACTGAGTCGGGAATCGAAGAAGGCCGGAAGGGCGGCCGGTCTTGCCTTGCCCAGTGGCTGGTAGTCGTATTCGAGGCACCGGTTCAGCGCGTAGCTGCCGATGTACGTGTAGTCCGACTTGCGCAGCAGTTCGATGTCGGCCCGCCAGGTCGACTCGAAGCGCCAGGCCAGAAACGTGGCGCCTCCCGTAACATCCGAGCCGCGCGTGCCCTCGGCCTCGGGCGGGGCGGGCTTCGAGGCGGACGGGCACACCATCGCGTCGCGGAGGTCGGTTCCGCTGTACACCTCCATGTGGACGGGCCAGGAGAGGTGCTGAAGTTCCCGTTCTCGGGCTTGCTCATCCCATTCATAGAGGACGCCGTCGGGATAGCGCCCCTCGTTGTCGTTCTGGTAGGCCGCGAACATCAGCGACCAGCCGTGCTGTCGGCTCAGGCAAACCACCGCCCGCGCTTGCTTCCTCGCGCGCGACAGCGCCGGCATCAGCAGCGCCATCAGCAGCACGACGACGGAGATCACCACCAGCAGCTCGATCAGTGTAAACGCCCGGCGGATGGCGAAAGGGTGTGGATAGGGAGCGAACCACGGTCGCGAACTGCGGCTCCAGCCGCTTTGCCGATTGTGCCATCCGCCTTTCATCGTTCATGCTCCCGGGTCTATTATACACCCAGCCGGGGGAGGTACAAGAGTGGAGGCGGATCTTCCGTCAGGCCCGATGGCCTCCGTCGTCGTGCCTCTGCGAAACGGCTGAGGGCGATCCCGATGGCCATCGGGATGAGGCGTTATCTCTCGTGGGGTTGGCGTGCGTGTGGCAGCCTCAAACGGCAGCGCAGCGGACGTTTGGGGATGGCGGACCTGCCTGCCGAGGCGATGGCGGAAGGTCGCGCATGCACGGAACCATCCCCATCCGCCTGCGGCGGATGAGGCTGCCACCCAGACACTTCAACGACTCAGGAATAGCGGTGCCGTGGAATCTGCACATACACGCCGCAGAGGCAGGAGGGTAAGGTTTTTCGTTGGCACGCTGTGTTTCGGCTGGCATCATGGTTTGCGTGGACCTGTTGTGAGGGCAAACGAATGGAAAACATCGGGGATCGGTTTCAGCGGGAGACGAAGTACTTCCCGGAGCGGATGGAGGACCGGCGGCTGGACTGGTCGGCCAAGCCGGAGCTGTACAAGAGCTATCCCGATGCGGCGAAGGTGCCTTTGCCCGCCTTTACGCCGGAGGGGCTCATGCCGCTCGACGAGGCGCTGTGGAAGCGCCGAAGCGTGCGCGAGTTCCTGGCCGAGCCGTTGAGCCTGGGCCAAATTGCGTATCTGCTCTGGGCGTCGACGGGGATCGGGCGGACCGAGGACGGCTACGAGTTCCGCACGGCGCCGTCGGCCGGAGCGCTCTATCCGATCGAGACTTACCTCGTCGCCAACGAGGTCGAGACGCTCAAGCCCGGGCTGTACCACTACGCCATCCGTAAGCACAGGCTGGAACAATTGGTCGTGGACGACCTGCACCGCGCCGTCGCCAGCGCGGCGCTGGGCCAGGCGATCTGCGCGGAAGCCGCGGCGGTGTTCGTCTGGACGGCGCTCTTCGAGCGGGCGAAGTGGAAGTACGGCCAGCGGGCCTATCGCTACGTCTACCTCGACGCCGGACACATCGCCGAGAACCTCGCCCTGGCCGCCGTCAGCCTGCACCTGGGCTCCTGCCAGATCGGCGCCCTGTTCGACGACGAAGTCAACAAACTCCTCCACCTCGACGGCACGAACGAAAGCGTGATCTACATGTCCGCCGTCGGCGTCCCCGCCTGAACCAATTCTGTCGAACGGTGTACCAGGACGGCGCGACGATGCGACAGATGGATGAGCTGTTTGAGGCGTTGGGGCGGTCGGGGTTTCGCAGCCGGTTTCGGCTGGGGGCCAGGGAGGCGGCGTACCTGCGGCAGCGGGGGATCGAGACGATCCTGGAGCACGCCCGGCAGTTCGTCGAGACCCGCTTGGCGGACGCCGAGCCGGCCAACGACGGCAAGCAGACCCCCATGCGGAACCATCCCGTCTTCATCGCCCAGCACGCCACCGCCACGTGCTGCCGGGGCTGCCTGGCGAAATGGCATGGCATCGCCCAAGGCCGGACGCTGTCGGGCGACGAGATCGACTACATCGTGCGGGTGATCGAACGGTGGTTAAGACGCCAGTCGATCTGACCGATAAAACCTCAAGAAGGGTAATGCGGCGTCGGCGTCCGAAAATCCTTTGTGTTTCGCAAGCCGCAAGCCTATACTGACGCCGCCAAGAGAGATGATTGCCAGAGGTTAGTCATGGTGGAACGGATTCCAAAAATCGTCGTGATCGGCAGCACCTACATCGACATGGCCTTCAAATGCGCCAAGATTCCCTCGGCCGGCCAGTCCGTCAGCGGTTCGGCCCTGTCCTATTCCCTCGCCGGACCCGGACCGTTGCAGGCCGTGCAGGCGGCGTTGCTCGGCTGCCAGGTGCACCTGATCAGCAAGGTCGGGGGCGATTCCTTCGGGTCCCTGGCGAAGAAGATCCTCACGGACTACAAGGTCAACATCGACTACGTGTATACGGCCCCCGCCAAGAACACCGGCGTCGTCGTCACCCATGTCAACGCCGAGGGGGAGAACGCCTGCTGCCATTACTCGGGCGCCAACTGCGCCCTGCTGGCGGCGGATATCGACGCGGCCGAAGAGCTGATCGCCGCGGCCGAGGTCTGCCTGATGCACGGCTGCCTGCCGCAGGAGGCGATCACCCGAGCCCTGCGATGCTGCGAGCTGCACCGCACCAAGGTGATCTTCGATCCGTCCCGGCCGACCGAGCAGGAGAATCAGCGGGGGCTGGACCTGCCCGTCGAGTATTTTGCCGCCGATATTCTGATTCCCAATCTCTACGAAGCCGCCGACATCACCGACCAGTCGACGGCGACCATCCGCACCGCCAAACTCATCGGGTCCGAACTCGTGGCGCGGGGCGCGCGCTGCGCCGTGATCACAATGGGCCGCCGCGGATGCATGGTCGTCGATCGCGGCGGGGCCGACCACGTTCCGGCGTTCGAGGTGGACATGGTCGACCACACCGGCAGCGGGGCGGCGTTCGCCGGCGCGTTGGCCGCCTATTGCGCCGTCAAGGACGACATTCGCGAAGGAGTGAAGTTCGCCTCGGCCGCAGGCGCCTTGGCCTGCACGAAGTTCGGTGGGATCGAGGCGCTGCCGAGCAAGGCCGACATCATCCAACTGCTCCAGCGTGAAGACATCGATCTGCTGCCGCGCAATTAGCCCAAGAAAAAGTCACCCTCCTCTGTGGGGAAGGGCCTCCTCCTCGTAAGCCCGGGCGGAAGGCCCTGCAGAGCGCAACCGCCCGGACCGCTCTTGGTTCGATTCACGCCGGCTGGCGTTGACACTAATCGTCATTCACCGTGTTGCCACAACAGGGCCAGCAGAACGCGCACCGGCAAGGGTAGCAGCCGCAGCAGTCGCAGACGACCTGGAACGAGTCCATGGCCATGCCGCAAAAGATCGGCTGGCAGAACATGTTGTACGGGTAGCACGCGCAGCCCTCGTACGTGCACCACACCCGGACGACGAGAGTATACAGGCCGCACTTGAGGGGGCAGTCGCCGGGGAGATCGAGTTCAACGGGTTCATCTACCACTTCGCACGTACAGCCGCACAGGCTGGTGCATTCCAGATAGACGTCCACATAGACCTGATTGCCAATCCGCTTGACGCAGTAGTCGTCAACCTCCCAGTCGCCCGTGCAGCAGAGACGCCCCGAAACTTGCAGGATGTCGGTGCCACACTCCATATTCTGCACGTTGACACAGACGCTACAGTACCCCAAGGCGGTGCTGCTGAGCCCGAGCACCAGAAGCAGAAATAATGCCGTCTTCTTCATAAGATACCTCCTTGTAATTAGACGTTGACTCCTTCTTCCGATCGGCCCTTCCGGCGCCGATCCGGCCTATGTGCAGACGGCTGCCGCGCGCTGCAGCGCATGCGTTGGAGAACTGCCGGCGCTCTGCGGGGATCGATTCGCCCCGAGAACGACGGGCCGCATGTGCGGCGAGCAAAAGATCACCGGAGGTTTTGGAGAGCTGCGTGTTTCGTCGAGGTGTCTGAATTCAAGGGTGTCATGCAGACGAATTTCCCGCTTTTGGGCAAGGTCGTCAATTGTGGCAACTACGTAATTTTCACCGGTTTCCGGTGGAATTAGCGCGCTTGCGTTTCGCCGGTCTGCGGCGCAGCAAGAGCACACCCATCGTGGCCGCAATGACCGCAACAACCAGCAGCAGAATCCCGCCTGAACCGCTGTGCGCGCCGTGCGATGGAGAAGCCAGCGGCGCCGCAGCCGATGCGGGCGCCGCGGAAACCGGCTCGACGCCGAAAGCGGTCAGCACGCTCGACGCGTCGTAACCGGGCCGAGACCAGGAGAGGAACTTGACCGGCTCTCGGCGATAGGTCTCCTTGACCAGACCGTTGGCGCGCGGATGGAGCCATCGCTGCCGCTGTTCGGTCACAAGGACCTTGGCGATCCTGATGTCGAACGTGGCACGGCTGGTCATCCTGTAATGCCGGCAGGCCTCGAATGTGCCCGCGTCGGTCTCGATGGTTTCGTCGGCGAGCCGCTCGAATTCCAGCGTGGTCGGCATGCTGAACTTGGGCGAATCCATCCGCAGCGTCGTCTCGATCTTGGTCTTCTGCCCGACGGCCAGATCGGGCGCCTCGTACGGGATGGGCGGCTCGTATCGCAGCAGGCCGGGCGGGCCTTGCTTGCTCTCGATCTCGATGGCCACGACCATCCGGTCCCGATCGATGTGAAGCCGCCCCACGGGATCGGAGCTATTGGTGTAGCGCTCCTCGATGATCCAAAGCCCGTTGTTGGGGTCCTCGCCGATCACCTGGGCAATCCGCTCGCCGTCGATGGCGTTCGGCTCGAAGCTGCCCGGCTTGGGTCCAGTGTGGCGATACGTCCACTGCTGACCCACGGTGAACGGAGCCTCGGCGCCCGCCGCAGCGGCCCATGCGATGTACAACAGAATCGACGCCATCGGCCAATCACGCCACATCCGCAATCCTCCCGCAACGCTCGCACGCTTCGCTATCGAAGCACCTGGACTCCCGGCGGCGCTTCGATCCTTGACTCAATTGCACCGTCGGCTTTCTTCTCATGTCGGATGCGGATCACACCTTTGGGTGTAGGGAATGTGCCTTCGACCCAGTCGAGGTCGCCGAGGTGCGGCTCGATCCGCACGACGGCGCAGCCGGGCGCGACGATCCGCACGCCCAGCACGTGCTCGCTGAGCCAGGCGGTCGGGCCCGATGCCCAGCCGTGGCAGAGGCTGTGCCGAAAGCCCTTGTAGCAGTAGTTGCCGAAATCGCCGTGGATGTCCTTCTTGCCTTCGGGGACCAATTCGTCGATCCGCGCGGCGTTCGTCGTCCATTGTAGATCGAAGTCCTCCCAGAACGTGGTCGCGCCGAGGTCGAGCATCGCGCCCCAGTACTGGCGGATCACGTCGATGGCGCCCTGGTAGTCGCCCGCCATCGCCCGGGCCTGGAGCACGTAGTAGCCGTAGAACGTGCTCATCCGTTGCGGGCCGTCCACCGCCAGCACCTCGCGATTGAGCCTGGCCGCATCGTCCAGGCCCGCCAGCGCCATCAGGGCCGCTGCTTGCTTGCTGCCCGCCGGGTCGGGCCTGTGCTTGATGAGCTTGGCGACGCTGTCGAGGCATTTGGCCCGCATCTGCGGCTCATCGAGCACTTCGCACAATTCGGCGCCCGCCCGCAGGGTCATCACGAGAAGCGAATGCAGACCCGCGTGGATGGCCGGCTTGTTCTCGCTGCTGGGCCAGTCGAGGAAGCGGCCCTCCGGCATCGCCTCGCGGCCGTCCGGCCCGACGCAGTTCGAGAGTCGGCCGAGCAGATCGACCAGGTACGTTCGCTGCTGTCGCAGGTAATCCACGTCGCCCGTGTAGGTGTGCCAGGAGTGGTGAATCAGCACCCACCACATCGAGTACGAGCTGATCCCGTTCATCCAGCGCGGCGAGGGCGTCTCGTCGCGGATCAGGTCGAGGCTGGCCGGCACGACGTCGCTGACGCCGAAGACGGCGCGGATCGTCTCGGTCTCGGGATGCATGTCGCCGATCCAGACGAGCCGGTCGCGCTTGATGCCGTCCCAAAGATAGTCCTGCATGTTCAGATGGACCGTATAGGCGCCCGTCTGCCAGATGCGATTGAGCCGCTCGTCGCTGCATCGAAACGAGCCCAGATAGTCGAGGTCGCGATAAAGGAAGACCGCGCGAACGCTCTTGAGCTGCACGAAGCTGTCGGCATCGGCCAGGTCGATCCGCACGAAGCGAAAGCCGGTGTTGCCGATCTCGGCGGTCCCCAGCCAGGGCACGAGCGTGGTCTGGTCGCGGATCGCGTGGTCGTTGGTCGTGTTCCTGGCGCCGCCGAAGTCGGCCATCGCCTCGCTGGCCGATTCGCCGAAGCGGACGCGCAGCCGGACGGGCTTGTTGTCCTTGCAGTGCCAGACCATGATCTGCACGCCCCCGTGCAGTTCCTTGCCGAAATCGAGCAGGATCGCAGCGTCGCCCTTGCGGCTGTCCAGCACGCACGGACCGGACGCGTCGAGCGTGACCTGACCCGAGCGCCTTTGCAGCAGCGCGCCGGCGTTCTGGACGCTGTCGCCCTCGCTGGCCCAGACGACCCGCGCCGGCAGAACGTAAGAGCGCACGCGCGGATCGCTCGTCGCCCTCGTGTCCAGATCCACCACCGGCGCCGGCAACGCCGCACCCGCCACCGCCGCACACAAGCCGCACAACACCGCCCGCGCGGTCAATCGTCTATAGCGTTTCATCATGATCTCCGAAAAATCCTTCTCATTGCCCCCCATGTCATAGCAAACCCTCGATCCGTTGTCTATCGCCATCCTCAGCGCTGAAGGTGGTCTGGGTGGCAGCCTCAAGTCCGCAGGACTTGGGGATGGTCGAATGCGCAGGCGTCCCTCGGCGCACATGCTCAAACCGCATGCGCCATCCCCAAGGCTACGCCTTGAGGCTGCCACTTGGCTGCTCCCTGCCCCGAGCGCGACGCATGCCTCGCCCTCAGCGTTGGAAACGGTAGTTGAAGCGGCGGTTGGGGGCGCTGTCGCCGTGAATGGCGAATTCGAGGATGTCGTCCAGGCTTTGGATGTTGTCGGCCCAGTGGAAGTCGAATGCGACGCTGCCGGGCGGCAGCCCGAGCGTCGCTCGCGGGATACTGATCTCGATTTGATTGCCGCTGTAGCGATAGTCCGCGCCGGCGACCTTCCGCCAGGAGCCATCGGTGAAGCGATGGACGCTGGTGATGCGGTCGCTTTCGGTTTCGAGGTTCAGGAGGCAGTCGTATCCGTTCCAGCCGGTGGTGTGATCTCGATCTGCATCGATGAACAGCAGCATCCAGTTGGCGTCGGTGTGTGGGGTCAAGGGTTGCGCTGTCTCGGCGTAGAAGCAGACGTCGTCGCGGTCGACGGCCACCTTTAATGTAACGAAGTCGTTGCGGCCGGTGGCGTTGACGTAGAGACCGGCATTGCCCCAGCCGGCTTCATCGCGGTGCTCGACGTCGCCGGACGTATCGCGAAACTCCGGCTCGACCTGCTCCCAGTCGTCGAAGCGCCCATCGATGGCGATCGGATAGTCGCGCTGCGCCACGGGTGGCCTGCGGACGCCTTTGTACCGACGGATGTACGAGACCATCTGGTAGTAGTAGTTGTCGGTGTGCCCGCCCTTCATCGGCTCGATGTCCCGGCTGTATTCCTGATTATAAGCGTCGACGAAGAACGATTCGCCAGGCTTCAGCGTGCGGCCGAGCAACGTCTGGCCGCTGTCCTGCTCTGCGATGAAACGCTGGGCGACCCACTCGTTCCAGCCGGTGATGAAGACGAACTCCGGATCGACCTTCATCGCCCGCTGCCACTGCTCGTCGAAGTACAGGCCCAGGTGCTCCGAGCCGGTCAGGCCGTACTCGTTCGTCTGCGGCTGGGTCCCGTCGCGGCAACTGCGCCCGATGTTCGTCGTCGGGTGCTGCGCGACGCTGACCGCCAGCTCTTCCGGTTGGTCGGGCGATTCGTGCCAGCCGTAACGCATCTCGGGGTGGTCGAGCCATTGCCAGGTGTCCTTGCCGTACGTCCAGGCCCAGCAGTCGCGATGGGAGAAGAACGCCGCGACCTCCGCAGGCAGATCGTCCGTTGCGCCGCCCAGGATCAGCGGTTTGCCCTTCCAGCGAAACCACAACTCCTGATAGAGGCCCTGGGCGTAGAAGTCGCGATACAGCGTCTCGATCGTCTTTGCCGCCGACGAGTGCGTCAGGAAGCAGATCTGCGGCGTGTGCCGGCCCTCGGCCCGCAACTGCCGGTAGACCTCGCACAACCTCAGGTAGACGTCGGGATAGGTGAACGCGTTCGTGACGTCGAAGATCAGCGTATCGATCCCCGCGTCAACTAACATCGACGTGTGCTTGCGGATCGCGTACTCGCTGTCGGACAGATAATAGCCCAGCTCCGACTGCCCCCAGTGGTGAAACGCCCCGACGGGTCCCCACGCCGGCTTCTCGGGGTCCGCCTTGAGAAGTTCGGTGATATCGAACGGACCGCCTGTGCCATGCTGGCCCAGCCAGAGGAAGTAGAAGATCCCCACGGTGCGATTCGCGCGCACCGGACCGCAGTCGTCGTAGCCCGGCAGTTGTCTGCCCAGCGTGTCCGTCGCGACCCACGTGTCGCTCATCAGATCGCGCGGCGCCGAAGCGCCTGCCGATGCGACAATTACGGTGACAATCACGAAGGCGAATAAGGTCTTCACAGAATCCTGCTCCTCAAACACGCCTCGATTGCGTCCATCCACAGGCCCGGGTGGCAGCCTCAAGCGAAGCTTGGGGATGGTGGATGGCCATGCCCAAGTGATAGCAGAGAAGGCCCTCGCTGAACAGCAAATCAGCGCGAAAAATGGTACCAAACACGCAACACCCAAACGACAAAATGCGCGTGACATCGAAAAAATTTTTACTGCCGTTGCGGCAAGGACTTGCAACGGTCGGCTCTCGAAAAAGGGCCGTTTTTTTCGTCCCAAACGTGCAACACCGTCCAAGGGTAGAGGCGGACATGAGTTTTGGGTCCGCTGGTTCTTGAAACGCCGATAGCGGCCGGGTGTGTCCGGCCCGACAGAGTAAGGACGAGACAGACATGGGATTTGAGCTGGATGCATTCGCCGACCTGCGGCTTGACGCGGACTACCTCGAATGGCTCGTGGACGTGCACGCCGCCGAGATCCACAAGCACTTCTCTCGCCTGTGGGATTATTACGCCAACCCGATGGTGGACATCGCCGGCAGCGGCGGTGCGGCCCGCAAGGTCCACGAGTCGGGCCGGCCTTATGTGCAGGCGCAGGAGTACGGCCTGCCGTCGCGTATCACGGGGCTGACGCACTCGTCGGCGACCGGTACGTTCGATTCCCGGATCGCGCGAGACATCCAGCGCAAGGAAGTGGTGGTCGAAAACGACATCGCCTGGCGTGTGAACGCCGCGGCGGATTTCCTGTTTGGAAAGCCTATCAGCATCGTATCCAAAGCGCCCGACGGCCGAAAACGACGCGAAATTGAAGAGATTCTAAAGGTGGTTTTTGCGGCTAACGGCGGCCTTGGCTTCTTCCAGGACATGGCAGTGCTCGGAAGCGTCTACGGGTTCGTCGATTGCCTCGTGCGGCCCCGCAGCGTCCTCTCCGAACGCCCCCTCTCCCCTCCCTCCGCACTTTCCTCCGTGCTGCAACGGGCCGGAGCGATCGATCTCGAATTGATCGAGGCGCCGAGAGCACTGCCGGTTCTGGATGAAGACGACTATCGCGCCATCACGTGCTACGTTCAGCACTTCTGCCAGAAGACCAACAGCGTCAGCCGCAAGGGCTCGTTCCTGTCGCGCATCCTCGCCGCCAGCGGCCAACGAAGCGACACGCGGCAGCTCATCGAGGTCACCGAGATCACTTCCGCGCGCTACTGGCAGCGCTACGAGGACAAGGTCCTGGTCGCGGAAGGCGAACTGCCGTGGGGGTTCCTGCCGGTGGTGCACGTGCAGAATATCGCCCAGCCCTATTACTACGAGGGCGTCAGCGACGTGGAGCCTCTGATCCCGCTCCAGGACGAGCTGA
>CAZOFX010000027.1:0-55172 GCA_964579055.1 uncultured Pirellulales bacterium
CTCGCAAGCTGCCTGCCTGGCTCTACAGCATCGCCCGAAAGACGGCGCTGACGCACCTGCGCAATCGGTATGGGGAGCAGGCGGCCTCGCGAGAAAGTGAGTCAGTCGCACCGGCCGATGTCCCGGATGCACAACTGGAGTTCGACGACGCCGAGCAGATTCACTACGGTCTGGCCCGGCTTTCGCTTGTCCATCGGGAAGTGCTGACGCTGTTCTTCTTACAGGACTTGTCCATCGACGAGATCGCGGGCGTGCTGGAAGTCCCCGTCGGAACCGTCAAGTCCAGGCTGCACAATGGCAAACGCGCACTGAAGGCCGTCCTCGAACGGGAGAGATCGCGCCATGAATAGAACCGACAAGACACTGCGTGAAAGGCTGCTGGATATGGAAACGCTGAGTTCGACGCCAGGGGAGCTGCCGCGGGAGCAGGTGCGGCGGATGTTGGACGCGAGGTTGACCGTCGTCAAGAGGATCGGATTCGGCTTCCTGGCCCTCGTCGGCGCGTGCACGGCTATCGCTTTCGCCGGGCCCGCGGGCAGAGACGGGGGGAGTAACTGGGAGCAGACCTTCGTCTACCGCATGATCATGATCTTCGCGTTCCTGGTGTGCGTGGCGTGGACCATCCTGACCGGGTGGGTCGCCGCATCCGGCGTGGTTCGGCGGGCGCAGCGGCCCTGGATTGCTGTCACGAGCCTGGCGATGGGTTTCTTCTATCTCGTTACGCTCGTGTTCGTATTCGTCGTGCCGATCTCGCATCTGGAGAGCCGGGCCCTGCTGGGCACGCAGATGACCCTCATCGGGTTCTTCCTCCTCAACACGATCGGGCTGTGCGCCATCCTCGGCGTGCTCTATCGGGGGCAGTTCAAGAGCCAGGAGAAGCTGCTGGAGATCGAGTATCGCCTCGCCGATCTGGCGGAGAGGATCGGCAATCCGCCCCGCCCGTAGGGGGATCTGGCCACATCAGACCCCTGCGGGGAGGAAGGGCGTTGTCGGAGCCTGCTG
The DNA here is from genome assembly GCA_964579055.1 of uncultured Pirellulales bacterium. Classification (GTDB taxonomy): domain Bacteria; phylum Planctomycetota; class Phycisphaerae; order Sedimentisphaerales; family Anaerobacaceae; genus Anaerobaca. The sequence continues at coordinate 1,003 of CAZOFX010000027.1, forward strand.
CCCGGGCATACCAGGTGACGGTCCTCTTGCGCGGGGTACAGCGATCGTCGTCCATTTCAGGCATTTCTCAGCCATGATGGCTCGCCACCTTCGCGAGAGCCAGTCTGACCGGCCGTTCTCCCGGTGGGAACGGACCAGCCCCCGAATTGTGGGGTAGCCCTCCTGAAGACCGACGGGCCCGCAGCCGATAGAAAAGGCGGGCAAAGCGTACAATCTGCTTGTTCGCGCGGCCCCGGTGTGCTATGAATATGGGATCGGATGGACATGTTATCGGAACGTGCCCGGCCCTGCCTGAGGCCATGGGCGCGTCGCCTCTCGGTTGGAGGTCCTGACGCATGGTGTTCTGCCGCACGCACAGCAGAGCCGGGGCGTTGGGTGCGGAAGCTCCTCGCATCACAGATGCACTACACCCATTTTCTTCCGAATGCGGGTTCTCTATGGGAAGGAGGTGAAGGCGCAAGCTTCCATCGATTTGCACGCAGGGACAATCCAGGGGGAAACGCCGCTGCGGCACGTAGCCGACGCGCAAGTATCGTGTGGTTTGCTCGTTCTACTTGAAGGAGGATCACCATGTACAACAAAGTTCGCGCATTGATGCCCCTGGTTCTTTTGGCGGGGCTGGCCCTGGCGAGCGTGTCCGATGCCGCTCTGGTGGGCTGGTGGAAGTTCGACGATGGGTCCGGCGAGGTCGCCAAAGACAGTTCCGGCAAGGGGTACCACGGCGCCATCACCAATCCCCTCTGGGTCGTCGGCCACTACGGCGGCGCCCTGAACTTCGCGGGAACCTCTTATGTGGACGTTCCCCCGGCATCGTGGTCCACGATCGTGCGGCAGGCCACCGTGTCGTTCTGGGCCTACGGCAATCCGGACCAGCAGCCACAGGCCAACTTCATCTTCGGGGCCTTTTCCGACCCGGCCAACAATGAGGCCAGGAGGATGAGCGCCCACGTGCCCTGGAGCGATGGCACGATCTACTTCGACACCGGTGGGCCCGGCTATAACCGCATTAACAAGGCGGGCAGCGCGACGGACTATGAGGGGACCTGGACTTTCTGGACCTTCCTCAAGAACGCTGACACAGGCGATCAGCAGGTGTACATCAATGGCGAGCTCTGGCACAGCGGAACCGGCATGACAAACACCATGGAGGGTGTCACCAAGTTCACCATCGGCACCAAACCCAGCCTCGCGGAGGGGTGGTATCAGGGCATGATCGATGATTTCCGCCTTTACGACCACGCGCTGACGCTCGACGAGATACAACTGGCCATGACGGGGCGCGGTCCCGGCCTGGAACTGGCGTCCAATCCGGTTCCCGAGAACGAAGCAAGCGATATTCTGCGCGACGTGGTTCTGAGCTGGGATGCGGGCGAGTACGCCGCGACCCACGATGTGTATTTCGGGACGGCCTTTGACGACGTCAACACCGCCAGCCGGAGCAATCCGATAGATCTGCTCGTCAGCCAGAGCCAGGCCGCAACCAGCTACGACCCGCCGGGCAGGCTCGATTTCGGGACAACCTACTATTGGCGCATCGACGAAGTCAACGCGGCTCCCGACAACACGGTTTTCAAGGGCGAGGTCTGGAGCTTCACGACCGAGCCGTTCGCCTACGCAATCGCGAACGTCGTTGCCACCAGCAACGGCATCTCGGAGGACCCATCCGGGCCGCAGAACACCGTGAACGGTTCCGGTTTGAATGAAGCCGATCAGCACTCGACCGTCAGCGGCGACATGTGGCTGGCCGGGGCTCCTGCCGACGGGCCTCTGTACGTCCAGTACGAGCTCGATCGCGTCTACAAGCTCCACCAGTTGCTCGTTTGGAACTACAACGTGCAGTTTGAAGTGATCCTCGGCTTCGGACTCAAGGGTGTGACGGTGCAATACTCCGAGAACGGCACGGACTGGACGGCCCTGGGCGACGTGGAGTTTGCCAAGGCCACCGCCTCGGCCACGTATGTCGCCAACACGACTGTAGAGCTCGGCGGGGTGCCGGCCAAGTACGTCCGCCTGACCGTCAACAGCGGTTGGGGCACGATGGGCCAGTATGGGCTCAGCGAAGTCCGCTTCACGTATGTTCCGGTCCAGGCCCGCGAGCCGCAGCCGGCCGACGGCGCCACCGGTGTCAGCGTGGCAGACGCACTGACCTGGAGAGCCGGTCGCGAGGCCGCCTCGCATGAGGTCTATCTCGGAACCGATCCGGAAGCGCTTGCTTCCGCCGGCGCCGTGGCTGCGAACAGCTACATGCCCGAGGAGCTCAATCTCGGGACCACGTACTACTGGCGAGTCGACGAGGTCAACGAGGCGGAAGCCACCAGCGTCTGGGCCGGTAACCTCTGGAGCTTCACGGCACAGGAGTATCTGGTCGTCGATGACTTCGAAAGCTACACCGACGACCTCGAGAACGGCGGGGCCATCTTCGACACATGGCTCGATGGCTGGGTCAATGACACCGGCTCGACCGTCGGCCACCTCAGCGCGCCGTTTGCCGAGCAGGGCATCGTCCACGGCGGCCGGCAGTCCATGCCGCTGTCCTTCGACAATACGTCCGTCGCCGTTTCTGAGGCGGATCTGGAGCTGTCGGCCGACTGGTCGTCGAACGGCATTCAGAGCCTGTCGCTGTACTTCTACGGCGCCGCCGGCAACAGCGGCCAGCTCTACGTCAAGATCAACGGCACCAAGATCGCCTACGACGGTCCGGCCGTGAACCTCGTCCGCCCGGCGTGGCAACTGTGGAGCATCGATCTGTCGAAGGCCGGCAACGTGAGCAACGTCCGCTCGCTGACCATCGGCATCGAGGGCGCGGGCGCCAAGGGTATCGTCTACATCGACGACGTCCGCCTGTATCCCGAAGTCCTCGATTACATCTCGCCCGACATCACCGGCGCCGGTGACACCGTGCAGGGCGTTCCGAACGACGCCGATTGGCCTGCCGCCGAGACGCCTCCCATGGCGATCGACGACAACACGGCCACGAAGTATCTGCACCGCAAGGGCGGCAGCCAGGCCACCGGGTTCCAGGTGGCGCCGCTGGTCGGTTCCACCGTGGTCACGGGCCTGACCTTTACCAGCGCCAATGACGACTACGGCCGGGACCCGACCTCGTTTGAGCTGTACGGCTCGAATGCGAGCATCGACGGGCCCTACACGTTGATCGCCTCGGGTGACATCGTCGACTTCAGCCAGGCAACCGTGTGGCCGCGGTACACCCAGACGACCACCCCGATCGAGTTCGCCAACGCCGTCGCCTACAGGTACTACCAGATCCTGTTCCCGACCCTTCGGGCCAACAACGACGGCCTGATGCAGATCGCGGAAGTGGAGTTCCTCGGCACGGTTGCGCCGTAGCCAACAAGGTGGGTCCTGAACCCACGCGCCAACTCACAGGGGCCTGTCCCGACAGACATCGGGGCAGGCCCTTTTCATAGGATATGCAGGCGACCATGCCGTGGGTTTGACCCGCGCGCGGTTACGTCCGGAAACGTGTCCCCTCCGGCCGGTCTCTTGGACCCTGTGGCAGGCCGGCGTCGAATTCGATTGACCGCGATGGGGCGATCTGCGATGATGGCCGTCCCTATGAACGGCAGAATGGTGTTCGGTACGGCGGCTCGCCCGTCAGATCCGTCGAATGAGAGGAAAACGGTGCCCTTGAGCGCAGCAAGCATCAACATCGATGACTCCGTGCTGGTCCAGCGGTCGCAGACCGGCGATCTGGAGGCCATGGAGAGGCTGATCCTCAAGTACCAGAGCCGCCTTTTTAACGTAATCCTCAAAATGTGTGGCAACTCGGACGATGCGGCGGAACTTACCCAGGAGACGTTTGTCAAAGTCATAGAGAGCATCGAGAAGTTCAAAGGAAAAAGCAGTTTTTACACCTGGGTCTTTCGCATCGCGGTCAACCTGACGCTGAACCACTGTCAGAGAAACGCCAGGATGGCGACCCGTTCTCTGGATGCCGAAGAGAGCGAGGCCGACAGCCAGGGGAGGCAAGGGCTGAAGGAATTCCTCAGCGACGACAGCGCCGTCGACCCGGCGGTTCTGGCGCAGCAGAGGGAGCTTTGCGACCTGGCGAAAACGGCCCTGCTGAAGCTCGAAGAGCCCCAGCGGGCGGTGATGGTGCTCCGGGATATCGAGGGCATGAACTACGCCGAGATTGCCGAGGTCCTGAACGTCGAACTCGGGACCGTGCGCAGCCGGCTCAGCCGTGCCAGGAGCCATCTGAGAGAGATTTTGGAGGCCATGCAGAAATGAAGGTGAACCCACAGATCGATGAACTGCTTTGCAGCTTCATTGACGGCGAGCTGTCCCCCCGCCAGCAGACGGAGGTGCAGCGGCTGGTGGCGCGGGACGCCGAGGTGGCCAAACGTCTGCGGCAGCTTCAAAACTGCAAGAACCTGGTCAATGCGTTGCCGGCTGAGCAGGCGCCGGTCGATATGCTCGAACAAATCAAGCGGTCGCTGGAACGCCAGAGCCTTCTGAGTGAGCGTTCGGTTTCGGCCGGGACGCACGCGGGGGCGTGGCACCTGAAGGTTCGTCGCTTCGTAGCGGCCGCTGCGATGATCGCCCTGATGGGGGGGCTCGGGGCGGTCGTCTATCAGATCGTCGCCCCGGTGCCGCCGGGGAGGCCCGGACCGGTGGCGATCGATTTGCCTCAGCCCTCGCCGGTGATTCCCGAGCTGCTGCCGCCGGCTGTCGCGCCGATGGTGGCCAGCGGCCCGGGCTTCAGCGGCCGGCTGGAACTGCGGACGGCGGCCCTGACCCAGGCCGACGCGTTCCTCAAAGCGGCCATCGAAGACAACGGGTTGAAGGGTTTCACCGAGTCGCAGACGCTGCCCGACCGGCGGATCTATCAGATCGAGTGCAGCCGCGAAGGGCTCGACCGCCTCGTGGCTGATCTGGGCACGATCTGGCAGAACTTCGAATCCGCGTCCCTGGTGGTCAACACGGACCGCCTCGCTGAGCCGGTCGTCGTCGAGCCGGTGACCCTGCGCCAGACCGCGCAGATCATCAGCCAGGACAGCGCCCAAGCCAGCGTGGCAATGGCCCGCAGTGCGGCGGTCCTGAACCGCTTCGCCCAGGCGATGCCCGGTCGGGAGATTCTCTCGCCCTTGGAAAACGACCAGACCATGACGATCGCGGTGCCCGAGATTCCCAGGCCGAGACTGGCCTCGAACGATCCGGCTACCAAAGCGATCGAGACTCCTCCGCAAGGCGGGGTACAGACAAGCTTGACAATCGTCCTCCTCAACACGCAGTGACCGGCAAGTAGCGCACGGAGGCGCTTTCTTCCGGCCTCGCAACCGCGGAGAGCAACGGAATGCTCGAAATCGATCAGTGCTGCCTCGTCGTCGTCGACATCCAGGGCAAGCTCGCCCAGTTGATGGCCGACAAAGAGACCCTCTTCCAGAACGCCCGCATCCTCATCCAGGCGGCCAGGATTCTGGAGATGCCCATTCTGTGGTGCCAGCAGGCGCCGCAGTCGCTCGGGCCGACCGTGCCGGAGATCGCCGAGCTGCTGACCGGCGTCGAGCCGATCGACAAGGCCAGCTTCAGTTGTGCCGGCCACGAGCCGTTCAACGTCAAGCTCGAATCGCTGGCGCGGAAGCAGGTTGTGCTCTGCGGCATCGAGACCCACGTCTGTATCTACCAGACCGCCATGGACCTGCTCGCGCAGGATTACGACGTGACCGTCGTCGCCGATGCGGTCTCGTCCCGGACGCCCCAGAACAGGCAGATCGCCCTGGCCCGTCTGGCCGCCGAAGGGGCGGCCGTCACCTGCACGGAAATGGTCCTCTTCGAGCTGCTCAAGACCGCCCAACACCCCCAGTTCAAGTCCATCGCCCGCCTGGTCAAATAGCATAGGGCTCGCAGTGTGCCCGTCAGAGCCTGCCCCGAGCCTGCCGAGGGGACATAGGTCCCATTGGTCCTATCCGTCCCATAGGACCAATAAGACCAATAGGGCCTATGAACCGAGCAGGGGTCGTCCCCGCGAAAGAATCTTTGCAGAATTTCATTTTTGTGCTTGCAGATTCTATTTCTGTCGAATAGTATCGGTGCGTGTCGAATAAGGAGCAGCGAAATGGCGGAATCATCGAAGCAGCAGAAGGGCCGGCGGGCGAAGGCGCCGGAGGAACTGACCGAGGCCGAATGGACCATCATGAAGGTGGTCTGGGAGCAGCAGCCCTGCACCGCCGGAGCCGTGCAGGAGGCCCTGGCCGACACCAAGGACTGGGCCTACAGCACCGTCAAGACCACCATGGATCGCATGGCCGAGAAGGGCTACCTCGTCGTCGAGCGGATTCGCAACCTGCAACTGTTCCGCTCGGCCCTCAGCGACGTCGAAGCCAAGCGGGCCGAGTTCCGCAAGATGCTCCAGAGGGCCTTCGACGGCGCGCTGACCCCCATGATGCAGTTCCTCATCGAGCACGAGGGGCTTTCCAAGGACGAGGCCGCCCAGTTGCGTCAGCTCGTTCGCAAAGCGGAAACCGGACAGGAATGACGACCATCCTTGTCTGATTCGAGGTGGTAGATTCGGGAGTGCTGGAATAATGGAAGATTGGAACGTTGGAAGACGGAGTCGCCAGCGCCACACCCCACCATTCCAATATTCCATCATTCCATTGTTCCTGTGAAGAACGGGCCGCGTTTGCAGCGTGTGGCTCTGTTAGTTTGCGGAGGTCGAATATGGATCGCGTCATCGATAGTGGAGTCGAGATGCTCAACGCCGTCGGGCAGACGTTCTGCTTCTATGCCTGGCGCATCTCTATCCAGGTGAGCGTTCTGATCGCGGTGCTGCTGGTGTTGGACCTGCTGCTGCGTCGGCACGTTCGCGCGGTGGTTCGCTATGCGATGTGGATGCTGGTGTTCGTCAAGCTTCTGCTGCCTCCCACACTTTCGCTGCCGACCGGCATCGGCTACTACCGGCCCGAACACAAGGCGGTTTCTCAGAAACAGACCGAGCCGGTCGTGGAGCAGCCGGCTCCGCCTGTCGAGGTCCGGCCCGTTCACCGGGAGTCTGTTGTCGTTTCGCCGCCGACCGTGGATGTTTCGCACGCCAACGTCGTTCCTGCGCCGGCGGCTCCTGCGGTTGTCCGGCCGGCAATCACCTGGCAGGGCCTGGTCTTCCTCGGCTGGCTGGCGGGCGTGCTGACCCTTTCGGTCTATCTGCTGCGGCGGGTGCAGTACGTCAGGAAGCTGATCCACAGGAGTACGCCGCCGGCGGATGCACTGGCGGATGTGCTGACTCAGTGCGCGGCGGTATTGCGGCTTCGGTCCTGCCCGGCATTGCGGCTGTCGGACGATGCGCCGGGGCCGGCGGTGTGCGGCCTGTTCCGTCCGGTCGTGCTGATCCCCGCGTCAATGGCAGAGAATCTCAGCGGCGAGCGTCTGCGGACGGTCCTGGTCCACGAGCTGGCCCACGTCCGGCGGGCGGACCTGTGGGTCAACTTCGCCCAGACGCTGCTGCTGGTCGCGTATTTCTATCACCCACTGCTCTGGCTGGCCAACGCCATCGTGCGAAGGCTGCGCGAGCAGGCGGTCGATGAGACGGTGCTCGTGGCTCTCGATGCGGAGGCCGAGAGCTACGGCACCATCTTGATCGATCTGGCGGAGATGACTTTCCACAGGCCGGCGCTCGGCCTGCGTCTAATCGGGATTGCGGAGTCCAAGAAGGCGTTAGAAGGGAGGATTAGACACATGATCACCAGACCGAAACCGAGAACCGCGAAGTTAGGACTGTGCGGCCTGCTGGCCGTCGCGCTGGCCGCGGCGGCGCTGCTGCCCATGGCCAGAGCAAAGACAGAGGCGGAGAAGCTGCAGTTCATTGCGCGACTGTCCAACGGCGTCACCGTCGAGCTTCTGGGCGTGTGCAACCGGCCCACGCAAGAGGCCGTTTGCTGGAAGCCGGACGGATCACCGCTTGCGCCTCCATTGCGAGCGACGAAGGCGCATGTGGGCCCGGCGAGCGACCGCTATGGGTTCATGCTGCGCGTGGCAGGTCCCGACGATCTGGAAATCCGCTGGAACACGATCGAAGGCGCCGACAGTTGGGAAGGATCGTGCGACGTTGTGACCAGCGATGGAACACGCCTCGACGATTGCACCGCTGCGGTGGCGAGCATGAAAGCCGGACAGCAGCAGACGACGCTGCGAATCGGAATCGCCACCGGACCCTGGGCCACCATCTCGACGCATGATGGCAAGGGAATGAGCTCAGGCAAACGCAGCGGCGTGCTGTGGTCTCAGGCGTTCGCCGACTCTGGCGGGACGTATATCGTCGCGACCGCTGAATGGATCAAAGACAGGACGGAGCGGATCATCGCCATCGACGCAGACGGCGTGACCCATGCGCCTCCCGGCGGCTCTGTCGCTTCGGGGAACATGGACCAGATGACGACACGTTTCCCCGGTCTGGAGCCCGGTCAAATCCGAGAATTCCAGTACCAAGTCCGCCCGTACGAATGGGCACAGTTCAAGAACGTCTCGCTGCGGCCCGGTCGTATGACCAGCGTGGCCGTTGAGCCCATAGCCGCCGAGCGAAGCGCATCCGGCATTGGCGCCGATTCCGACCAAGCGAATCGCGACTACTCGCGCGCGCAACTCATGGAACTGGGCAAAACGCTATTGATCTACGCCAATGACTACGCGGACAAATATCCCGACACGCTCGAGAACGCGCGGGACTCCATCAAAGACAACGGCGACCTCCCATGGGTGCTGAAGAACATCGCGTACTTGGGCAACGGGCTGGACCCGCGGGGCGATCCGGGTCGCGTGCTGGCCTACGACAAGACCCTCCTGGTGGAAGGCAAGGGCACCAACGTTCTCTATGTCGATGCCCGTGTCGAGTTCGTCACCCCCGAGCGGCTCAAGGAACTCGTGCCTGCAAAGGCGGTCGAATCGCTGCTGGACATCTTCATCCTGAGTCCGTCGCGGGTGGGGTTCAACGTCTTCGACGCCGTCAACTCGCGGACGCAGGACTGGACCTGGAACAAGACCGGACGCTATCACGACAAGGAAACCTACGACAAGATCTTCGACGGCACGGACCATCGCATGTCCCACGGCATCCTTGTATTGGTCTTCACGCTCGATAGCGAGGATCGCATTCCCGCCGGCTATGAGGATCTGCTGCCGATGCCCTGGGGCCGGATCGAGCAGACGCTTCGGCAGGGGCAGACCGTGGAGATGGCCAAAGAAGCACGAGGACTGCACGTGATCCTTCTGGCGGCGCCCGACAGCGATCAGCTCAAGCGGCTGATCGCCGGGTCGAAGCTGCTGGCTGATTCGAAAGAAGTCGCGCGAAGCGCCGTCACCGGATGCGACGTCGCCATCGAGGATTTCAAGGTGCGCGCCGATCCCGACCTGGGCACCTTCGCGGCCATCGTTTCGATTCGGAACCGGGGTGTCGCCGCCTGCCCCAAGATCGCCGTCTACTTCTATCGAGGCGATCCCGAGATCGCTACGCCGATGATGCACGGCGCCGGACCCCTGGAGCCGGGCCAGACCTGGAACGAAGTCTCCTCGCAGTTCGCCCTCCGCGAGGGCGCCAACGAAGTCTCCGTCGTCCTCGACCCCGGCAACCTGGTCGCCGAGCCGGACGAAACCAACAACCGTGCGACGCTCCGCATCGTCATCCGCAATGGCCAAATCACCGAGCAGTCCATCGTGCCTGCCGCGACCTCCGCCGTCTCGGCGGAGGCACGAGCGGAATCGGCGACGCGCCTATCGGATTTGGGCAAGACCCTGCTGATCTATGCCAACGACCACGACGACAAGCTACCGGACGAGTTGACGGACGTGCGCCGGCAATATGGAGTCGGATTCTCCTGGTTGTATGACAACGTCGGCTATTTGGGAAAGGGCATGACGGTGCGGCGAGACAGGCCGAAGCGTCCCACCGCGTACGATAAGACCCTGATCCGGAGCGGGACCGGCACCAACGTGCTGTACCTGGATACCCAGGTGGCATTCGAGAGCCCCGCGCGACTTGAGGAGCTCGGCATTCGGTACGAGCCGAAGCAGAAATCGGCGGAAGAGCTTCGACAGGAGGCCGAGATTCAGGCACGCGTGACCGTGCTGAGCCATCTCAAGCAAGTGGCCTTGGCCGCCCATCTGTACGCCAGCGACAACGATGGCGTTTTTCCCGATGCATTGGAGATGCTTGAGCCTTATCTCGCGCGTGAAGAGGGCCTTTGGGTGTGGGTACGCGAGAACGTCGAGTACACAGGAAAGGGCCTCAATCCGGCCAACGTACGAGAGCCGTCCAGCAAGCCCATAGCTCACAGCCGGCTCGCGTCCGACCAGGCCGCCGTCGCGTTCGTCGACGGGCACGTTGAGTACGTGACAGGTCCCCGGCTCAAGGAGCTTGGCATCGAGATCGAGCGATAGCCGCTCTGTGTTTGTAGTGTGCTCGTAAGAGCATATTCGCTTCAGAGGAGTAGCGTCTCACGACGCTGCTACGAACAAGAGACTATCGCGATGGCTTGGTGCGGGCGAGGGTGTCGAGCAGGTAATGGTAGAGCGGGGCGGCCAGGCCGAAGCCGGCCTTCAGGTCGTCCACTAACTGCGGGCTGCGGATGGCCTTGTCGTTCTTGCGGTTGCAGCAGAGATAGAAGCTCTTGTAGTTGTACCACGTGCGGACCGGCTCGGGCTTGTCGGCGCCTTTGGGCCGCTTGTAGGTCTCGCCTTCGAGCGTGAAGATGTCCTGCTGGTCGAACCAGTCGATGGCTTTGACGAACGTCTTCGGGTCGTCGTCGAGCTGGGCCCGGAATTGAGCCATCACGTCGGGCGCTGCGTCGTAGAACCCCAGTCCATAGCGGTACCAAGTCGCGTTGATTTCGAGGAAGTACCCCACGCTCCAGTTGGCCCAGTCCTTGCGGCTGCGCTTGAAGGTGATCCACATGCAGTCCCGCAGCGGCGACTTGTCCTTGCTGAATCGCGTGTCGCGATAGATCCGCGAGATGGTCTGGCCCACCGTCGGCGAGACCTCCATCGACAGATCGATGTCGAGCATGGAGTCACCCAGATCCGTCACCAAGTCACGCAGAGGTTGCAGAAGATACTGCTCGTAGTCGGCGCGATGGGCCTGGAGCCAAGCCTTGTCGTTGTGCGTGCGGATGTCCTTGAGGAACCGAAATGCCTTGGGGCTGAACCCTCCGAATTGCCCCTGCTCGCGCATATCACTCATGACGATCTCCCGATTCGATACCTCGCTCGTATTCCGTCAGATTATCCAGGATTCGCTCCAGATACGCTTCGAACTGGCCGGCTTCGGCTTTGGTGAAGCCCTGGTACCAGATTTCCGTCATCCGCTCGGAGAGCTGAACGTATTGCTTTTCGGTGGCCCGGTCTTTCTCGGTTCGGTAGATCAGGACCTGGCGCCGGTCCTCTTCGCAGCGTTGCCGGCGGACAAAACCCATCGCTTCGAGCCGGTCGAGCATGCTCGTCAGCGTGGACTTGCCCAACAGCGTCTTCCTGACGAGTTCCTGGATCGAGACGCCGTCCTTCTGCCAGAGGGCGAACATGATCCGCCCTTGGGCGGGGTTGATCTCGACGCCCGATTCCTTGAGCCGGCGGAAGAAGATGCGCTCGCCTACCTGGCGAATCTTCGCCATCAGGAATCCGGCCTGCCGTTGCTGTTTCATGCTGTCGCTCATGGGGGGCGTATGATTCGGGGTGGCAGCCTCAAGTCCGAAGGACTTGGGGATGGTTCTTTGAACGGCAGTCCTCTGCGATCCACGAAGCAGAGAGTTCTGCCATCCCCAAGCTGCGCTTGAGGCTGCCACACGCGCTCATTTCAGTTGCTCCTTGATGTCAATCAGCGTTCGGATCGCCTTCAGGTCCGTCGGTCTTTTGGCGACGACCGTCACGCCCCGTATCTTGCCATACCTCTTGCCCTGGACGAACTGATCGATGTATTCGGCCTTCAGCTTGCTCGCGGTAATTGGCTCTTCCGCGTGATCAGGGAAATAGAACGTCACTTTGAATGCGTTGACCCAGACGGAGACCCAGCAGATCGTCTTTTTCTTCTTCGTGACCTTGTAGAGCCAGTTCTTGCCATCCGTGTAGTAGCGCCATTCCCCAGAGATGGCGGGATCGCTCTCGCCGAGAAGGGTGACAAACGCATCCCACGTGGCCTTCACTTTCCCCAGGCAGCGACGGAGAACCTCATCATCCGGACGCACATCTTTGTCATTCAAACATGGCTTTTCCATCGTTATCTCCCAATGGGCTATCGAGTGTTATGGACCCGGTTCAGGAATCGCAGGAGAATGGGAGCGAAGGGCTCGATCTGATCGATGTGGTGGCCATGTCCGCCGTCCGGGGCGATGTACAGATTCGCGTTGGGAATCTGTTCGTACATCCACACGATGTCCGCAAGGCGAACGAACGTGTCCCTGTCTCCGTGGCAGATCAACACGGGGCAGCGGATGGCCTTCAGGTCGTCTTCCGCCAGGAGCGTTTCGCTCTGCCAGAGCTCCTTCACCTTGCTCGCGAAGCGGTTCCAGTCCGCCTTGGGGTTGAGCCTCTCGTACGGGCCGCGAATGTCGCCCCATTGCTCGACCATCTGCGGCGTGATGGTCTTGATCCATTCGTTGGTCTCCGGGGGCATCCCGCCGCGGCCCTCCTTGCGGAAATTGGCGCCGTTCGCAACCAGGGCGCGCACCTTCGAGGGGTGCTTGACCGCCAGAATGTAGCCGATGATGCCTCCGTCGCTGTGTCCCACGATGGTGACAGGGCCGACGCCAAGCTGCTCCAGCAGCCTGGCCATGTCGTCCACCAGCAGGGGATAGGTCATCGGCCGGTCATCGAGGGTGGACCGACCGTGACCTCGCGTGTCCACCGCGATCACCTCGTGGTGCGGCTTGAGCAGATCGATCAACGGCGCTTGTGCGGCGATATGCGAGAAGCCACCGTGCAGCAGGAGAATGGGGGCGCCCCGGCCATGCCGCTCGTAATAGATACGCACTCCGTTGATTTGTGCGTAGGCGCCTCGATCCGGATTGGAACCATACGCAGCGGACGCGGCTTCTTCTGCATAGAGCGGCGTAGCCGCTCCGCAGACTGCGATCGTCGCGCCCAGCAGGCATGTCCACAGCCATTTCACAGTCATCGTCTCTCCTTTCCTTGCGACTTCTCGCTCTACGATGGCTTGGCAATCCGAATCTCGAACGGCTGGTTGCGGCACCAGCCTCGGACGAGCCTTGGCGCCAGTCGGAGGATGCCGTATTCGGAACCGTGAGGGCCGTCGGGATAGTACATGGTCCAGCCCTTCTGCCAGATGCGATCCTTGAGAGCCTGGTCGGTGACGATCTCGATCTGGCCGCTCAAGGTAAATCCCACGATCTGCCCTGGGTCGCAGAAGTAGACGGAAACCTTCGGATTCGCCCGCAGGCGGGCCATCTTGGCCGACGGCATGTTGGTGGTGATGTAGACGAGGAAATCGTTGTCGGCCTCTTCGTACAGTGGAACCAGAGAAGGGTAGTCTTTGGCGCAACGCAGGTTGTTCATGGCGGTCGTCAGCGGCAAACCGTCGGCGTCGACCGTCGTCAGATAGCACGCTGGCGTCGCGGCCATCAGATCCAGGCAGGTTCGCCGGATGTCCGTGCCCGCATTCGCACGCACCTTCTCTTCTTCGGCCGGGCACATCTGGACCTGTCGCGTCCCTGGGATCAGCGTGCGCCACGCCACCTTCCAGTCGTCGCCTTCCCGGACGAACACGAGAATCTCGTGACCGTCGTCCTCGAATCGCCTGCCTTTGAACTCCCAGGCGCAGTCGTACTTGTACGCGAGGACCGCGGTCGAGCCGAACACGTCGATCTGCTCGTCCGAGGCGTCGAGCTTCTCGAAGGTCATCTGCGAACAGGCGTCCTCATAACTCTTCAGGCACACCTGTCGTCCCTTCGCCCGCGCAGCCAGGCCGGGCTGAACCATGACTACGTCCTCGTGAAAAAGAGGCGTGAGCTTGTCGAAACCCTTGCGCGCCACGCACGTCTTGTTGATCGTGCGGACGATCCGCATGAGCCGGTCTTTGAGATCGCTGTGACTTGGCATCTCTCCACTCCTTACTTAGGTTGGCTTTCACGGAACAACCCTGCGTTCAGATGATGGCCGGCCGATTTCTCCGCGAGATGGATCATCTCGTGCGAGGCGAATTCCAGACGGCCTTCGGTGACGACACGGTCCTTGTCGAAGTTGACCTCCGGTTCGGTTTCTCCCAGAGGTCCGCTGGCGAGGCCATAGCCGGAGAAGTAACGGTTGTCGACGATCGCACAATCGCCTATGCGATATGTTTGTTGGTCGCCCGGTTTGCGCATCCATACGTATTCGCTGCGGGCTACGATGTTGTGATGGAATTCGAAGTCTTCGCTCGTCTGGCACGTCCACACACCCGAGATGAACGCGCCGTTCACAACGCAGTAGCGCATGGCACAGCCCTTGCCGCCGATTCCGTCGAGACCGTCCCAGAACACGGCGCAGGCGTGACAGTTCGAGAAGACACAGTGGTCGACGATGAAGCGGTGGCCCGTCGCCAGGGTCGCACAGTAGATATCCGAGGTGTTCCTGTTGCCGAGAAACATGCACTGGGTTACGACGAGGTCGTGAAGGTCGGTCCCGATCCGTTCGATGCAACAGTGCCAATTGTCGGGCAGAGGATTGCCCAGGAGCTTCAGGCCCTGGATCGTCACGTGACTGGTCTGCACCTTCAGGCTATACGTCTCGCTGGGCTGTCCCGGCACGCCCGGTCTTTCCGGATTCTCGGTCGAGACGATCACGGGCATCAGCCCGAGGTGCCACTGCGGATCGTCTGGCAGGATCGAAGCTCGTATCGTGAGCCGGTCCTGCTCGGTGAACGCTCGATTCCCGCCAAGAGTCACGCAGTGATTCAGGCTATACAACCCGGAGGCGATGACGATGGTGACGGAGCCGGACGCGGTGGGATCAAGTCCGACTGTCACGGCCTGCCCGAGAGTCCGCAACGGCTTGTCCAGCGTCCCTGGGTTGCTGTCGTCGCCGGTCCCGACGTTCACATGCACAGTCTCGGCCCGCCCGATGGACATCAAAGCAGCAACCAGAACGAGCCCCATCCCGTGTTTCCGCGAATGATTGCACCTGTTCATGTTCAATTCTCCGACCGCGTCAATTGGTTCGGCATAGAATAGTACTATATAGAACTATTTGTCAAGCGAGAATCGGGAATCTTTTGGGCTGCCGAAAATATATTGGCATATCGTAACATTTCGATATGTATAGGTTTAGTACGGGCATGAAAGGAATGGTGATGGCCAAACAGTTGGAACTGCCGGGTGACGAGGTGCTGGAAGAGGCCGCAGAGTGCCTGAGAGTGATGGCGCACCCGGTTCGTCTGAAAATGGTCAGTATCCTGATGCAGGGCGAATTTGCCGTGCACGAGATTGCCGAGCTGTGCAAAACCTCTGCCAACCAGACCTGCGAGCACCTGCGGCTGCTCAAGGGGCACGGCCTGCTGTCCAGCGAGCGAAGGGGACGGACCGTGTACTACAGAATCGCGTCGCCTCGCCTGCCCAAGCTGGTCGAGTGCATCACCGCTCAGTGCAAATCATAACTCGTGTCGCCAATGGAGATTCACATGGCTCAGAAGAAACGTATCGTGATCGTAGGGGGCGTCGCAGGCGGCGCTTCGGCGGCCGCGCGGGCCAGGCGGCTCAGCGAAGACGCCGAGATCGTCATGTTCGAGAGGGGGCCTTACATCTCGTTCGCCAATTGCGGCCTGCCTTACCACATCGGCGGGCAGATCAAGGACCGCGACCTTTTGCTAGTTCAGACACCGGAGAAAATGCGCGAGCGATTCGCCATCGACGTGCGAACACAGAGCGAGGTCACGCAAATCGACCGCGCGAATCGACAGGTCACGGTCCGCGATCTGGCCAAGGGGCAGGAATACCAGATGGGCTACGATGCACTGATCCTCAGTCCCGGCGCCGAGCCCGTGCGCCCCAGGATGCCGGGCGCCGATTCGCCCCGCGTCTTCACCCTGCGGTCCATCCCGGACATGGACGCGATCAAGGCGGTGGTCGAGAAGGAAGGCTGCTCGCGGGCCGTGGTAGTAGGGGGCGGGTACATCGGCCTGGAGATGGCCGAGGCGCTGATCGATCGCCGCCTGGCCGTGGCGCTGGTCGAGCTGGAAGCCAACGTCATGGGCAGCGTCGATCCCGAGATGGCCGCGCCGCTGCACGAGGAGCTGAAGCGGCACGGCGTCGATCTGCACCTGGGCACGAGCGTGACGGAAGTCTCGACCGATGACGACGGCACCAGCGCACTGTTGAGCGACGGCAAACGAATCGCCGCCGACCTGGTCATCATGGCGGTGGGCGTGCGGCCCGAGGTCAAGCTGGCCCGGGAGGCGGGCCTGGAGATCGGCCGGCGGGGCGGCATCGTCGTCAACGAGCAAATGCAGACGAGCGATCCGAACATCTATGCGGTCGGCGACGCGGTGGAGGTGACGGACTTTGTGGGCGATTGTCCGGCGGTGATTCCGCTGGCCGGGCCTGCGAACCGCCAGGGACGCATCGCGGCCAACACGATCTTCGGACGCGACAGCAAGTACGCCAGGACGCAGGGGACCGCCATCTGCAAGGTGTTCGACCTGGCAGTTGGGACGACCGGGATGAACGAGAAGAATCTCAAGCGGCAGGACATGGCCTACGAGAAGGTCTACGTCCATCCGGCCAGCCACGCCGGATACTATCCCGGCGCCAGTCAGTTGAGTCTCAAGCTGCTGTTCGATCCGAGGACGGGCAGGATCCTCGGCGCCCAGTGCGTCGGCGCCAAGGGCGTCGACAAGCGGATCGACGTGCTGGCGGTCGCCCTGCGGGCGGGCATGACCGTCTTCGATTTGCAGGACCTGGAGCTATGTTACGCGCCGCCGTTCGGCTCGGCCAAGGACCCGGTCAACTACGCCGGCTTCGTCGCGGCCAATTTCATCGCCGGCGACATGCCGATCTGTCACGTGCAGGACGTGGTCGAGCCGCGCGAGAATCAGAAGCTGATCGACGTGCGCACGCCGGGCGAAGTGCAGGCCGGCACGATCCCCGGCGCGGTCAACATCCCGCTTGATGAGCTGCGCAACCGGCTCGACGAAATCCCGAAGGACAAGGAGCTGTTCGTGTTCTGTCAGGTCGGCCTGCGTGGCTATCTGGCGGCGCGCATCCTCAACCAGCGTGGCTTCCGCGCGCGGAACCTGACCGGCGGTTACAGGACCTATTGCGCCGCTGTTTGCAGTGATGCCGCAAGGCGTCCTTGATGTCCCCACGGGCACACTGACGGCGAACGTACCGGTCCGGCCATTCGCATCGATGCGCCGGTTCAGACATTGACATGGCGGGTTGGGAGGTGTGAAATACCCGATAGATGATCGGACGCCGCTTGGAGTGCTGAGTCCTCGAGCTCCGCCGGTCGTGCGTTTTCCGGGAGTTCGCTGATGAGAACTGCACGCGCTACCGCCTTCGCTGTAATCCTGTCGGTCTTTTGTTTTCCGCTTCTCGCCTCGGCCGCCGACCTCATTGCGTTCAACGGCCGGATCGTCACGGTCGATGCGGACTTCTCCATCGCGCAGGCGATGGCGGTTCAGGATGGGCGCATCGTCGCCGTCGGGAGCAACGACGAGGTCCTGCGCCTCAAAGACGACGGCACCGAAGCGCTCGACCTCGAAGGCCGAATGGTCCTGCCTGGACTGATCGACTCGCACGTCCATCCCTGCGACGCCGCCATGACCGAGTTCGACCATCCGATCCCCCAGATGGATTCGATTGCGGATGTGCTCGGTTACTTCCGGGCGCGGGCGGACGCGTTGGCCGACGGCGAATGGATCGTCTTGCAGCAGGTGTTCATCACGCGCCTGCGCGAGCAGCGGTATCCCACGTGTGCGGAGATGGACGAGGCGGCGCCGAAGAATCCGGCCGTCTTCCGGACCGGCCCCGATGCATCGCTCAACACCCTGGCGCTTCGACTCAGCGGCATCGACGAGGACTTTCGCGTCACCGACGGCGGTCCGGGATACGCGGAGAAGGACCCTCAGACGGGCGAGCTGACGGGCATCCTGCGAAGCTGCAACCGCTTCATCAAGAGCAAGCCTGCGGGCAAAGAGCCGACGCCGGCCGACCGGTACGAGCGGCTGCGGACCCTTTTCGGAGCGTACAACGCGGTCGGCATCACGGGCATCTGCGACGGCGCCGCCGACCCCGAGAACCTTCAGCTTTACCAGAAGATGCTGAAGGCCGATGAGCTGACGGTTCGCGTCGCGGCCCAATACTACATCGACACCATCGGCCCGATCGAGCAGATCGAGGAGCAGATACGCCAGGTGGCGCGTCACCCGCTGCGGGAAGGCGGGCCGATGCTGCGCATCATCGGCATCAAGACGTTTCTCGACGGGGGCATGCTGACCGGCAGCGCCTACATGCGAGGGCCGTGGGGCGTCAGCAAGACCTACGCGATCGACGATCCGAACTACTGCGGTGTCCTGTTCATTCCCCATGACCGGCTGCTGCCGATTGTCCGCACCGCCACCGAGTGCGGCCTCCAGTTCACTGCGCACACCGTCGGCGACGGCGCGGTCCATGCCTTGCTCGACGTCTACGAGGAACTGAGTGCGACGTTGCCCGTCCGTCAGATGCGCCACTGCATCACGCATTCGAACTTCATGAGCGCCGAGTCCGTGGCGAAGACCGTTAACCTCGGCGTGATTCCGCTGGTGCAGCCGGCGTGGCTGTATCTGGACACGCGCACGCTGGCGGGCCATTTCGGCAACGAGCGATTGCGGTATTTCCAGCCGCTGCACAGTATCTTCGCCGCCGGTGGCTTGGCCGCGGGCGGATCGGACCACATGCAGAAGGTCGGTTCGCTGCGCTCGATCAATCCATACGATCCGTTCCTCGGCATGTGGACCGCGATTACCCGCCGGGCGCGCTGGTACGAGGGCCAACTGCATCCGGAAGAGGCCCTCACACGCGAGCAGGCGATCCGCTTCTACACCATCAACTGCGCGCAGGCCCTGTTCCAGGAGAAGTTCGCCGGCTCGCTGGAGAAAGGAAAGCGCGCCGATTTCATCGTCGTCGACACCGATCTGCTCGCCTGTGACATCGATGCGATTCGGAATACGCTGGTCCTGCGAACCTACCTCGATGGCCGCCTCGTTTCTCAACGAGAGCGCCGAACACACCGGCAAGGTTCTTCGACGCGCCGCTTGCTGACATGGAGAGGAGATTGACGTGGAGCATAGACAGGACGAGACGCCCGCTCCAGTGGACCGGCCGGTGAAGGGCCTGCCGATGTTCACCGCATCGGCCCCGGAAGCGCTGGCGCAGGAGAAGGCCGAACTGGCAGCGCTGAACGAGCGAGGTGTCCTGGGGCGGTGGCGCGGCTACCTCGACAAGACCGGGCCCGGATGGCTCCAGAGCGCGTTGGTGCTTGGCAGCGGCAGCGCCATGGCGTCGCTGTTTGCCGGTGCGTATTTGGAGTACCGCCTGCTGTGGGTCCAGCCACTGGCGATGGGGCTGGGGATCGTCATGTTCGCCGCCATGTCGTATCAGACCCTCTCGACGGGGACGCGGCCGTTCTACGCGATGAAGCGCTACATCCATCCGGCGCTGGCGTGGAGCTGGGCCATCGGCGCATTGCTGGCGACCATCATATGGCACCTGCCGCAATACGCCCTGGCGGCGGGCATGACCGAGGACATGATCAAGGTCGTCACGCACTGGGAGCCGGCCTCCTCGGCAGGGCGGACCGCGCTGCTGCTCGCGATCGGCCTGGCGATCCTGGCGATCTCGACCGTCGCGGTCTGGTCCTACAGTTCCGGACGAGCGGGGGTGCGCTTCTACGAGAGGACCTTGAAGGGCCTGGTCTGCATGATCATGCTGGCCTTTCTCGTGGTGATCGTCCGGCGCGCGATCGACGGCGGCGTGGATTGGGCCGGGGTGTTCAAAGGCTTTTTGCCTCTGTACGTTCCCACCGATGCACGCGGCGTCTCCATCGTGATGGCGGCGTTCAGCGCTTCGACCGGAATCAATGCGACGTTCCTCTTCCCGTACACGCTGCTGGCCCGTGGTTGGGGCCGCGAGCACCGGGGGCTTTCCCGCTTCGATCTGCTCATCGGCATGATGTTGCCGTTCTGCATCGCCACGTCGCTGATGGTCATTGCGACCGCCTGCACGATCTACGATCCGGCCCAGTTCGCGTCCGGGTCCACCAGTCTTTCCCCGGTAGCGGCGGCGGCCATGCTCGAATCGGCGGGCCTGAACGCGTTCTTCTCGCGCATCGTCTTCGGCATCGGGATCGTCGCGATGGCGATGAGCTCCATCACCATGCACATGCTGCTCAGCGGATTTGCCGTCTGCGAGATCTTCGGCGTCGAGCCGGGGAGCTGGCGCTACCGGCTGGCCTGTCTGCTCCCCGCGCCAGGCATGGCGGGCGTGGTGCTCTGGAGATACCTGGGGCCCTGGGTGGCGGTGCCCACCTCGGCCATCTGCGGCCTCATGCTGCCGATCGCGTTCATCGGCTTCTTCATTCTCAACAACAGCCGGGCCTATCTGGGCGAGGACAAGCCACGCGGCCCCAAGGCGTTGATCTGGAACATCGCCATGATCGTCTCCATCGCCGTCAGCCTGGCCGGCATCGTGTACTACCTCGCATCGCTGGTTTGAACGTTCATCCCTTCTCGGGACCCGAGCCGGCCCACAGGGCTTCGATGTGGTCGTGGATGGGCTTGCCGCGATACATTCTCAGCAGGTGTCGCTGCGCCTTCAGTCCCTTTGCTTCGAGCGTCTGGACTGCTCTAACGTGCTCGCTGGGGACATCCACGAATACACGCTGACCGGCGCAGCGATTCAGTGCCTCCGCCAGCAGGATCGGGCCCGCCGGGGGCGTTGCGATGCAGGGGCCGATCTGCGTCGCGTTGGCGCCGGGCCGTGACGTGATGAATCCTTCGAGACGGCCGGCGATGCGCACGACGCGCATGGATTGCGGGGCATCGACGAACAGGCGAGCCAGCAGTCTTGCGCGATTCGTGCCGGTCATACGGCGGTTCAGCTCGCTCATTTCCGCAAGCATCTCGGCGGTCGCCTCCTCCGTGTGACATTCGACATCGGCGCATGACGCGACGCCCTCATATCGAGTCAGCGAGTACTCGGCTTCGAAACCGAGCTTCTCGTAGACCGGCTGACCGGCGGGCGTCGCATCCAGGCGAACCGTCTCGATGCCCCTGGCGTCGAGGAAGGCCAGGGCATGCCCCAGCAGCGCCGAGCCGACACCCTGACGACGGGCTTCGACGTCCACCAGGACCATCGCGATCCAGGCCACCGAATCGAACAGGCACGTGGTGGTCGTCCCGACCGCTGTCCCGTCCACTTCGGCCACAAAGCAGCCTTCGCCGCCCAGGTCCAGGAACCGCCGCCAGTCCGTCTCCGTCTGGTTCCACTGGGCCTGGCGGCTCAGACGCAGCCCCAGCGCCAGGTCCGCCCCCGTCATCCGTCGTATCCGTATCATGTCCCACAGTCTACCACATCTCGGCATGAACGTCGCTACGCCGCCAGACGTAGAGGCAAGGGCATGACCTGGTGTCCCATGAGACCGGTGGCGGCGCTGCGAAGCGGCTCTGCTTGATCGGGGGCGGGCGGAAATGTTAGAATGAGAACGGTTGTGGCCCAGACGGCATTCCGGGGTTGGGGGTGTGCGTTCGGGGGGGATTGTATCTTGAGTGAGGGTAAGACCATGAGGACGTTGCGATATGCGGTAGTAGTGCTGACGGTTGGGTTTTCTGTGGGCGTCGCCGGAGCAATGTGGATGCGGCCGCAGTATCTTCCGGTCGAGCGATTGATCGCCAACGCGACGGCTTATGTTGCGGAGGAGCCGAACGATCCGGCAGGCTATTACACCCTGGCGCGGATTCACTACCTGGCCTTCGCAAACAAGGCGTTTCTGGTGGGAGCGTTCAACGAGCAGACTCCGCCTTCCGTGATTGAGTATTGGTGGTGGGAGGACTATCTCGGCGCCGCGCGGTACACCGAGGCGATGCGCATCGCGCTGGATGAGTATGGCGTGGGCTCGGCGGCGGACCTTCCCGCCGGCCAAGTCGACGCGTTCTGGTCCCGTGTCAGTCAGGTCCAGACCGATCTCGAACGGGAAGGCTGGCGGCCCGAGCAGCCGACGACGGATCAGCTCATCGAACACGCCGGAGCGGCGCAGTGGAACTTCTACCGGGCCGCGGCACTCGATCCGAACAACGCGCTGTACGTCCTGGGTCAGGCCAGCCTGGGCGAGCAGTACCTGGAGCTCTTCGCCGAGGCCGGTGGCGTGCTGATGCCGCCCGGCCTCAAGGCGATCCTGCTGAGCGCCGTCAGGCAGACCTACCTGCTGGCCTACGATCTATCGATCCGAAGTGATCTGGAGTTGGATCGGCTGCCCATCGAGGGACTGCGCGGGATCATCAGCTATGAAGCCGGCAGCGCCTTCGTGCGTCTCTGGGAGAGGGAGAAGGACGTTCCCAAGGACGTGCAGGACAGGCTCGCGGCGATCAAGGCGAATCTGGCGAAGTTCGAAGCCCTGCCCGTTGGCGCGATAACGCCGATCGTGTTTGGCCTGGAGGCACACCGCTCGCTGGCGGACCTGCTGGCGCCTGCGACGGTTGTGTCGTTCGACCTGGACGGCGACGGCCGCGCGGAGAAGCGTCCGTGGGTCAAGCCGACGACGGGCTTCCTGGTCTGGGATTCCGGTCGGACCGGCCGGATCACCTCGGGACGCCAGATGTTCGGCTCGGCGACGTGGTGGATGTTCTTCAAGAATGGCTACCGCGCGATGGATGTTCTCGACGATAACCGCAACGGCCGACTGGACTTAGGCGAGATGGAGGGCTTGTCCGTCTGGTTCGACCGAAACGGCAACGGCGCCTCCGATTCGGGCGAGGTGGTCCCGGCTGTCAGCCTCGGAATCACTGCTATCTCGACCCGGCCGGACGGTCAGGACGGGATATCGCCTATGTGTGCAGCCGGGTTGACGCTCGAAGACGGCCGGATTCTCCCGACCTACGACTGGGTCGCCCCGCCCGCGACGCCTGCCCCGGCCCAGTAGACTGCGAGCCAGAATATCTCAGGAATCGCCCACTTTCGCGTGTAACCAGCCCGCCCGAGCGGGCTACCTTCAGTGTGTGGGTCGTGGGCGGGCACATTCTGTGCCCATGCTGACCCGGCCGCTACATATCTGATGCAGAGGAGATTGAGCATGTTCCGATCGTCGAAACTGGCCGTGATGGGGGCGGCAGTCTGTGTAGCCCTGGCGGTGGCGGGCCGTCTGGCAGCCCAGGAGGGCATTTCCCTGGCGATCAACGAGATTGTCGCCTCCAACGGAGCGGCGGGCCAGGACCCCCAGGGCCAATACGACGACTGGATCGAGATCTACAACTATGGGGATGCGCCGGTCGATCTGGCCGGCATGTACCTGACCGATGATCCGAACGAACCTGGGATGTGGCAGGTGCCTGCGGGCGTCCCTGCCTTGACGACCGTGCCGCCGCAGGGATACGTGGTGATCTGGGCCGACGGCGACACCGCCGATGAAGGGCTGCACGCGAGTTTCAAGCTCGATGCCGAGGGTGAATACGTCGGCCTGTTTGTCGCCGACGGCGCGACCCCGATCGACAGTGTGAGCTTTCCGGCGCTGGTGATGGACTTGTCGTACGGCCGCTGTCCCGACGGCCAGGAGCAGTGGCAGTTCTTCGCCGAACCGACGCCGGGGGCGCCGAACGAGGGGGCCTACGAGGGTCTCGTCGAGCCAGTGGAATTCAGCCGCGAGCGCGGCTTCTGCGATCAGCCGTTCACCGTCACCCTGAGCACTCCGACGCCGGAGACGACGATCTATTACACGCTGGACGCAGAGGACCCGGGGCAGCCCGGAGGACGCGCCCTCTCAGGTTTGATCTACAAGGGGCCGATCGAGATTCGCCGGACCACCTGCCTGAGGGCCGTCGCGAGGAGGGATGGATGGAAGCCCTCGCCCATCGGCACCCAGACCTACATCTTCGTTGCGGATGTGGTGGTTCAGTCACCGAGCGGCCAGAGCCCTGGGACGGGCTGGCCTTCTCCGTCAACCCAGTCCGGCGGCGGTGGCGGTGGCTGGTTTCCTGGCGGCGGCATGGGCGGGGGGCAGGTCATCGATTACGGCATGGACCCCGAGGTGGTCAACGACGCCAGGTACAAGGACTTGGTCGATGATGCGCTGCGGTCACTGCCGTCGATCTCGCTGGTGACGCCCCTGGCCAATCTGTTCAATTCGAGCACCGGGATTTATGTCAATGCCTTGCAGGACGGCATCGCGTGGGAGCGCCCGGTTTCCGTGGAGTTGGTCTATCCGGACGGAACCGAGGGGTTCCAGATCGACGCGGGACTGCGGATTCGCGGCGGCTACGGCCGGCAGGGGACGAACGCCAAGCACGGCTTCCGGCTGTTCTTCCGGGCCGAGTACGGTGCGTCCAGGCTGAAGTACCCGCTGTTCGAGGACGAAGGCGTCGATGAATTCGAGAAGGTGGACCTGCGGGCCGAGCAGAACTACTCCTGGGCCTTCAAAGGCAGCATGGGCGACGACAACGGCGGCAAGAACAGCCTGCTGCGGGACGTGTTCAGCCGCGACTTGCAGGGCGCCACAGGCCGGCCCTACACGAGGAGCCGATACTACCACCTGTATCTCAACGGCCAGTACTGGGGCGTCTACCAGACCCAGGAACGCTCCGAGGCGCGCTACGCGACATCGTATTTCGGAGGCGAGGTGGAGGACTACGACGTGGCCAAGGTCGACGCCGGCCCGGGGGCGCCCTACACGATCCACACCACCGACGGCAATCTGGATGCGTACAATCGCCTTTGGCAGGCCGCCTCGAAAGGCTTCGGCACCGATGCGGCGTACTACCAGGTTCAGGGGCTCAATCCCGACGGCACACCGAACCCGGCCTACGAGCGGCTCGTCGACGTGGACAATCTCATCGACTATATGATCTGCACGTTCTACGTCGGCGATCTCGATGCGCCGATCTCGAGCTTCCTCCAGAACAGCCGCCCGAACAACTTCTACGCCATCTACAACCGCACGAATCCCGACGGCTTCAAGTTCTTCCGGCACGACTGCGAGCACACGATGTTCAACGTCAATGAGAACCGCACGGGCCCCTACAGCGCCGGCCAGCAGTCGCAGTACTTCAACCCGCAATGGCTGCACCAGCAGCTTGCCGCGCACCGCGAGTACAAGATGCGATTCGCCGACCGCGTCTACAAACATTTCTTCAACGACGGCGTCATGACACCGCCGGTCGCGGCGAGCCTGCTGACGGCCCGCAAGGACACCATCGACCTGGCGGTCATCGCCGAGTCCGCCCGCTGGGGCGACGCAAAGGTCACCAAGCCCCGCACCAAAGACGACGACTGGTTGCCCCAGGTGCGCTTCCTGCTCAACGACTACCTCCCGAAGCGCGCCGACATCGTCCTGGCCCAGTTCAAAACCAAAGGCTGGTATCCGAGCGTCGAGGCTCCGGCCTTCAACCAGCACGGCGGGGCGGTCGACAGTGGCTTTGACCTCGTGATGACGTCGCCCGCCGGCGATGTCTACTACACCCTCGACGGCAGCGATCCGCGCCTGCCGGGCGGCGCGGTCAACGCCGGCGCGATCGCGTACGCCGGCCCGGTCGTGCTGACGGAGTCGACCCGGGTCCGCGCCCGCGCCCTGCAGGGCGGCACCTGGAGCGCCGTCCACGATGTGACGTTCGCGGTCGGCCCGGTGGCCGAGGGGCTTCGCATCAGCGAGATCATGTATCACCCGATGGACACGGGCGACGCCGACGATCCCGGCGCCGAGTACGTGGAACTAACCAACATCGCCGACGAGACGATCAACCTCAACCTCGTCCGCTTCACCAATGGAATCGACTTCGTCTTCCCCGGCTTCGAGCTGGCGCCCTGGGCACGCTGCCTGGTTGTGGACGACGTCGGCGCCTTCGAGGCCAGGTATGGGCCGGGATTGCCCATCGCGGGTCAGTACGCCGGCAAGCTGGCCAACGCCGGGGAGACGATCGAACTGGTCGATGCGGCGGGAACGGTCATTCACCGCTTCACCTACGCGGACGACTGGTACGACGTGACCGATGGCGGAGGCTTCTCCCTGACGATGGTCGATGTGACGGACCCCGATCCGGCGGTGTGGTCATTGAAGGAAGCCTGGCAGGCGAGCAGCATGATCGATGGCTCGCCGGGCGCCGATGATCCCGGCCTTCCGGCGCATCCGTGAGGCGGAAGGCAGAGATTCGACCGCTATTCGGTCTTCTTGAGAGGGCAGGCCCAAAGATAGATCAGGTGCTCGGCGTGGTCTTCCCGGCTGGTCATGCGGACCATCTGCTCGGGCGCGAAGTCCCCGACCCCGAAGTTGTGTGAGACGATGCGGGCTCCCGCCGGCAACTGCTCCAGTTGCGGTATGAGCCGGCGGTTCAGCTCCGTCCCCAGGTAGATGGTCACCACGGTGGCGGCGCGCAAGTCCACTTTCAGTACGTCCTTCTGCTCGACGGTGACGCGGTCGGCCACGCCCTCGCGGGCAGCGTTGGCTCGCGCCTCCGCCACACGCAGACGGTCCAGGTCGAATCCGACCGCCCGGCAGCCGTAGTTCTTTGCGGCCGCGATGAGGATGCGGCCGTCGCCGCAGCCGAGGTCATAGACCACGTCCTCGGGACCCACACGCGCCAGTTCGAGCATCCGCGCGACGACATCGTGAGGTGTCACCACGTACTCGACGAAGATGACGGGAGCAGGGGGGCTCTGCTCGAATGCGCGGGGCAGAGCGTGAGATTCTTCAGATGCCTCGGGGCCGTCGCCGACCTCGGAGCGCGTAGGATGGGCTTCAGCCCATGCTGTATCGACCGCATGGGCTGAAGCCCGCTCTGCCGGGCTACAACCGGTCAGCAACAGGCCGATGGTGAGCAGGCTTCCAATGCAGATTCTGGCGAGCGCCTCAGGCACAGGAGTTCTCTGGTGTCTCCCGACGCGTGACGCATCAGGCGGATTTCTTCTTCTCGACCTTCGTCGTCCTGGCTTCGGTCGATGCGGCCTTGGTTTCGGTCTTGGCCTCTTTCTTGTCGCTGCTCTTGGCGCTGGTCCCGCCGGTCTCCTTCTCGGCGGCCTTCTTGTAGCTGTCGCTGCGATAGTCGGTCTGATAGAAGCCCGAGCCTTTGAAGATGATTCCCGCGCCGGTGCCGATCAGCCTTCGCAGTGCCGGTTTCTTGCACGCGGGGCACTTGCGAAGGGGCTTGGCCGTGATGCTCTGGAATTCCTCGAATTCGTTTCCGCAACTGTCGCAAACGTACTCATACGTTGGCATGGTCACTACTCCGTGTCGGGGCTCTCAAAATCGTTGGCGGCCTTCGGATTGGCCTGCGAATCCGGCTCGTCCGTTGCCTCGCCGGATGGTTCCTCCTGCGCCGGAGCCTCCGTGCATGCCAGCTTGTTGACGATGACTCTGCTGGGCCGGATGACGCGCCCGTTCAGCTTGTAGCCCTTCTGAAACTCCTCCAGGATCGTGTTGTCCGGACGCTCCGGGTCCTCCCGTCGCATCATGGCTTCATGAACACTCGGGTCGAACGGCTCGCCGAGAGCCTGGACGGCCTCGACCCCGTGCGAACTGAGGATGCCGAGCATCTGGTCGTAGACCATCCGGACGCCCTGGAGGACGACGTCGACGTTTTCGGCAGCCTTCGACTTCTCGAGCGTATGCTCGAAGTTGTCCAGAACCGGCAGCAGCGTTTTGAAAAGATGCTCTTTTTCATAGGCGATTGAGTCGGTGACCTGCCGGGTCACACGCTTCTGGAAATTGGCATAGTCGGCGCTGATCCGCTGGAGCTTGCCGAGCAAGTCATCGCGCTCGGCCTGCGTCTGTTCCAGTTGCTTGTGGACCGCGTCGATCTCTTCGGGCGTCGTCTTGGCGTTCTCGTCGTTGGGTTTGGCCTTCTTGTCTTTCATCCGTGGTTCCCGAAATGTCGCTTGAGTTTTTCAAAGAAACCCTGTGACCTGGGGGACACGTCGATGTTCTCCGTCTTGGCGAATTCGCGCAGGAGCTCTTCCTGTCGGGCGTTCAGGTGGGCCGGCGTCTCGACCGTGACCTGGACCAGTTGATCGCCCATGCGTCCGGAGCGCATGTCGGGCAGTCCCTGCCCTCGGATGCGGAAGAGGCTGCCGTACTGCGTCCCCGGCGGGATCTTGAGCTGCTTGGTTCCGTCGAGGCTGGGCACGTCGATCGTCGCGCCCAGCGCCGCCTGGGTCATGCTGATGGGCACGACCGCGATCAGGTTGTCGCCGTCGCGCTCCAGGAACTCGTGGGTCTTGATGCGGACGTAGCAGTACAGGTCTCCGTGCGGACCGCCGCCCTGGCCGGGCTCCCCCTCGCCCGCGACGCGGATGCCCTGGCCCTCGTGCACGCCCGCGGGAATCTTGATCGTGACGGTGCGCTTACGCGGCACGTGCCCGCTGCCCTTGCATTTCGGGCAGGGCTTGGTGATGATCTGGCCGGAGCCCTGGCATTGCGGACAGGTCGAGACCATCTGGAAGAAGCCGCCGCCTTTGGCCACCTGGCCGGAGCCCCCGCACACGGGGCATCGGCTCGGCTGGCTGCCGCGCGCGGCGCCGGTTCCGTCGCATTCGGAGCAGCGGTCCTGTCGCGTGAACTCGATGGTCTTCTCCGCCCCTTGCGCGATCTCGTTCAGCGTCAGCTCTACGCCCGTCTCCAGGTCGTATCCGCGCGTCGGGCCGCTGCGGCGACTCGCCCGGCGGCGCCCCCCGGGACCGCCGAACATGCCGCCGAAGAAGTCTTCGAACCCGAACATGCTGAAGATGTCCTCGACGTTCATGCGCGAGAAGTCGTGCATGCTCGCCCCGCGGAGCCCTTCGTGACCGAACTGGTCGTACTGCTTGCGCTTCTCCGCGTCGCTGAGGACCTCGTAGGCCTCGGCGCACTCCTTGAACTTCGCCTCGGCTTCCTTGTCGCCCGGGTTCTTGTCCGGGTGATACTTGATCGCCAGGCGACGGTAGGCGCGTTTGATCTCGTCCGCCGAGGCATTCTTCTCGACGCCCAGGACGGTGTAGTAGTCGCGTTTGGCCATAAGCACTAAAAGAGAGTCAGCCACAGAGGACCCAGAGAACACGGAGCAAATCCGAAACTCGTCCCGGCGCGCCGGGATCGAAATCCGAAACAAGCACGAAGGATCAAAAGCCGAAACTCAAAACAGTGTCGCGCCCGGGGGCCGCGTTTCTGTCATTTGGATTTCGTGCTTTGGGTTTGTTTCGGATTTCGGATTTCGAGTTTCGTGCTTGGCATCTCTGCGCCCTCTGTGGCCAACCGCTCACGAGTGGTTAGTTATCGAACGGAACCGGCGACCGGTTCGGCGTCCTCATCCTTCAGCTCGGTGACCAGGACGTTGGTGGTCAGCATCAGACCGGCCACGGACGCGGCCATCTCCAACGCCGTTCTGGCGACCTTGGCCGGATCGACGATCCCGG
Source organism: uncultured Pirellulales bacterium (assembly GCA_964579055.1). Taxonomy (GTDB): domain Bacteria; phylum Planctomycetota; class Phycisphaerae; order Sedimentisphaerales; family Anaerobacaceae; genus Anaerobaca. The sequence goes on from CAZOFX010000027.1 coordinate 30,558, forward strand.
CCTTGACCATGTCGACGAACTCGCCCGTGTTGGCGTTGTAGCCGACGTTCTTGTCCTTCTCCAGCTTTTCGAGCAACTGGGCCACCACCACGTCGCCGTGCTCGCCCGCGTTGTCGACGATCTGCGCCGTCGGCGTCTTGAGGGCGTGGATCACGATGTCGAAGCCGGTCTTCTCATCGCCCTTGGCCTTGGCCTTGGCCTTCTCGACCTCCTTGATGGCCTTGAGGAAGGCGACGCCGCCGCCGGCAACGATACCTTCGGCCGTGGCCGCTCGCGTCGCGTGCAGCGCGTCGTCGAGCAGGTCCTTGCGCTCCTTCATCTCGGTCTCGGTGGCCGCGCCGGCTTTGATGACCGCGACGCCGCCGGTGAGTTTCGCCAGGCGCTCCTGGAGCTTCTCGCGATCGTAGTCGCTGGTGGTCTTCTCGATCTGGCCGCGAATCTGATCGCAGCGGGCCTGGATGTCCTTCTTCTTGCCGGCGCCCTCGATGATCGTCGTGTTGTCCTTGGTGACGACGATCTTCTTGGCCTGGCCGAGATGGCTGAGCTCGACGCTCTCGAGCTTGAGCCCGAGGTCTTCGCTGATGACCTGTCCGCCGGTCACCACGGCGATGTCCTGGAGCATGGCCTTGCGTCGGTCGCCGAACCCGGGCGCCTTGACGGCGCAGACCTTCAGGACTCCTTGCAGGCGGTTGATGACCAGCGCCGCCAGCGCTTCGCCTTCGACCTCTTCGCTGATGACCAGCAGCGGCTTGCCCATGTGGGCCATCTTCTCCAGCAGCGGGATGAACTCGCGGATGTTGGAGATCTTCTTCTCGTGCAGCAGGATGTAGGCGTCTTCGAGAACCGCTTCGAGCGTGTCGGGGTTGGTCATGAAGTACGGCGAGATATACCCGCGGTCGAACTGCATGCCCTCGACCACGGTCAGCTCGTTCTCCATGCCCTTGCCTTCCTCGACCTCGATCACGCCTTCCTTGCCGACGGCGTCGATCGCCTTGGCGAGGATCTCGCCGACTTGTGCGTCGTTGTTGGCGCTGATCGTCGCGACCTTGGCGATGTCGGCATGGCCCTTGACCGGCGCGCTGGCGTCCGAGATGCACTTGCTGACGACCGCGGTTGCCTTGCTGATGCCGCGGTACAACGCCATCGGATTGGCGCCGGCGGTCACGTGCTTGAGCCCTTCGAGGTAGATGGCCTCCGCCAGGACGATCGACGTGGTGGTCCCGTCGCCGACGACGTCGCTGGTCTTGCTGGCCACCTCGTTGACCATCTTGGCGCCCATGTTCTTGAACGGCTGAGGCAGCTCGATCTCCTTGCTGACCGAGACCCCGTCTTTGGTCACCTTGGGCGAGCCCCAGCTCTTGTGCAGTACGACGTTTCGGCCGGTCGGTCCGAGCGTCACCTTGACGGCGGCGGCCAGCTCTTTCAAGCCGTCGCGCAGCTCGGCCCGTGCGGCGTCGTCAAACATCAGTTGTTTTGCCATGGTTTGTCTTCCTCTATGAGTTTGTTCCTCCCGGCGGGCCGGGATGTGCTGCCCCTGTCCGTTATGTGCTATTTCTCGACGATGCCCAGCAGATCGCTCTCTCGCAGGATCACGTATTTCTGCCCGTCGATCTCGATATCGTTGCCCATGTACTTGCCGTAGATGACTTCGTCGTTCTTCTTGACCGACATGGGGGCGCGCTTGCCGTCATCCTGAATCTTGCCCGGGCCCGTCCACACGACTTTGCCGATCTGGGGTTTCTCTTTGGCGGTATCGGGCAGGAAGATGCCTCCGGCGGTCTTGTCCTGGGCTTCCAACGGCTTGATCACCACTCTGTCATCCAATGGTCTGAGCTTCATATCCAGTTACTCCTTCACCAACAAGTGTTTCTACGTTGCTGTGGTTCTATTTCGTGTTGACCGTCAGTACGACGACACTGACGACCGCGTCGGGCGCCTCGCCCGGCAGCGTGACGGTGACCTGGTCGTCCGTGCACGCCACCGGCAGCGCTTTGCTCTTCTTGTCCGCCAGCAGGTGGGCCTTGGCGGCGCCGGCGTTCGGCAGCTTCACCGACAGCTTCCCGTTGGCGGGCCATTCGGTCACGTGCAGGTAGAGCGTCTGGCCCTTGGCGGTGCAGTATCCCCATTCGGGTTTGCCGATGGGGCTGGCGGTCGTGCCGTAGATGCTCTGCCCGTTGACCGCCATCCACTGGCCCATCGCTTCGAGCCGCTCGACGCTGGCCTGCGGGATCAGGCCTTCGGGCGTCGGTCCGACGTTGAGCAGGAAGTTGCCGCCCTTGCTGGCGGTCTCCACGAGCGTGCGGATCAGCTCGGCAGAGGACTTCCAGTTCTCGTCGTAGGACTTGAAGCCCCACGTGTCGTTCATGGTCATGCAGGTTTCCCAGTCCACGCCGGGAAGCCCGGTCGCCGGAACCTGCTGCTCGGGTGTCCCGAAGTCGCCGGCATACTCGCCGTCGCCCTTGCTGAGACCTTCCATCCCCTGGCGGCCTTTGCCCACCCGATTGTTGATAATCAGATCGGGTTGCAGCTCGCGCAGCCAGGCGTACAGCGCCTTGCCTTTGGGCTCGGTCCAGTCCTTGATCCACTCCCCGTCGAACCAGAGCACGCCGAGCGGGCCGTAGTTGGCCAGCAGCTCCGCCAGTTGCGGCTTCATGTAGGTCTCGACGTACCGGTCGAAGTTCGGATTCGAGCGGTTCGTGTCGTTGTAGTTCGGGAAGAACGGCGCCTGCGCGTCGGGGTGGTGCCAGTCCATGATCGAATGGTAGAAGCACAGCTTGATCTTGTGCTTCTTGCACGCCTTCGCCAGCTCCGCGAGGATGTCCCGCTTGAACGGCGTCGCGTCCATCACGTCGTAGTTCGTCACCTTCGAGTCCCACAGGCAGAAGCCGTCGTGGTGCTTGCTCGTGATGACGATGTACTTCATGCCGGCGTTCTTCGCCAGACGCACCCACTCATCGGCATCGTAGCCGATGGGATTGAAGCGAGCGGCGAACTTCTCGTATTCCCCGACCGGGATCTGGGCGCTGTTCATGATCCATTCGCCGGTCCCGTCGACGCGTTTGCCCTGGTAGGTTCCCGCCGGGACCGCGTACAGGCCCCAATGCACAAATAGACCGAACCGCGCATCGCGCCACCACTCCATGCGCTCGTCGTCGGTCAGGACTTTGCTCTTCGACGGGCTGAGACTCAAGTCTTTGTCGCAGCCGCCGACGAGGATCGCCACGACCAGACCCAACGCAGATAGACGCGTCATTGCGGTTTGGCTGAAGAGTCTGCGGATCATTTGTTTCACTCCTTTGAGCACCGTGCTTGTGTTTCGACGCTCCGACAGCGGGCGGCTACATCATGTCTCCCATGCCGCCCATGCCGCCCATGCCACCCATGCCACCCATGCCGCCCATGCCGGGTCCGCCGGCAGGCATCTCGTCCTTGTCTTTGGGCTTCTCGGTGACCAGGCAGTCGGTCGTCAGCAGCAGGCCGGCGATGCTCGCGGCGTTTTGCAGCGCGATTCGCGTGACCTTGGCCGGGTCGATGACGCCCGCCTTGACGAGGTCCTCGTACGTGTCGGTGTCCGCGTTGTACCCGAAGCCGTCCTTGCCCTCGGCGACCTTGCTGACCACGAGGTTGGGCGTGGCGCCGGCGTTGTACGCGATGTAGTAGCACGGCATCCGCATCGCCTTGGCGAGGATGTCGGCGCCGGTCTTTTCGTCGCCTTTGAGCTTCAGGCTGGTCACGGCGTCGATGCAGCGGATCAGGGCCACACCGCCGCCGGGGACGATGCCTTCTTCGATGGCCGCACGCGTGGCATGCAGCGCGTCCTCGATGCGGGCCTTCTTTTCCTTCATCTCGGCCTCGGTGGCCGCGCCGACGTTGATCTGAGCGACGCCGCCGGTGAGCTTGGCGAGCCGCTCCTGGAGCTTCTCACGGTCGTAGTCGCTGGTGGTGATTTCGATTTCGTCTCTGATCTGCTTGATGCGGCCGTTGATCGCCCCCTGCGTGCCGGCCCCTTCGACGATGATCGTGTTGTCGTTGTCGATCGTGACCTTCTTGGCCTGGCCGAGCTGCGAGAGGCTCACGTTGTCCAGGTCGATGCCCAGGTCCTTGAAGATGGCCTCGGCGCCGGTCAGGACCGCGATGTCCTGGAGCATGGCCTTGCGGCGGTCGCCGTAGCCGGGGGCCTTCACTGCCGCCACCTTCAGAATGCCCTTGAGCTTGTTGACGACCAGCGTCGCCAGCACTTCGCTCTCGACGTCTTCGGCGATCACCAGCAGCGGACGCTTGGTCTGGGAGATCTTCTCCAGCAGCGGGATGAGCTTGGCGATGCTGCCGATCTTCTCCTCATGGACCAGGATGTAGGGCTTCTCCAGCTCGCAGACCATCTTGTCGGCGTTGGTCACGAAGTGCGGCGACATGTACCCGCGGTCGAACTGCATACCCTCGACGAACTCGACCGTCGTCTCGAAACCCTTGCCGGACTCTACTGTGATCACGCCGTCGCGCCCCACCCGCTGGAAGGCGTCGGCCATGATCTTGCCGATCTCGCGGTCGTTGTTGGCCGAGACGGAGGCGATGTTGACGATGTCGTCGGTCTTGCCGATGTCCACGGGCTTGGCCAGCGTCTTGAGCTTGGCGGTGGCGGCCTTGGCGCCCTCTTCCATGCCGCGTTTCAGAGCCATCGCGTCGGCCCCGGCCGCCAGGTTCTTGAACGCTTCTTTGAAAAGGGCCTCGGTCAGCACGGTCGCGGTGGTGGTGCCGTCGCCGGCGATCTTGGAAGTCTTGCTGGCGGCTTCCTTTACGAGCTTGGCGCCGAGGTTCTCGGCCTTGTTGCTCAGCTCGATCTCTTCGGCCACGGTCACGCCGTCCTTCGTCACGTTCGGGCCGCCCCAGCTCTTGTCGAGCACGGCGTTGCGCCCGCGAGGGCCCAGCGTCGCCTTGACCGCCTTGGCCAGCTTCTCCACCCCGGCCAGCAGGCTCGCTCGTGCCGCCGCGTTGAACGCCAAATCTTTCACTGCCATAATTGCGTGCCTCCTTAATTTGCATGCGTCATAAACGTGTTCAGGCCATAGTTGCGGCGTAAATGCCATCTACCGTGCAAAAGATATACCAGCAGCCCGACGCGCCAGCCGCCAATTTCGGACCCGCTCCATAAGTGCTTTCTTGTGAATCTGTTAGGTGCGTCCCGAATCGCATTCAGGCCCGAGAACATCCCGCATCCGCCTGTTACAGATGCCAATTCCGGCAGGGCCCCAACCCCGCCGTACGCCAACTTGACAGCCGCCCGCCACGCCCCGAGCCGGGGCGCGTCCTTCGTGGCTCGTCGCTCGTCCCTCGTCGCTCGTAGCTCGTAGGGTGTGCACCGCACACCGCTTCCGCTTCGAGTTTCGAATTTCGGATTTGTCGTATCGCCACAGATTCAGGTTTAGAAAGGATTTACGTCAAATCTGCGAGTCGATCTGCTGTTTTGGCCACAGGCAGGGCAGGAACTTCCTCTGCGAAAACACCGTAACGAAATAGGAGTATGGTGGACTAAATGGCACAGGAACCAGAGAGCTCAGCAGCGGGCCATCCGGCCGAAACGGCCGGAAACCACGAAACTGGCCAAGGGGCGCGCGCATCTCTATTGGGGAGCGTCTTCATTCCCACCCCCTTGGCCAGCCTTTTGCCCCCACGGGCGAGGCGGTCGTCGCTCGTCCCTCGTCCCTGGTCGTTCGTAACCTGTGGCGCGTTGGAGCGTAGATGCGTGAATTCGGTCTCCCTCCAGCCTCCGGCCTACGGTCTCCGGTCTCGCCACGCTCGTCGCTCGTGCCCTGTGGCGCGTCGGAGCGTAGATGCGTGAACGCGGTCCCTCTCCGCACGCCCGCGATCAACGGCCTTCTTCACCGCTTGACAGAGACCCAGCTCAGCCTATCATGGGCGGGGTGAGCCGGTCCCCCTGGGAAGGGAGATATCTGCACGGAAGTGGTCTGCGAAGGCAAGGTGGACCTTCAGAAGCTCAAGGCCACGCTCGACGAGACTGCGGACGCCTGGCCGGTGATAGACCGGTGGATGGAACAGGAAGACGCCATGAATCAGACCGACGACAGGCAAGACCGGGAGCCCCAGGCGGAGGGACCGGACGCCTCGATTCTGCCTCAATCGGCAGGCGGACAGATCCTGATCTATCAGGATGGAGCCCTCCATCTCCAGGTCCGACTGGACGGGCAGACCGTCTGGCTGACGCAGAAGCAGTTGGCTGACCTCTATCAGACGACGGTTCCCAATATCAGCCAGCACTTGAGAGCCATCTATGAGGAGGGGGAGTTGGCGGCTGAGGCAACTATTAAGCAATACTTAATAGTTCAGACCGAGGGCCGTCGGCAGGTGCGCAGACACGTGGGGCACTACAGCCTGGACGTGATCCTCGCCGTAGGGTACCGCGTACAATCCGCTCGCGGCACGCAATTTCGCCAGTGGGCCACCTCCCGGCTGCGGGAGTTGCTGGTCAAAGGCTTTGTGCTCGACGATGAGCGGATCAAAGCCGGACGGACCATCGGGCAGGACTACTTCGACGAGCTACTGGCCCGGCGTCTTTCTTGAGGACACCGATTGGCGATCAGGCGAAGAGGTCATTGAATCGTCGCTGCCACTCGTCTTCGTCGACGACCGCGAAAGACACCTCCTTGCCCTGGAGGTCCATGCCCAGTTCGCTCATGGTCGTTTCGCGGGCGAGGTCGTTGCAGGTGTTGAACAGGGCCTTCTTGTAGACGGTGTCCTCATTGCCTTTGAGGTGGAGCCCCTTGGTCTCAACGACGAAGACGCGATTGAAGCCGGTCCCGGCCTCGTCCTTGTCCGTGAAGATGAAATCGGCGTAGACCTTGCCGCGACGCCAGCCCTGCACGCCGTAATCCTTCTTCGGGATGTTGCGGAACCAGAACAGCAGCCGGTCCTGGTCGTCGAGGTACCACGCGACACTCTTCTCCATGTCGTTGAAATCGTCGGCCGGGACGAAATCGAAAAGGCTCTGTTCCAGTGGATCTCCGCTCTTTTTCGTCAGTCGCGGCGGGCGCCCCTTCCGCTTCTTAGGCAGCTTCCAGTGCAGGTCGTTCGCGATCACGAGGAAGCGAAGTTTCCCCTCCGCGATCAACTGGCGGAACACACCTTCCGCCAGCCGATCCTTCTCCCGAAGCATCTGCTTGCGCAGCTCTTCGATGATGAAGACGAAATTGTTGACGACGGTCTTCTCTTCGTTCTGCTCAAGCAGCCTTGTGAGGACCCGGCTGCCGAATTCGTGGGCCAGCCACGGGTTCGGGACGATGTCCATCAGGTGGCGTGCGACGAATACGGGATCGAGCCTCAGTACGCCCGTGCGAAGCGAGGTGCGTTCTTTGACGGCGATCACCTGCGAGACATCTTCGGAAATCGCAGCGACCTGCTCCAGGTCCTTCTCCTCTATTGCCGAAAGGGTCAGACTGTACAATGGATCGAGGTTGGCCTGTTCCCACGGGATGCGGCTGAGGATATCCATCTCGTACGAGACCCTTCGCCATTCGGCGCCGTCGCGCGTGACGAACAGAGGCAGGAGCACTTGGCCGGCTGCATCCTTGAAGGTCTCGCGGATTTCGCAGAGGCGTTCGTCGTCGGTCATCTGTGACGCCTCATCCTCGACGCCCACGTGGGAGAAGAGGTCGCCCAATCCTTCGCCCTTGAAGCCTCTGCGGATCTCTTCGAGAAGCTCGCCGCTACGCTGCTGGAAGCAGTAGACGCAGCTTTCGTCCAGTTCCTTGAAGCCCGTCTTTCGTGCGTAGGGCTGGCGCAAGATGCGCCCGACTAATTGCGTCAGCGCCGTCTTGGAGCCGGGGTTGGTCAGGATCGAGAGCACATACGCGAACGCACAGTCCCAGCCTTCCTGAAGGGCCTGCTTGGTGATGATGTAGCGGATGCGGCAGTCCTTGCTCATCAGCCCGCCGACGTCGTCCACCTCCTTCAGCTCGTCCAACTCGCTCGTTTTGACCGCCACCTCTTCGGGCGCCACGCCGATCACGTTGATCAGATGCTCGCGGACGTCCTCGGAGTGGATTTTGCCCTGGCCCCGCTGGGCCTTGCCCGTCCGCTCGACCTGGATCAGACAGATCGGGCGGATGTGGTTGCCCGTCTGAGCCTCGTATTCGCGGGCCTTGGCGCGCAGCTCTTCGAGCTTGTTGTGGCTGTCCAGCAGCGTGTCTTTCCAGTCGGGACTGGCCTTGTTGATCACGTGCAGGTCGAACTTGATCATCTCCTCGCGATTGAGCTCGATCCCGGTCACGTCGACCAGAACGCTGCTCTTGTCGAGCGGCGTCGCGGAAAGCTCGACGACGATGGATGGATTGAACCCGCGAAGCGTCTCCTGGGCGGTCTCGCTGTAGGCCTTGTGTCCTTCGTCGAGGATGACCAGCGGATTCAAGAGGCGCAGCGTGTTGCCCAACGAGGTCTTGATCTGTCTGCCCCAGAAGGCGTTCTGCGACTCGAACGTATCGAGGTTGGGGACGCGCTCCAGAAGCTTGACGCTCGCCTCGATGGCGTCCTCCGGCGGGAAAAACTCCGCGAACCCGCCGCTGTCCTTGAACATGCGCAGAACTTCTTTCGTTTTGCGATTGGCCGAGGGGAGCATCAGCATCAGAACGACGAGATTCTCCTGGACGTCGCCGGGCGAGAAGAGATCGGTCTTCTCGCGGATCAGCGTCCTGCCGCCGCTGGCGATGTCGAGGTGCTGGCGATAGGGATGGTCCCGGTCCTGGAGGCTCTTGATCGTCTGGCGGTAAATCTGCGTCGTGGGCACCACCCACAGCACCAGACCGGTGCGTTCCTTGAGATACGCCGTGTTGACAAGGTCGATGGTCCTGACCGCCAGGAACGTCTTGCCTCCCCCGGTGGGGATCTTCAGGCAGAAGCAGGGCAAGGGCCTTCCCAGGCCATCCCGCCGGGAGTGATAGGCGTTGTAGAGGCCATCGACCTTGCCCCATGCCTTGGCGGGAAAGTCAATCGCCAGATCGGGCCCGTGCTCGGCGACGATCTGCTCGCTCTTGCCCTTCCACTCGTACAAGAGTTGCAGATACGCCTTGACGCGATCCAGTGTTCTTGCCTGGTACTTTTTGGGCCCCATTGTTGAGTTCAGAAGTTCCAGTGCTGGTCTCTGAAGAACTCAAGCAATGCGAGGCACGGTACTCTGTAGTGTGCGCATACATCTGGGATTCGTTTGCGGGCACTGGCACCTGCCGGATTCTCCGAGGAGACGACCTTCCAGCCCTTTTCCATGGCCAGCGCAATCACGAACGGGTCGGCATCCGGCACGGTCTTCTTCTCATCGATCAGGGATGGAAATGCCTTCAGTATCCGCTTGACACACTCGATCTGGTCATGGTCCAGGTCCTTGAAGCATTTCTGTTTCTTAGCCCAGGCGTACAATTCGTCGTGTTGCCTTTGGAGTTCGTTCCGCACTTCGTGGGGAGCAACCAGTTCTCCTGATTTGATTAAGCCCTCGATCTTCTGCCACAGTGTAGGAAACACGTCTCGCGGGTAGCGCCGCCTCCATAGGTCAATAAGGGCATTGGTGTCAATCACGTATCCCGGAAAGAGGTCAGCCATACCGAACCCTTTCCGCTCGCACCAATGATTCGACCGTAGTTAGGTGCTTGAGTCCTACGGACAAGTAGTCTGAAACGTCTCGGTAGGTAATCTTGTCTCGGCGCGCTGATTCCAAGACGAGCGAGGTGAGGGGGATGCCGTTATGCCTGACACATTGTCTCGCGGGAATGCGTCTTCCGCTCTTCGGCTTCTTGCGTTCCTTGAGCCTGCGCTCCCATTCCTCGTGCATGTGCCTGTAGAATCGCTCTGTAGTCCGTCCGAGGATCAGAAGTCGGCGCAGAATGACCTCACGGCTGACCTTGAACTGCCCAGCTATCTGTTGGAGGGTCTCCTCTTCCCATGCAGGTGCCTGCCCGTGAGCCTGAACCAATGGGTGAGCAAGCAATGCTTGCCGGGGGACGAGGAATTCGCCAGAAAAGCGGTTGCAGAACTGCTCGACAATCTTTCCTTGTTCGCTCCAGTCGCAGATCCCGCTTTGTCGGAGGAGTAGATGCGCGTACTCATGAAACAAGGAGAATATCCGGCCGTTCGTCGCGCGGTCGTTGCTATTCAGCACAATTACGGGCTGCTCGGCCTCGGCAAAAGAGAAGGCCCGACCTTCCTCGAATGGAAACGGGAGCTCAAAGATCAGAACGCCCAGCTCCTCGACGCGGCGCCTCCACTCGGCGAGTGCGGCGGCTTCGTTCTTCCACATAGACTGCTCCTCTATCGCGACACCCAGCCGTTTGCGTATCTGGCTGGCGAGCATTTGCTGATCATCTGACAGCGTGGCTTGCCCAATATCGACGCACCGTTCGCGGTCAAGGGTCCTACTCAGGTCGTCGGCCAGCATTTGGAGGCGGCGGGCGCGTCGCATGGCAAGGAGTGTCTTTTCCGAAAACGGCTTCTGGGCCGTCTTCGGGAGTGTCCGGAAGTCCGTTGGCATCGGCGCTTCCTCGGGTGGGGCTGGAAGGAAGAAAACAGCAAGCGGACGTTTGTAGAACGTTGAGAGCTCTCGGAGTTGCCTGAGCGTCGGTCGCTTCTCGCCACTCTCCCACTTCTCCACCACATTCTCACTGAGATCAAGCCGCCGCGCGACGTCCTCGATGCTCTTGCCGATCGTTTCTCTCGCCCATTTCAGAACGCTGGACTCAACGGAGATTTCTTGAGAGGTAATGCGCATGCCATTTCACCGTATCAGTTCACACATCATGGGGGAGTTGACGTTGTCGTTGTAGACCCAGTTCTCGTTGCCCGTGTTGTAGGGCGGGTCGATGTAGATGCACTTGACCTTTCCGGCGTACATGGGCAGCAGGGCCTTGAGGGCCTTGAGATTGTCGCCGTGGATGATCAGGTTGTCGTGCAGGCTGACCTTGTCCGTCAGGGACTGGTCCGGACGCGGGACCAACTGGTGGTACTTGACCAGCAGATGGTGGTTCTGGACGAAGGACTTGCCTTTGAAACTCAGCACGGCCATGATCGACGGACTCCTTTCGAAAGCCAGAGGGTATCGTTGGGAACCCGAACCGTCAAGACGGCGGGCGATCATTGGCAGAACACTCGCCCGGCCGGGTCCGGCCGCGCACCCATCAAGACCGTTCGGCATGGCTTGTCCACCATATGACCTCCTCCCGACGACACGCTCCAATGTACTAATGACCATACGCATTCGCCGGCCTCTTGTCAAGTGGGAATTGAAGGTATCGAGTGTTTTTCTCGGGGCTCCGGAAGAACCGCAGAAGCGGGGCGCGGCGTCGGAGCATAAAAGCGGGGATGCGGGAACGGTACGCCGGCGGCGGGAGGGGTTCAGGCGGGGGGCCAGAGGCGCAGGCCGGGGATGGTGGCGAAGTGGGCATCGAAGGTGGCGAGGACGGCGCCGGTTTCGAGGGCTTGTGCGGCGATCCACACGTCGTTGAGCGGCAGCGGGGGCTACGCGGAGCGTAGAAGCGTAGATGGGTAGAGGCGTGGGTGCGGGAACGGCGAGGTCCGGCGGGGGGTGGGGAGTGTCGAGTTTCGTGTGTTGAGTTCTGAGTCTGCGGGGCACGGCTCACGGGTCACAAAGCGCGACCAACGCTTCTACGCTCCGACGCTTCTACGCTTCTACTTATAACTCGGACGATCAGCGACGCAATACGGTGTTTTGGGGGCGGAATGGCGCTGCGCGGACAGGGCAATTTCGTACCAAACGTGCAACGGTCCGGCGACAAAATGCCAGGGACATCGAGATTTTTTTTACTATCGGCGGGGCAAGGGGTTGCGACGGCGCGGGGGGCGAAAAGGGGCCAATTTTTCGTCCCAAACGTGCAACACCGTTCCTTTGTAGAGGCGGATGTTCTTCCGCCCGTTCCGGCCGGCGGCCGGGACGCTTTGAAAAGGCAATTGAGAATAGTTTTGAGTTCTCAGTGTTGAGTTTTGAGTTTCTGAGACACGGGCTGCGGATTGCGGATTGCGAGCGACGAGATACGAGCGACGAGCGACGAATTGCGGAGGTAGCGATGGACAAGCGTTGTTGTGCGAATTGCGTGTATGCGACGAGGCCGACGAGCGGGTGGCTGCGGGTGATTCTGACGCGGTTTCCGGGTCTGTGGCTGTGCTTCAACCACGTGGCGTCGCCGGGGGTGATGACGGAGGTCTGCGCCGGCGGGGTCTGCCGGAATTATCGGCCGCGGCGGTGGCCCAAGGGCCGGCGGGAGGCGCCGCCGGAACCGGCCGGCGACGACGTCCGCTACATCCCCCTGACGCGCGGCAGGTACGCGATCGTGGACGCCGACGACTTCGAGAAGCTGAGCAAGTACAAATGGACGCTGATCCGCAAAGGCAAGGTCGATTACGCGTGCCGGCGGGAGAAGGGCAAGTACATCTCGATGCACCGGGTCATCATGAACGCCCCGGACGACATGGTGGTCGATCACATCGACGGCAACGGGCTGAACAACCGCAAGAGCAATCTGCGGATTTGCACGAAGGCGCAGAACAGCTACAACAGCCGGCCGCGCGGCGGCACGTCGCAGTATGTGGGCGTGATGTACCACAAGCGCAGCCGCAAATACCAGGCCGCGATCGGCTTCCACGGCCACACGATTCACATCGGCGAGTTCGCCGACCCGGTGGCGGCGGCCAAGGCGCGGGACCGCAAGGCGATGGAGCTCCAGGGCGAGTTCGCGTACCTGAACTTCCCCGAGCTGAGGGAGACGGCCAAACGGATCGTCCCGCTGGCCGGGCGGATCACCCTGCGCAGCCGGGCGGTCGGGACGCTGTCGCGACGGCACACCACCGCGGCCTGAGCGCGGCGGCGCGGGGCCCTTGGCGAGGAGGATTGTATACACGACGCGAATGGTGTAGAATGAGGCTACCGAAGGTTGCCGGGCGAGAGAGGGGGCGTGGCGTGCTGCGTCTGGGCAGGTCGAAAGGGGCGTCGGGTATGAAGAAGGCGCATCTGTTTCTGATCGTTCTGATGGTAGCCGTGTTGGTGGGGACGTGTGCCGGGTCGGGCTACGCGGCGGCACCCGGCGGAAGTCTCGAGCCCCTGGCGGACCATTTGCCTCCGCCGGCGTTCACACGCGACCACGAGGCCTGGCTGAGCACCGTGGTCGCTCAACTCGCGGTCCTGACGCGTCAGTTTCAGACCCTGCCCCCGGACGCCAAGGCCGAGAAGGTCGAAGCTCTCCGCGTGCGGATCGAATCACTCCAGGCGGAGTGGCGGGACCTGGAGGCCCACCAGCGCGTCTGGGAAACGTACCGGCAGGAGGCCGCCGATCCGCCGGTCATCACGGTCCCTTCCCCGGCCGGCCCAAGATTGGATCGCAGCGCCCTGGCGGGACTGTGCAGGCAGTATCGATTTATCGAGGCGTTTGGCAACGCGGCGGGCGCCGCCAGCACGCCCGCGTCGAACCCGAACGAGCAGGCGCCCGCCCCTGGCGGGACGGGCCTTCCCCGTTCGCCGGTCCCCCTCTCGGCAGAGCAGTGGGAGCAACTCGCCGATCAGTTCGAGGCCCTCCTGCGCACGGCGCAGACCACGGAGGGGCCCGACGGTGCGCTGGCCCTGCGCGGGCGGCTCCTCCAGGGCTCGTGCTACCTGTCGGCCTCCGTGCTTCGCTTTCGGGCCAACCACACGGAGATGCACATGCGCGATTACTTGCGCGGGGTGCGCGTTCTGGACTGGGTCGCCCAGCACGAGGGGCTGGCATCGGAACTGCCGCTGGTCCGTGAGGCGCGGGACCAGGGCCTGTCGCGCTGGCCGGACGCCTATGTCAGCCTGTTCGGACAACCTACCGTCTCGCAGGCCCGGACGATTCTCTCGGAATTCTGTCCCTGGGGCGCGGAAACCTACGTGATGCTCATGGCCAGCGGCCTGATGAACGGGTTCGACTGGCGGGCGCTGCCGTATTACGGGTCGGAGAAGATCTCCGTGGCGCTGGTGTCGAATCGGTGGGTGCCCCAACTGGTGGAGCGTGACATGCAGGAGATCGTTACCGGCTCGTACGCCCGTGCGGCGGGGGCGGAGGATTTCCGCTGGTGGAAGGAGCCCGAGCCGACGTACACGATATGGCATGTCTCGCCGCGCGTGTTTGACATTCAGGCGTCCACGGTCTTGGCCTGTGCGCTCAAGGTCAACAAGTTGCTGTTTGGGGGCCCCGATGCCCTGCTCATTGATGTATGGAAGGATGTGGCCTTCGACAAGGTGGGGCAGTATTTCGGGCAGGGCGGGGGCGTTCACTGCGCGCTGGGCCATGGGGGAAACCTGCTGGGGATCAGCGTGATCGACCCGTTCTGGCTGGACCCCCAGGCCGGCTGGACGTTCTTCGAGAAGAACGCGGCGGGCGTGACCGAATTCAAGCCTTCGAAGATGTTCTCACCGGACTGGGGCGACCTTTTCAAAGGCGCTCTGATGGACGGGCTGCGGCGGATCGAGAAGGCCGAGATCGATCTGCTTTTCGATTCCATTCGGCCGGACAACGCCGACCTCAATGCCGCCTTTGGCGATCCGAAAACCTACGACGGCTCCCCCATGCCTGCCATCCTCATTCGGGCCGACGTCCTGGGCTGGCAGGTGATGCCCGAGGATCGATACCGCCGATGCTGGCACATGGTGCGCTATTACCGCTTCGATTCCCGGACCGTTCTCGGACAGGTCGGACTGTCCGAAACACCCGCGGAGCGGGCCGCCCGCAAGGCCGCCGCCTGGCAGGGCACCACGCAGTGGCCCGCCCGTGCCTGGGGGCGTTTGCCGGAACCCTACGGGATGCGTCTGCACCTCAATGACGTCTCCCCGAAGGCCCAGGTCTTGCGGTACCAAATTCCCAAAGAGGTGCTGGACGTCTGGCGAACGAAGGCGACCCGCGACGCCAAGATTTTGCGTGCCGAGCTGATCCTGCCGGATGCGCTGGCCAAGCTCGGGCCGATCCGGGCGCCCGTCCTTCCGGCGAGCGAGGATCTGCACGTCAGCGGCATCCACAGTCTGCTCAGCCCTCAGGACAGAGAGGTGTGGGAGGCTCGCGACGCGAGGCGGGCTGCGGAGGCGACCCCCGTCGGGCCGGAGATCGGTGGGGAGGCGACGTTTATTCTCCTGAATGCGCCGATGATGTCGTCGCCGGACGAGTGGGTCGACCTCTATGCGTACAAGCTGTGGCTGGTCCACGTGCCGAGAGACCGCGTCAAAGAGATGCTGACGCAGGTGGGCGTCAAGGCTCCGCCGGTGCTGCCGCACCTGATGACCGAATACGGCGTGCGGGTCGTCCTCGATCCGCCGGAGGCAACGGGCGGGTCCGCTGCGCCCGCGCCGCCGGAACAACTGGCGGAAGCCGCCGTGCGCCTGCTCCCTCGGCCCGGAAAGCCGGCCACCGGGGACGCCACCGACATCGGCCCCGGCTACCTGATGGTCAAGCAGGCATATGACGGGCCCGTCCCCGAGCTGGAGACGCCCGGACTGCCGTTCCGACGCTGCGTCATCAAGGTCCGCATCGGGTCTGAGATAAAGAAGGTGCACACCTACAGCGACGAATTGAAGAACCCTCCACCCACCGCGACCCACGTGATCGGCACACAGGGTCCCCCGAAGGCCGAGGATTGGGAGGGGTCGGAAAGAGGTGCGAGAGACTATGCCTGCACGGCCGTCGGGTCTTTCCATGGGAACACTTTCACCGGCACGTGGAAGGACACCAAGAGCAGCGCGACCTTCAAGGAGACTCAGACCGGGCAGATGACCGTCACTCTCGGCGGTCCGATCCAGCGGTTCCCCGCGAATGCCTCGGACGCCCAGGCCGTGCTCATCCCCTCGCAGGTGACGGGCTTCCAGGCGTCCTGGCACAGCGACACGGATGCCAGCCGCAGCGATGCGGTCTACAAGACCAGCACCGAGATGGTCATGAGCGGCTCGGGCGCTTCGCTGCACACACAGAGCTCGACGGTGCTCGCCGCCATGCCTTGGCGTCTGCGAACCGTGTTCGATACGGAGAGGATGCAGCGGCAGATTGGCTACGCGACGTTGAACTACCTTCTGACCGGCGCCGAGACGGCGTCGAAGGTCAAGATCCAATGGAGCAAGACGCTGACCTACACCAAGAGCCAGGAGCAGCAGACCCTGACGAAGACCGAAGGTGAGGGAGTCTGCACGATCTCCTTCATGTTCTTTTAGGCCACGGGACTCCTTCGGCTTCTCTCCGAAGCAGCGGGGTGGCCGAAGTCCTGTCGCGACATCGGAGGACGGCGGCGTGATGTCCGCGTGGGCGGCGGCGACGCGATCCGAGGAAGAAATCTCGTCTTTCTGCGGATTTTTCCGTCCACATTCCGCCCCTGTCAGGCGCTATCGCAATGGCCAAGGGGCGCGCGCATCTCTATTGGGGAGCGTTTTCATTCCCACCCCCTTGGCCATTTCTCTCCGTCCGGTGTGCACTTGGGGCAGGGCATTGGGCATGCTCGGCTCAATCGGGCGATCGCGCTACGCGATGGGGGTTGATCCGTCCGTCCGGCAGGGGTAAGATATGCGCGAGATGTCCTTCTCGGAACTATGGTGTCGCGGAAGACCAGTGTATGTGGGGGACCTGGCGGATATGAGACGAAGGAAGCGGCGAATCCTGATCGGCGGCGGTGTCGTTGTGTTTCTGGGCATCCTGTGCCTGCTGACGCCGTACACGCGCAGGCACTACACGTGCCTTCAATGCCGGCTCGACAAGACCGTCGAGACGTATTGGGGCATCAAAAGGGTGACCGAGACGCCCAACAAGTGCTCGCGATGGTATCTGGCAGCGCATCCGGGCCACGAACACGACTGGAAGAAGTCCTCCTGCACGTTTGAGTGGCGGGCGTTCACCCGGTGCTGGCGGTGCGGGTCGGGACACCCGGTCTTCCACGTCATTCCGGAGGTCCAGAAGACGTACCTGTCCGCCTCCACGGGCGAGCAGGTCGAAGCGTGGTTTGCCCTGCTCGAATCCAAGGACCGGCAGGACCACCAGAAGGCGTACGATCTGGCGTATGAGCCGTACTGGCGGTGGTCAGGCGTGTCGAAGCAGCGGGCAAACGGCGGCGCCGAGACGGCTTCGCCGGTGCCCGTTGCGGAGGTCGACCCGAACGAGACGGTCGTGGTCATGGAGATTCTGGACCGGCCGGCGTTTCGAGAGGCGATGCCTGTGGCGCAGGGGATTTCGCCGGAGCAGTATCGCCAGATTCGTGACAAGTACACGACCAACAATCCGGCGTGGCGGGCTGGCTCGGCGCTCACGTACCGCGTGAGAGAGGGGGACGAGTGGCGGACATGCTGGCTGGCCCTGGTTCTGTTCGATCGGACGCGGGCGACGATCGCGGAGTTGATGCAATTCCGGAGCAAGGGCTGGGACTGGGTCGCGGCGTATGAGGCGGACCGCAGCAGCGAGATCGAGGCGGATTTTGGCGTCGAGCGGATCCTGGCGGAGCGGGCGAAGGTGGTTGGCGGCGTGCAGTACGGGATGAGCGTCGCCGACGTGATCGGGCGCAAGGGGCGGCACTTCAAAGTCAGCCTCCACGCAGAAGAAGGTTCCGCCAGGCTGGTCTACGACGACGTCGCAGTTGGCGTCAGACAGTGGCACGCTGGAGGCGATGCAGGCCGCGTCGTCGGCGTCGAGCCGGTGACAGACGAGTTCGCAGCCGAGATGAAAGATATCCCATATGAGGACGAGAAGTAGCCGAAGCCAGACTGCGGGCCCGTCGATTCCCAGAGAAGCAGACGATGGCCGGCAGCGAGAAGCCTCGATTCGTTCGCAGCGGCGGTGGTCCAGCCTGCTTCTGGCGGCGGCAATCGCCATCGCGGCCGGTTACGGCGTCCTGGTTCTCTATGTCCCCAGGCTCGCAGCGGCCTGGAATAAGGCCAACGTCGATCTCACCGTGGCGCAGCAATGGCTCGTGCGATCCAGCGAACTGGCGCGCGAGGGCGGGGCCATCGTCATGCTGCTCGTGTTCGCAGGCCTGCTGGGCGCAATCATACGGCGGATCGTTCGTCCTACCAGATAGGGTGCATGGCTTGCAGCCAGTCTGGCGGCCGCGAGTCTGGACGCCATAAAGCGACAGTTTCTGAGGAAGGAGAGGAATCGTGAATAGTCGCAAATGTGGATGGATCGTAGCGGCGGTGTTCTGGACGCTGCCGCTGTCGGCGTCGTGGGCGGCGACGTATTACGTTCACGCGGATCATCCGATGGCCCATGACAACGGGCCGGGGACCGAGGCCCAGCCCTGGAAGTCGATCGGCAGGGCGACGTCCGTGCTGCGGGCGGGCGACACGGCGTGGATCAAGTCGGGTGTCTACCGCGAGACAGTGATCCTCAGCCAGAACGGAACGGCCAACAAACCCATCCAGATCCTGGTCTATCCGGGCGATGAAGGCAAGGCGATCATCAGCGCCGCCCAGCCGGTGGCGAACTGGCACAAATGCGTTAGTTTCCGCCAGTGCGCGGGCAACCCGAATTGGGAGCACATTTACTACGCCGATCTGACGTCCCTGATCGGGGCCGACCCCGAGGGCGAGTTCGTCGTCCGCCAGCTTTTTCAGGACGGACAGCTTTTGCCTCGCTCGCGCTATCCGGACCGACGATGGAGCTATCCGACGGAGATCGTGGACCCCCAGAGGCGCTTCAAGGACGACTCGCTGCTGTCCAAGCCGCGCGACTACTTCGCCGCTGCGGTCTGTCACATCAAGACGGCGGTCTGGCATCTCGATCAGATTCCGGTCGTCGATTCGTCGAGCGATGGCGTGACACTGGCCTCCGCTCCGCGCTACGGGATGACGACGCGGTTTGGCTATTACATGACCAATATCGTCGGCGAGATCAACGAGGAAGGCGAATGGGCCTACGAACCGGGGCAGAAGCGGCTTTACGTCTGGCCCCGCAACGAGAGTCCCGAGAACCTGGAGTTCACGCTGCGCGACTATTGCATCCGCACGTACGCGGACGCGTCGCACTACGTCATTCGCGGCCTGACGCTGCGCAGCCCTTACGAGTACTGCATCTGGCTGTACCGCACGCACGACATGACGATCGAGAACAACACGATGGAATACGCCTACTCGTACGGCATCCACCTGCAATCGACCGGCGGGACCTGCGACAACAACCAGATCCTCCACAACACGATCCGCCACTGTGCCTTTCGCGGCATCAACACGGCAGAGGCGGCCTCCTACTGCAATATCGAGGGCAACTACGTCTATGCCATCGGCACGGAGGAATACGGCGGGGACCTGATGCATGGCGCCAGTCATGGAGTCTACATCACCGGTCCGTATACGCGCGTCTACAACAACCGGATCGACCGGACCGGGTACACGGGCCTGTACGTGGACGGCAAGACGCTCAGCCGTGACATCTGCTACAACTACGTCACCAACACCTGTCTGGCGCTATCCGATGGGGGCGGGCTTTATACCGCCGGCTTGTCGGATGTGCCCGAGACGGACCACATCCACCACAACATCTTCGAAGACGCCATCGGGTGCCTGTCGATGGACAAGAATCACGACAATGGAGGACCCGTCACCATCGAGGACTATTCGGGCGATGCGCCGGGCATCTACGTCGACGAACGGGGCAACCACCGCGTCATCGAGAACAACACCGTGATCGGCTCGCACATGGCAGGGATCTTTTTCCACTGGGCGCCCTCGAACGTTGTGCGCAACAACACCCTCTATGGCAACGCGCGGTATCAGATTCTTCTCAGCGGCAAGGATGAAGACACCAACCGGCTCGAAAACGACGATCTGTTCGACAACATCCTGTTTGCCACGGACGCCGGACAGAGGACTCTCGCGGTCGCGATCAACTATGACAACGTCTGCTTCGGCCGTTCGAACGGCAACCGTTTCTACAGCCCCTTTGCCTCCAGGCACATCTACGTCAGCCGGTACGTCACCCGGCTGGGCCAGACGAAGCGGGAGGATGCGACACTGACGCTGGATGACTGGCGGTCGCTGTCAGGCTACGATGCGGATTCCGTGGAGTTCTCATACCTCGATCAGTTCGGCAACATCCCCAGGGGGCCGGGCGAGATTTCGCGGATCGTCTACAATCCCTCGCTCGAACCGATCCGCGTCGAACTGGGATCGGGCAAGTACTTCGACGTGGAGGGCAATCGGGTCTACGGGACGGTCACGCTGCAACCCTTCGAATCGCAGATTCTCGTCACGTCCGACTACGAGGTTCTCGCCACCGTCACTCAGCGCGGCCTGAAAGTCCGCTGACCGCGCATCGGTGTGGGCCGGACAGCCTATGAGGAGGGTGCTGGGGCTGCGGTATCGGATGAATCCAGCGCCTTTTCGATGATCGGGCGCAGGTCGCGTGCGGATCTGTTCGTCAGGTCGTCAATTTGCGACCGGCTCAGAGGCCGGCCTTCGGCGCGCCGTCTGGCCAGGAAGGCCTCGAAATCCGCCGGGGTCATGTACCGGACGTATTCGGGCAGTGCATCCGGGTCGCTCCCTCGATAGCGCAGAGGCGGCGCATCGCGAATGACGCGGTTGTACGTCTGTTCCGTCGCGGCCGGAAGCGGGCTGTAGACCGACAGCGATTCCGCGTGGATGCGGCTCTCACAGCGCCATGCGGCGCCGGCCAGATCAAAGGCAAGCAGGAACCCGGCCCATAAGACGACAACCATGACGGCGAACATGCGATGGTACCGACCAAAGACCAGCGCCCGTCGGCCGGCCCCGATCCATAGCAGCAGGCAGAAGATCAGCCACGCGACGAAGACGCCAACGTGCTCGGACCATCCCGCGAACGTCCGCGTCCAGAGGAAACCGCTGTTGGCGATCAGCAGCAGGACAGCGCCACTGATTGCGAGGAGCCCGAACCCGATCACCCACCGCCTCCGCTGTGGCGGATGAGTCATGCCGGCGACCCTCGCCAGACCGCGCCCACCGAAAACCCACAACAGCAGGACTATGAACCAGAGCATATCCGTCAAGGACGGCATGAACAATCTACTCTGTGGCGCTCGGTAGAACGTCAAGAACGCCAACAGACAGACCAGAATCGCCAGACCCGACCCGATGGCGCTGAACGCTTTGGGCTCCAGCGAGACGCGTGATGTCCCGCGCCATCGAGGGTAGAGACTATGGAAACAGGTCCATATCAGTATGACCCATGAGAGCACCGACAGGAAAATCTTCTCGATTCGCCGGCCGTCCGAGTCCCAAGGCCGATGTTCATAGTCACAGGCGATAGCCTGGCTCAGTCTCAGGCGGGCCTGCCAGGCTTCAGTTTCGGTCAGATCCAATTCCCGGAGCCTCGTTTCTTCGACGTCCTTGGCCAGTTCGGCGGCGCTCTGCAGTGAATCCACGTCGCAGGTGCTCGCCATGGCGCGCTCGGCGATGCGCGCCATCGAGTCGATCTGGCGACGATGAGCGTCTTGAAAGGCACGGTCGAGAGCATGTTCTGTCGAGTCGGTCGGACTGCGCAGCGATGCAAGACGCACAATGTCCGCAAGGGGTATCCTGGCAGTAACCATGTGCAGATATTGGTAGAATGGCCGGATCATCGGTCGATCGAACTGACGCAGATGGGCCATCTCGGCCAGGCGATCCACGCGTGATTTGTACTGGACGTAAGGCAGAGTCAATCGAGGTAGACCGTGTCCCAACGCGAATTCCTGCAAGGCTTCGTCAGGGTGTTCCTCCCCACGAGGTGTTCTCAGGAGGACCCAGCCTCGGAGGTACCGATAGTAGGCGTTGTTCGGGTCCATCGTCTGGAGCCGATCCACCATCGCCAGGGCTTCCTCCGACTGGCCGCGCTCGCTCCTCGCTGTCATTTCGGCCAACCGGGACAGGAAATGCTGGTTTTCGGGATACTTCTCCACCAGTCGGCCAAGCTCGTCGGGCGCATCGTCTGAGAAACCCGTCTTGAGGTGGTATCGAAGGATGTCACCCGCCTCGGGATCTGCGGCCACGAGGCGGTCGGGCAGGACCCACGTGACGTGCTCCTTGGCGTCGATGATGAACATGTTCCGCAGACCTCGCAACGCGCCGATGATATGCGGCATCTCGTAGATGGTGGCGGCGATCAGCAATACCAGGATTGCCGCCCATGTCAGGTCTGTTCGTTTCATCCTGGCCTCCGCATTGGATGCTTCGCTCCCACTCCAGGTGACTTCGCTTCTCGTTCGCCCGGCACAACAGGTCCCACCTCGCCGGACCGGTCCCATTATGTCCCAAGTCCCGGCCGAAAGCAAGCGACAAAGGCAAGGTCGCTTCCTGGGAGGATCTCACACATACACTCTGCTGCTGACTCAGTGCTTCGGCTCTGCCTGTTTGGCGCGCCGGGATTCTTCTTCGCAGATGCGCCAGAGGTTTCGCAGGTTGCGGTTGTGGCCGTTGTAGAGCCAGTGGCCGGGCGGGGGCTCCAGGTAGCTGCGGAATTCCTTTGACTGGGCCAGACGTTGCGACGCCTGCTCGAGGGTCAGACCCTCGCGCTGGGCGGCCCGGACGCCCGCCAGCAGCTTCTGGTAGTAGTCGCGGATCGGGACGAGGTCCTTCTTCTGTAGTGGCGTGCTGTGCGACGGGACGACCCGGCGGATCGGCACCTCCGGAGCGATGAATTCGTCGAGCACCGCGAGGAATCGCTGCACGTCCTCCATCTGCGACTGCTCGCCGACCTCGGGCAGGTGGTCCCGCTGGTAGGCGATCGCGCCGGTGACCAGCAGCTTCTCCTGCGGGATATAGACCACGATGTCGGAGGGGCTGTGTCCCTTGCCATAGAAGACCAGCTCCAGCGTGACATCGCCGAGGTCCAGCGTGTGCCGGTCGGCGAACGTCAGCGTGGGCCGGACGATCTCGTAGCCTTCCTGGATGTCCTGCATGAACAGCTCCCAGAACCGGGTTTCGCCACGGATCATGCGGGCGATGGCGCGGTTGCCTCCGAACTGGCGCATGTTGTCTTGCAGAGTCTGGATCGTCCGCTCGGCGTTGTCGAGGGTCTGGCGCTTGCGGACGGGGTCGGTCTGCCTGTCGATCAACCACTGCATGTCGTCGGGCAGGTTCGCGTGGCCGACGACCACGGCGTCCTTGAAGAGGCAATTGCCTCCGGCGTGGTGCATGTGCGCGTGCGTGTTGATGACGTAGGCCCAGTCGCTGCGCCCGAATTCGCGCTCGATCCGCTCCTTGATCGGCGCCATGATTCGCGGCGACATCTCGGTGTCGATGATCGCCAGGCCCTTCTGCGTTTGGATGGCGGTGAGGTTGCACCGCCCGGTCCCGATCCAGTAGGCCAGGAGCACGCGGCCGCTGAGCCGCTCGATGCGGACATGCTCGGTCGCATCGCGTCCCGCGCCGCCCAGGAGCAGCGGCAGCAGCAGGCCGATAGAAACGGTCTTGATCATCCTGAGCCTCCAAGCTTGTCTTCAGCGGGTGCTCTCGGTCGCATCGCAGCGGAGACGCTGTCCGGATAGACGGGTTCCGTCCGCCGGCGTTACAGGAATCCGTTCGTAGTGTGCACGCAAGGACACAGGGCCTGACATCACCGACTTTGGTGGCGAGCGGCCCGAACTTGGGCGAGGGGATGGCGTATGCAGACGGGAACGGCTAACATGGTGCGAGGCCCGATAGGGTCCCATGATGTGATACGACTGGATTTCGGACAACAGGCGAAAGGACGATTGATGAAGACGCGGATCGGCATAATCCTATTATCTGTGGTGGTATTGGCAGGTTGCGGCAAGAAAGACGACGGCACGCAGGCGAACCAGAACCAGGAGCAAACTCCCTCGGCTCCCACGGTATCGACGCCGGAGACGGCCGCGGCGGTCGCGGCCGCCGTTCCTACCAAACTCGGGGACGCCGCCTACCCGCTGACCGGACTGACCTGGGTCAAGGGTTCTCCCGTGACGATCGCGCCGGGCAAAGTGTACGTCGTCGAGTTCTGGGCGACGTGGTGCCCGCCGTGCCGCAAGAGCATTCCCCATTTGACCGAGCTGGCGAAGAAGTACGCCGATCGCGTGGTGTTCGTCGGCGTCTCGAATGAGGACGTCGCCACCGTCAAGCCGTTTGTGGCCGACCAGGGCGACCAGATGGCCTACAACGTGGCGGTCGACACCGCGGGCAAGGTGGTCAACGGATACATGACCGCCTTCGACCAGGGTGGCATCCCCACCGCCTTCATCGTCGACGCCGCCGGCAAGGTTGTCTGGCTTGGTCATCCCATGGACAACCTGGGCGACGTGCTCGACAAGGTCCTGGCCGGGACGTACGCGACCGCAGGCTGAGCGCCCCGATTGCATCATCCGCAGGGCGACCTTCGGAGTGTGCTACGGCGTGTTCCCAGAGGGGAGCTTGGCAGGGCGGTGAGGAACGACGAGTCTGTACTTGCCCGTGACCGGATCGTTTGGAATCTCATCGACGATCTCCGTTCGAATGGAGATATCCCGGTCGAGGTGTTTCTGACGCAGCGCTTTGGCCACTCCCCTCTTAACGTGCAAAACGATCTCTTCGGATTCTCCCGCGGTCTTGAGGCGTAAGAGCAGCTCGCGCGGTCCGGTCTGGACGGCCTGGAGTTTCGTCAGACCCGGCATGTACAGGGTGGCGAT
>CAZOFX010000028.1:0-55001 GCA_964579055.1 uncultured Pirellulales bacterium
CGTACGGCGGCCAGAATTTCCGCATCGTTGTCCCGGCCGACCTTGATCTTGAGGATCGGATACTCGGCGGCCTCCCGGACTTTCTGCCTCACGACGTCCGGCGTGTCGATGCCGATCGAGAACGTCGTGACGGGCGCCTTGCTCCCGTCCAGGCCGAGCAACCGGTAGAGCGGCACGTTCAGCTTGCGGCCCACCCAGTCGAGGACCGCCATATCCAGCGCAGCGCCGGCGCACGTCTGGTCCTTTGTGAAGGTCTCCCACCGCCGGCGCAGATCGACGTACTCGAACCAGTCGCCCGATTCGAACAAGGCCCGGGCCTGCTCCAGAACAGCCACGGTCTTCTCAGCGCTCTCGCCGTAACGGACGTTGGGCGCCGCCTCGCCCCAGCCGACCACACCGTCCCTCTCGATCCGCACGAAGACGTTGTCCTTGTAGTCGCTCGAATTCCGCGCGATCGTCCAGGTGTGCTTCAGCGTCAGGCGTTTCACACTCACCGAGAAACGCGGCCGTTCCCCGGCGAGCAAGGAGCGCGCCGCCCCTGCCAGGCCTGCGGCAGCGACTGTCATCAACATGTCTCTGCGTGCGATCTTCATTCCCTTACCCTCGGCGATACGTGTGTCACCAAGTCAGCATCACGCGAATTCCGTTACAGTCGTTCGGGAACCCGAGTCGGCATGTCTGCGTTCCCGCGTCCCATGACTGCTCCACCTCGTCCACAGGCCGCCCACCCGGCCCGATCACGGCGATCTCGACCGGTGCCGCGGGCAGCAAGATGCGCATGACGTTCTGCGTGCCTGACGGGCTTTTCGCGACGAAGGAATATGAACGGCCCTCGGTGCGTTCCTCATACACGCGGCAGGCGGCGGCCAAAACCTTCGGACGTTCCGCGTCCGTCACGCGGCGGAGGTTGTAGAGATAGGCCTGCTGGCCGGGAGCAACCACCTTCTCCGACAGAATCGGCAATTCGGGATCGAACAGGTCGATCACCGGCCCCTCGATCCGCAGCGGTTCGGTGTCCACGCTCTCGTCCAGCACCGTGACGATGTCGTAGGGACCGCGCTGCAACCGCAGGTGGTTCTTCAATCGCAGCGTCCCGGCCCGTGCGTCCTGCTCGTACGCCCGCCGGACCATCGCCACGAACGCGCCGTCCTGGTCCGGCTCCAGTACCAATTCCTTCGGGTCACGCCGGACAACGTAGACGGCTCCCCTGCCGCACTCGTATCGATCCTGGCCGGCGGTCGGCCGAATCTCCAGTAGTTCAAACAGATGTTCCGACGGCGCCTTGTACTGACGGCCATCCGTGTTCCACCATTCCCTGACCTCCTGGAACGGATCGTTGTCCCGCCCGTAGTAGATCAGCACGCCGCCCTGCCGGACCCACGCGGCCAAATGCTCGTGACAATCCGGCGACAGCGGCTTCATGTTCGCGTAACTCATCACGAGGACGCGGACGTCCTTGAGCGTGCCGGAAAAGCCCAGGTTCTCCATGTGGACCGTCTCGACGGGCACGCCGCGTTTGAGCAGAGGCAGAACCATGCCGTAGAAATTCGAAAGCTGCGGGTCCTCGTACTCCTTGTGCGTGGGAAACCGCTGGAACATCATCGAATTGCCCACCAGCACACCGATGCCGTGACTGCCTTCGATTCGGTTGTCCGACAGGGGCATGTCGTTGAGCGAGTTGACCATCACCTGCATCTGCGTCGCGTACGCACGGGAGATCGGCTGCGTCGCATCGCTGCCTTCGACCTTGAAGCGGCCCCGATAGATGCGGCTCGGCCACGGCATCACCTCATAGCTGTCGACCATCGGATACATCAGTTGCGCCGTGAACGTCGCCTGATAGTTGCGCTTGTAGTCGTCCCACGTGCGGGGCCAATCCTCGACCGGATCGGTGAGAAAGAAGACCTTGCGTCCGGTGGGCGCAGTCATAGAAACCATCGAGCCGTATTCGAGGAAGGCGTTCTCGAAGACGCGCTCCTTGCGGACGCCGTTGAAGTAGACCGGCTCGCGGCTGGTGCCCGTCCAGACCTGGGCAATGTATCCGTCCATCCCCGGCAACGCCGCCAGGCTCGCCTCGGGACTGACGATGCGCCAGGCCGAATAGTTCAGCAGCGAGTGCGTGGGCACGTAGCACCGCACACGCATGCCCTTGCTCTCGCTGTAGGACTTGGCGTACGCGAACACCTCTTTGAGAGCGTCGAAGTAAAGCTGATACTTGAGCTTCGACGACAGGTATGTCGCCTCGGGCGATTCGTGCTGGGCCATCCAGGGGAAGCCATAATGACTCTGCCATTGCTTCTTGAACGATTCACTGTAGCCGGCGCGGGCCCAGAACTCGGGTTCTTCGAGATGGATGGCGGCAACGCCGGCGTCGACGGCCTGCCTGACCAGCGACTTGATGTACGCCAGATACGTCGGCGAGGGCACGACGTAGGGAACGTCGCGGCCATGCCAGATGATCTCGCCATTGCGCTCGACCTGGCCATCCTCGTTATGCGTGACGCCGTCGAACTTGCTGGTGAAGTAGTCCTGATAGCCACCCCAGGCGATCCCGGTCATGAAGTGCGTGACGTAACCGCGGTCGCGCCAGCCGGCCAGCCGCGAGGCAAAGCTATCGTTCATGCCATAAATGATGGCGACATCAGAGCGAACGTCCAGCTCAGGCGCCCACGGCGCGGCAACCTGAAAGCACGTCTTCTCGGCGGTGTGGTCCGGCGTCGGCACCTGCGCCTGCACGCCGATGGCCAGAACCAGCACCACAGCCCACGCGACATGATGGCTTCTTCTGGTCATACTGAATCCTCGCCGCCTGCGACTCACTCGCCGGCCGGGAAAATGGGGCGCGTGACACTTGTCATATCGTCGGGTTGCTCACCCACCTTGACGATGAGGAAATGGCGTCCGGCCGCTTCGCCGTCGCCGGCTTCGAGCTGGAGGACATACACGCCGGGCTGAGAGAACGTCGCCTGCGTCTTCAGAGCGCCCGGCGTCGCGAGCTTGACGGCATCGGCCTGACCCTGGATCAGCGACCACGCGTATATCAGCTTGCCCGAAGGTTTCCCATCGTCCACGACCGAGCCGCTTAATGTCACGGTGCCGCCCTGCTCGCCGAGTTGGACGTCAGGTCCGGCGTACACATCCGGCGGCTGATTCGCCGCGTTCGCGCCCTGCACACCGAGACCGAGCAGGTTTCGATATCGCACCTGCGTGATCTCGCCTTCCCGCGTCTGACCGTCTGCAATCGTCACACCAGGCTGAAGCCCCTGCCCGGCGAGACAGTCCTCGGCGAAGACGTTGTAGACACCGCCGCATATCTCGCCCGCGATCGACAAGGCCGTCTCGGCGTCGAAGGTGCAATCGTGGAGGTAGATGTTGCGGCTCGCCCAGTTCATCTCGCGGCCCTCGCGCCCGACACCCGACTTGACGGCGACGCACGCGCCGCGGCCGGCGATGGCCACGCCGTGAACGTGCACATACTCGCAGGAATCCAGAACGATCCCGTCGTTGTCGGGATTGTGCGAGTCGATCCGGACATTGCGGATCGTGACGTTCTTCGAGTAGATCGGATGCAGGCACCAGAACGGCGAATCGACGATCGTCACACCCTCCACCAGCACGTTTGTGCATCCGAGGAAGCCGATCATGCTGGGGCGCAGGAAATAGCCGTCGCCGAGGAACCGATCCACCACAGGCGTCCCCTCGTTGTTCCAGCGGCGCACCGTCTCGATGCCCTTGTCCTCTTTCCGGGCCCACGTGCTCCAGGTGTCCTTCGCCTGACCGTCCAGCGTCCCGGTCCCGGTCAGGGCGACGTTCTTGCGGCGATAGGCATAGATGAACGGGCAATAGTTGTAGATCTGCGTCCCTTCCCATCGCGTCAGGACCAGCGGCAGATAGTCGTCATACTTCGACCCGAACTTCAGGCACGCCCCTTCGGCCAGATGCAGTTCCATGTCATTGACCAGATAGATGGGACCGTTGACGAGGTAGGTGCCAGCCGGAACGATCACACGTCCCCCGCCCGCTTCCTCGCACGCAGCGATCGCCGCCATGATCGCGGGCCGACAATCGGTTGTGCCGTTGGCCACCGCCTCGAACTT
This sequence comes from uncultured Pirellulales bacterium, assembly GCA_964579055.1. Taxonomy (GTDB): domain Bacteria; phylum Planctomycetota; class Phycisphaerae; order Sedimentisphaerales; family Anaerobacaceae; genus Anaerobaca. The sequence goes on from CAZOFX010000028.1 coordinate 4,098, forward strand.
CGTGATGTCGAAGTCACGCTTCGGGATGTTCGGCTCGCCGATCTGCGCCAGGATGTCGGGCACCTGCGCCCAGGAACCCGTGTACTTCGATGCGCCGGTCGTCCCGCCTTTGCGGCACCCACCGCCCACGGCAACAAGCATCAGCGAGACAGTCAGGGACACCCATGCTGTCCAGCGTCTGTCTCTCATGGTCCGTCTGCTCCAAATCCATCGTTGAGATAAAGCCATTGTCCATCCTTTTTCGCATTTTGGCGTTTCACAAATCGCAATCGGGCGAAACGAGCCTGCCCGATGCGGCGATCGGCGTCAATTATGCCCGTGCGCCGAGCGACTGGGAAGCGTTTTATCACATTTGGGCAGGAAGGACGCTTGCATTGTCCCGCGTCGAGCCGGTATCCTCGTGTCCCGACAAGAAGGTCTGATCCATCAATGTCACTGATTTGAAAGGACACAGCCATGCACCTCCCCATCCGTTTCCTCCTGCTGGCGGGCCTGTGCCTGCTGGCTCTCCCGGCTGCGGACGTCCGTGCCCAGGACGCGGCGCCGGCCTCCACCACAGTCGAAGCCACGATCGCGATCGACGCGGCCAGCAAAGCCGAGCCGATCTCGCCGTACATCTACGGCCAGTTCATCGAGCACCTGGGCCGCTGCATCTACGGCGGCATCTGGGCCGAGATGCTCGAGGACCGCAAGTTCTACTTCCCGGTGCCGGCCGAGGGCGACATCTGGCGGCTCACCCGTGCCCAGGCCCGCGTGCTGGCGGCCTCGCCATGGAAGGTGATCGGCCCGGAAGGCACCGTAAAGATGGTCAAGGAGGATGCCTTCGTGGGCGAGCACACGCCGCAGATCGCCGCTCCCGGCGGACGGTCCGTGGGCATCTATCAGGAAGAGTTGGGCCTGATCGAGGGCCAGTCCTACACCGGCTACGTCTATCTGGCCGGCGATGGCAAGGCCGGTCCCGTCGTGGTCAGCCTCATCTGGGGCGACGCCGAGTCGGACAAAGACACCGTCACGATCAAGAAGGTGCGCGACAAGCACACCAAGAGCCCGCTGAAGTTCACCGCCGGAAAGGCCGCGGACAACGCCCGCCTGGAGATCACCACCTCGGGCGAGGGCACGCTCAAGATCGGCTGCGTCTCGCTGATGCCCGCCGACAACGTCGAGGGCTTCCGCAAGGACACGCTCGAACTGCTCCGGCAGCTCGATGCGCCGGTCTATCGCTGGCCCGGCGGCAACTTCGTCAGCGGCTATGACTGGCGAGACGGGCTGGGCGACCGCGACAGACGGCCGACTCGCACCAATCCCGCCTGGACCGGCATCGAGACCAACGATATGGGCATGGACGAGTTCATCCGGTTCTGCCGCCTGATCGACACCGAACCGATGATCGCGGTCAACACAGGTTTCGGCGACGCCTATTCGGCAGCGGCACAGGTCGAGTACGCCAACGGCTCAGCGGACACGCTCATGGGCAAGTGGCGGGCGAAGAACGGCAACGCCAAGCCGTACGGCGTCAAGTGGTGGTGCGTCGGGAACGAGATGTGGGGCAACTGGCAGCTCGGCTACATGTCGCTGAACCACTACGTCCTGAAGCACAACTGGATCGAGCAGAAGATGCGCGAGGTCGACCCGGCGATCAGGACCGTCGGTTCCGGCGACATCGGTCGCGACGGCCGCTGGTCGCGGGGCATGCTGACCAGTTGCGCCGATCACATGGACCTGCTCAGCGAGCACTTCTACTGCCGGGACAAGGAGGACATCCCCGAGCACGTCCAGCAGATCCCGGACCAGGTCAAGCGGATCGCCGACGCCCATCGCGAGTACCGCAAGACGATCCCCGCGCTGGAGGGCAAGGACATCCGGGTGGCGCTCGACGAGTGGAACTACTGGTACGGCCCGCACGTCTTCGGCGAGTTGGGCACGCGGTATTTTCTGAAAGATGCGCTGGGCATCGCGGCGGGCCTGCACGAGTACTTCCGCAATACGGACATCATCTACATGGCCAACTACGCCCAGACGGTCAACGTGATCGGCTGCATCAAGACGACCAAGACGGCCGCCGACTTCGACTCGACGGGCCTGCCATTGATGCTGTACCGCAAGCAGTTCGGGACGGTCCCGGTGGCGGTCAAGCACGAGGCGGCTCCGCTGGATGTCTCAGCGGCGTTGACCGCCGACGGCAAGGCCCTGACGGTGGGCATCGTGAACCCGACGCGGGACGCGTACCGGCTCAAGCTGGAGTTGGACAACGTCGCTGTGGCCGGCGCGGCCCAGACGTGGATCATCGCCGGCGACGATCCGATGGCCTACAACCAGCCGGGCGAGCCCCGCAACGTCGACATCGCGAGCGCCGACCCCGCCGACCTGACCGGCGAGGTCGCTGTCAGGCCGCTGAGCATCACCCTGCTCCGCGCCCCCGTCAAATAGCGTCCAAACGGCATAGTCCGTTAGCGCCCCGGAGGCCGTCGCCCCTCACGCGACGGCCTCTCTCTTTTGGGCACAACGGCCAGCCCGACGACCTCGCGGTCAAATCAACAATCGATTGCCTCCACATCCGGTCCGTGCTACAATCCCGGTATGTGCGTTTCTCGGCAGAGCCAACCTGGAGCATGCTGTACAGATGGTTGACAAGGTCGCGCAAAACTGGCTTTCGCTCGCGGAGTATGATCTGGCCAGCGCCGAGGCCATGCTACAGACTCGTCGCTATCTGTACGTCGCTTGCCTGTCCCAGCAGGCCGTTGAGAAGATCCTGAAGGCCCCCTATGTGAAATACCGCGCGTCCACGCCGCCTTATACGCACAACCTCCTGCGTCTCGTGGCGGAGCTGCCGTGGAAGGATGAGGTGGGCTCACAGAGAATGAACGCAATGGAGCGACTCAACTCGCACTACATTGAGTCTCGGTATACCGAGGATATCGCGGAACTGACGCGCGTTTTGACTGATACAGAGGCGGAACGTCTGCTGGAATCGGCGAGGGAGCTATTCGAATGGATCAAGGCCAGGCTGTAGTCCGCCAGACCATCCTGAGGTTCTACGAGTCGGCGCGGCAGTTGTTCCCGATCAAGAAGGTGCTGCTGTACGGCTCCCACGCCAAAGGGCAGGCGGGTCCCGACAGCGATATCGATGTGGCCGTCGTCGTTGACGAGACGGACCACTCCAGACGCATGGACATCACGGCCGGCCTGTTCCACGCGGCCTTCGCCGTCGACGCCGCCATCGAGCCCAAGTGCATCTTCTGGGACGAGTATCGCAGCCCTGCCGCTGCCAGCATCCTGTCCGAGATCCTTCACAGCGCCATCGAAATCGTCTGATGCGCTTCTCGGAACTCCTCACCCACTGTGTCCCTACGCACTACGCGGTGGCTTGCCGCGATATATTGTTGGAGATCGCCGGGGAGAAAGATATCATAGAGGCAGGTGGGAAGCGGTTGCTCATGTGGGTCGTGAGGAGTCTCAGCAAAGGGGATGCCGGAAGGCTGGTTTTGGAAGTGGAGGCGAGCGGAGTATGAAAGAGATACCGCTGGACAATGGGCTCAAGGCGCAGGTCGACGACGAGGACTACGAGTGGCTGTCGCGGTACAAGTGGTACGCGTACTACGATGCGGGCAGAGGGCAAACGTACGCGGCGACCGACACGCCGAGCGGACGGCGCGTCTACATGCACGACGTCATCATGGGCCTCGACTCGCTCGAAGACCAACTGCGGAACTGATCGATCATTGATGATGGATTATTGATGATTGATGCCGGTTCCGACGAACACACTGCGAGCGACTACCGGACGAAGCCGAGCCTGGCGGGAATCCACAGCGAAATCTCAGGGACGAAGGTGCAAATCAGCAGCGTCACGAGCATTGCGCCGAAGAACGGCAGGATGTGACGCATGACCTTGGTCACCGTCGTCTCGGCGATCCCACAGCCGAGGAACAGGCACGTCCCGACCGGCGGCGTGCACAGCCCGATGCACAGGTTCATGATCAGGATGATCCCGAAGTGCAGCGCGTTGAGCCCCATCGCCTCGACGATGGGCAGGAAGATCGGCGTGAAGATCAGCACCGCCGGCGTCATGTCCATGAACGTTCCGACGACCAGCAGAATCGCGTTGATAAGCAACAGCAAAACCACCTTGCTGCTGGTCAGGCTCACGAGGTAGGCGCTGATATCCTGCGGCACGTTTTCCGAGGCCAGAACCCAGGACATTGCGACGCTGGTGGCGATGAGCATGAACACAACTGCTGTCGTCACGCCGCCCTGCAAGAGGATCTGCGGCAGGTCCTTGATCTTGACCTCACGATATACGAAGACCGCGAGAACGAAGGAGTACAGCACCGCCACCGCCGAGGCCTCCGTGGGCGTGAACCAGCCGAGCAGAATCCCGCCGATGACGATCAGCACCAGCAACAGGGCGGGAACCGCTCGCAGGTAGGTGATCGTGGCCGCCTTGATCGCCGCCGAGCGCCACACGATCTTCACCTCGGCGGCCAGTGTCAGCAGACCGCCGAGGCCCCAAAGGGCCGCCCTGGCGACTGTCGCGCCTGTGGGAAACGAACGGCCCTGCGGAATGTCGGACCCCAATCCCCTGGCGATCTCGACGATGGCCCAGGCTAAGGCTCCGAGCATGACAGACAACAAGGGAAAGAAGCACAGCAGCGCGACATTCACGACCGTCAGGGAGACAAGCAGCACGCTGTAGAAGCGAACCGTCTCTGCAAGAGTGGCTACGTCCGTCTGCTCCTGGCCGTAGTTGTGCCGGATGGAGATGAACGCGCTGACCACCATCAGGGCCAGTCCCACCAGCACACCGGGCAGGACGCCGGCCATGAAGATTGCGGCGATCGAGACCGCCCCGCCGGTGGCCAGTGAATAGACGATCATAACGTTGCTCGGGGGAATCAACAGTCCCGTCGTCGCCGCGGTAATCGTCACCGAAGCGTTGAAGTCCCGATGGTAGCCCATCTTGTTCATCAAGGGGATCAGGAAGCCGCCCACGGAGGAAATGGCCGCGGTGGCAGACCCGGAAATGGCGCCGAAGAGCATGCACGTGAGGATGTTGACGAAGGCGAGACCTCCCCGGAACCGGCCCACCAGGACGTTGGCAAAATCGATCAGGCGTCGCGCGATGCCGCCGTGACCCATCAGCAATCCGGAGAGGATAAAGAAGGGAATCGCCAGCAGCGAGAAGCTGTCGATCCCGGTGGCGATGTTGTGCGCGACCGCTCCGAACGCCGGCGCGCCCATCGCGACAAAGGCCAGCAGCGTCCCAATCCCCATACAGAACGCCACGGGGACATTGAGGACCAGCAGGACCACGAAGCTGATGACCAGAACCAGAACGGGTACGTTCACGTCGTCTCCCCTTTGATCCGATTGTCTGTCCCGATGAGGTCCATCGCTACCGCGCCACCGATCTTCAGACAGGTTGCGTGTTGCCTTTGCCCAGGAGCGTTCTGAGCCGCTCGACGAGTGCAATGACGGCGTACAGCGTCAGGAAGAACCCGCTGATGGGAACCGCCAGGTAGACGTGTCCCATCTGGACGTTGAGGGCCGGCGAAGGCTGGCCCAATTCGAGCGTGCTGCGGACCAGGTCGATCCCTCCCAGCACCATGACCAGGAACGAGAACGCCGCGACGCAGAAGAACACAAAAACTTCCGTCGCGAGGCGCACCCGCGCGGGCAGTTTGCCCACGAAATAGTCGATGCCCAGGTGCGCGCCACGTCCCAGCGCGACCGCCGCCCCCAGCAGTGAGACCCAGATCAGCATGAACACCGCCAGCTCCTCCGTCCAGCTACTGGGCTTGTTCAGCACGAACCGCGTGAAGACCTGCAACAGCACGTCGAGGACGAGCACCGCCACGACCACCATGACCAGGGTCTCCAACAGGTGGTCCAGCACCTTCTTGACCCATCGTAAGAACGTCATGGGACCTCCTGAATGCGATCGATCAGATCGCCGATCTCGGCCAGCTTCTCGTCCGAACTGCCTTGAAACTCATCCCAGATCGGGCGGACCGACGCGCGAAACGGCTGCTTGTCCGGGCGGATGATCTCTACGCCGGCCTCCCGGGCCACCTGGAGGTCTTTCTGTTCCTGCTCGATCCAGAGTTCCCGCTGATACCGGACCGATTCGTCGGCTGCCTCCTGGAGGATCTGCCGCTGCTCGGCAGTGAGCTTCTTCCAGACACGCGTGCCGATCATGAGAATATCCGGCAGACAGGTGTGCTCATCCAGCGTGTAATAGCCGCAGACTTCATAGTGGCGGGCCTGCACGAACGATGGCGCATTGTTCTCGGCGCCGTCCACCACGCCCTGGTCGAGCGCGGTGTACAACTCGCCGAAGGGGATCGGGGTCGCCGAGCCGCCCATGGCCTGGATCATCTTGACGGCCATGATGCTGTTCTGCACGCGGATCTTCAGGCCGCTCAGGTCGGCGGGGGTCTGGATCGCGCGGCTCTTGGTGTAGAAGCTGCGGGCTCCGGCGTCGTAGTAGCACAGGCCGCGCAGCCGCTTCGATTCGCCCGCCAGCAGCAGCTCCTTGCCGATGGGGCCGTCCAGCACCTTCCAGAAGTGCTCCGCATCACGGAAGAGATAGGGGACGCCAAACACTCTCATCTGGTTGACGAACGACTCCATCGGGGCGCTGGAAACCTTCGTCATCGCGAGGTAGCCGAGCTGGAGGGCCTCGATGCATTCCTTTTCGTTGCCGAGCTGCTCGTTGGGAAAGACCTGGACGATCATCTGCCCATCCGACCGGGCCTTGACGCGATCGGCCATAAAGAGCATCGCCTTGTGCACCGCGTGTGTGGTCGGCAGGCCGTGGCCCAGCTTGAGCACCAGACGAGGTCTGGCCGGGGCGGCAGGAGACGTGCAGAGGAATGCAGCAGACGCAAGAAGCAACCAACCGGCCCTATAGCGACATCGACTCATCGACACCTGTTCCCTCGACAAAGACGCCCCGGCGATCTCCACCCTCCCGGCCCAGCAGGCATTGTAGCCGTCCGAACCGCCATCGTTCCACTCAAAAACCCGCGACAGTCACATTCGTGTGCGTGCTCGCCGTGGCAGCGGTTATGGCGCAGCAGAGGAACCGCTCGTACCCGTGATGACGATGCGGCGGTAGCGGGTCAGCGGAGGGTCGCCGCTGTCGGTCACGACGAGAACGATATGGATCGTCTTGCCCAACGCCTCGGCGGGTATGCGGACAGAGCACATCGGTGCGGTGTCGCTTTCGATAGAGACATCGCCCCCGAAGGTGCCGGCCTCGGGGTAGTGCATCCAGCCGTGTGCCAGCCGGTCGCCGTCCGGGTCCGTACTGCCCTCGGCCGACAGCGAGATGGTTGTCCCCACCGGCGCCTCCAGAAACACAACATCCCAAGTCGCATCCCCCTGCACGCACGGCAGCGGTTCGTGATTCGCCTCGCCATAGGTGCGGGCGACACACCAGTCCGCGCGGGCCCGAAAGTCATTCTGGATGTGAGTCGCCCACTTCCTTAGTGTGTTGTCCCGGTGAACGGTCCCCTGCCACCGGTCCTGCCGATCGCACCACCACACGTTCAGGTCTGGATTCAGGCTGTACCGCCCCGCCCATCCGCCCCAGGCGGGCCGGCCCGGCACATTCAGGCCGTTGGGGATCAGGTGCATGAACGCGGGTGTGTCTCCCTCCTTCTGGATCGTGTACTCGGCGCAGAGCGGCCCGTGCCCGGTCTTGACGTCCCGATCCACCTCGAACCCGCCGGCACGCTCTGTCAACGGACGCCAGCGATGGTACCAGCGTCCTCCATCCATGTCCGGGTAGAAGGTATCCATGTAGAATCCCAGCGCCAGACGGTGCGGACCGAGATGATTCTGGTTGTGCGCTTCGACATAGCAGAGCTTCTTCGCAAAGCGATAGTACTCCGCATCGCTGCGCATCTGCTTCACGTAGTCCAGGGCCTCGCGCAGCGCAGTAGGTTTGTCGTCCTCCTCATTCGTGCCCCAGTTGAGGTACCAGATCGGCCTTGGATCATCCCGGTCGACCAACGCGATGACGTGGTCCCGCCCTTCCCGGCCGGTGTAGCACTGCTTGGTGATACGACGCAGCTCATCCGGCGCGGGGTAGTCGGCCTTGTGCACCCTGAGATTCGGATAGACGCGTTCGTAATCATCCACGTACTGCAGGATACGGTCCTTGCCCGAGATACTCAGGCGGCTCTGGCCGGGCCCCCGCGTGCCGATCAGACCTTCGACGTCCCATTCGTTGAGGTACAGGAAGAACCGCACGAGCGAGCCTTCATCGTCGGGGTCGCCTCCGGGGGCATCGGTCTCTATGACGACGCGCAACTTGCTGCGACGCTGGGGTTGTCGCTCGGTCATGTCGTCAAGATTCCACTGTCGCGGATCGAATGCGGCGTGGGCGGGCTCGACTCGCGGATACCCACCTACCTCCTGCTCGCTGTCGATGATCCGGCCCTGGCCGTTGCGGACCTCGCGGACGACGCGGCGGTCCACCTCATCCCGATCCCATGGGCGCGCCCCAGCGATGGCCAGCACACGGTCCCTGACTTCCGCCGCCGGCAGCGCTATCAGCTCCGGGGGCCAGAACGGCCGAGCATCCAGAACCCGGCATTCCCCCGGCGCCGCCCGGCCGTCGATCTCCAGCAGCCCAACACCGTCAGCTTGGCCGATCGCCAGATTGTCCGCCAGATAGACTTCGCATGGGCCGCCTCGCTGGTGACGCAACAGGGACATGGGCCGGCGCGTGGAAGGCCCAGACTCCAGGACGTTGCCCACCACGACCATCTGCCCGGTCGAGTACGGGCGCTCGCCCCACTCGGATGGCACCAGCGCATAGTGCATGGCCCGGCCGCCCGGATTGTAGATGTAGTTGTTCACGACCGCGCCTCGCGCGCCGCCCTTAAACAGCGGATTGCGATCTCGATTGTGCGCGTACAGATTGCCGACGATGGCGATGTCGGTGCAGTTGTCATGGATCAGCGTACCTTTCGAATGCTCGCCTTTGCCATGCGCGGATTGGCTCAGCCCTTCGGCGATGATGCAGTTGCTGAAGGTGATCTTCCGCGAGGTGCCGCAGCGCCATTGTTCGACGTCGTCCCCGTTGAAGCGCGGGCCCGATGCGCTGAGGTTCTCATCGGTCGCCCACGAGCAGGAGCAATGATCGACAATGACGTTATAGGCATCGGGACCCGAGGTAGCGATCGCATCGATCTCCCAACCGCTCTTTTTGGGCCTTCCGGCCTCGCCCGGACGCACGCGAACGTCTTGGAGAATCACATCGTGCGTGTGGATCCCGATGCCGCCGCGAACGAAGGTGATGCCCGGACTCGGCGCCGTCTGGCCCGCGATGGTCACGAAGGGTTCGTTGATGCCGATCGACCTGCCGGCGAGGTCGATCACGCCGCCAACCTCGAAGACAACGATCCTCGGCCCCTTGGCGCCCACGGCCTGAGCAAACGACCCGGTGCCGTCGGCGTTCAGGTTTGTGACACGGATGATTCGCCCCCCTCGCCCGCCCGGTGTGTACGCGGCCCACCCGACCGCATCGGGAAAGGCCTTGGCAGGCACAGGCTGCGCCTCGCCGGCAACAGTGCCCATCGGGACGGCTATCCAGACGCAGAGAACGATCAGGCCCTTTCCCTTCATGGTTCGGCCTCCTCTTGAAGCCGTCTTGCGACGGCAGGAATCCGCTACGGTTTCCGCCCCCAGATGATCACGTCGTCGAGGTTGCCTGTGTCGTCGAACGTCCCGAAGCCGATTCCGCCGGCGCCGAACGTCTTGTCGACCGCCCGCATGACGGGCTTGTTCATGTCGTCGAAGAACACTTCGATCGAGCCCGTCGAGACGTCGCGCACCAGCCGTACATCGTGGTAGCCGGTCCCCCAGTCCGCCCCCTTCGTCCGCTCCAGCACGATCGGCGCGCGCGGTGCACCGTTGACGATGTGGATGCTGTGGGCGGCATCGTCGGCGGCGGTGGCGATATGGGCGTAGTAGAAATGAGATGCGTCCTGGTACCCGAAGAACACGCACATGTCACGATGGCCGTATTCGCGGCCGGTCTGCTCCATCCGCGCCTGCGCCACGAAGTCGGAGACCGTCAGGTCTTTGACTCGCGCGATATTCAGCGGGGATCGCACCGGCGGTTCGTATTTGCTCTGCTGATATTGGGAATAGGCGTGATTGCCCTCCTGGTCGATGAGCTTCCACGCATTCGGATCGGTCTGCGTCCAACGGTCGGTCCCGCTTTCAAAGTCCTCAAAGAACACCAGCGGCAAGTCGTTGAGCGTCTCGGTCAGCGCCGCCGGAGCGGGCAGCTCGCGGACGCGGAGATTCCGGAAACGATATATCTTCCCGGCCTCGCCATGATGCTGGATCGCGATGTACCCGTCCCGGTCGGTTGCGTCGATGCAGTCGGTCGTCAGGACCCCGTTGACATAGATGCGGATGCTGGGTCCGACGCAGTGAATGCGATAGCGGTTCCAGTCGTCGCGTCTGAACGCCCCCCTGGCATTCTGGACAAAGGCCCTCGCCGAATCGCTGTCCTCACTTCGAGGATTGAGCCAGCCCCGGCGTCCCTCATCGTACAGACCGCCCGACCACTGCCGGTCCGAGGGATCGACCTCGGCCTGATAGCCGTAGACCCTGTTATGCTCCCGGTGACAGCGGAACATGAAGCCGGAATTCGATTCTCCTTCCGGCGTTCTGACGTCTCCCTCGAAAACAAAGTCACGATATCTCTTGTCGGTCACCAGGAAGAACTTCTTGTCGGCCTGAAGAACGATCTGACTGTCTTCGACCCAGGCCTTGCCCCAATCGTACGGGTTGCTCCATCCGTCGAGCGTTCGGCCGTCAAACAAGGGCGTCCCTCCGGGCGTGCGGGATGCCTCGGCGACGCCGCTCCCCAGTCCAACCACACACGAGCACAACACCACTACGAAGGCCACAAGCCTCGGCCCCTCGGCAGCTCGGAATATCATCGCCGACACTCCTTCCCATCTCCAGACAGATACGGTATCGCCCACGCCCCGTTCGGGGTCTCGACATATCGTCGTCGCCACCCACGGCAAGAGACCTGACGCCACACCACGGGACTCCTGCGTATTGTGTCATTCCAGAACAATAACGTCAAGCATCGGCGTCCCCGACGATGCTCCCGAAGGCACCACCACCGCGAAAAAGGTGACCGCACAAGGAGATATTGTGTTGACACAGAACACGAAATCACGATAAAGAGAGGGAAGATGTAGGGGACACAGACAATGGGGCACCGCGATTCATCATGGCGAGCCACCTCACTCGGTCATGGGGCATGGCTTCTCGTTTCGGGAAAGCACAATGGATGGTCGCCAGAGTTCCAGGGATAGGGTTCCCGCTCGTGCCGACGATCTGACCGCTTCGGCAGCCAGCGACCAGCGACACGGGCAACAGACAGGCCCAAGGCGAGCGAGCCAAGTGCCACGGACGGAGGCCTGCCTTCGGGGCATCTACCGCTCCACAGCGATCGGCATTGGTCTGGTGACCAACCGCATCATGCAGGATGTCAACGATCGGCTGTGCGAAATGGTCGGCTACTCCCTGGAGGAACTCCTCGGGAAAGACGCCCGCATGCTGTACCTCAATGACGACGACTATGATCTCGTTGGCAGGCAGGCGTATCGGCCGGTCGCCGAGTGCGGCACCGTCGAAACGCGCTGGCGGCGCAAAGACGGCGGCGTCATCAGCATCCTGCTGACGTCGACTCCGTTGGCCCCCGACGATCTGTCCGAGGGGGTCCTGTTCACCGTACTGGACATCACCGCGCGCAAGGCCGCGCAAGAGGAGCTGCAGAGCCTCTTCGATCTTTCGCTGGATATGGTGTGTATCGCGGACATCCATACGAACACCTTCGTCAAGGTCAATCCGGCGTTCGGGCGGACGCTGGGTTACACGCAAGACGAATTGCAGAATCAATCGTTTCTTGCTCTCATTCATCCGGCCGATGTCGCTCAGACGAAGGCCATCATCGAGGAGAAACTGCGAAACGGCCAGATGGTCGTCAATTTTGAGAACCGCTACCGACACAAAGATGGATCCTACCGCTGGCTCAGTTGGATGTCGCACCCGAGGCCGGAACAAGGCGTGACGTACGCCGTGGCGCGCGATGTCACCGAGCAGAAGCAGCGAGACGTAGCGCTCCAGGCAAGCGAGCAGCGCTATCGCACGCTCTTCGAAAACGCCAACGACAGCATCTTTCTCGTGCGGGACGGCAAGTTTCTGGACTGTAACTCGAAAACGCTCGACATGTACGGATGCACGCGTGAGCAGATCCTCGGGCATGGTCCGGCGGACTTCTCGCCCCCTCGACAGCCGGACGGCAGCGCCTCCACGGCCGCCGCCGCCGCACGTATGCAAGCCACTCTCGACGGCACGCCGCAACGGTTCGAGTGGCAGCACGCGAGAGCCGACGGCACGCCCTTTGACGCGGAAGTAAGCCTCAACGTGCTCCCGTTGCCCGGCGGCCAGTACCTGCAAGGGATCGTCCGGGACGTGACGGATCGCAAAAGGGCCGAGGAAGTCCTCCGGGAGAGCGAAGCCATCCTCAATGAAACGGGAATGATCGCGCGCATCGGAGGCTGGAAGCATGACCTGGCGACCGGAAAGGCCACGTGGACCCGAGCCCTGTACGACATCATCGAGATCGAGCCGGGACGCCCTGTGCCGGGAGTCGACGAGCACCTGGACTACTACCGTCCGGAAGACCGTCGTCGTCTGGAAGAGGCCTATCGCCGAGCCATTGAACGCGGAGAGCCCTTCGACCTCGAACTCCAGGCCCACACCGCCAAAGGCCGGCCGCTGTGGTGCCGGGTGCTGGGCCGGCCTGTAATGCGCGACGGCCAGTGCGTCGAGATAAGGGGAACGTTCCAGGATATCACCGAACAGCGCAAAGCCCGGCAGGAGATCGAGAGCGTGGCGCGATTCCCCTCGGAGAACCCATGGCCGGTCCTGAGAATCGACTGCACCGGCACGATTCTCTACGCCAATCCCACCAGTTCCCCGCTGCTGACCGAGATGGATACCGCTGTGGACCGACGTGCTCCGGAATCGTGGTGTGAGGCGGTCCGGCGCGTCCACGCCACCGGATCGGCCGAGCATCTGGAGATGAACTTCCAGGGTACCATCCTGGCGTTCGAGATCGTGCCGGTCCCGAACGCCGCCCACGTGAATGTCTACGGCACCGACATCACCAGGCACCGACGCGCGGAAGAACAATTGCGACGCGAACGGGATCGGAGCCAGAAGTACCTGGACGTGGCAGGCGTGATGTTCATCGCGCTGGACGAGAGTGGCCGAGTCAGCCTGGTCAACCGCAAGGGCTGTGAGATTTTCGGGTACGATGAGCGTGAGATTCTTGGGATGGACTGGTTCGCGAATTTCGTGCCGGAGCGCATGCGCCAGGACGTGTGGGCCATCTTCGACAAACTCTTGCGAGGACAGACGAGCCTCGCCGAGTATGCCGAGACGCCGGTCATCGTCCGAGACCGTTCGGAGCGAGTGATCGCCTGGCACAACACCGTGCTGACCGATGAGGCAGGAAGGATTGTCGGCACGTTGAGCTCGGGAGAGGATATCACACAGCGCAAGCAAGCCGAGCAGGAACTCCGTGAACGGCAGGAGAACGAGAAACAGAGGATCGAAGCCGAGCTGGCGAGAGTCCGCGACGAGCTGGTTCGCAAGACCCGTCTGGCGGCCCTGGGCCAGGTCTCCGGGAGCATCGCCCACGATCTACGCAACCCGCTCGGCGCGGTCCGCAATGCGAGCTATCTGCTGCGGCGCCGCCTGCCGGCGGACCAGGCGCCCCTGCTCGACCACATCACGATCATCGAGCAGGAAGTGATCAAGGCCGACCGGATCATCACGAACCTCCTGAACATCACGCGTGCCCGATCGCCGAACAAGGAACCCGTTGACGTGGGCGCCATAGCGCGAGCCGTCTGGAAACGCTGTGTCTATCGGGAAGGCGTGCGATTCCGGATCGAACTGCCCGAGGAGCCCTTCATCGTTCAGGCGGACCAGGGCCAGTTGTCGCAGGTCCTCTCGAACCTCATCGGCAATGCCGCCGATGCCCTCGAAGGAGAGGGCGACTGCATCCTGGAGGCCGTGCGGGAGTCCGGGTTCGACGTGCTGATCGTCCGCGATACGGGCCCGGGCTGGTCCCCTGAGGTGCGCGAGAGGCTGTTCGAGCCCCTCGTCACCACCAAGACCTCAGGGACGGGACTCGGGCTGGCCATCTGTCGCCAGATCATCGAGAGCCACGGCGGAACCATTGAGGCGAGCGACGGGACCCCGCACGGAGCAGCCGTCCGTATTCGATTGCCTCGACCATAACACACCGTCCGGAGAGAGTTGAGGATTGTCCATGCAGAACCACAGGACAGCCACATCCGACAAGCGGGTATTGATCGTCGATGACGAAGCGAACATGCGAAAGACGCTGGCCGAGATCCTCCGAGACGAGGGCTACCAGGTCACCACCGCCGGCAGCGGAGAAGAGGCGGTCGGCTTGTGCCGGACGAATCGCTTCGAGGCGATCCTCATGGACGTTCGCATGCCGGGCATGGACGGCGTCGAGGCCTTTCGCCAGATTCGCCGACACCAGGACGACGCTCGCGTCATCCTCATGAGCGCCTACAGCATCGAGGCGTTGAAAGAGAGCGCTCTCGATGACGGCGCCATCGCCTTTCTCCCCAAGCCGCTCAACCTCGACCGGGTCATCGATCTCGTCGCGGAGGCCACCGACACCGCCATTCTGGTCGTCGAGCACGAGGAGACAACCGCTGCGGTTCTCCAGAAAGGTCTGCGAGAACAGGGGTACCGGGTGACGGTCGCCCGGAGCCCCCAGGACGCGCTGGCGCTGGTCGAGCAGATTCAGTTCGACCTGATCTTTCTCGAAGCGAGTCTTCCGGCCATGAACGGCCTCGATCTGTACCTGGCCATCCGCCAGATCACGCCGAGCGTGGTGGCGATCATGATCGCCGGGCTGGAAAACGAGTTCGCCGCCCTGGCGAAGGAAGCCGTGGAGCGCAACGCCTATACGATTGTCAAAAAGCCGCTGGAGATCGAATTGATTCTGGATATGCTCTATCGCATCATGGGCAGGCGGATCTCGGGAGATCATCGCAAGCCGCCCTTGTCCGGCTCCTGGTGACGATAGGACATGTCGGGAGGATGCACCAATGGCCCTATGCCCTGCGCAAGAGACCTATCGTCGCGTGCTCATCGTGGAAGACGACGACGCTCAGCGATGGACTCTGACGGAAATCCTCAGCGAGGAAGGGCTCGATGTCACGGCGTGCGCCAGCGCCACGGAAGCCCTGGAACACCTCCAGCACGACGAGATCCGGGTGGTGGTGCTGGACTTGCGGCTGCCCGACCTGACGGGCGTCCAACTGCTGAACCGGCTTGGGGACCGTGCGGACAATACCAGCATCATCATCAACACCGGCCACAGCTCCTACGAGTCCGCCAAGGACGCCTTGAACCTCGGGGCATTCGCCTACGTCGAGAAGGCCGGGGACCCCGAAGAGCTGTTGCGTCAGGTCCATCGCGCCATGGCCTTCCAACTCCGCCGGCGAGCCGAACAGCTCGAGGCGGCTGTCGCGGAGAGCGCCGACGAGTTGAAGGAGGCCAACCGGGCCCTGAGGCAGGAGATCGCCGAACGCAAGGAAGCGGAGGTGGCGGTGCGAGAGAGCGAGATGCGCTTTCGAGAGCTGGTGGAACTCCTGCCGCAGACCGTCATTGAGACGGACAGCTCCGGGCGGATCACGTTTGTCAACCACTTTGGCCAGGACTCGTTCGGCTGTGACATCCACGAACTGGTCGAACGCCGTATCCCCGAGCTGTTTGCCCCGGAGGATCGGGAGCGAATCACAAGGAACATCCAGAAACGCCTGACCGGCAGGCGTCTCGAAGATCACGAGTATCTGGCCCTCCGCGCCGATGGAACCGCCTTTCCCGTGCTGCTGTACAGCTCCCGCATCGTGCGGGACGGAGAGCCGGTGGGTCTGCGCTGCATTGCCGTGGATATCTCGGATCGCCGGGCCGCGGAGATGGCTCTGCAGCAGAGCAAGGCGAAGCTGGAAAGCATCTTCGAGTCCTCGCCGGACGCCATCACCGTAACGGGTCTGGATCTGCGCATCGAGGACTGCAATCCCGCCATGCTGCAGATGTTCGCTCTACCGTCCAAAGACCGAATCCTCGGAACCGGCATGTTCGACTTTGTTGCCCGCCAGGACCATGAACGAGCCCGCGAGACGGTCGATCAAATCCAACACGATGGTTCGGTTCGGAGCATCGAACTGACTCTGGTTCGCAGGGACGGCTGCGAATTCCCGTCAGAGATCTCCGCGAGCCTGATGAGGGACGTTTCGGGCCGATCCCTGGGTTTCGTCATTATCACCAGCGACATCACCGACCGTAAGCAGGCCGAGGATGCGCTGCGCGAAAGCGAACGCAAGCTTTCCACTCTGATGGCCAACCTCCCGGGGATGGCGTACCGATGCCTGGCCGACGATCAGTGGACCATGTCGTTTGTCAGCCAGGGCTGCACCGCTCTGACGGGCTACACCAGTGACGCCCTGATCGGGAGCCGGACGATCTCGTACGACGAGATCATCCACCCGGAGGATCGTCAGCCGGTCCACGATCAGATCGATCGGGCGATCCAGATCGGTGCCGCGTTCGAGATCGAGTACCGTATCGTTACCTCCGACGGCCGACAGAAATGGGTGTGGGAGCGGGGACGCCAGGTCGATGGAGCCCCCGGCAGTGCCGGCGTGCTCGAGGGTTTCATCCTGGACGTGTCGGAGCGCAAGGAGGCGGAGGAAGCCCTGCGAACGGTCTCGCGGCAGTGGCAGACCACGTTCGATTCGGTGTCGGACGTCATGTGGCTGCTCGACGGTCAATCGCGGATTCAGCGATGCAACCGCGCCACGGCGGATCTGTTCGGTGGCGAACCCGACCGGATTCTCGGACGCCACTGCTGGGAGGTCGTCCACGGGAGCAGCGGCCCCATCGAAGAGTGTCCCATCGTTCGGATGCAGCAGACGCGGCACCGGGAGAGCATGTCGTTGCGCGTCAGAGACCGGTGGTACGAGATCACGGTCGACCCGATCCTCGGCCCATCGGGCGCTCTGGAGGGCGCTGTGCACATCATGAGTGACATCACGGAATGGAAGGAGGCCAACGAGGAACTGCTGGCGTACCAGAAGAAGCTGAAGTCCATCGCTTCGGAGCTGGCGCTGACAGAGGAACGAGAACGACGCCGCATCGCGGCGGACTTGCACGATCACGCCTGCCAGTCCCTGGCCCTGTCGAAGATGCGGCTCCAGGAGATGCTGGAGCACGCGGATCCCACCTGTACGCAAGCCCTGCGCAGCATCTGCGACACGCTCAACGCCACCATTGAGAGCGTCCGGGAATTGACGTTCGACCTCAGCTCTCCGACCCTGTACAAGTTCGGACTCGAAGCGGCATTGGAGGAGTTGCTCGAGGACAAGCTCCGCGGCGAGCACCACATTCCGTACCGCTTCTCGGACGACCACGCGCCCAAACCTCTGTCGCAGGACGTGCTGGTCTTGCTGTTCCAATCCGTCCGCGAACTGCTGATCAACGTCATCAAGCACGCCCAAGCCCACGAGGTGACCCTTGACATCCGGCGCCAGATCGACTGTATTAGGGTCACCGTAGCCGACGACGGGACGGGGTTCGACGTCGATGAGGTCCTCTCGTCTCCCTCCCGGGGTCGCAGTGTGGGGCTGTTCAACATTCGAGAGCGGTTGGACTACATCGGGGGCACGCTCGACATCGATTCCGAGCCGGGCCGGGGAAGCCGGTTCGTACTGGTCGCCCCGCTGAAGACCGAAGTGCATGCTACGAAGGAGAGCCATGATGGCGGTGAGGATTCTGCTCGTTGACGATCATCAGGTCCTGCGCGAAGGGCTCCGGTCGCTTCTGGAACAACAATCGAACATGGAGGTGGTGGGAGAAGCGAGCGACGGCATGATGGCCCTGCGGCTGGTCCGGGAACTCCGCCCCGACCTGGTGATCATGGACGTGAACATGGAGGGCATGGACGGGATCGACGCGACGCGGATGATCAATCGCGAGCATCCCGACACGAAGGTGCTGGCCCTGTCCATGTTCCTCCGGAAGACTTTCATTTCGGAAATGTTCAAGAGCGGCGCCGCCGGCTACCTGCTCAAGGACAACGCGTTCTCCGAGATCGTCGAGGCCATCCGAACGATTCTCAGCGGCGAGAAGTACGTTTGCGCCAAGGTGGCCGCCCTGCTGGTGGACGAGTACGTCCAGGAGGGCCAGGATCCCCACGCCAGGGAACGTCTGACCAACCGAGAGATTGAGGTGATTCGAATGCTGGCCGACGGCAAGACTTCGAAGGAGATCGCCTTGATCACCGAAACCAGCGTCAAGACGGTGGATGCCTGCCGACGGCGCATCATGCAGAAACTGACCATCACGAGCATCGCCGAACTGGTGAAATATGCCATTCGGGAGGGACTGACCACCGCGGACCAGTAGCGTCCGCGAAGGTTGACCCGCTCCTTCGACGATGGTCCCCCTGTCCCGCATCCGGGTCCGGCCCCCTTCCTGGTAGCCATAGACTGTCCTAAGTTAGCCAAAAACCGTCCCACTCAAGCCTTTTGCCCATTGCGCCATCCTCCTGATCTTCCGAGAATGCGTATGAATGGAATCACACGGCTCGCCGAGGGATTCACGGTCGCAACCGAAAGTTGGGGGGGCCAACTGTCGGGGAATCTGACGCATGCGGATTGTGCTGGTCGCCGATGATCGCATTCTGTGCGACGGCTTGCGGGCTCTGTTCGGTCAGGATTCGATGATGGAAGTCATCGGCGAGGCCAACAGCGGCCCGGAAGCCGTCGGACTGGTGCTGGGTCTCCAGCCGGATGTCGTGCTCCTCGACATGGGATCCTGGACCTCGGCAAACATGGACACGATACGCCGCATCTCTCAGATGCATCCGCAGGGCAGAATCGTTGCCTTGTCCCTTCTCCGAAACCAAGCCTTCGTCGCCGAAGCGTTTCGCGCCGGCATCCACGGCTACGTCGTCAAGCAGAACGGCTTCGACGAGCTCCTCCTTGCCATCAGGACCGTGCATTCCGGTTCGACGTACTTGTGCCGCGGAGTCAGAGAGCTCCTTCTTCCCGAGTACGCACAGTCACGGAGCACCGTCGGAAAACTCTCCGACGTTTGCCTGACCGAACGGGAATCGGCCGTTCTGCAACTCCTGACGGAAGGACGAACCTCGAAGGAAACCGCACTCCTGCTCGAGGTCAGTTCGAAGACCATCGATGCCTGCCGTCGCCAGCTCATGCGGAAACTCGAAGTGGACAGCATGGCGGGTCTGGTCAAACGGGCCCTCGCGATGGGAGTCGCCACCCTCACCTCCTGATTGCTGCCGCACGCCAGTCAAGCAACCATCGCAGCACACCAGTCGGCTCGGTGAGAACGATGCCACCCTGAACGAATCTGACAGATGACGGATTCGTTACCGCATGTGGCGAGGACCGGCGAGGAGCTTCTATCGCCGGCCCTTGCTCCTTTCCTGCGCCGATCCGTTCCATCTGTTCGTCGGACCGCAGGCAGAGAGAAGGCGATCGCTGGCATCCCAGACCAGCAACCCGAGAGAGGGGAGGCGGGTCAGGCACCCAACCGCGTCTCAGTGCATCATCGGAGAGCGACTCAGCGTCCAATAGGCGCACAAGGCTCTCATCTTCTCGAGAACATCCGTGTAGTCGCCCGATTTGACCATGTATCCGGCCGCTCCCAAGCCGTAGTATCTTGACACCTTCTCGACATCGTGCGAATCGGCCAGAACCACGACCGGCACTATTCGAAGCTCGCGATCCTGTTTGACAACCTCCAGGAAACCGGCAGCGCTCATTCGCGGCATGTCCAGATCGAGAAGAATCAACCGGGGTTTCCCTCCACCGCTCTGGCGCAGCCGGGCCAGAGCACTCTCGCAGTCCATGGAAATCGCCAGTTGATCGAGTAGATTCAGTTCGCGGAAGACCCGGCCCATCAAGACGGCCGACTGAAACACGCTCTCCACGAGCAGGATCGGCTTGAGTGCGGTCCCCCCCGCCGGCTTGATCCTGCTCAGTGCGCTGTCCGTCACCGTCTCCACAACCACCTCCGCTGATTCAGAGCGGCCGGTGACGCACCCACGGCAATGTGCTTCATCAAGGTGCCAAACATGTCTTTCCCACCCAAACCGGGATGCGTCACCGGCGTTAGCAAGGTAAGCTATATCAAGTATCGTCTCAAATCGGGGTTCATCCAAGGGATATAACCCGCGCCGCGACAAGCAAACGGCTCTGCCGGATGCAGCAAATTGCACCACCGCCCTATGCTCCAAGCCGCCCCCGACGCGCGGACGCCGGCGGGAATTCCACAAACCATCCAAACGTAAAGCCATTTTATACAATGACTTACATTGCACATGCACCCGACGGCATCGCGGCAGACTCGCCCAGCGGCTACACGTCCGTCGTCACGACGAGCTTGCCTCGGGCCCGGAGTTTTTCGACCAGCAACGGTACCACGCGATCGCGGCGGAGAATGCCCTGTTGCTTGAAGCCCAGCGACTCATTCGCCGGGTCGGCTCCGCGACCAACCATCAGGTGGACACGATCGGCGCGTTGCTCGGCCAGCCGCCGCATGTACGGAACGCACATATCCGGCTCGGCCATCTTGCGTACGACCGCCACCGCCTGGTCATAACGGGAGTTGCAGCCGCACGCCCCGCAGTTCAACTGATCCTCCGCAGCCGGCTTGCCGGTACGCTCAAACACCTTGCGGACCTGCTCGTCGGTCACCGGTTCCTGCATCAGGGGTGGACCTTGAATGTCGCCGCCAGATCGCTGCACCGTTCGTCCCGGGGTAGCTCGCCGGCATGGCGCAGGAAATACCTCAGCAGCCGCCTGCGCCTCTCATGGATCGGATGCGTCGCAGGCATCGCCGGCCCGTTGATGCAGGCCTGCTCACAGAAGAGCGCCTCGACCAGAAGGGATTGGTGGCATCCGCCAGTCCGTTTTGCCCATCATTCCGTTGCGGGATACATGAGGACCCGGGACTACCGGAGCCGTACATCCGTGCCAGCCGCCGCGGCTAGACCTCACGTGGCGGTATGTGGCGGCCTCGTGTCCGGCCTGAGAACGGCAGATGGGGAACATGAGAGCCCCGGTCTTCTCCGCACTGGCTGCGGAGGGATCTCATCCTGTGGGTGAATACAGAGCGTCCGTGATTCCCTGGACGCCACGCGACCCTCGCGCGGACATCAAGGCCACGCGGCGTCAGGCCGCAGGAGCGGCAGATTCGGATGTGCCCCGGGAACGCGCGTGATGGTGTCCCCGGGGCCTCTACGATGACCACCTGGAGCTACGGATTGACGCTTTCCGCATAGCTGTGCGACGTGCTGGTAGCTCCCGGACCGGAGGAGAACCCGGACGTCTCGGCCACGCTCCTGCAATCCGGACCGTTGGCGACCGTCGTGGCAGTCGAGTTGGACGACGTGGTTACGTTGCCCCAGGGCCAGCACCAGATCGGCCATTGCGGCCAGCACCCCGTGGGGCAAGGCGGGTTCTGCTGATCGTTGCCGCCACACTGCGGGGTACCCTCATTGCAGAGGGTGTTGTTGCCACAGATGACCGTCCCGACGGAATTGGTAGCCAGATCCAAGATCGAGATGTGTACTCCGGCGTTGCCTCCGTACGTGCCGGGGACATGCACGACACCCACGGTCTGTCCCCCGATCAGGCCGATACCCCCGGCCGACCCGTTTGCAATCATGTAGCCCCAGGCCGTACTGCTGAACGCAAGAACCACCAGGAACAGCCACACATACCTCTTCTTCATACTTTACCTCCCTGCAAGAGACCCATGCATCCGGTTTGCGACCGACTCCGTTTAGACAGACCGACTCCGTTCGAGGCACGACGGTGATTTGGAGACAACCTGTCACACGACCGCGATCCTCCGTTGCCGGAGCCAACGAGCCGACAGACTGATGTGGTGATGTGCTCGTACGATGGGACCCTCACTCCGTGTCCCTGCCCGACGAGAATCAACCGACCGGCTCCATCCGGCAGTGAGTATGTTGATACACACAAGGCCGGTGTTTGTCAAGGGAAAACAGGCAAGAAAGGCAACATATTCTGTGGTGTGAAGCGTGCGATGCGGAAACCAAGAAGAAAAGTCACCCTCCCCCGTGCCGGGGAAGAACCCTCCATAACCTACGGCCCCCGGATCTCGCGAGCCGCGCGGAGTCACGGGCGGAATCACCAGTGACGCATCAGCTTCGAAATCCGGCCGGACTACTGGGCCGCCGGGCCACAATTGCACGGCGATTGCGGAATACATCCGGGCGAAGGGCACGGAACGTTGCAGCAGACCTTGAAGAATGCCGATCCCAGGGCGGCCACCCGCGGGCCGAACGGCCAGCATTCGCAATCGACGCTCACCTTGACAAGCACGGAATAGACTCCGGGGCACAGATCGACGCACACGTCCTCGTCGACCTCCGTCTTCCCGCCACAGGCACAGTCCTCACAACTGTAGCAGATGTCCACGATGACCATGCTGCCGCGGACACAGACAACGGGATCGCCGACGATCTCACAGTCATACGGTATGCATGCTTTGACGTTGATACACACCGTCTCATCACACGGCGTGCAGGGTGGCACGGTCACGCAGGCGAAAGCGCCCCACGCGGTCGTGCTCGTGCCAAGCACGAGTAACAGCAACAATGCTTGCTTCTTCATAGATCACCTCCATGTATGTCAGCAATAACCCCAATTCACTCGGCCCTTCCCCGGTAGGCCGTTTCTCCGCAGAACAAGCGTTTTTGGCCGGCACAGCAGACCGACGTGACGAGGACATACACGATGACTTGCCCGCGCCGACGTCGAGACAGGTAATCAACTTCCCTTGCCGCAGACGGAGCCCCTGGCACACCGCGCGAACTTGCGGCCCGGCACATCCCCAGCGACCCATCCGGCGAATGCATCTCATCCTGTCGTAGGATGCCGGAGCGCAGAAAGGCAGGCAATTGTGGAAACTACGTATTCCGTATCATCAGTTCTGATGATGGAGGGACATGGCGATCTATGTCCCGCGCTGTTGTGGCTCTTGCGAGAGGCCCGCCTGCGACAGGTAGCGACAGATGATCACTTCTGGATCATGTCGAGGAGGTTGTCGGCGAGAGTCGGGTTCAACTTCTGGAGAATCCGCTGTTCCTCAATCGCCAGTGCGGTGTCTCCCGCTCGCAGATAGGCCCGGCCGAGGTTGAAGTGCGCCTGGGCATGGCCCTGGTCGCACAGGACCACGCTCTTGAAGCAGGTGATCGCCTCTTCGTACTGACCGGCATCGAGGCAGGCTTTGCCGGACTGGATCTGCGTCTCACTGATCTGCGGGTCGAGTTCTCTGGCCTGCTGGAAGGCCTGCATCGCTTCCTCATAGCGTCCGAGGTTCGAGAAGACCATGCCCAGAGAGACATAGGCGCCCGCCGCATCGGGCCTGAGCTTCACCGCTTGCTCGTAGGATTTGAGCGCACCGGCGTAGTCGCCCAGGACGGAGCGAACCTTGCCCAATCCGATATGGGCTTCATAGCAGTTCGGATCCAATTCCAGGGCCTTGACATAGCAGTCGACAGCCACATTCGCCTGGCTGGCAGCTTCGTAGGCATTGCCCAGCAGGACGTGCGCCTGCGGGTCCTCCGGACTGATTTGTACGAGTTTCTCGCAGGCATTCACGGCATCTTCGGGACGGCCCGCAGAGCTGTAGTGCTTGCCCAGGAAGGTGTAGGCATTCGCCCGATCCGGGCAGACGCCTGCGATGTGGCTCAGAACGCCCGCACGCACGACATCCAGGTTGATCAGCCCCGCGCGATTGGCCCCGAAGGCCATTGCCAGCACGATCGCGGTGATGCCCAACCCCCACGTCAGACGTCTTCCCCGCCGAGAGATCCCTTTGGACCGGTGAGGCCGCGAAGACGACGCCGATCCCGGAGTTCGTGTCTCCTGGGCCGAGGCGTCCCGCTGAGCCGAAAGGGCCTCGGTTCGGTCTAAAGACAGCAACCTCTGTCGTTCGGGCGTTCTCTGTGGCATCGTGCTCTCTGCCTCATTCAACTGGCAAGTCCTGATCCGGTCAGTCTGCCTGTCGGCGGGTCGGCCGATCGCGGACGGAAGGCAGGTTGGCCTCCCTTGAAAGCATACGGAGTGTCGGACGGACCTCCAAGTGCCAGGTGGCCGGTTTCCGCACTCCACGCCGTCAACGGCGTCAGGCCTGTGCTGGAAGGTCTCAGAAGGCGATTGGAGTCCTGCACGGGGATGCAGCAATCAAGATGGGTACGAGGGCCTTCTGCGGCGCGGTACGCTCCGAGAACACCCTGCTATGACCCTTCCATCACCCTGCGACGAAGAGAACCTACCGCTTTGAATTCGAGAAATACGGTCCGAGAATGGAATGGCCGCGTTTCTTGGTCTTCTTATCGGACGCCTTTGGTCTGACCCACAGACGGTAGCAGCCGAGTTGTTGATCCTTCAGATCGGATTTCTGCGGTAGACTCATTTACCCACCTCTCTCCAAAGACTCATCTGTGTGTTGCCGACGGTCGACGACACGTTAAACGGTGCAGGCGGCACAGCCATACACCAGACAATCACTGGCTTCCAGGGGGTCGGGGGCGCTCTCAAAGGGTGAGCCTTCGGCCTCATGCTCGGCCCGGCAATAGTCATCCCAAATGTAGTCGGCGTTGGGATGGACGTCGAAGTACGGTCGGGCGGTGTTCACGATGGGGAACTGCACCATCTCATGCACCTCGTCCAACCGTTCTCGGATCTCTCTGAGGATCCGCGTGATTTCCCGATCGTCCCATATCCTCAGAGCTGCTCTCAGGTCGTCATAGGCGATCCTCGTGATCCCCACGCCCGCCTGCTCGGCCACCCAGGTGCACACTTGTCTCTGGTCGCGCGTCAAGTCGAATGTGAATGCACCGATCGAACCGTATCTCATAGTCGTCGTCTCCATACCAATGAGCGTTTGCGGCCCCATGCCACAGTCCGCACATCGGCCGAATATCGAGGGGGCTTGAGCGGCGATTGCGCAGAATACCTCGCTTGGGGTGGCGCACTCCCAGCGTCCTCTAATCTCCGGAACGACCGCTGGATCGTGCCATACTCCGGGATCGGAGCGACACGCCTCGCCGGCCGGGAGAGACCCGCTGGCGGATGTTATCGGAAATGCCGCCCGCTGAGGCGGGGGCGTGGACCACGACGTCGCTTGGCTTCGTGATGTGAGTGGATTGGGTGAAGATCGAGCGCAAGCTCAGCGGCTTCTCACCGTCAGTTCATGTTGACCTATCCGTCGCGGGGCCTGGCGAGGGCGCAGTCCGCATGAAATCGCGAAGCGCCGCTCCCCCCGGACATGCCGTAAACAGCCGGCCCGACGACCTTGCGCCAGCTCGCTGGGGCTACGCGTCTGCGTCCAGAGTTCCGGAACGAAACGCCATGGGCTCGGGGTCAGGGATCCTCGCGTCGTTCTCTCGCACACGACTGAAGATGTGAAGGATCAGCTCGACCCGATCATTCAACTCGAACTTCTGGAACAGACGTCCCAGGTGTGTCCGCACGGTGGGTATCGATATCCGCAGCTCCTTGGCGATCTGCTTGTCCGACTCGCCAAGCAGAAGATGCCTGACAATCTCGGCTTGCCGCGGGGATAGTCCAAGAGTCTGTCTAACCTGTACCCATTCCTGGTCGGAGAGAAAGGATTTCTGTGTGGTTACTGCCATCGCGCCTCCTCCTAAGGCCGGACGTAACCAGTAAGGCAGGAGCCCATCCACGCGGGGCCACATCCTTCTGGCCATGCACCCGTCACCATCACCTAACCTGAACGGAATTATAGGCAAGACGCGGAAAAAGTCAAGGCAAAAAGCATGCAACTCTGCACAAAATGGGAAATGTGGTCACGTCAAAACCACCCTTAACGGCGGCGCACACACGGGCGGAGAATAAGGCTGCCGATGACACAAAGGCACGGCAGCCGAAAGTCAACCGCGAGATCGTCG
The DNA here is from genome assembly GCA_964579055.1 of uncultured Pirellulales bacterium. Classification (GTDB taxonomy): domain Bacteria; phylum Planctomycetota; class Phycisphaerae; order Sedimentisphaerales; family Anaerobacaceae; genus Anaerobaca. The sequence continues at coordinate 30,232 of CAZOFX010000028.1, forward strand.
CGCCAACCCGGGACGTCACAGCTCCTTCACGAGCACCTCGCGCACCACAATCTTCATCGGACCGAATTCGTCGCCAGGGTGGACCTGAAACCCGATCTTCCCGGAAGCAGTCGTATCATCATGCACGTCCGCGACTTGCTTTCCGTTCAGCCATATCTGGGAGCGATCCCCTTCGCAGCGGATCTGGAGCGTGTTCCATCCCTCGCGATTGACCAGCGTCTTGTCGGTATTCATCGCCAGGAACATCTTCCCAGGGCAGTACAGTGTCCCGGAGTAGCACTCGGGATTGGTGTATTCAAGGATGTCCGCCTGATACGCCTTACCAGGGGACTGATAACGGAACCACACGCCGCTGTTACACGGCCATTCCACTTTCCAGGTTACGGTGGCAACGAAGTCATCAAAGCTTGCGACCGTAAACAGGTCTCCCGGCGCGTTGTTCTCGCCCTGCGTGCCAATCAGAAGCCCGTTCTCGACGACCCATCTGGCGCCGCCTTCGGCTTCCCAGCCGGTTAAGTCCTTGCCATTAAACAACTTGACCATTCCGCCGCGCACGGCCGCCGCAGCGGATGCAGACTCCTCTGCGGACTCGTGGCAGCCGACAAGCACCAGAAGCACTACCGCCGCTAATGAGATTACGAACGCATTGCGTGACATAGTCCATCCTTTCCTTGTACAGCTCATATTCCGTTACTTGTTGTCCTGCCAGATGTTGGCGGTTCTCTTCTCCACGCCAGGCATGGGTGGCAGCGGCCCGCTCGGGACCGGCTCGTACCAGAACGTCGCGGTCGACCAGTCATCCTCGGTTTCGGCCAAGCCGTTCTTCCACGCGATCTGCTGAATCGTGATGCGACATTCACGTTGCCAGTAGACCGGGTCGGGCAGATGCCAACGATACATGGAGACGAAACTGTTCTGATCGAGATTGCATCCGTTGTACAGGTACGGCGTCTGCTGCATCCCGTAGGACAGGCCCACATAGTCCTCGCTGCCAGTGCCCACGATCGTTGGGAAGTCCGTGTCGCCATCCATGAAGACCTTGATTTCGCCTTCGCCCCACCACTGATCCGGGTGCAGGTTGCGAATCCCGATCAGAGCGCCGACGTAGCGGCCTTTGCCCGAGCGTTTGGGCAGAAGCTCGAAGTCCCGTCTCTCTGTGGTCGAGTCCTCCCGCGCAAACAGCACATGGAGGCGACCGACATCCGAAGGATGCACATCTCCCGTGGTGTAGTCGATCTGGTAGAACAGCGGAACGTTCTCCTTGCCCTCGTTGGTCAACGTAATTCGCGCCCGGCTGGCAAACGGCATCGGCAGCCAGATGTTCATGCCGGCGTTTCGGCCCAGCGAGTGCACGGCGGAGAAATATGGCGTGACCTTGCCGTGGGCGGTCCCCATGAAATCCCCGATGGGACACTCGATGCTCGGATGCATCTGCCCATCCCACCAGGCGCGGATCACGAGCGAACGCAGGTTTGTGGGATTATTGGCGGTGGTCATCCAGATGTGTCGGATCGTGCCGGAGCCATAGATGTCGCAAAGCTGGACCTCCTGTCCGGCCTTTAGGGTGGTCGCCGGGGCCCCCTTGCGGCCGGGACCCAGATTGCTGGCCGCCTTGCCGCCCTGTCCCGCGGCGCCGGAGGGGTTTTCAAAGCAGATCGACCGGGAGACCAGCCCCGTATCGAGACGATACGGCTCGGTCACGAGGCCGGCTGGGCCGGCCGGGCGGCTGCCTCCCAGTTCGCAGCCGAACCCGACGGCGACCAGAGCCCCGAGACAGGAACACAGCACGACGCGTACTACAGTGCGGTAGGTCATCATCAATCCTTTCTGTCACGATTCGCAGACCGTATCAACCGCGCAACGGCGCGACAGCAACGTCAGACTGAACACCCGGCACAACACAGTCAAGAAGGCGTCCCGTCTCCGACCTTCGGGCACGCCACGCAACCTGCGGGCAGCGGCATCCGCAAACACCCATCAGACGTACTTCTGGATGAATTCCACAGCCTTCCCGACGGTCTTGACCTCGAGGGCCTCTTCCTCGTCCATCTCGATGTCAAATTCCTCCTCGAAGGCCGCCACCAGCTCGACGCTCTGTATCGACTCGGCTCCCAGGTCTTCCACGAAGCGTGATTTGCCCTCGATCCGCCCGGGATCGATCTTCAGCGTCCTGGCCACCACGTCCTTGACTCGTCTTTCCACGTCCGACATAAACTCACTCCGATTCCAATCCGGTCCGTTGCCAACCTTTGCGACGCAGCCGATCCACGGCCCTCTCACACCACCGTCACTTGCGCGACCCAGCCAGAATCTTCTTCGGGTTCAGGTTGTCTTTCTCGATGTCCTTGAAGTAATTGACGGTTCCGACCTTCATCTCCACCGTCGCGGCATCGTCGCACACAATGATCCCTCGCGGGTGCAACTGCAAGCAGGAAACCGTCCACATGTGGTTGACACCGCATTCCACGGCCTGCTGAAGGGCGCGGGCCTTGTTATGCCCATTGACAATGATCAGCACCGTCCGGGCGTCCATCACGGTCCCGACACCGACGGTCAGCGCCGTCTTGGGGACCTTGGTCAGGTCGCCGTCGAAGAAACGAGAGTTTGCGATGATGGTGTCCATCGTCAGCGTCTTGACCCGGGTGCGGCTGGCCAGCGACGAGCCGGGCTCGTTGAAGGCGATGTGCCCATCGGGGCCGATCCCGCCGACGAACAGTTGGATGCCGCCGTAGCTTCGGATCTTCTTCTCATATCGGGCGCACTCGGACTGGAGATTCTTCGCATTGCCGTTGAGGATGTTGGCGTTGGATTTCTTGATGTCGATCTTCCCGAAGAAATTGTGCCACATGAAGGAATAGTAGCTCTCCCGGTGCGCCTTCGGCAACCCGACGTACTCGTCCATGTTGAAGGTCACGACGTTGGCGAAACTGACCTTCCCGGATCGGTTCAGACGAATCAATTCCTTGTACATGCCCAGCGGCGAGGAGCCCGTGGGCAGGCCCAGCACAAACGGTTTCCTGCGCGTCGGCTTGAACTCGTTGATCGCCCTGGCCACGTACGCCGCGGCCCAGGCACTGGCCGTCTCGTAATCCTGCTGAATGATGACCCTCATGAGTGCGTTCCTTTCAATCACAGACAGATGGAATTGGCTCCCTGTTGCTGACCGATGGCTCGCTCGATACGCTCGATGCGCTGGTGCAACTGCTCGACACTGCGGTTCATCTCCAAGACGAACTGATTCTGTTCGTAAAGGCCCCGGACCTGCCGGAAATCCCGCTCCACGTCGTCAACCTCGCCGTCCTGCCCGTACCCCAGCCGGCTGGATTCGGAGAACTCCTTCTGGGCATCGGCCGTGACAAGGTTGAGGAATTTCGATTTGACTCGCAACAATTCCCGTGCCGCTTCACAGGCCTTTTCGGCGGTCAGTTCTCCCACGGGAACACCGAACACCTCTTCGTAGGCGTTCCTGACCCAAGCCCACTCATCCGCCCCATAGTGCCGGAAGATGTTGGCGATGGCCGCGTCAAAGGCGTCCAGCGTCGCCACCGAGCCGGTCTCCAGGGCGCCTTCCAGGTCGACAAGTCGCTGGCGAGGCATGAGCTGCCCGGCGATATCCACCCAGTCCGGGCTGTATACCGCATCCTCCAAGGCCGCCGAGCCGGCCTTTTCATTGCGGTTGGGATCGTCCAGGGCCGCTTCGATCCTCTGGACAACCTTCTCCAGCAAGTACATCTCGATCCCCGTGCGGTAGTATTTCTGGCTGGTGCGCAGGAGCAACCTCTTGACCAGTCCGCCACCGATGGAGACCTCCTCGACAGCCCTGTCGGTGGTGTCCTGCAACTCCTTGAGCCGCCGGGTGGCCTTGATCATCTTGCCGACCGTGTACGGGCTGAAGACCTCGAATGAGATGGCGTCGCGCTTCGCAGCGCCCTTTCGGCGGTCGCGCTTGGGCCATTTGGCGGCGTCGCGGACCGTGCCTACGGTCGTCAGATGAAAGCCGGGAATCATCGCGCACTTGCCGTCCGACCGCGCTTCGAGATGGCTGAACGGGAAGTCGCCGGTGTCGAAATTCGTGCTGTGCTTGCCGAGCACGACGCTGAACGGGCCGACGCGGCAGGGCCACATCAAGTAACTGAACGACCCGGTCTTGGTCCCGCGCAGAAGCTTGCCCTCATGGGCGGGACCGAGTTTGTACATGTGGTTCGACTCGTTCGTGCCGCTGCCAGCGTTGTAGAAGCTGAACAGCCCGGCGATCAACAGGGTCGATTTGTGGTGCGTCACGGTATACGGCCCGGCGAAGACCGAGCACGCTTCCCCATGAAAAGCCTCGCAGTTGGCAAAGAAAGCGGAATTCTCGGCCGAGTACTGCCGCCCCACCTGGCAGCCCTGGCCGACGAAGACCTTGCTGAGCATCGCGCCACCGGTTACGGAGGAGCTCTCGGCGACGATGAAGTCCTCTGCGATCACCTTGACACCGACCGTGGTCGGCGCCTCCTCCGAGCTGAGGATCGTGCCGTTCCGCAGACTCGAAGCATGATTGACCGTCGCGAAAGGCCCGATCCGGACGTCGATGATCTCCTCGGCCGAACAGATGCGTGCGCCCGCGCCGACCTGCCCACGATCCGAGCGGACCGACTCGACGTATTGCCGCGCGATGTGGCGAAGCTGCTCGATCAGCTTCGGGCGGTAGCGGTGCAGGCACATCAGATAGGCGAACTGGGCGGACAGCCGGTCGAACAGCAGGATTTCCCGGCCCCCGGCCTCGTTAAGCACGCTGATCTCGACCCCGTTTCCGAAGGTCGCGCCGGGATTGGTCTGCATGGTCGCGACGTTCTCGATGCACGCGCGTTCGGCGATGTCATAATTGGCAATGCGGTCCGGGATGTTGCAGATGCGGGTGTTGTCGCCGACCGTACAGTTGGAGAGCGCCGCGTTGTAGATCCCGCTGGGCTTCTCGAACCCGCCGGGCAGGCGCACGTTATCGCTGAACCTGCCGAGCCGGATGCGACCCGAGAAATACGAATTCCGTACACACGCCGGATCGAATCCGTCGGCCACCTCGATCAGCCCCCAATCCTCGGCAAAGCAGCCCTGCATCCGCAGCAGCTCGATCTCGCGTCTACTCAAGACTCGAAACGCCCTGTTGTCGTCCATGGTCGATCCTGCCTTCTCTGGATCGGCGCGTCCGTCCGATCATACAATCGTCCTAAAGATGGTCGTCAAACCCGCTGAACGGCACCCAGGCGCTCTTCTCCGTCCGGATGACCGTACTGTAGGAATGGAGCATGCCATAGTTCGAACAGTCGATGGAATACCACTCGATGTTGCGGTCGCGAGCCAGCTCCTTCCTGACTTCGTCGACCACGACCACGCTGGTCTTCTCCTCCGAGTGTACCTTTTCGATGATGAACCGCTGGTCATCCTCGCTGAGAAAGGAGTAGACCGAGGCCAGCACATGCCGATCCACCAGATCGACAAGGTCCTCCGGGTAGACGTCGTTGTGACTCTGCACGGAGATGTCGAGCATGCTCAACTGGCCGAAAAGCCCCTTGGGGCTGGTTGCATTCGAGGCCGGATACGTCGTGATGCAGGGCACTTGAATCTTGAAGGTGACGACGCCCGGTTCCTCCGTTGAATGGCCCTTGGCCGAGTATTGGCAGAGATACCGCACGAGGCAGGTCTCGCCCGAGACAGGGGTCTGCTTCTCGATGAAGAAAGGATAGTCGAAATCGATCTTGATCGCGGTCGCTTCCAGCTCGGCGACGTAGTCGGTGAGGTTGTGCCGAAGGGATTTGGTCCCGATGTTGTCGCGATGGCTGTGCAGCACGTGGATAAACCGGTCGATCCAGCGCGCCTCGAACGTCTGCATGATCCGGGCGTTGATCGAAATGTCGGCCACGGTCGCCTGTCCATCCGGCGTCACGCGCGACACCGCGTGAATCGGAAACGGCATGTCCCGCAGGCCCACATCCACCAGAAAGCGTCGGTCATCTCTCTTGTCGGTCATATTCCACTCTTGTCTGTCGCGTCTTACGTTCGCCCTTGCCCCCGACCAGTTCAAACGCGTCCCTGGCGATGGCCTGTTCTTCGTTCGTGGGGATCACCAGCAGCTTGACGCGGCTGTCCGAGGCGCTGACTGCCGACTCACGTCCGCCCGCCTGGCCGTTGGCCTTCGGATCGAGGACGATTCCCAGATGTGTCAGGTCCCGGCAGACCAGTTCGCGCACGAGCGAGGAATTCTCGCCGATGCCACCGGTGAAGACTACAGCGTCGACCGAATCGAGCACCGCCGAGTACGCGCCGATATACTTGCGGACGCGGTAACAGAACATCTCGATGGCCAATCTGGCGCGTTCGTCGCCGTCTTCGGCATGCTTCTGGAGTGTTCGCATGTCATTCGAGATGCCGGAGATGCCCAGCAGGCCGCTCTTCTTGTTGCACAGCCCGTTCAACCGCGCCAGGTCATAGCCCTTGTCCGCCAGGTAGAACAGGATCGCAGGGTCGAAGTCGCCTGCCCGCGTCCCCATGACCAGGCCTTCAAGCGGGGTGAACCCCATCGACGTATCGACCGACCGGCCCTTTCGCACGGCAGCGATCGAACAGCCGTTGCCCAAGTGGCAGGTGATGGCGTTCAGATCGTACTTGTCGCGGCCGAGCATCGCCGCCGCCCGTCTGGCGACATAGCGATGGCTGGTCCCGTGAAAGCCGTACCGCCGCACACGATGCCGCTCGTACAATTCGTAGGGCAGCGCGTACATATACGCCACATTGGGTATGCTCGTGTGAAACGCGGTGTCGAAACAGGCCACCTGCGGCGTGCCCGCCAGCTTGCGCATCGCCGCCCGGATACCCACGAGGTTGTGCGGATTGTGCAAGGGCGCCAGTTCTGCGAATCGCTCGATCGAGGCCAGAACGCGATCATCGATAATCACTGAGCCGGTGAACTCTTCCCCGCCGTGCACCACCCGGTGGCCCACCGCCTCGATCTCGGAAAGGTCTGCGACGGCCCCTGTCCCAGGCTGAACGAGCACCCGGAGGATCAGCTCCATCGCGGCTTCATGATTCGGGACCGCCTCCTCCACGGTGGTCGAATCGTCGCCGCAGGAGTGCACGAGTCTCGACGTCGGTTCTCCAATCCGCTCAACCAGCCCCTTGGCCAGCACTTCCGCGTCAGGCATGTCGTACAATTGGTACTTGATCGAGGAGCTTCCGGCGTTGATCACGAGCACTTTCATCACAGAAGTCTTAGCCCTGCCTTCCTTCGCCCGGACCGGGCTCCTTGACCTGGGCCAGTGTGATGATCGCCGTGGTGACGATGTCCTCGACGGATGCCCCCCTCGACAGGTCGGACAGAGGCTTGGCAAATCCCTGGAGGAACGGCCCGATCGCCCGCGCGTCGGCCATGTACTGCGTCAGCTTGTAGGCGATGTTGCCGGCGTCGAGGTCGGGGAAGATCAGGACATTCGCGCGGCCGGCCACCTCGCTGGCGTCCTTGACCTTCTTCTGGGCCACGCGGGGCACGACTGCCGCATCGGCCTGAAGCTCGCCATCGACCGCCAGATCGGGCCGGCGTGAACGAACGATCTGAAGGGCTTGGCGGACCTTCTCGGCGCTCGGCCCGTCGGCGCTGCCACGGGTGGAGTAGGAAAGCAATGCCACCCGGGGTGGCTCGGCCAACAGGCCCTCGGCGCTCTGCGCCGAGGCCAGTGCGATATCGGCCAATTGGTGTGCCGACGGGTCGATGTTGACCGCACAGTCGGCGAAGATGAACACCTTGTCGCGTTCATCGCCGAACCGTGGCACGATCATGAGGAAGTAGCTCGACACCGTTTCGATGCCCGGGGCAAATCCGGCGGTCAGCGCTCCGGCCTGAATGACCGTCGCCGTAGCCGTCGCGGCGCCGGCCACCATGGCGTGCGCATCGCCACAGGCGACCATCATTCCACCGTGAAAGAGGGCCTTGGCCACCATCCGGCGGGCGATCCCCGCCGAGAGGTCGTCGCGACCCTGCATATATCGCGCAACATACGCGTCCAGACGTAGACTGTCCTTGGGATCGAGCGTCTCGATGCCGTCCAGGGACACACCTGCTTCTGTCGAAGCCGCCTCGATCTGCTCGCGCGTCCCGAGGACGATCGGCTCGGCGATGCTTCGCCGGCGGATCTCCCGGGCGGCAAGCAAGATCCGAGAATCCCGTCCTTCCGGCAAGACCACGCGAAGCCCACGTCCGACCACCTTCGAGGTGAAGGCGTCGATGACGTCCGCCCTCCTGACGTTGGAATTCAACTCAACCATGGGCGTTCTCCCATAGATGGCGTCTCCCAATGCACGTTAGGGACCCGATCGCTACACGATAGCAGCACCTTGCTGATGCGCCAAGGAAGAAGCGCTTCGCATCTCCACCCCAGCACAAAGACACTGTCACCCCGGGGGGCCGCCGCCGGGATCACTCGGTTTCCTTCAGCGCCGCCTGACAGAGCTCTCGTGACGCGTTCTGTTCGCTGGAACCGGCCGGGCCGGCCGCACCCAGCTTCCAGGCGGATCGGGCCTGGTCCAGACGTCCAAGCGATTGAAGGGCCCTGCCTCGCCAGTACTGGGCCGTCGCCTCTTGCGGCTTGCTCGACCGCCCGACCCCGATGTTGTCCGGATAGGTCAGCGCCGCTTCGAAATCCTGCAGCGCCCCTGCAAAGTTGCCCTCGTCGAAACGCATCCGGCCACGCTCCATGTGGGCCTTGCCAAACAGGTCCCACGTAACCGTCTGTCCCTCCCAATTGACAAAGTAAGGCGTCGATTCGAGCAGTTCAATCGCCGGGTCAAACTGCCGCTCGTCGCAGTAGAGCTGCGCCAGCAGGACGATGATCTCCGCCCGTTTGAGTGGGTCGCCCGGTGTCGATTCCAGCAGTTTGATCGCCTCGGGACGCCTGCCCTGCTCCAGAAGAACCTCCGCAAGGTCGCGATAGAGCGTCTGGTCCTTCGGCCGGGCCGCGATGGCCTTGCGATACGCCTGCTCAGCCTTGGCCAAATCTTGTTCCTGTGCCCAGGCGTACAGCCCGAGATTGCGATGGGCGACGCTGAGCGACGCATCGAGATCGACCGCCTTCTGCCAGTGTGCCGGCGCCTCTGCGACGCGGCCCAGGTGGGCGTAGAGATTGCCGAGATACAGATGGGCACAGGCATCGCCGGGATGTTCGCGCACCGCGTACCGCAGAACCTCCAGGGTCTCCGGACGAGATGGGAATACATAGTCCCGATACATCCGGGATGCCTGTTTCAGCCATTCTCCCGCCCCCTCGGCATCGCCGGCCAGGGACTCGTAGTAGGCCAGGTAGTACGCAGGCAGAGGGCTGCGTTGCGGCTCCGGCACGGCCTCTACGCAGACGGCGCCCAGCAGCCGCGACGCTTCCTGCACCAGGCCCGCCTCGGCAAACGCCAGGCTCATCTCGATCATCTCGAAGTCATCTTCGCCGACGAATTCGCGAGCCTCCTTCATGAAACGCGTCATCTCTTTGTCGCCTTGCAGCGCCAAGACCGCGCGGGGCACAAGGTCCGTCGGGAAATGTGAGGAAACCCTCTGGGCCTCCTCGAATGCGGCGCGCTTTTCACCGTTCGCATACAGGGCCAGCAGCCAATGATCCCTGGCTTTGGTGTCGTTCGGATTGAGCCTCGTGGCCTTCTCGAACGCCTCGGCCGCCGCCAGCCTCTGGCCCAACGCCGCGTGGGCGCGGCCTGCGAGGTCAAAGGCCGATGAGGCGGTCACTGCATACCGGGCCGCCTGGCGGGCGCAGCGAAGGGCCTGCGTCGCCTCGTTGAGCTTCAGGCGGGCCACACCCAGGAAGTACCATGCCGTCCCATCGTCGCTGTCTCGTTCGAGGGCCTTCTCCAGACGAGCGACGGCCTCGGCGTAAAGGCCCGCTTCCACGTCCAGAACGGCCAGTCCGACCAAGGCAGACGCGCAGCCCGCGTCGTCGGCCAGCGCTTTCTCGTAGTACTCGCGGGCCTTCTTGCGATTGGTCGCCAGATCGAACTTGCGGCCCTTGAGCAGCTTCTCATGCGATGTCAGCTCCGCATCGGCCTTGTCCATAACCTTCGTGCGGGGCGGAGGCGTCACCTCCGGAATCGGCAAAGGCGTCACAAAATGAGCCAGGGCATCGCCCTGCCGCGTCCTGATGGTCACCTCGGCCGCCCCCTGCGGCGCAGGCGAAACGACGACGGAGCAGGCCTTCTCGGGTGAGAGGTCCAGGCGCTTGGCCAAAAGGTCCTCGCCGTTCTGAGAAACGATACAGGTCGCGTTGGAGAACTTGCCCGTCGCGATCACATTCAGACGCAACCGGCCGTCCTCGCGGCGCGTCTGGATCGCAATGTCCTTCGTGGCAAACTCGAAGCCGTCCCCCAGTCCGTGAACGGGATACCACCACTCGCGCCAGGCGACCTGTTGTCGGGGCAGCAGCATGCCGTAGTCGGATTGGGTCGGGAGCGGCCCGCTCTGGACCTCGATGTAGGGACCGTCGTCGTCTGTCAGGTTCTTCTGGCTGACCAACCCGAAATCCCACGTTCCCCAGGTCCAGGCCTTCTTGCCGCTCAATTCATAGTGATTGGCCACCTGCACGACGCCGCGATCGTCGTCGACGTCATAGGCTCCGAAGAAGTCGAAGATGCAGTCCACCGAGAAGATCGACGCCCAGGTTTCGTAGTTCTTCAGCCAGGAGAGGTCTCTGCCCTCATGGATCGGCCAGTCGAAGAACTCCGTGCCGTTGTGATCGGTCCCGAGCGTCATCGGATAGATGAACCGTGTCCCGCTCTTGGCGGGAAAGGCAGTGCAGTTCCAGAAGTAGTACGGATTGACGGCGTCGACCGGGTTGAAGATGCGAATCTGCTCGTCGAGGTAGGCCCGGCCGGGATGCAGCGTCACGCGCACCGTCCAGCGGGTCCGCAGGGTCTTTTCCAGATTGCTGACTTCGAGATAGGCCGAGCCGTCCGGGTTCGTCCCCACCAGCGCATCGACGGGCGAGAGGATCGTGACCGTGTGCACCTGAGGGCCGGCGTTCCACTCGACGCCCCCGCTGATGAAGGCGCCGCGCATGGCGATCATGCTGGGCTTGATCACGTTGTTGAGGTGGAACGTCTCGGCGCCCGTGGTCTTGTCGAGCACCGAGTGCAGCCGGCCGCCCAGTTCCGGCAGGCACGTCACCTTCAGATACTCATTCTCCAGGAACAGCGCCCGGTAGGTCCGATCCGCCTTCTCGCGATAGAGGTGGTCCTGCATGGTATAGGGGTAGACGATCGCCCCTTTGACCGTGGTGGACAGCTTGATCCGGTCCTCCAGGGCCCAGAATTTCGGGTTGACGTCCTCGGACCACCCATACGTCGGGATCGTGATCGTGCCCTGCCAGGCCTTCGTCTTCGCCTGGGTCCGGGCGCAGATCAACAACGCCAATGCTACGCACGAGATGATCGTCAGAAAATTGCCTCGGAGCACTCTTGCTTTCATGGCCTCGCCTTTCACTCCACGTGCAGTCCTGTCTTTCCGTCCGACCCTGTTCGGCCCTCCTCCCAACGGCTTTGCGAAAGGCATGCTACCCGAATTCCCCCACGATGCAACGGTTTTTGCTGGTCAAGATGCCCGCAGCGCAACAGCAGGCTGGCATGGGAGGCGATGACGGACTTGTGCGGACACATGAATCCGAATGATGCACGAAGAGAAATGCCTGGCAGTCGGCGTCCTGGACGGGTGAAGAAGCACTGAATATCCCCGGGTGGATTCGAACCACTAACCTTTGGCTCCGGAGGCCAACGCTCTATCCAATTGAGCTACGGGGACAAGAACCTATCCGTCTGCTATCTTACCGCCACTTTCGAACATGTCAAGCGGGCAACCGTCTTTAGTTTTCGACGTTGCGCCGATGACCCGCTACGGCACTAAACGGGTAGAGAGCACCAGCCCACCCTTTTGGCAGAAGACGGCTCTTGGATATGCTATAATGGGTGCAGATTGGAAAGGATAGCCACGTGAAACGGTCAACACTGACAACAGTCCAACGGGTACTCCCTGCGATCTTCATCGTTCTTCTGACGCTGGCATCGGCTCTTCAGGCCGCAACCGAAGGCTGGCAACGCCGGGACGTCGATTGGCGGGCCGGCGGCGGCAGACGGATCAAGGGAATTCAGTATCCGAAGGATCGTCCTGTGCCCCTGCGATCCGAGGAGCAGGACGCGGCCGAGGCAGCGGCCGGTCGGCGGGCCAGCCTCTATTCCACCCCTTCCAGGGCCGCCACCGCCCTGCTGGCGAACGAAATGCTGGTCGAGTCGCCTCCCGTCGATGGTTTCGTGCCCTGGATTGCCGTTTCCATCACCACGCGGCGGCAGGCCGAACTGGAGCTGGAGGCCGATGTGGAGACGTCGGTCAGGGGAAGCTACCCCACCGGCGTGACTCCCCAGACCGACTATGTTATCGGGCTTTTCGACACGGGAGCCAGCGCCCATGTCATGGGCTATGCCGACGGCATGCGAACCCGCATCTATCCGGGCCTGATCACGGCCAGTGAAACCGTGGTCAGCGGCGTGACCGGATCGGTGGTCGCCTCGGTCACGCAGCCCCTGGGTATCTTCATCGACGGACTGGCGGCGATCGACCCCGAGACGCTCACGCTGGATTCCTCCAGTATGAAGGGAGAGAGCAACGTGGCGATCATGGTCGGGCAGAACCCGGGGACCTTCCCCGACCTGCCCACCGCTATCGGCACGCCCATGAGCGTCTATTACACCACGGTGATCCGCAACGACCAGACGCGGACCGTCGAGCGCAACGGCGAGACGTTCACGGCGCCGGACATTCGTCTGTACGAAGCCGATGATGCCCAAGCTCCACACTTCTCGAACGTGATCCCGCTGGAATTGCGTCCGCTCGGCGGGGTCAGCGTGCAGTACATCCCCACCCTCGACCTGGGTCTCGGCGGCATAGACATCGACGACATCCTGGGCGGTGGCGGCTTCGCGTCGGACTTCCCGCCGGCCAGCCCCTCGGTGATCATCGGAAACTCATCCCAGAGCCTCTTCTTCGTCCATAGCGTCGATCTGTACGACGGCCAGAAGAACGCACTCGACAAAGACCGCTTCATGCTCGATACCGGCGCCCAGGTTACGGTGGTCGGATCGCGCATTGCCGCCCGCCTCCAGCTCGACCCGGCAGCCCCCGAGTTCGAGGTTGAGATCGAAGGCGTCACCGGGGAAATCTCCATGATGCCCGGCTACTACGTGGACGCCATCGACATCCCCGCCCTGGGCCAGTGGTTCCAGGCCCGTCAGGTGCCCGTCGTCCTCCTGGACGTCTCGTCGCCCGAAGGTGGGACGCTGGACGGCATCATCGGCATGAACCTGTTCGTGGACTTCAACCTGATCGTGCGAGGAGGCGGCCTGTTCCTCGATGAGGACCCCGCTCTGGAACTCGAGCGCGTCGAGCCGAATGCGGCAATAGATGCGAACGCCGTCGAGTGACCGCACCAGAATCCGGTTCGGGCCAGATTCGGACGGCACGGCTTCGACGAGGTTCGTGCTGTTTGACATATCGGATCCCCGAGGATATCATGCCGGCGTCAATACCAGGCGTATCCCCGGTTCAGGACCGATATGAGATTCATCGTCGATGTGGTCTATCTGTTTGCGGGCCTGCTGTTCAGTCCCGTCGTTCTCTACAGGCGGCTCCGGCACAACCGGTACCGCCAGGGTTGGGCCCAGCGTTTCGGCAACATCAGCCGCAGAACCCCTGAAAAACGATGCCTCTGGCTGCACGCGGTCAGTGTCGGGGAGGTCAACGCCGCCAAAACTCTCGTAACCGAGTTCGAGGAACGCTTTCCTGACTTCGAGATCGTCGTCAGCACGACGACGGACACCGGCTTTGCCCGCGCAACCGCTCTGTTTGGAAATCGTTGGACGGTCTTCTACTTTCCTTTCGATTTCTCGCCGGTCATGCGCAAGGCCTTCCGCCGGATCGATCCGGCCGTCTGCCTGCTGATGGAGCTGGAGGCCTGGCCGAATCTCATCGATGTCGCGCATCGCCGCTCGGTTCCGGTCGTTGTGGTCAACGGACGGATCAGCGACAGGAGCTTCGTTCAGTACCGCCGATTCCGATGGCTGGTCCGCAGGTTCTTCGCCAAAATCGACCTCGTGCTGGCCCAGACGCAGGAGTATGCCGACCGATTTCGCGCGTTGGGCTGCCCTGCCGAGCGGGTCGTGGTGACCAGCTCGCTCAAGTACGACACCGCCCAGGTGACCGACCGGGTCGAAGGCGCCGATGTCCTCGCCGACCAGTTGAACCTCTCAAACGCCCGGCTGTGGGTCGCCGGCGGAACAGGCGACGACGAGGAGAAGATCATTCTCGACGTGTATCAGTGGCTGAAGGAAGACCCGTCGTTTGCCGATCTGCGTTTAGCGGTAGTACCGCGCAAACCCGAGCGGTTCGACGAGGTAGCGCAGTTGATCCAGCAAAGGGGACTGCCTCTGGTCCGCTACAGCCATATCAAAGGCACGCCGGGCCGACGCGTCGGCAACAACGAGGCGGTGATCCTCGGCGACACGATGGGCGACCTGCGGAAGTTCTATTCCCTGGCCACGGTCGTCTTCGTCGGCCGTACGCTGGTTCCCATGGGCGGCTCGGACATGATGGAGGCCGCCGCCCTCGGCAAATGCACGATCTTCGGCCCGCACACCTTCAACTTCCGCCAGACGGTGGAAGCGCTCCTAGCCGATCAGGGCGCCATCGAGGTCGTCGACGCCGATGATTTGCGCGTCGTGCTGACGAGGTGTCTGGCCGAGCCTGCCTACGCCGAAGCTATCGCCCGGCGAGGCCGCCAGGTCATCCAGAAGAACCAGGGCGCGACCGCCAGGACCCTCGACCACATCGCCCGCCTGCTGCGCCATGGCCACGCGTAGACTTCGACAGCGATGCAAGGCCAGTGCCCGGATCGAAAGACAGCTCACTTCAACGCAGCGGCCAGTGCCGCGATGAAGGTGGGAGCCGTACCACAGCAGCCACCGAGGATGTGCACCCCCGCCTCATGGATCCGCTTCGCCGCCGCAGCGAACTCTTCCGGCGTCACCCGGTAGACCGCCTGGGCGTCCACGAGTTCGGGCTTGCCCGCGTTCGGCTCGGCAAACACCGCCACCCCGATCCCCGTTGAACGGGCGGCAGAAACATACTTGTGGGCCAATGTGACGTACTCGTCCAGCGTGGCGGTCCCGCAGTTGAACCCCGCCGCGTCAACGCCCGAGGCGATCATCTTCGTCACCGCCGTCGGAACATCGACCCCCATCATGGTTCGATAATCCGATGCCGCCTTGTCGAACGACATCGAGGCAAACACCGGCAGGCCGCTTTCCAGCGATTCCACCGCCTTGATGGCCACCTCCAATTCGTCCAGCGCGGTCATCGTCTCAATGATAAACCCATCCACACCACCATCGAGAAGCCCCCGGGCCTGTTCGGCGAACGCCGCGCGCACATCGCAGGCCTTGAGCTGACCGAGCGGTTCGAGGAAATCACCGGTCGGGCCGATGTCGCCCAGAACGTGCCGCTCCTCGCCGGCGACCTGCCGCGCCAGTTCGGCGCCGGCCCGGCTGATCGCATACGCCTTCTCGGCGTGCCCGTGCCGGGCAAGGGCATAGCGATTGGCCCCAAACGTGTTCGTGATGATCGCGTCGCTGCCGGCCTGGAGATATGCCCGGTGAATGTCCGCGACGATCTCCGGCGATTCGATGTTGATCGCATCGTTGCACACGCCGGGCGCGATCCCTCTGGCAAAGAGCTGTGTCCCCATGGCGCCGTCGAGGAGGAATACGCCGTTGCGAATGGCCTTTCTCAGATCGATTCGAGTCATGTGCTTCGCCCGTCTATCACGCGTTCTATCGAAATCACTGCCGCTCGGACACCCAGTCCCCGTCTCGATATCGGTACACCTGCTCGAACTTCTCCATCTCCTTCGGGTCGCGGGTGAAGACCTGCCGCCGGGCCTGTTCGCTCAGCTCCTTGGCCTTGATCGAGCTGAGTTTGATGTCGATCGTGTCCTCGCGCCCGTCGGGAGCTATCGCCCTGACGAGAATGTCCGTGGGCACGTGAAAACCCTCGGCCAGCGGCTTGTAGCCGTCCAACTGAGCCACCGCGATGATCTGACCGTCGGCGCCGAAGTATTCGATCTTCCGCACGAGGTAGTCACACGTGTAGACGTAGACTCGTTTGAGGATGCGGTCGGCGTCACCGTGCTGGATCAGCACGTCGTATTCCGCTTCGTTCGTCAGGGACCAGTCATTCGCATCGGTGCCGTCGTCGTGTTGTACGATCCCGAACGCTTCGAGCACAACCTGCGGACTGACCATGAGCCCCTCGACGTTCTGCGCCTCGTCCCAGGCGCCCCAGTAGTAGGCGCTCATCTCCTTGGGACGCAGGGCCAGCCAGAAGGCCTCCGCATTGGAGCCGATGACCACCGCCTTTGGATCGACCGCGATGCTGCCCTGCATGTATACCTCGGACGGTGGATTGAACCACAGCAGGATGGGCAGGTTGTGCCGCTTCACGCCGTCGTCGTCGGGGACATAGTAGGCCAGGCGGCACTGGCCGCTGGCGCGGAATGCCACCGCCTGTTCGACGCGCGAGCTGACCGCGGACAGGGCTTCCTGAACGCTGGTCTTGCCCGGACAGGCCGGCAAACGCGCCGGACCCTGCACGGCGCAGCCGGCCGAAAACGCCGCCAGCAACACACTCAACCAACGGCACACCTTGGGTATCCGTCCCAAATTCGCCTCCTATAGATCCGCCTGCAAGATTTGTCCGATCTGCGAGGTCAGCAGCTCGATTTGTTCCTCGTTGAGGTGCGGGTTAACCACTTCGACCAGGTCTTTCTCTCCCACGACGCGCAACGACCAGACTTCCCTGGTCCCGTCCATCTTCGTCGCATCGTATTTGAGCCGGCGTTTCCGCATGAGGACCAGCGCCAGCACGAACCGGAAGTTGACCTTTTCCGGATCCGTCTCGTTCGCCAACCGCTCGAAGAACGCCATCAGCATCTCGTCGCTGACGAAAAGCTCTTTCTTCTCGTCGGGGTTGGCCAGCCGGCTCCTCCAAAAGCAGAATACGCCGGGTTTTTCCTTCTCCCAGTAATCCACGCTGTAGTCGCGGCGTTCGAACCCCTGTTCGGTCTCTACGAGCGCTCCGAAATACTCCTGCCCCGGCTCGATCGCCTGGCCCGTGCCGCAACACTGCCCCAGGGGCTTGTTGATCGTCCAATCCGCCATACGCCTTGGTTCTTACGCCTTCAATCCATTTGACACATAAGAACGCGCGGTCACTCCGTATCGCGACCGCGATTCGGGGGCAAGCATACCAAAGCCCTGCCCGCCGGGCAAGAACATACGAGGCACCGTGCTCGGTCAATTCTCAGGTAATGGCGGTGCGTTGGGCTGGCCCGGCGTGGGCTGGCTCAGAGCCACGAAAGTGCAGGACCCGGTGCTGTCAACGAACCGGCCGAACGAAACCCCATTCTGCGCCGGCCCGAACGACGCTTGTTCGCTGTAACCGGCAAGAACGCCGCCGGAACCGGAATGCAGGTAGACCGTTTCGCCGCTGCGGCTCAGCCCGAACGGCACGTGGCAGCCGGGGTCGTCCTCGTTGCCGAAATGCTCGTCCTCCAGGAGCACGAGATACCCGCCGGGAGCCATGATGGTCCCTTCGGCGATTTCGTACCGGATCAGCTCATCCGCGTCGTCGCTGACAAACCAGCCTCCGACGTTGATCGCCTCATCCGTTGTGTTGTGCAGCTCGATCCAGTCGCCCAGGCCACCGGCGGCGTCGGGCATCACCTCATTGATGACGACGGCGCCCAGCTCGACGACGTCGCCGGAATCGTCGAAGCCGGGAGAGCCTCCTTCGTGGGCGCTGGGACGCCAGGCACTCTTTTCCTCCAGGGCATTCGGATCGCCGGAAGCCGGGTCTTTGACGGTCAGCGAGAAGCCCATCCCATCGGTGACATCGTACCAGCCGTCGGAGTAGCTGAACTTGTGGATCGTCCGGCCGGCGGCGTCCTGAAGCTCGATGCGTTCTCCCGCATTGTCGAGTTTGCCGGCGTATTGCCCGGCGATGGGCAGGCCCTCTCCGTACGCCGCCTCGAAAGCGGCGAGATCCTCCACCACCAGCACATGGCCCCCCGGTGTCAGAGTCACGTCGCCAAAGGTGAACTCCAGGCCTCGGATCAGCTTCGCCAGACGCAGGCTGATCGTCTCGGCGCCGATGTTCGTCAGCTCGATGTACTCGGTGTTGGGATCGGCCGGATGATACATGATCTCGCTGATGCGCAGGCTCTCGGCCACCGGCCCGACGGCAAACGTCGTCTCGTTCAGCGCGCTCCACTGGCTCGACAGCGTTCGCGCCTTGATGTGCGTGCTGCCGCTCAGCAGGATCGGTTCGGTGTATTCGATCGCATCGGGCGAGATGGTCCCCTGACTGATTTCGCCCGCGATCAGCTCGGCGCTGATCAGGAAATCGGAGCTGCTGGTCGAGAGGTTCAGGCCGTGGATGGCCAGCAGGTTCGCTCCCTGGCGCAGAAGACCGGCGTGGGTGGAAATATCGACGCTGGCCAGGGTCACCGCCGCCTCGTCGGAGTTGGACGTGCTGGCTATCGAATTCCACGCCGGCACGCCTGTGAAGTTGCGCCGGGCCACCTCGGCGCCGTTGAGGTAGGCGATGAACCCGTCGTCGTAGCGCACCCGCAGGATCACGTTGGAGTATTCCGCGTCGCCCACCGTGAAGGGAATGCGGATGTAGCAGGAGCCATTCTTGTTGTACATCTCCGATTGGACGTCGATGTCGAAGTAGTTGGGGTAGTTGCCTCCGGCGGTCTCGAAGCCGACGCCTCCGGTCCCCGCCGTCCAGCTCGAATCGTCGAAGTAATCGGTGAACCAGACGTTGGCCTCGCCGACCTGAAGACCACCGTGGGTAATATCACCGACGAGACGGAAATGGGCCTCACTGAACGTGTTGCGCGAACCCGGCGCCGCGAACAGCTCCAGCTCGGATCCGCCCCCCTGTTCGTAGAAGACCAGCCGCAGATCGTACTGGCCCGCCTGGGCAATGTTGAACACCTCCAGCGTATCACCGGGGCTGCGCGGGTCGGCATAGGACATCGTATAGGTCCGGGTCCCACGCGTCAGCGTCATGCCGAAACCGTCGTCGCTGTTGACGCCGAACGTCCACTGTCCCACGGATGGGATCAGAACCTTGCCTGTAACCAGGATCACGAAGTTCTCCACGTCGACGTTCATCTGCGTGCCGGGGAACGGCCGGTTGTTGCCGAAATGGCCTTCATCGCCGGTATTGAAATAATTGATCACCATCGCTTGTTCCGTGGCGGTGGCAACACGCTGGCGGGCATCGGAGGTCACCTGCTCGGCTCTCGTCAGGCTGTCGACCGTGCCGCCGGCCTTGTAGTAGGTGACGGTGAACGCCGCCGGAGCGTTACCCAGTTGATTGCCTCCATTGGCTTCGCTCGGAACAAGCACGCGCTTCGGGGCATCTTCGGTCAACAGCGTCACAAGGGTGTCGGATGCCGAAGCGCCCGCCGGCAGGCGCGGATCGCTGCCGTCGGCCGTGTAATAGACCTTCCCTTCCGGCGCGTGCATCCACAAATGCTGGTTGAGCGCCACATACCCTCCCTGCTGCGGGTTCGCTCCAATCCCGAAGGTGGGCGGGTCAACCGTCGGATACAGCCCCGCGTTGCGCAACTGGTCGAGAACGATCTGCGGGCGTTGCGGCATATACGTATTCAGAATGTTGTCGCGTGTCGACCGCCAATGGGCCAGCGTATAGGGGGTGCCGCTGGACTGGTCACCCCACCGGGCCGACTCGGCGATGATGGCCAGTTCGACCCCATCGGCCAGTTGCTTGTACCGGGCATAGGAAGCCTCGCTGGTCAACGGCCCGCCGTGGAACATGTGTTTGTACACGTGGTCGCCGAACAACAGCCGGAACTCCCGATTGTCCCGCAACGCCGCATAGGGCTGGGCCGCGCCGTCACTGACACCCGTGACATTGGCGCCGAGGCTGGACCAGATCACGATCGCGCCTTCCGCATCCCAGTTGAAGAACTTGAACCCTGTGGCATTCGGGGGCTTTCGGCAGGCCGCATAGTAGTTGTGCCCGGGCCAGTCTCCCGTCCCACCCCAGAAATTGCAGAACATATAGTCGATGTAGTTGTCCAAGTCGAGCAGGTCGTCATAGGCGGGGTTGTCGGTGCCGTCCGGGTTGTTGCCCTGAATCCGTTGGTACGATGCGGTGTCGGTCAGTCCCGATCTCGCCTGGCTGAGCATGGCATTCCAGGTGGCGCTGGTGCTGTCACCGCGCGCCTCGCCTCGGTTCAGCGCGTCCCAGTCCTCTTTCTCGCCTCCGAAGTAGGCGGCACAGAACGACTCGACCGGCCGCTCGGTAAGATTGTAGAGTCCCCAATAGAGCCCGTTGAGGTACAGGTGGACGAAGGTCCCATGCGGGGACGGATGGCCCATCGCCAGTTGCGTCTGCCGCATGTACTCGTCGATGATGTACTGGGTGCTCTGCCGACCCCAGTCGTTCCAGCCGTCGTTGGCGCCGGCGCGTAGAACGATCATGTCGAAGCTCGTGGCGGCGTCCTGACCTTTGAACAGATCGAAATCGAGCTTGGGCGAGCCGTACTGCCGCTTGAACAGGATGCGGAACGACTTCTTGCGCGTCAGATTGAAACCCCGAAAGGCGCCGCCGTATACCCGCAAACCCGCATCGACCTGGAAACCCGTCGTGCCGTCCGTATCGATCCATTCGGCCGATATGGGTCGTTCCCAGGCGGTGCCCTCTCCCCAGGGGTTCGAGTAGATGCCGTTCGTGGCGAACAGATTGTCGGTCGTGGTCACGATCGAGAGCGTCGGGAGCGTCAGCAGCGACGCCCGAGCCAGATTGCGGTAGGCCGGCGCATTGACCACGTCGGGGTCCATCTCGTAATCCGCCACCGTCCCGTTCCAGGTCGACGGGAACCCCGCCGGGTTCCTGGGCTGCTGGAGAATCTGGTTGAGAAACAGGTAGCTGTGCGTCTGAACGACGCTGGGCGTCCAGCCGGCTCGGAAGGCCCCTGCCCGCAGACAGGAGGTGCGGCTGATAGTGACCGGGCCGGTGTACGCGATTCCGGTGGACTGCGTCGGCGCGGTGCCGTCGGTCGTATAGCGGATGACCGCGCCGGGGGTGTCGCAGGTGAGCGTCAGCGTGAACGGGCCGTCGTACAGCCCGCGAGGCGGATCGAACTGCGGCGGGGCCACCAGATTGACCGCCTCGGCGGTGTTGGGTCGGCCGGGGGTCGCCACGGAAAAGTATTGCGGAACGAGCACATCGCCGCTGGCCGTCAGCTCCGGCGAAATCAGCAGCGTGTCGCTGTTCTGGTCGTTGTTGATCGCCGCGACAGCGAGCACGTTTCGCCCGTCGCGAAGCAGGTCCTTGTACGCCGACAAGTCGAACTGAACGCTCTCAACCATCAGCAGATCGGATCGGTCGCTGTCGGCCACGGAATCCCATTGCAGCGTCCCGGTGAAGTTGGCACGCGCCACTTCCGTTCCGTTGAGGAACGCGACGAAACCATCGTCGTATCGCATCCGCAACTGAAGCGAGTCGAAGGCCGCCGTTTCGTCCGCGTCGAACTCGAACCGGGTCCACAACGTCGTGCTGGTCCCAACCATCGCCTCGCGCAACGCGTTGTTCTCATTGCTGCCGAAGGTCACACTGTCGAACAGCGCCGTGCATGGCGTTCCGGCTCCGTGCGACGTGACACAAAGTCCGAGGTAGACATCCGGTCCCATGACAACCGTCTCGGAGCCTTGCTGCGTCCAACTGACCCCGTCGAGCGAGTAGTATCCGCTGATCGTATTATCCCGTCGAACGACGCGAAGCCACAGCGGCACACCATGCCCGTTGCCTCCCTTGGTCGTCGAGGTCCCGTTCGTGGCCGCACGGGCCTGGAAGACCACGCCGTTGCCGTACGTCACCATCACCGCGCCGTAGCGGGCGCCTGCCGTGAGCGTCTCGCGAATCATGACGCCCGCCTTGGCCCACGCGTTGGCCGTGATCATCCCGGCGACGTTCACCGTCAGTTCGCCGTCGCCGCGCAGCGGAATGTAGACGAAATGAAACCCGTCGCGCGACCCGCCGATGTCGGCGCCGTCGCCCTGCACGACGTGTGTGCTGCCCTGTACGAAGTGGGACCCGGGGTTCGAAACGCTGCCGACGTCACGGCTGCTGATCTGCGCCGTGGGCGAAAAGCCCAATCCGCTCTCACCGGTCGGCCACGAGCTGTCATCGTACGTCACCGCCGTCCACGCGCCGGCGGCATCGGCCGGACCGGGGATATGGTACGACGCCAGAGAACCCGGACTGACAAAAACCCCTCCATGGGGACCCAGTCCGTAGGAGACGTCGCTGAACTGCGGCGGATAGCTGGGGGCATATTCGTGGGCAACCGTCCTGCCGTCGCTCTGGATCAGAGCGAGATATTCGCCTTCGGCGCCGAGTTTGAAGCTCGTGTGCAGTTCCTCGTCCGCCCGGTCCTTGCCCGAGGCGAAGACCAGCAGATAGCCGCCGCGACCGAGGAGCGTACCATCCGGAAACTGCCACTTCCGCAGGTCGTCCGCATCATCGGTCAGATACCACCCGCTCAGGTCCACGCTCTGTCCCGCGGGATTGTGGATCTCGATCCAGTCAGAGGAATCGCCGTCCTCATCCAGAATCTCTCCGGCTCCGAGAGGCACGCTGCTGCCGCTGCTGGCCATGAATTCGCTGATCACCGGCCCGCCGAGGTCTGCCGCATGGGCCACGTCCTCCAGTCCACCCACACACACGCCCAGCGCAGCGAGCCATACCATGGCAAACGAAACAGACAGCGATGCTACTCTCATCGAAGATGCCCTCTCTACCTTGATCCGATTCCTGAAACGCAAGAACAGCACCACGATCCGGCCTCCCAGGCCCGGCGTCGTGTGCTGTTCGATTCGATGTCACACACTCACTCTATCGGCTTGTGAACGGCAAGAATCCTGTAATTTGTCCGCGCTGAGTGTAGCATTTTTCCATCCCCCGGTCAATGATTATCGGGCGTAGATGGCTCCTGCGCGCTGCCAATTACCATCGCGGCGTAGGACCATGTGGGGAGAACCCAATTTACGATATGGACTATCGTGATTGTGCGAATCGGTCTCGGCCGGACACTTTTCCCCCTCCCACGTGGGGCGACCAGCCCTCGCTCCGGCGCAGGTGGTTGCATTTGTCGGGCCCAGATGGTATCATATAGCCGTGGTTGTAGTGATTCGGCTGTACCCGGAGCACCCGGTATCGGGCCATCGAGGGGGATATGAATCACCGAGGCAACAGGAGGATGGGTCGCAGAACCTTCATCCAGGCGGCCGGCGGCATGGCCGGAACCTGGCTGGCGGGCCACTGCGGACTGGCCGCACGTCTTCTGATTGTGGACGTGGCAGACACCCAGTATATCTCGCGAGTCGAATGGACCGTCTACGATACCGGTCTGCGCGGAGTCCAGGGCCAGTCCGAGAAGCGTTGCGCGGTCCGGATCACCACCACGCACGGCGCCCAGGGCTGGGCCGATTCCTCGGCGTACGCGGCCCCCGCCGATGACGCGACCATCCATTCGGTCAGCGATGCGCTGCTCGGGCGTCCTTTGTCCGATCACGACAACATCTGGCGGCAGTTGTACGAACTGGGCGTGCCACTGGCCACGCTGGCGGCGGTCGACACGGCCCTGTGGGACCTGCGCGGCCGCGTCGCGGGCCGGCCGGTCCACGCCCTGCTCGGCACGATCCGGCCGGCGGCCAAGACATGCCTGAGCACCGGTTTCAATCTCGGAGAGCCGGCCGCCTACGCCGAGTACGCCCTGATGTGCCGAGAGCAAGGCGTTCGGGCGATTTGTGTCCAGCCCTATCTGACGTGGGATGACGTGGCCGGGCGAGCCATTGCTTTTCCGGAGAAGGACATGGCTGCCTACCGTGCCCTGCGTGAGGCGGTGGACCTTGACTATCCCTGCATGGCCGACCATGAAGGCGCGTACACCTATGACCAGGCCCTGCGCGTGGGTCGCTTGCTGGACGAACTCAACTACATCTGGTACGGCTCACCGATGCCCGAGAGCGATGAGTGGATCGATCGCTATGCGGCGCTGGCGAGCGAGCTGCGGACGCCGATCTGTGCCCCGCAGAGCGAGGCAGGTTCCTACGAGTCGCGTCTGTGGTGGATCGACAAGGGCGCGTGCGATATCTGTCGGATCGGCGTGCATCTCGGAGGGCTGACTGCCTGCATACAACTTGCCACCGCGTGCGAGGAGGCAGGCATCGCCATGGACCTGCTGGGCGCCGGCCCGGATGCCTATCCCCATCTCCAGTTGACCGGCGCAACCGAAGAGTCACTCATCCCGTACTTCCACGTGACCTCGCCCATCCGCGAAAGTCTTACCCTCCCGGGCCGCCTCACCCCCGAGCCTCAATTCGACGCCGAGGGCCGCATCCCCATCCCCCAAACCCCCGGCATGGGCATCGAACTCGACTGGACCTACATCGCCACCCACCGCGTTCTCTGACCGTTCCTCCACGTTGGCGTCCGCGCACCTGGAGTGCTTGCTTCAGTCACGGGAGTTTTTCTCTCCTTCTTCGTAATCTTGCTCTTGCGGCGCGTCATAAGAGTAGATGCGATAGAGGACATGATCGAAACGATG
>CAZOFX010000029.1:0-50582 GCA_964579055.1 uncultured Pirellulales bacterium
GATATCGGGGCCGGCCAGACGCTCAATGTTGCCGGCGGGGGCACGGTCGCGATCAACTCCAGCAACGCTGATCTGGATGAGACGGCCACGGTAGCCGTCAGCGATTCGACGCTGACGCTGGGCAGTGCCGCCGCCACGGGCAACGCACAGGTCGCCCTGGCCGATTCGGTCGTCAATGCTGCGGCCGACGAGGTGGCCGTCCGGCAGGCCAATGTCAGCGGCAACGTACAGGTCACAGGCAACACGCTTGCGGTGGAGACCCTCCGAACGGATGGGGATACCGCCCTTCAGGTGGCCCCCGCCGCCCAGGTGCAGGTGAACCAGGCGCTGGATATCGATGCCGGCGAGACGCTGAACGTCACCGGCGGCGGCACGATGGCGATCAATTCGAGCAACGCCGCTCTGGACGAGGACGCCACCGTGGCCGTCGCCGACTCGACGCTGACGTTGGGCAACGCCGCGGCGACCGGCAACGCGCAGGTCACCCTGGCCAACGCGACCGTACAAGCGGCCGCCGATGACGTGGCGATCCGGCAGGTGAACGTCAGTGGGAACGTGGAGTTCGCCGGCAACGCGGTCGCTGTCGGGACGCTGGACACCTCCGCCGGAGCTGCCAGTCTGACGACCGGCAACGCCGGCGTGGAAGTGGAAACCCTCAGCGGTGCGAACAATGTAACGGTCGCGCAGGGCAGCGTCACCCTGACCGGCGACAGTGAAGCGTTCGGACAGACGCTCGATGTCTCCGATGGAGCCGCGGTGGAGATCGAGGAAGACGCCGTGCTGGGCGGTTCGGTGACTCTGGCGGGCGCCGGCACCATCAACGGCACGGTCATGGGCGCCGTGACCGTCAACGATGCAGACGCCTCCCTCGGCGGCAGCGGCGATTTCCAGGGCGGTCTGACGATTACCAACGGTGTTCTCGCTCCGGGTCAATCGCCGGGTGAGATTACCGTCTCCGGCGGGGACTTCGTGCTCGGCGCCGGCGCGACGCTGAGCGTCGAAGTGGATGAGGAAGGCAATCACGACAGCATCCGCATCACCGACGACAGCAACGCCAATTTCGTCACCGGCGCCAAGGTGGTCGCTGTGGCCGTCGGCGATGCCCTGGACGGCACGTATGACATCGTCACGCTCGAAGGCGCCGGTTACATCCAGGTTGACGGCGCCAATCAGGCGGCGGACGCCAACCTCGCCGATTTCATTGAGAATACCGATCTGGCGACGATCTCCTCCCTGATGGTCGACGACACGGGCAAGATCGTCGAGATGAGCGTCGATTTCACTCCCAACGTGGATTATCTCACCGGCGCATCGCGCACCGTCCGGAACTTTGGTGCCATGCTCGACAGCGAAGCCTTTGCCGAAAGCGCCAGCGAAGCCCTGCTGGACGTCATCGGCGAAGCCCAGTCCTCCGACAATGTGGCCGGCGCGTATGCCCAGATGACCAACCAGCTTGGGGCTTCCGCGTCGACCGTGGCCTCCAGCGTCACTTCCAGCGTGAACAACAGCCTGAGCCGACGCATGCAGGATGCTCGGGCGGCCACCCGCGACGGCCGCAACGGACAGACGACCGGGCCTTTGCTGGCATCGCTGTCGCCCACGGTCGCTCGCGAGTCGTCCGAGGGTGGCTGGCAGGGCTTCGCACAGGGGTACGGAAGGTGGGGCGACCGCGATGATGACGGAGACGTCGTCGGGTACGAGTACGATACCTATGGCACTCTGCTCGGCGCCGAAAGGTTCATCGGCGAAAGCGTGCTGGTGGGCGGCTCCATCGGCTACGGCCGGACAGATGCAGACAGCGCCGACAGCCTGTCCGCGATGGACATGGATTCGCTGTCGACCTCACTCTACGGCACCTGGTTCAATCACGACTACTACCTCGGCCTAACCGTCGGCTACGGCTACCATGACGTGGACGAAGTCCGTGATCTGGATTTCACCGCTCTCCAGGCCAAGGGCGATTTCAAGGCACATACCTTCTCGATTGCGCCGGAGATCGGCAAGCTGCTTCGCTACAAGTCCCTTGACGTGGAACCGTATGCCGGCCTGAACTACACGCACTTCCGTCACGAGTCGTACACGGAGACCGGGGCCGGCGCGGCCAATCTGTCCGTCGGCAGCGATACCGACGATAATCTGGCCTTCGAGCTGGGAACGCGTCTGCGCAAGACATGGGTGCTCGACAACGGCAGCTACCTGACGCCTCAGTTGAAACTCGCCTGGCGGCACAACTTCGGCGATGAGGCCAGTGAAACCGCGCAACTGGCGGGCGCCGACACCTCGTTCCGGACCACGGAGATTGCGGTCGTCGACGACCTCTTCAGTGTCGGGGCCGGTCTAAACTGGCGCATCGACAAATCCAAGATGCTCTCGGCGCAGTACGACGCCGAGTTCGGCTCCGGATTCGACGCTCACACGCTCCAGGCGGGTGTGAGAATCCAGTTCTAACCGAGTCTCGTGTAGGGGCGAATGACCATTCGCCCCTGCGAACGGTCGAGAGAGTCTGCGAAAGAGCACGTAAAATGGGCTTCAGGCCATGCGGCCGATACAGCATGGGCTGAAGCCCATCCTACGCGCACGCGTCGCGCTGCGCGATCGGTGCCGTGACCGACCTATCCTCGGCCGGCATTTCTCGATCCATGGGCTCGATTGGGCGGGCCTCTTTCCGGCACACGCCGGACTTCCTTCTGGCCGACCCGGCAGGAAACCGCTACTATAGACCGACGCGAATGTCCGTGACACTGGATCAAGACCGTCGGTTGGGCGAGCGATAGCAGGGTGGATTCTCGACCGACGCGTTCACTGAATCGCGGTCTCGCTTGGGAGATTACGTATGCACGTAGCGCGGAGGAAGTCTTGTGGGCTTGTCCGGATCGTCCTCGTCGGTCTGCGGACCGTGTTCTTCATCGCGTGGGTGTTCTCTGTCGCGAGCGTCTCGGCTGCCACGACACTCCCAAACTACTACGCGCACAAGGCTCTGGAGGACCGGCACGGCGTCATCGCCCCGTGGAGCCAGGGCTGGAATGGACCGCTGGACACGCGGCTGAGGATCGCGGTCGAGGTTCTCAAACGTTATCCGTGGGTGGGCACCGACAAGGCCGTCATGGCAGCGCCGGATTTCGTCTACAACTCCCACTGGAGCATCCAGGACGACGGGACCATTCTCATCCCGCCCACCAACGACTGGATGTGCGGCGATCTCGGCCAGCGGGCCTGGAGCATCATCCAGGGGCTGACGTCCTACTACCAGTACAGCGGCGATCCCACGGCCTTCGTGTACGTCCCACTGACGGCGGACTACATCCTCGATTATGCCCAGACGCCGGCCGATCATGACTGGCCGCTCTTTCCGATCAGCACACCCACGAAGGGCAAAGCCTATGGCCAGTGCGACCCCGACGCGCGAACGCAACTGGACCTCTGCGCCATCGTGGGCCGAGAAATGGTGCGCGCCTACAAGCTCACGTCGAATCCACGATACCTGGAGGCCGCCAGACACTGGGCCGGCGTCCTGGCTGAGAAGTGCAACTTCGATCCGACGATGCCTCCTTGGAATCGGTACACCCATCCCGAAGCTGCCGACTGGTCCGATGAGCTGACCGGAACGACCACGATCATCTGCGAGTTTCTCGATGCGATCATCACGCTCGGTCATACCGGAAAGGACCGGTCTATCGTGAGGGCGCGCGACGCCGGCATACGGTATGTTCGCGACCAGATGCTCCCGCGCTGGCTGGAGAACGACACGTGGGGTCGGCAGTACTGGGACTGGGACAATCCGGTCCTCTGTGGCATCGTCTCGATGTGCGCCGACTACATCATGGCCAACCCCGACGCCTTTCCCAACTGGAAGACCGACCTGCGGAACATGCTCACCCTCATCGTGAACCGCAACGGCGCCGACCCAGGCTCGATGGGCGATGTGTACAGCGGCGCGTGGGCCTGGCCCGAGTCCTGCACCTGTTGCGGCATCTCTCTGTCCTACAACCAGTACACCGCCGGCCCGACGCTGCTGCGATATGCGGTCCTTGCCGACGACGATCTTCTCCACGAGATCGGTCGGAGGATGATGATCATGGCGACGTATGACAGCCATGAGAATGGCGTTGTGTGGGACGGCCTGACCGGCAAGGCGGTCGCGACAGGCGAATGGTCCAATCTCGCGCATCCCTGGCCGCTCTGCCAGGTCCTCGAAGCGATGAAATGGACGCCCGGTCTGTTCGGTCCCAGGCGGGAGAACCACATCATCCGAAGCTCGTCGGTCGTCAACTCGGTCGTCTACGAGAAGAACCGAATCGCGTATTCGACGTTCGATGCCTCGGACAAGACCCGCGACGTGCTGCGGCTGGCGTTCGAGCCTACCACCATCACAGCCGATAACAAACCGCTCATCGAGCAGCCCGGCCTCCACTCCAATGGCTTCACAGTGCAGAGACTTCCGGATGGCGACTGCATCGTGGAGATTCGGCACGACGGCGCCAAGTCCGTCGTCGTCGTCGGGAAGACGGACCCTCAGCAGCAGATCGGGGACGACGAGCTGATCTACACAGGCCGCTGGGACATCATGGAACGAGAGGGCGCCTCGGCCGGCGCTCTGCACGTCACATCGCAGAAGAATGCGTCGATGGTCTTCACATTCACCGGCAATCAGGTCCGTCTTCTTGGAAGCGTCGACCGGGACGGCGGACTTGCCGACGTCTACATCGATGGCCGCAGGCAGCTGGCGCTCATCGACTGCTGGAATCCGCAGCGACGACACAGGCAACTGCTTTACTCCATGAGCGGTCTGGAAAACGCAAAGCATGAGATCAAAATCGTCGCCTGTGGCAGCGCCAATCCTCTCTCGACGGGTGCGAACGTCTACGTGGATGCCCTCCAGTATTCCGACGCTACAGCGGACGCCGACTTCGGGCAGGGCGCGGGTCCAGACGGAGCGCAGCGCATGATCTTCGGATACCCTGAACGACGCGACTACGTCGATTCCCGAGGCCACGCGTGGAAGCCGGCCACCGAGTGGATCATCCGGACCGGCTACGGCACCGATGCCGTGAAGGAATCCTGGTGGACCGAACGAAGAAGCATGCACATCGCCAATACGGACGATGAGGAGCTCTATCGCTATGGCGCTCATGGCCGAGAATTCTGGGCCAATCTGACCGTCGGGCCCGGTACGTATTACGTCACGCTCAAATTCGCGGAAACGCCTCTTCATACGTTCCTCGAACGGGACAAGACTGGCGGCCGAATCACGCACACGATGGATATCCTTATCAACGACAGGAAGGTCATCGACCGAATGAACGTCGCCCAGGCCGCCGGCGGTCTCTTCAAAGCCATCGACCGTACGTTTACCGGCGTCGAGCCTCGAAACGGAATTATCGAAATCCGTTTCGTGGGCTGCGACGAGCAGGAGGCGATGGTGCAAGCCATCGAAATCGGTCCCATGCCGCAGTCTTCACGGTAGGGGCGAATCATGATTCGCCCGCTCCACGTACGTGTGGGCGCGCCCCGGGACATCGTAGGTGGTAGGATGGGCTTCAGCCCATGCCGTATTTGGAAAGAGTTGAGAAGATGAATCGACGCGACTTTCTCGCGGCCAACGGCGCGGCCTGGCTCGGCGCGACGCAACGCCTTTTCGCCAAGGAGCCGAATCCCGGCACAAGCCCAACCATCGCCTGGCACCGGCGTGGAACCAGCGGGCTGTTCGACCGTGTCGCCTGGGACGGCCGGCCTCTGGTGCGCGAAGAGGCGGTGGGTCTTCTCGACGGATTCTGCCGCTTGGCGGGGGCGAATGATGATTCGCCCCTACAAACGGCGGACAAGCCCAAGGGGATGTGCGGACCTGTCACGCTGTCGTTGTCGCATCGGTTGCACAGCTCGACAGGCGGCATGGAAGACCTGCTGGAAGCGACCCTGGAGCTGAGGAATGTCTCCGATCGCCCGTGCGAAGTGCTGGCGGGCTTTCTCAGCGGCGTCCGGCCTTGCCGATCCGCTGCCGACCAGCAGATGTACCTGCCGAACACCGCTCGTGGAATGCAGAATGACCCGGCTGAGCACGACTGCCATCAGACCGTGAAAGCCGACGGCTACCTGGCTCACTACCTTGAACAGCAGGCCAGCGATCCACGCGGGCTGGCGACGCAGGCGTCGTTGCTGGCGCCGGTGGTGGACATCTTCGCCGATGGCGGGCCCTGTCACGTGGCCTTCTTCGCGTCGTCCGTCGAGCCGATCTTCTTCCAGGCGATGGAAGGCCCTTCGCGCACTGTCTGGCGAATGGGCCGGCGCGTGCGCCTGAGTCCCGGACAAACGCTGGAGATGAAGGCATACCTGCTTGTGCATTCGGGCGACGCTTCCGAAGCATGGGCGGCCTTCCATCGGTTTGCCCATACGGAGGATTTCCCGCCCATCGAATGGACGCGACAGTTCCGCGTTCACTACTACGACTTCCTCTCGGGTGTCGAAGCCGACGGTCCTCGTGGAGGCGGTTACGACGCAGACCTGAAGCACTTCGCCGAGTTCCACGTGGGCATGGCGACGCAGCACGGCTACTATCTGTCCTACGGCGACTTCATTCATCCCGACCGGAAGGAGTGGCCTGCGATGCCGAACGATCCGAAGGGTCCGGCGGCGATGTCGCTGGAGAAGATGAAGGCCCGGGTCGAGGCGACCCGCCGGGCGGGCGTGCACCCGACGATCTATCTGCACTACACGATCCTCGACGAGGGGTCGCCGCTGTTCGAGAAGATGCGAGATTTCATTCAGGTGAACGAAGCGGGCGAACCTATCGGCTTCGGCTGGGAGGGACCGGATGTGATCAAGAAGACCTGGAAGATGTCGGTGAATTCGCCTGAATGGCGCGAGCACCTGATCCAGCAGGCCCGCTGGGTGATGGAACTGCTCGATCCGGACGGCATCGTACTGGACGAGACGTTCACCGCGTGGGGCTACGATTATCATCCGGACCGTCGCGGCCCGCTCTCGCCCGGCGGCATCGAGCTGATGCGCGGCCTGCGTGCGGCGGTTCGCTCCTTCGGGCCGGACAAGGCACTGTTCGCCAGTGACTGCTCGATGGGCAACTTCTGCCTCTGGGGCGACGGCGAGGGAGGCGACCACTGCTACGATCGCCTGCTCGGCCATCCGCTCTACCGCCAGAGCCCGGTGCGCTACATGGCGGCCCTGGGTAACAAGGCCTGGCAGCCTTGTGCGTGGCTGTTCAAGTCGCTGTGGCCGGCGCAGATCGACCTGGCCCGCAAGGTTGGCGCAGGCGTCGGCGTCACCAACGGCTGGGGTGACAATCTCGGGCTGGCCCGCTTGCCCGAAGAGGACAAGCGAGATATGATCCGCGACATCAACCTGCTGCTGAAGGGATGAGACACGATTGGATCATCGATAAGGGAGGTTCTCTTATGGCGAGAAGAAGGAAGGTCAACGTGATCGTGTTGCTTGCGGTTTCATTGGCGCTGTCGGTCGGTGCTCCAACGACTTGTGCCCAGGACCCTGACTCTCTGATGAAAGTGCGCCCGGGACGGGCACGTGCGGTGACTTCCACCGATCCGAGCTTTACAGGCAACTCCGACCGGACGAAGTACGTGACGCCGGGTGAAACGAAGGTCCTGGCGGACATCAAAGGCCCTGCCGTCATTCGGCACATCTGGCTGACCTTCAACGAAGCTCGTCCGAACTGGCTCGAGGCAGGAGGTTCGGCTGCTCCGAACGAGATCGTTCTGCGCATGTACTGGGACGATGCAACCGAGCCCGCCGTCGAGGCGCCCCTGGGCGACTTCTTCGGCGCGGGGTTCGGCCGACGTCTGGAGATCCAGTCGGTCCCGGTTCAGGTTGAGGGCGGCGATGGCTACAACTGCTACTGGGCCATGCCGTTCTTCAAGAGGGGCCTGATCACGGTCACCAACGAGGGCGCCAAGAACGTCCGGAGCTTCTACTACCACATTGACTACACCGAAGAGGACGGCCTGCCCGCTGAGACCGCGTACTTCTGCGCCCAGTACAACCAGGCGTTTCCCGAGAAGCCGGGCCAGGACTACCTCCTTGCCGACATCCAGGGCCAGGGCCACTACGTCGGGACCGTGATGTCGGTCCGCTCGCGGAGCCCCTTCTGGTTCGGCGAAGGCGATGCCCGATTCTACATCGACGGCGAGACCAAGCCCTCCATCCAGGGCACGGGCACCGAGGACTATTTCCTCATGGCCTGGGGGCTCAACCAGACCTCCTTCCCTTACTACGGCTGCAACTACATGAGTTCGGACTATGAGGACCTGGGCACCGAGTACTGTCTGTACCGCTGGCACATCGCCGACCCCGTCCGGTTCCGCAAGTCGCTGCGTTTCGAGATCGAGCACACCGGTTGGATCACCGGCGACGAGACCGAGAGCGGAAAAACCGAGGGCCACGTCGAGCGCGAAGATGACATCGCCACCGTCGCGTTCTGGTATCAGGTGGGCCAGCCCCGGCGGTTCACGAAACTGCCGCCGCTGGGCGAGCGCCTCCTGCCGAACCTCGACATCGTCATCGAGGGCCATGGCTTGCTGCCGACGGCGAAGCACTCGCCCGGTCTACTGGAGTTACAGAAGGGATACGACTGGACGGGGCAGGGACAGATCCTGTTTCGGCCGGCGTCCGATGATCCGGTCTTTGAGGTTGAGTTCAACGTCGAGAAGGAAGAATACCGCGGCCTGATGCTGCGCATGACCTATGGTCCTGAGTATGGAGTTTACCGGATCTTCCTCGACGGCAAGAACATCCGACAACCCGAAGACTACATGGCGGGAGACAAGATCGAGGACTACGACTTCTACGCCAAGAGCATCGAGGTCAAAGACCACTACCTGGGGAGCTTCAAACTGGCGCCGGGCAAGCACACGCTGAAATTCGAGTGCGTGGGCCGCAACCCCTTCTCGAAGGGCCGCCATCTGGGCGTCGATTCGGTACGGCTCCGTGTACGGTGGGACCGAAAGAGGAAGCTCCTGTCCAGCCTGCCTTCTGCCGCAGAAGAAGGTCACCTGGAGAGCGCCAACGACTTGCAGAGCCAGACCGCCGACCCGAGGAGCTGAACGTGATGACGAACGAGACAGGCGCAGCTCGTGGCGTAGGGGCGAAGCATGCTTCGCCCTTGCCATATGCTCTGAGGGGCGCACTGCAATCCCTTATAGGAATCGTTCTGTTGGCAGCGGGAAACATCGCGGCTGCCGACGGGATCAGCGTCGGGACTCTGCTGGAGGAGATGGTCGATTTCGAGAATCTCGCCCGGCGGCCGGTACCCTTCTTCAAGCAGGCCATGGCCAGCAGCTACGACCGCAAGAGCCACGAAGGCGGCGACGCCTGGTTCGACAACTACGACGTGGGCCAGTACGTCCGCACGGAGACGAACGACGGCCGCAAAGAGCACGTGTTGGCGGATCTGAAAGGTCCCGGCGCGATCACCCGGTTCTGGTCCGCCAATCCCGACAGCGAGAGTGTCACGAGATTCCATTTCGATGGCGAGACGCAGCCGCGCATCGAGGTCCCTCTGGCGGCGCTGTTCAGCGGAACGACCGGGCCGTTCGGGCCGGATTTCTCGTACATCGGTGGGACCGGCGGCAATCTGTACTATCCCATTCCATACTGCTCTTCGCTCAAGATCACCGTTGAGGAGAAGGACAAGCCATTGCGGCTCTACTACGAGATCGGCTACCGCACGTATCCGGAAGACGCCGTCGTGGAAACGTTCGATCTGTGGAAGGCCGACTCGTGGGAGGATGTGCAGACCCGCGTCGCCTGGGCGCTGTGCCGGCCTGAACCCGCGCCGGCGCCGCCGGGATCGCAATGGATCAGCCGGCGCCTGACCATCCCTGCCGGCCAGACGTACCACCTGCCCGAGGTGCAGGGTGAGAAGGCTGTCTACAGTTGGTCTGCTCGCGTGCTGAATACGAAGGAGAGCCTCATATGGGACGATCGTCAGCGCGCTCACAATGCGTATCGCTTCCTGATCCTCGAAGTCGCTTTCGACGGAGAGCAGAGCATTGCCACGCCGCTGGGCGACTTCTTCGGTTCGGGTCCCGGCGTCAATCCGTACGAGAACCTGTTCTTCACTGTCGATGAGAGCGGATGGATGACCAGCCGACTGCTGATGCCGTTCCGCAAGTCGATGAGTCTGAGCCTGACAAACGCAGGCTCGATCCCCTACACCGTCCAGGTCAATCTCCGCATCGGCGTGCACGCGTTCACCGATCGCAGCTATCACCTGCGCGCCCAGTGGGGGACGTTCAGCCGACAGACCTGGCCGCCTTTCGATACGAATTTCCTGAACACAACGGGAGAGGGCAAGGTGGTCGGCTCGGTGTACGAGCTGGCCAACGACGTGCTCATCTGGTGGGGTGAAGGCGATCAGAAAATCTTCATCGATGACGAGTCCTTCCCCTGCACATTCGGGACCGGGACCGAGGACGACTACGGATTCGCGTATGGTCACAACGGGCCGTTCACGCGTCCCTATCACGCCCAGACGCGCGTCGACGGTCCGGCCAGCGGCGGCCACATCAGTCTGAATCGCTGGTACGTGCTCGATGCGCTGCCGTATCACAGTTCGGTTCGATTCGATCAGGAGATATGGCACTGGATGCCCTGCAAGCCCACCTGGGCGCACGTCGTCTACTGGTACGCCAAACCAGGCACGCCGGGACCGGCGGCGGTCGACCGACAGACACTTGCGCCCATCGACCTCGGGATACGCGAGAACATGCTCGAACCACTCGAAGGTGAATTACTCGCCTTCGAGACCTTGGGCGGCACGGCCCAGAAAGAGCGCCTGGCCAACTGCTCCCGCGCCGAGCACCTCGTCTGGCATGACACCAAGCCCGGCGACCACTTGAAGGTCCACTTCTCCGTGCCACAGGCAGGACGCTATTCGATCGAGCTGAACCTCTGCATGTCGCCGGACTATGGCAGGTACAAGCTCTCGATCGACGGCGCCGTGGTGGATCAGGAGATCGACTGTTACTCGCCCAAGCTCTATTGGCTGCACCCCAAGCTCGGCATGTTCGATCTCCGAGAAGGGCTCAACACGCTGGAGGTCGAAGCGCTGGAGCCGAATCCGCAATCATCGTCGAAGAGTCTGTTTGGCCTGGACTACATCTTCCTCATCCAGCAGTGAGGAGAGCGCATTCATGGGGCCTCCACATACGATTCTCCGCAAGAGTCACGTTCTGGTCGCGGGCATGGTCTTGTTGCTGGCGGTTCCGGCAATCAGTGCCCAGCAGGTCCCGGAGCTGCGAGTGACATCGGATGATGTGTCGGTGTCCCAATCCTGCCGCATCGTCATTCCGCCCGGCACGGTGATCGAGGATACGAACAACGATGGCGTGATTCACGTTGTCGCTTCCCACATCGAAATCGAGTTTGCCGAGCGGTCCGTTCTCCGTGGCTCGTCGCGAGATCGCCGGCCGGATGAATACACCGGCTACGGCATTCGCATCGATGGGCTGGCCCATGTCACCATACGCGGCGCCAGGGTCAGCGGTTTCCAGGCAGGGCTCTGGGCCACCGGCGCCGATGGATTGACGCTCGAAGAAATCGACGCCTCCGACAATCGGCGTGCGTACCTGAAATCGACCCCGCTCGTCGAAGACAGCAGCGACTGGCTTTATCCGCACGACAACGACGACAACGAATGGCTGAGTCGCTACGGCGCCGCGGTCTATCTGGAGGACGCAAATCATGTCACGGTGCGTCGCTGCACGGTTCGACACGGGCAGAACGCGCTCTGCCTCGACCGTGTGGACGACTCGGAGGTCTACGACAATGATTTCTCCTTCAGTTCCGGCTGGGGAATCGCGATGTGGCGATGCAGCCGCAACACGATCAGCCGCAACGCCTGTGACTTCTGCGTGCGCGGATACAGCCACGGGGTGTACAATCGCGGCCAGGATTCGGCTGGCATCCTCCTGTTCGAGCAGAACAACGAAAACGTCATCGCCGAGAACTCGGCCACGCATGGCGGCGACGGGTTCTTTGGCTTCGCAGGACGCGAAGCACTGGGCCAGACCGGGAGCCATCCAGTGGATTGGCACAAACGGCGCGGCAACAACGAAAATCTGCTTGTAGGAAACGATTTCTCGTACGCTCCGGCCCATGGCATCGAGATGACGTTCTCCTTCGGCAATGTCTTCTATGGCAACCGCCTCGTCGAGAACGCCATATGTGGAATCTGGGGCGGCTATTCGCAGGATACCCTGATCGCGAAGAATGAGATCCGAGGCAACGGCCAGATGGCGTACGGCCTGGAGCGGGGCGGCGTGAACATCGAACATGGCAGGGCCAATCGGATCGTCGCGAACACCTTCGCAGACAACCAGTGCGGCGTGCACCTGTGGTGGTCAGACCCCGGCGACCTGGCGAACGCGTCGTGGGCCAAAGCCAACGGCACGGAATCCGGCAACAATCTGATCGCTCGGAACACGTTCACGGGCGACGAGCTGGCGTACCACTTTCGTGGATTGAGTGAAGTGACGCTCGGCCGGGATATCGTCACGGATGTCAAAGAGCCGATGCGAAAGGAGGGCGACGTTGCCATTCACGATGCCCCCGGTTCGGCGGTCTTGCCGGTGACGGAGACGAAGTATTCCGTGCGGGGCACGACACGCCCCGTCGGCGCTCGGCGGCATCTGCGTGGCCGGCACAATATCATCATGACGCCGTGGGGACCGTGGGACCACGAAGCGCCGTTGATTCGCATGGTTCAAGACAGCGGGGACTCTGTCCAGTACAGCCTGCACAACGTGCCGCGTACTGTTGAGATCGCACTCGATGGGCAGGGGGTGAAAGGAGAGCTGGCTTGGCTGGAAGACGCGGAACAGCCTGGCACGTACACCGTCTCGGCAACCAAACCGGGCGTCTATCCCTATCGCGTCCAGGTCAGAGCAGGTGATTTCGCAGAGCCGCTTCATGGCACGCTCATCTCGGCGGAGTGGGATGTGACGTTCTTCAAATGGGCGGAAGAAACGGACCCGCGAGAAGATGTCGCAGCTTGGCGGAAGCTCGCCCATGCTGGGAATTCCGTTTCAGCGAAGGTCAAACGTCTTGTGTTCAGCTATGCGTGGGGCGGCCCCGGCGACCAGGGTCTATCGGAGGCTGTCACGGCTGCCAACTTGGGCAGCGATCATTTCGGCATGATCGCCACCGTGCGCATTCCGCTGGCGGCCGGTGTGTGGGAGTTCGCGACGCTCAGTGACGACGGGGTGCGGGTCACGGTCGATGGCCGCACGATCATCGACAATTGGACGTGGCACGGACCGACGCGCGATACGGGCACATTCGATCTGAGGGAAGGTAAGAGCGTCGAGATCGTGGTGGAGCATTTCGAGATCGACGGGTACGCTGCGCTCGAGCTGACCATCTCCGGCCGTTTGTAGTGATCCCGGTCCCAATGTCCACCGGCCGGCATATGCCCTTACGGGCACACTACGAACAGAGCGCTAATGGAGCCAGGGAATATCGACATCGTAGAGGGGTCGAAACTCGCGGTGCCACTTGAGGCTCCAGAGGTCCGTCAGGATCACCTTTCGCGTCGAGCCGTCCATCAGGGTCGCGTTGATGCCCCGTTCGTGGCGGTTGATGGTGACCCGGGCCATGTCCCAGTTCCAGTCGCCCGGCTCGATGGGGTTCTTCTGCTCCCACCAGTCTGCCGAAGGAGCGGGATCGCCGCTGTTGGGCCAGGACCGGTCGATCAGGCTGATCGGGTTCGTGCCGAACCAGGTGCAGTCACTGACCATGGGGATGTCCGCCGCGTACTTGCCCTGCAGCGTCTTCCACTGGCACTGGGGCCGTCCGCGCCATCCTTCCGTTGACGGCGGATCGACCGAGTTGATCCAGAGATTGATGCCGTAGCTGCCGTAGTTCTTGTCGGTGTCGGGGCCGAACTGATGCGCCT
This sequence comes from uncultured Pirellulales bacterium, assembly GCA_964579055.1. Taxonomy (GTDB): domain Bacteria; phylum Planctomycetota; class Phycisphaerae; order Sedimentisphaerales; family Anaerobacaceae; genus Anaerobaca. The sequence goes on from CAZOFX010000029.1 coordinate 13,922, forward strand.
CCATGATCGGTCCGGGTCCCCAGCGAGCGAAGGTGGTGCCGATTCCTCCGACGGGACCATTGAGCTTGGTGGCGGAAGGGCAGAGTCGAAACTCATCGACGTCACCATAGAGCCGGCTGAGGTAAGGCATCCAGCCGCCCTGCGGTACACCCGTCTGCCACACATTGTGTTCCGTCCAGAATTTGTCATCATTGTCGGTCGTGTACATGAAGAAGATCGTCCCCCACTGGCGTAGATGGGCTTTGCAGACGGCCGATCGCGCCAGCTTCCTGGCCTTGCTCAGAGCCGGCATGAGGATGCCCATCAGCAGAGCGATGACGGCAATGACGACCAGCAGCTCGATGAGCGTGAAAGCTCTGTCTTGCACCGCTTGCGGACGTGATCTGCCTGTGTCGAGCATGACAGCAGCCTCCTCATTATTGGAAAACGAGCGTGCCGAACTTGTGGAAGTCGTGAAAGCTGGGACCGACTCGGGTCCAATCCCAACTTGTGGTCTTGCCGTCGTCGTAGTCCACGCGGTAGAAGTTGGCGCGCCATCGCGTCCCCGGCTGTGGCGGAACGCTTTGCAGCGGCTTGAGCAGTCCGTAGGGCACGAACACCTCGGCCTTCCAGCCGGTCACGCGGGCGCCCGACTGTTTCACGCCGCCCATGACGGTCGTGGCTTTCTGCGTTTTGCGTGCTTCTTCATAATGCCACGGCCGCCAGCCGAGGAACTCGCCGCCGAGATTCGGAATGAGAATCGGCAGCTCGACACCGAGCGGAGAAATCTCGTATTCGAAATAGACCGGATACTGCTGGTCCGGCCAGAGGAAGAACTCCAACACGTCTTCGTGCCACAGGTCGAGGAAATCCTCGTTCATCGTCGCAGAGATCGTGCGGTCCTCGGCTTCCATGAGCACGTAGAGTCCCGTTCGCGAGTAGAGCATCTTGACGCGCGTCTCGTACGGGTGACCGCCGGCAGTACGCCTTTGGAGCGGCTCCCAGGCAGCCTTCTCCCAGGCGGGCGCGTCGCCGCTGCCGGTGACGGCAAAATCGGCGGTCGGCGGCACGCGCAGCACTTTGGCGTCCGTCTGCGGTGCGTCGTTCGAAAGGCCGAAGAGAATCCGCTCGGCATTCTCGTGATAGAGCTTCTGCAACACCTCGTCCGGCAGGAACACGCCGTAGATCATCCAGAAACCCTGCCGATGGTGCCCGCCGGCGCAGTCGAAGTACTCATCGTCGGTTTCCAGGAACCGGTAGTACATCCGATACGCTTCGCGGTCGGGAGTCGTGTCGGTGCCGAACATGATGCGATCCTGATACTTCAGGAGGAACCTGCGCGTCGTGTAGGGCTGCCGGCCCAGTTCCGAAATCCGCGCATCGATGTCGATGTACATGTTCGGATAGCGGTCCAGCCACGTTCCGACCGTCGCCACGTCCTCGGGATTGTTGCCGAAGTGGGCGCAGATGAATGTCGTGTTCGGGTGTCTGGCAATGGCCCGATTGCGCTGCGCGAGGAGTTCGTCGCGCGAAGGGAATTGCTCGCCGAAGAACAGCCAGTTGGGATGGGCATTCAGCTCGTGCCAGCGCTCATTGAACCGGTCCAGCGGCGTGAAGAAGGCCGCCGGGTCGGATGTGTGAATCATCACCGGCCGCTGATGCTTGGCGCACATCTCCCAGACCGGGTCCAGCTTCGGGTCGTCGATGGGCATGAGCTTGCCGTTCTGATAGCGGTAGGATAACCCGAGGGACTTGTGGATCTTCAGTCCCTTGGCGCCGGCCTGGAAGCTCTCCTCCAGGCGCTTAGCCTCGCGCCGGCCCCAGTCCTCGTCGTCGATGCCGCGAAAGTCCAGCAGGGCAAACGTCAGGAACCGGCCGGGATGCGCTTCGTCCAGAGCCGCCAGCGTCTCGGCCAGCCGCTGGCCCCACTGACCGTCGAGATTGACGACCGTGCGAACGCCGGCGGCATCCATCTCGGCCAGATACTGCTGGACGCGGTCGGGCGTCAGACGCTCGGCCCCTCCGCCCAGGTGGTTGTGCACGTCGATGACGGGGTGTGCCGGTTCTTCGATCGCGCTCTGTCTCGTTTTCAGCATCGAGCGCGGTTCCCAGTCGGCCAGTCGAAGCTCACGGATGTCGTCGGACGGCTGTGCGCACGCCCACGATCCCAGGCCGTGCGCCAATACCAGAGTCAGCCACACGATCGTGCGAGTCCTCATGATGGTTCCTCCCTTTCGTGTTCCCTTGTTAATAGCGACGGCAAGGCCGCCTCATATCCTACCGAGCGGGGAGGGCAGCAGCCACCAAGAAAGGCCAGACCGTCCGCTCCATGCCTGTGTCGATCTTGGAGAGAGCCTCCAGGAGCGCCGGCGGGTACACGTATGCCAGGACGTATTCCGACATACGGCCGGGGAGTCTTCGCCCGTCCGGTCTGGCCGGCGGCGGATATTGACACGTGTCAATTTCTTTTCGCCGAGTCTTCTGATGAATTCTCCAACCTCCTGTGCAACCGAGACATAGGTACGCGTGGAAATCTGCGGAAAAAGGTTGACACGTGTAAACTCCGTCTGCTATGATGCCGATAATGGTGGTGTCCGATCGATGCGGCGCGCGTGTTGCACAGTGCGGCCAATGGCGGGCCGAGTCGCGGGGTCCAGTGTCTTGCCCTCGTACGGGTGGGGCCCTGGGGCAAGCCGGAGCGGAAGTCGCTGAGCGGAGAACACGAAGATGGCTTTCAGAAGCGATAGAGGCTGGGCTCGCGGATACCGCGTGCAGGCCGGCTGCCCTGAGAGGACGGGGAGAGTCCTGCCAGTGCCTCATCACACCGCCGGATGTGTTCCCGCACAGAATGCCAGACACCTCGTCAATGGCGGTTGCCATCGTGCAATCAGCGCCCGCAGACCGCGCGAGAATGGACCCCAGTCGCCGATCCGATCGCGGCCATCCACAGCGCCATTGCTCACGCAAGTCCGAGGGTGGCCGGGAACCGAAGGTACAAGGAGAAGAACATGGCGCACTAACTGGACGGCTATTTCGTGTAAACCGGTCACCTAATCTCTGTCACGCCCTCTTGGGAGGGATTGGAAGGAGGTTTCGGAATGAGCAGACATCTGGTGTTCTTCGTTGTGGGAGTGGTTGCACTCGGACTCGTTTCCCAGGGATCGGCTGCCGAGTTGGCTCATCGGTGGAGTTTCAACGGAGACGTGAAGGATTCGGTGGGAGGCAAGGACGCGACGATTGTGGATGTGGGGCCCAACAATGCCGTCCTGTCCAACGCGGAGGTGACCATGACCGGGGGCGCCAAGGGCAGCTCGGATTACATCGATCTGCCCGACCACGTCCTGAGCGATCTGGGTCCCGACGTCACGTTCGAGTTGTGGGCGACGCACGTCTCGGTTCAGAACTGGTCGCGCATTTTCGCTTTCGGCACCAGCACGGCCGAGCACATGTGCATGAGCTGGAGCCAGGGCACCAATCTCAATACGGACCACGTGGAGTTCTTCGATCCCGATACCTCCACCAATTCCCGGCTGGACAACACCAATGCGCCCTACGAGTTGGGAGTGACGTATCACATCGTCTGCGTGTTCGAACTGGGGCAGATGACCTGGTACACGTCGCGAGCCGACAGCGCGGACCTCGGACCGGCCAAGGGGTCGTTCGCGATCAACGATGTGTCGGGTCTAAACGACACCAACTGCTGGCTCGGGCGTTCCCACTATGACGACGGCACCGCCAATGCGAGCTACGAAGAGTGCCGCCTCTGGAAGGGCGCTCTTTCGGAAATCGAACGGGAGAAGCTTCACGATCAGGGCCCGGACGGGCTGCGCATGGGCGCGGCGGGCGATCCCTCTCCGGCCGACAAGGCGACGGATGTCCCACGGGATCTGGACCTCGCTTGGGGTGCCGGCCAATATGCGGCCGCGCACGACATCTACCTCGGCACAGTTCGAGATGACGTCAATGACGCCAGCCGAAGCGATCCACGGGGCGTGCTCGTCAGCCAGGGGCAGACAGCGACCACGTTTGACCCGGGGTACCTTGGGTACGGTCAAGCCTACTTCTGGCGGGTCGACGAAGTCAACGCGCCGCCGGACAACACGATCTTCAAAGGAGAGGTGTGGAGCTTCACGGTTGAGCCGTATGCCTATCCGATCACGAATGTCTTCGCAACGAGCAACGGTGTGTCGGAGCCTGAATCAGGCCCCGAGAAGACCGTTGACGGGTCCGGCCTGAACGCCGGGGACCAGCATTCCACGATGGCGAGCGATATGTGGGCCGGCACAACGGGCGGCGCCGAGCCGGTGTGGATCCAGTATGAGTTCGACAAGGTCTACTCGCTGCACGAACTGAAGGTATGGAACTACAATCTCTCGTTCGAGCTGATGTTCGGATTCGGGTTCAAGGACGTCACCGTCGAGTACTCCGCCGACGGCGCGGACTGGACGACGCTGGGGGACTTTGTGTTCGCCCGGGGCACGGCCAAAGCGGGCTATGCGGCCAATACGACGGTAGACTTCGGTGGTGTGGCTGCCCGCTATGTCCGCCTGACCGCCAAGAGTGGCTACGGCATGATGGGCACCTACGGGCTCAGCGAGGTCCGCTTCTACTATGTACCCATCCAGCCGAGGGAGCCTCAGCCGGAGAACGGCGCAGTCAACGTAAGTGTGGATGCGGTCCTGGACTGGCGTGCCGGTCGGCAGGCCGCTTCGCATGAAGTGTATTTGAGTGTCGACGAGACGGCGGTCGTTGATGGAACGGCCCTTGCCGATACGGTCAGCGAGAGCAACTGCGATCCGGGCACGCTGGATCTGGGCGCGGAGTACTACTGGAAGATCGTCGAGGTCAACGAGGCGGAGGCCATCCGCTCCTGGGCGGGCGACGTCTGGAGCTTCTCCACACAACCGTTCTTCGTGGTGGACGATTTCGAGAGCTACACCGACGATCTCGATGCTCATGCGACGATCTTCGATACCTGGATCGATGGCTGGACGAACGGGAGTGGCTCCACCGTCGGCTACTTCGAAGCACCATTCGCCGAGCAGACGATCATCCACGGCGGAACGCAGTCCATGCCGTTCTACTACGCGAACACGGGCGGCGCGACCTACTCCGAGGCGGAGCTGACCCTCGATCCGGCGCAGGACTGGACCCGAGCGGGAGCCCAGACCCTGGTGTTGTACTTCCATGGCGATTTCGACAACGCCGCCGCCCAGTTGTACATCAAGGTCAACGGGGTCAGGGTGGATTACAGCGGCAGTGCCGCTTCACTGCGGGCGCCGGGATGGAGGCACTGGAACATCGACCTGGCATCCCTCGGGAATGCCGCCAGGAGTGTCAAGACCCTGACGATCGGTGTCTCCGGCACAGGTTCGGGCCTGCTGCTCATCGATGACGTCTGTCTGTATCGGGTGGCGCCGGCCACGCTGGAACCTGCGGTCGACCCCGGCACGAACGATCTGGTTGCCCACTACACCTTCGAGAACAACCTGACAGATGTCACAGGCCAGGGATACAATGGCACCTCGCCTTGGCTGCTTCTTTACGCGAAGGGGCCGGGAGACTATGGTCAGGCCGTTACCTTCAGCGGCCAGGGTGACTATGTCGAACTGCCCATCGGTTCGCTGCTGACCACGCTGACCGATTCCACCTTTGCGACTCTGGTGAACTTCTCGAATAATGGAAACGCCTGGCAGCGCATCTTCGATTTCGGCAGTGGCAGCTCCGGCAGCTACATGCTGCTCTGTCCGTCTTCGAACACGAGCGGGCCGATCTGGTTTGCCATTACGACCTCCGGCGGGGCCGGGGAATCCGTGATCACCGGTCCATCGCCTCTGCCGACCGGCTGGCACCATGTGGCGGTGGTGACCCTCAGCGCCAGCATGACGGTGCAGATCTACATAGACGGCGAAATGGTGGCAGAGGGTCCGACAGCTACCCTGCCGGCCGATCTCGGGGCGACGACGCAGAACTGGCTGGGTCGTTCGCAGTACGAGGCGGACGAATACTTCGAAGGCGCGCTCGATGACTTTCGCATCTATAAGCGCGCCTTGTCCGGCGCGGAGGTCCGTTATCTGGCCGGCGACAGATAGCCGGACGGATTCTGAAATCTCAGATTGGCTGGAACCAGCAAAGGGGGGCACGTGGCCCCGATCGCAGTAACTATGTCCCGGACCTGACGGCGAGGTCTGCATCATGAGAGACTATGGAAGGACCACCATCATGCAAAGAAAGGCGTTCACGCTCATTGAATTGCTGGTCGTCATCGCCATTATCGCGATTCTGATGAGTATTCTCATGCCTGCCTTGAGTCGGGTCAGAGAGCAGGCGAGGATGCAGTCCTGCGCTTCGCGCATCCGTCAGCATGTATTGGCGTTTACGATGTACGCGGACGGCAACGATTCGAAACTGCCGTTGCCGTTGACGGCGGGGAACTGGCTGTGGGACGTGGGCTGCAATACGGTCAACTACATGCTCAAGACCGGCCTGACGCGGGAACTGTTCTACTGTCCATCCAACGCGATCCAGCAGAAGCACAACGATCACTTCTGGACGTTCGGTGTCAGCGGCCAGTGGGACGGAAAGCAGTTCGTCGACACGGGCCAGGCGGACTTCATCGTTTCCGGGTATTGTTATGTCCTGGAAGTGGCCACCGAGCCGAAGCGTCCTCGGATCAAGACGTATCCCAACGATGGAGACATCGGCCAGAACAAGATCTGGTGCAAGACCAGCGTGGAGAAGAATCCGGGCGTCAGAGAACTGGTCCTCGACGCTACCCTCGGCCAGGAAGATGGGGCGGCCAAGCATGGCTACAACTTCGGCATGATCACGGTGGGCGGGTCGTGGAGCCAGGGAGGCTTCGTCGATCGAACCAGTCATTTGAAGACCGACCAGGAGCCCCGCGGCGGAAACGTGGGGTTCCTGGACGGCCACGTCGACTGGCGTCCCTGGAGTGAGATGAGAAATCGGTACGGCAGCCCGACGTTCTGGTGGTGAGAAGGAGACTTCTCCCGGCGCCCGTGCGTCGTTCGGAAGAAACGAACCTGGACGTAGGACGGGCGCGTGCGTATAAAGGCGTCTCATACTGGCCCGGAAGACGCTCGGTGGTGTCGGGCCCGACTTCAGGATGGGACGCGAGGAATCCAGGACATGGCCCGCAGGTCGAAGAAGACGAAGACGAGTACGCATGACGTGGTGACGATGGGGGAGGTGGCGCGCAGGGCCGGGTATTCTCGCTACACCGTATCGAAGGTTCTCAACGGCGATCTGACGGTGGGCGACGACACGCGAGAGCACGTGCTGCGCGTGTGCAAAGACCTGAACTATGCTCCCAACCCTCATGCCGTGAGCCTGGTGCGCAAGCACTCGAACACCATCGGCATGGTCGTGACCTACATTACGGACCCCTTCTACGGCGAGATCATTCGCGCGGCGGAACACGAAGCCGTGTCCCGTGGATTCCAACTGCTGGTTCAATGCTCCTATGGTGACGCGGAAAAGGAGAGGCAGATCATCGCCACCCTTCGGATTCTGCGTGTGTGCGGCGTGGTGGTCGCGCCGGTGGTGCCAAAGGCCAATCGCCGACTTCTCAGCGAACTGGAAACATCTCTGCCGGTTGTATACATAGATCGATACCTCCGGCGACAGAGCAGCTTCGTGATGAATGACAATATCGCCAGTTCGAGGATGCTCGTGGAACGTCTCATCTCGCGTGGCGTGGCGCCGGCCTACCTGGGCAGCTCTCACGGCCTGCAAAATGTGGCAGCCTGTCAGCGCGAACAAGGCTACCTGGAGACGATGAAGCGGTTCCGCGAGAAAGCCGTTCTGGTGCCGTTGACCATCGGCATGGGGGGGGAGGACACCGCCCAGTTCGGCTACGACAACATGGCGGCCTGGCTCAAACAGGGGGCCAGACCGTCGGGGCTGTTCTGTGCCACCGACAGCCTGGCGTTGGGTGCGATGAAGGCTTTGTACGAGATGGGCCTGGAGCCGGGCAAGGATGTGCTGGTGGCCGGGCATGACGACCTGGGTTTCAGTGCCTACACGCGACCCTCGATCACCACGGCTCGGCAGCCCAAAGAACAAATCGGCCGCGCGGCGGTCCAGATCGTGGCCGACAAGATCGGGGGGCAGACCCAATTGGACAAGCACGTTCAACGGACCTTTCCCTCTGAGCTCGTCATTCGCGAGTCTGCCTGAGGGCTTGTCAGATCTGGATCGAGGATAGCTTGAATAACAGGACGCCAATGACACACTGCTGGAAAGGCGATGGAATGAGAAAGAGTCTGAACCTGGCGGGCGTTTTGATCGTGGCTCTGCTCCAGGAGGTTACGGTTCGTGCGGAAGACGTCCACGTTCTGGAGGCCGTGCCCATTCGGAACGTTCACGTGACCGATGCCTTCTGGGCTCCCAGGCTGAAGCTCTGGAGCATGAAGACGGTCAACGACGTCTTCGAGAAGTTTGAGAAGGATGGAGCGTTTCGGAATTTCGACCGGGTCGCGGGCATTGCGGAGGGGGGACACGACGGGCCACCCTGGTACGATGGGCTGGTCTACGAGACGATCCGGGGCGCGTCCGACTTCCTGATCTCGAATCCGGACAAGGACCTGGAAGCGAGGTTGGACGGGTACATCCAGCGCATTGCCGCGGCGGCCGCCAAGGACCCGAACGGATACATCATGACGTTCACGCAGCTCGACCGGCCTGCCCAACGCTGGGGATTGAACGGCGGCAATATCGTCTGGCAGCACGAAACGTACGATGCCGGGGCGCTGATGGAAGCGGCGGTGCATCACTTCCGAGCCACGGGAAAGACCACGCTTCTGGACGTCGCCGTCAAGTTCGCCAACCACATGTGTGACGTCATCGGACCGGCGCCGAAGAAGCGCGTGATCCCGGGTCATTCTCTGGCCGAAGAGGCATTCGTGGAACTCTACGAACTGTTTCGCGAGATGCCGTCTCTGAAGGCCAGACTGACCGTTCCCGTCGAGGAAGGCCGTTATCTGTCCCTGGCCAGGTACTGGATTGAGGATCGCGGCCGGGAGCGCCCACAGGGCACTGGTCCCTTGGGAGCGTATTCGCAGGATCATCTGCCGGTTCTGGAACAGACGGCCATCGAGGGACATGCCGTGCGGGCCACCCTGTTCTGGACCGGTGTCTGTGCGGTGGCTCGCCATGCCCGCCAGCAGGACTTCGCCACGGCCGCCGGCCGCGTATGGGACAACATGGTCGGCAAACGACTGCACGTCACCGGAGGCGTGGGCACACATCGGGAACAGGAGCGATTCGGCTCAGACTACGATCTGCCCAATGACGCCTATCTGGAGACATGTGCGGCGGTGGGAGCCGGGTTCTTTCATCGGAACATGAATCTCCTTCTCGGACACGCCATGTATGTCGATGAGCTGGAGCGAGCCCTGTACAACAACGTGCTCAACGGCGTGTCGCTGGCGGGAGACCGCTACTACTATGAGAATCCGCTGGCGCGTGCCGGTCGGCCCCGTTGGCAGTGGCATGGGTGTCCATGCTGTCCGCCCATGTTCCTGAAGATCATGTCGGCCGTGCCAGGGTACATCTACGCTCGTGACAGCGAGGGTGTGTATGTGAACCTGTTCATCGGCAGCGCTGTGGAACTGGAATGGCGCCAGACGAAGGTCACTCTGACCCAGACGACCGGCTACCCGTGGGAAGGAGGGGTGTCCATTGCTGTCGATCCTGCCGCACCCGCCGCGTTCACGGTGTACGTTCGCATTCCGGGGTGGGCCCAGGGGCAGGAGAATCCATTCGGACTTTACCGCTCCGATCTGTCGCCGACGCCGGTGGAGGTGAAGGTCAACGGGGAATCACTGCACGAGCCGCGCATGGTTCGCGGCTATGCGGCGATCCAACGCCTCTGGAAGAAAGGCGACACGGTCACCCTGGACCTGCCCATGCAGGCCAGACGTGTCTACGCCCATCCGCAAGTCAAAGCCGATCGAGGACGTGTCGCTCTGGCGTCCGGTCCTCTCGTATATTGTCTGGAGGAGATCGACAATCCACAGCAGATGTCGTATTACCTCGACCCCGATTCCGAGCTGGCCATCGCGTATCGTCCGGACCTGCTGGGGGGCATGAACGTGATCCAGGGCGAGGCCTTCCGTCGGCAGAGCGAGGGCGCCGCCGAGACGACGCGGCTGATGGCCATCCCCTTCTATGGTCAGGACAACCGAGATGCGAGTTCGCGGATCGACGTGTGGATCGCGGAGAACGAAGAGCTGGCAGCCGCCTTGGGGACGATGTCGGGTTTCGCAGTGCGTTGCTCGCATTGTTTCGACCGCGATACCGTCGGCGCCCTGAACGACGGCGTGGAGCCGTCCAGTTCGAACGATCACTCGATTCCTCGGCACACGTGGTGGGACCACAAGGGAGGCACAGAGTGGGTCCAGTACGATTTCGACAAACCCCGCCGCGTCTCCTCGGTGGCGGTGTACTGGTGGGATGATCGTCCGGCCGGCGGGGCGTGTGCCGTGCCCCAATCCTGGCGTCTGCTGTACAGCCGCGATGGACGATGGGAGCCGGTCCAAGGGGACGTTCGTTACGGTACGGAGAAAGATCGCCTCAATGAGACCCCTTTCGATGCGGTTGAGACAACAGCGTTGCGCATAGAGGCAGAACTCCAGCCGGGCCTCTCCGGCGGGATTCTGGAGTGGAAAGTGAAATAGCTGGAACCGGTTCCGAACGCGTCGCAGACACGGATGAGATCGGCACCGAGAAGAATCGTCAGCCGTTGGTTGACACGTGTCAATCATTCTGGTATCCTGACAGGGTTGGCGTGGGATTCCGGGCGGACCAGGACCGAAGGTGGAAGATGAGGTGCAGCATGAAAGGACAAACCATCATCGCGTTGGGGATGTGTCTGGGGCTGGTCTTGGTGTTGTCCGGCTGCGGCAAGGACGATGCCGGCCGGGACGATAAGACAGTCACGCTGGCTTTCGTGGCGGGCGCCTCCACCGATTTCTGGACCTTTGCCCGACGGGGCTGCGAACAGGCGGACAGGGAGCTCGACGACGTGAGCGTCGACTTCCGTTTCACCACGGACGGTACGGCCGTCGAGCAGAGGCGAGTCCTGGAGGACCTCCAGACGCGAGGGATCGACGGTCTCGCGGTCACTCCGCTCGATCCGGCTAACCAGGGCCCGCTGATCGATCAGTTGGCCGGGAAGATCCCGGTGGTGATCACCGACAGCGACATCCCTGCCAGCCGACGGCAATGCTACGTGGGGACCAACAACGTCGATGCCGGACGAGAAGCCGGACGATTGCTCAAAGAGCTGCTTCCGGACGGCGGCAGGGTCATGCTCTTCGTGGGCAAGACGGATGCGCAGAACGCCAAGGAACGCATCGAAGGGCTCACTGCGGAGATTCAGGGCGCGGGCATCGAGGTGGTTGACATCCGCACCGATGACATCGACCGCGTGCGAGCCAAGGCCAATGTCAGCGACACCCTGGTCAAGTATCCGCAGGTCAAGTGTTTCGTCGCGCTCTGGAGCTATAACGGACCAGCCATTCTCAGCGCGCTCAAGGACGCCGGCAAGCTGGGCGAGGTCAAAGTCGTGGCCTTCGACGAAGAGGACGACACGCTGCAGGGCGTCAAAGACGGATACATCTACGCCACCGTGGTGCAGCAGCCTTTCGAGTTCGGCTATCAGTCCATGCACCTGCTGGCGAAGATCATCAAGGGCGACACTTCCCCCATCCCGGCGGACAAGCAGATCATCATTCCCACGCGGATCATCAGGCAAAATGATGCGGCTCAGTTCATGGAGAAGATTCAAGCGATGCGGCGGGGCGAGTCGGTTCAGCGATGACATCGAACGGTGATCCCATCCTGGTGATGTCCGGCATCGACAAACGCTTCTGTGGCGTTCATGCCCTCAAGTCGGTGGACCTGAGGGTCCATCGGGGCGAAGTGCTGGCCGTCATCGGCGAAAACGGCGCCGGCAAGTCCACCCTGATGAACGTCCTCGGAGGGGTGATACAGCCCGACGCCGGTCGAATCGAGATCGATGGTCGCCAGACCACCATCAGTAACGTGCGCCACGCGATGGCTTTGGGTATCGCTTTCATCCACCAGGAACTCCACAGCCTGGACAACCTCGACGTGGCGGGCAACATCTTCCTGGGCCGCGAGCCACGCTATGGCGGGCCGCTGCAACTGATCGACAGACGTCGGTTGCATGCGGCGACCGTGCCATATCTGGGACGTCTCGGCCTGGAGATCGGACCCGATACACCGGTGGCATCCCTGTCTCTGGCGCAGCGGCAGCAAGTAGAAATCGCCCGGGCCTTGGCGCTGAGGGCCCGGATCATCATCATGGATGAGCCTACGTCCAGTTTGACGCCGACCGAAACGCACCGGCTCCTGGACGTAATCAACGATCTCCAGGCGACCGGGGTCAGCGTCATCTACATTTCTCACCGATTGTCGGAAGTCGAAATCGTCGCGCATCGCGTCGAGGTGCTGCGTGACGGTCAGAACGCCGGCACACTCGCCGGCGAGGAAATCCGGCACCAGGCTATGGTCCAGCTCATGGTGGGCCGCGACCTCAGCATCCCGCCGCAAGCCGAGACGCCGGCGCCCGACGAGTTCTTGCAGGTCACAGACCTCCGCACCGAAGCGTACCCTGACGCAACCGTGTCGTTCTCGGCTTCGCGCGGCCAGATCCTCGGTCTTGCCGGTCTGGTCGGCGCCGGCCGTTCCGAGGTGGCACGAGCCATCTGCGGGATGGACCCGCACGGCGGGGGAGACATCCACCTGGCCGGCCGGCCGATCGCCGTCAGGCACGCGCGGGATGCCATCGACCACGGCATCTACCTCGTGCCCGAGGATCGGCGCAAGTCGGGCCTGATCGGCTCGATGAGCATCCGTGAGAACGTCACCCTCTCGGATCTCGGACGCTACGCTCGCTTCGGCTGGATCCGTCGCGCGGACGAGAGGCAGGTGGCCGCACAGCAATGCCAGGCCATGAACGTCGCGGCGCCGTCGGTCGAGACACGCGTCAGCAACCTCAGCGGCGGCAATCAACAGAAGGTCGTCCTGGGTAAGTGGCTTTCCATGCAGCCTAAGGTCGTGTTTCTCGACGAACCGACACGCGGCATCGACGTCGGAGCCAAGGCCGAAGTCTATCGGCTCATGCGCCGGCTGGCCGAGCGCGGCGTAGCCCTCGTCATGATCAGTTCGGACATGGAGGAGCTGCTGGCGGTGAGCGATCGCATCATCGTGATGCACGAAGGACGCATCACCGGCTCGCTCGAACGCCGGGAATTCTCCGAAGAGGCCGTCATGCATCTGGCGGTGGGCGCCGCTCACGTAGAGACCGCGGAGGCGCGATCATGAAGAAAGACGTCGGTATCCTGTTGATCTTCGTTGTCCTGTGCGTGACGCTGGCCGTACTGAATCCGCGTTTTCTCAGCGCGACCAATCTCCAGAACACCGCGCGTCTGGTGGGAATGTTCGGCATCTTCAGTATCGGCGTCGGTTTCGTCATCATTACCGGCGGGATCGATCTTTCCTGTGGTTCCCTGTTCTCGCTGCTGGGCGTGCTCCTGGCGATCGGACTGGTTGACCGTCAGCTTCCCTGGCCCGTGGTGGTTATCGGGGTGCTGATGCTGGGCGGGCTTCTGGGGTTGTTCCATGGCCTGGTCATCACGCGACTCGGCATCCAGCCATTCATCGTCACCTTGTGCGGATTGCTCTGGTACCGAGGCATGGCCAACTTCCTGGCGGATGATTCCACCAAGGGGTTTGGCAGCGCCGAGGGCTTCGAGACGCTGGCGCATCTGGCAACGGGCAATGTGCTGGGAATTCCGATACCGTTCGTCTTCCTGGTCGTCATGGGCATCATCGCGTGGATCGTTCTGCATCGGTCGGTCTATGGCCGCTACCTCTTTGCGGTCGGGCAGAATGAGGAGGCGGCGCGGTTCTCCGGCGTCAACACCAAGCGGATCATTACTTCGGCTTACGTCATCTCGGGCAGCCTCGGCGCTGTCTCGGCGGTGTTCTTCGCGTTCTACGCCAACGCGGTGCAACCTTCGTCTCACGGCAGTTTCTACGAGCTGTTCGGCATCGCGGCCGCAGTGCTGGGCGGCTGTTCCCTCCGAGGCGGAGAAGGCTCCGTGATCGGAATCCTCATCGGCGCCGCGCTGTTGCAGGTCTTGAAGAACCTCGTGAATCTTCTGGGAATCCGCAGCTCGCTGGATTTCGCGGTGATGGGCACCGTGATCTTCCTCGGGGTCGTCACGGACGAAATGCTGAAACGCCGCAGGAACAGACAGGGACTGTCAAGGCGGCCTGCCGGGCCGGCCCAGTCGTCCGGCGCATAGAGCTTTCACTCGATGGAGTCGCCTTGAGTTAGAGCAGTCATGGTTACAGGTACGATATTCGATATTCGAGAGTTTGCCGTGCACGATGGTCCGGGGATACGAACCACAGTGTTTCTCAAGGGCTGTCCGCTGCGATGTGCCTGGTGTCACAATCCCGAGGGATTTGTGCGTGAGCATCAGACCATGTCCACAGCCGCCGGGCAGCGCGTCGTCGGTATGAACATCAGCGCCGAAGACCTGGCCCGTCTTCTCAATCGGCAGGCCCGCATCCTCACGGCCAACGAGGGTGGCGTGACCTTCTCCGGCGGAGAACCATTGATGCAGGCCCGGTTTGTGGCCGAGGTGATCGATCGGCTGGATGGGATTGCCGTGTTGTTGGACACCTCGGGTTGCGCCGATGAGGCCGACTTTGATCTCGTTGTGGGACGTTGCGATATGGTCTATTTCGATATCAAGCTGATCGATCCAACGGACCACCGACGCTTCACAGGGCAAGACAACGGACCGATCCTGAGGAACCTCTATCGCCTGGCCGAACTGGGCACGCCCTACGCTGTTCGTGTGCCCTTGGTTCCCGGCGTCACCGATACCGATCGGAACCTGGCTGCTATCGCCGAGGTGATCCGCGATCTTCCCGGCCTGGTGGAGGTGCATCTGCTGGCCTACAACCGGGCCGCCGGGGGGAAGTATCAGGGTCTGGGCATGCCGTTCAAACCGACGTGGAACGAAGCACAGGCCGTCAATGCAAACGTAGCCCATTTCACGGGTGTCGGTTTGAACGCAACCGTGCTTGGGCTGACAGCAGCAGAAGAGGGACAGGGACATGAATAGCCGTCTGGAAGCCATGCGGCAATCGATACGCAACGGCGATCACCGGAGTCTGCGTCGCCGGACCATAGTCGAGATCGTCGCGGAGTGTGAGCGCGAGGGTCTTTCGTGGGTCCGACGCAGCGCCCGGCTGACGCGCCGGATGTGTGAGGCAGAACAGGTTGTGATTCCGCCGGACGAGCGCATCGTGTTCGCACGCACCATCCAACACGTTCCTTCGCTGTACGATCCTTCCGATTGGAGTCGCCTCACGGCCGGCAGAAAGCTGCATGAGCTGGGGCCGATCAGCAACATCTGCGCCGACTGGGAGATGGTCCTGAGCCAGGGGCTGTTGGGCCGCCGGGCGGTGGCCGAGGCTATGCGAAAGAAGTGCGCCGCTGATCCGGAGGCCGTGGAATTCCTCGACAGTGCTCTGGAGACCATCGACGCCGTGCTGGCCTTGGCCGATCGGTATGCCCTGGGTGCACGGGAGAAAGGCCGTCTGGACCTGGCGGACGTGCTGGAGCAGGTGCCCGCGCGAAAACCGCGTTCGTTCCAGGAAGCCCTTCAGTTCCTGCGGATCTGTCACGCGGTGCTTTGGATGAGCGGTCACTATCACTGCGGCCTGGGGCGGTTCGACCAATACGTGTGGCCCTACCTCAAGGCCGATCTGGACAGTGGACGCCTGGATGAGCGAGAGGCCGAAGACCTGTTGGCCGAGTTCTTCATCTCGCTGAACAAGGACAGCGATCTCTATCCGGGAGTACAGCAGGGAGACAACGGTCAGAGCCTTATGCTCGGCGGCGTTCGTCGCGACGGTTCGTGCGGCGTCAATCCGCTGACCTACATGGCGTTGCGTGTCGCCCTCGACGTCAGCATGATCGACCCCAAGATCAACCTCCGTGTGACGCCGGACATGGACATGGAGCTGCTGGAGCTGGCCGCCAAATTGACCCGACGCGGGCTCGGATTTCCGCAGTACTCCAACGACGCCGTGGTCATTCCCGGTCTGGTCAAGCATGGATACGATCTCGAAGATGCCAGGGACTACACGGTGGCCGCCTGCTGGGAGTATATCATCCCAGGCAAGGGCATGGACGTCGTCAACATCGGGGCGGTGTCACTGCCGGCGGCCGTTCATCACGGGATCGTCAAGGGTTTGGGCAATGGGGAGAGCTTTGAACGCATACTGGCCTATGCGGCGACGGACATCGACGCACAGGTCAAGTCGCTGGCCGACGCGTATCGCCATCTCTTGCTGCCGCCTGCACCGTACTACTCCGTGCTGATGGATGGGTGCCTGGAGAACGCGCGCGATCTATCGCAGGGGCTCAAGTACAACAACTTCGGGATTCATGGCGCCGCCTCTGCCAGCGCCGCCGACGCCCTGGCCGCGGTCCGGAAGCTGGTCTTCGAACAGAAAACGGTCCGCGGCCCCGAGATGCTCGAAGCGCTTGATTGCGACTACCAGGGCTTCGAGTCCCTGCAAACGGAACTCCGCGAGAATGCCCCCAAGGTGGGCAACAACGATGATGCTGTGGATACCTTCCTGGTCTGGTTGTTCGAACAGCTTTCGCGTGCCTGCGAGTCGTACGGGGACAACGGCAAAGGAGGCATCCTGCGGCCCGGCAGTGGATCGGCCATGTATTACGTGTGGTTGACCAAGGGACATCAGGGGATGTCCGAGCCGGTCGTGGGGGCCACCGCCGACGGACGCCGGCGAGGGGAATTCTTCGGAGCCAACCTGGCGCCGTCACCGGGAGCGAGAGTGCGTGGCCCTATCAGCGTGCTGCAAACCTACAGCAAGCTGGACTATACCCGCATCTGCAATGGCGGCCCGATCACGATCGAACTGGCAGATTCCGTCTTCCGCGACGCCGGCGCCATTCACCGGGTGGCGATGCTGATCCGCACCTTTGCCCAGATCGGCTGCCAGCAACTGCAACTGAATACGCTCAACGTGGAAACCTTGCAGGACGCGAAGCGCCACCCCGAGCGACACAAGAATCTGATCGTGCGCGTCTGGGGATGGAGCGGGTACTTCTGCGAGCTGGCCCCGGAATACCAGGATCAGATTGTGGAGCGGCATGTGTACGCCCTGGGCGAGCGGAGGATTCCTGTGAACGTGAAGGAGGCAACCAGCCATGCGTCGAACCCACGCAGCGATTCTACTGACGGTCGGCATCCTGTCCCCAGGTGTGCTCTATAGCAGCGAAGAGGCAAGGATCACGGTCAGTGGTGAAGTCCGCAACCGGATCACGCGCTACATGACCGGCGCATGTCTGGAAGACGTCAACCACGAAGTGTACGGCGGGATCTACAGCCAGATGCTCTACGGGGAGAGCTTTCAGGAGCCACCCTCGTCGGGATCATTCGAGGACTTCGACGTGTACGGAGGAGAATGGGCGTCCTCCGGAGGGGTTCTCTCCGTATCCGCCGATGCGGGCGGCAAAGTGGTTGCCAAAGATGTCCGGCTGGGCGATGGCGACGTCGCCGTCGATATCCGGCTGCCTCAGAACCACGATGGATACGTCGGCCTGATCGTCAAAGTCACAGAAGCGTCGCCGGGGGCCGATGCCTTCGTTGGCTACGAGGTCGCTCTCAATCCCGCCCGGAAGGTGCTCCGCCTGGGACGGCATCGGCACAACTGGGAGCACATCAGCGACACGCCCTGTGCGGCGCCGCTCGACCAGTGGCTGTGTCTGAAAGTCTCTTGCAGTGGTGCTTCGTTGGAGATTTCGCTCGATGGCAAGCGCATCGTGGGATTCATAGACGCCGAACATGCACTCAGCCCGGGCAGCGTCGGGCTGCGGACGTTCAATGCCGATGCCGAGTTCCGCAACCTTGTGGTGCGCCAGGACGGGCGTGACATCCGACCGCGTCTCACGCCGGAGGGGAGTCCTTCCGCTATCAGCCGCATGTGGCAGCCCGTGCAATGCGTTTCAGCCCAAGGGACATACGCTCTGTGTACGGACGACCCGTTCAAGGGACGGCAGAGCCAGCGCGTGACGTTCGTCAGTGGCCAGGGCGAAGTCGGGGTCGAGAATCAGGGTCTGAATCGTTGGGGTCTGCACGTTCAGTCGGGTAACCTGTACGAAGGTCTGCTATGGGCACGCTGTGAGAAGCCCACTCTTGTGACCGTGGCACTGGAAAGTGCCGACGGCAAACAGATCTACGCGGAGAACGCCCTGTCTCTGGAGTCCGGCTCGTGGCGGCGCCTCGATTTCACGCTGACTCCCGATCGGGCGGACGAGAATGCGCGGTTCGCCATCAAGCTGACGCGTCCTGGTACCGTGGACCTGGGTTACGCGTTCTTGCAGCCGGGCCCCTGGGGCCGATTCAAGGACCTGCCCGTCCGCAGGGACGTGGCCGAGGCTTTGATCGCTCAGGGCCTTACGGTTCTGCGCTACGGCGGGTGTATGGTCAACATCGACACGTATCGCTGGAAGAACATGATCGGGCCGCGGGATCTGCGTCCGGCATATCAGGGTTTCTGGTTTCGCTACTCCAGCAACGGCTGGGGCATCATCGACTTCATCGACTTCTGTCGGGCGGCCGGATTCCTCTGCATCCCGGCGTTCAACATGGGGGAAACGCCGCAGGACATGGCGGACTTCGTCGAATACGTCAATGGCCCTGTCGACGGCGAATGGGGACGCCGACGCGCCCAGGATGGACATCCGGAGCCCTACCGTCTGAGGTACATGCAGCTCGGCAACGAAGAAGCCGTGGACGAAGCCTACTGGCAGCGATTCAAACCCATGGCCGAGGCGATCTGGCGGAAGGACCCCGATATGACCGTAGTTGTTGGCGACTTCGCCTATGGCCGAACGATCCGAGATCCCTATGACTTCCGCGGCGCCCCGCGCATTACCAGCCTGGCGGCTCACAAGAAGATACTGAACCTCGCCGTTCAGCATGACCGTGAGGTCTGGTTCGATGTGCATGTCGGGACCGAGCGGCCTCGCGACCCCGATAGTCTTGGAGGTGTCCCCAGCTTCATCGAGGCCCTGCGTCAGATCAGTCCCGAGGCGCGCTTCAAGGTGGCGGTTTTCGAGCTCAATGCCAACAACCATGCCCTGCGTCGGGCCCTGTCCAATGCCCACGCCATCAACGAGTTGGAGCGGTTGGGAGACGTCGTGCCTGTGGTCTGCTCGGCCAATTGCCTGCAGCCCTACCGGCAAAACGAAAACGGCTGGGATCAGGGTCTGCTCTTCCTGAATCCCTCGCAGGTCTGGGGCCAGCCTCCCTACTATGTCACGCAGATGATCTCGGCTCACTACCAGCCTCTGTGTCTGAAGACGAGTGTCGAGTGTCCGGATGGGCGCCTGGATGCGACGGCCAAGCGTAGCGCAGACGGGCGGACGGTCGTGCTCAGCGTTGTGAACGTGGCGTCCGATCCGGTGACGGCCCACATCCGGTTCGCGGACTACTCCCCTCAGAAGGACACCGCCAGGGTCGTGACGCTGACGGGCCGACTGGACGAAATCAACACCCCGGAGGAGCCACGACGCGTCGTTCCCACCGAAGAGGTTTGGTCTCTGACGAGAGACGCAAGTGGCGAGGACATCATCTACACGTTCCCAGCGCACTCGTTCACGATCTTGAGATTCGAATGAGCGGATGCAGGAAACCAGGCGAACAGCGACTGCCAACTCAGACGATGGAAGGAGTATTCCCATGGCGATGATCGAGCGACGTGAGTTCTTGAGACAAGCTGCCTGCACTGGCGCCCTGCTGTTGAGCGGTGGTTCGCCGCTCCATGCAGCGGGTCAAAGGTGTAAAGTGGAGGTGCTTCTCGATGAACCCATCGGCACGATCTCGCCGGACATCTACGGCCATTTTGCCGAGCACATAGGCGGGGTCATCTACGACGGCATCTGGGTGGGCGAGGAATCCGCGATCCCCAACTACGGGGGGATGCGGAAGTCCCTCGTCGATTGCATGCGTCGTCTGAACCCGTCGGTCGTGCGATGGCCGGGCGGTTGCTTCGCCGACAGCTACAACTGGCGCGACGGCGTCGGGCCGCGCCGGCAACGTCCCTCGCGCCCGAATTTCTGGATCAACACCCGTTTTCTGCAAGAGGCGCCGGATGGGCCGGCCAAGTATGAGCCGAATGAATTCGGGACGAATGAATTCATCGCGTTCTGTCGCCTGATCGGCGCGGAACCGTACTTGGCCGCCAATGTGCGCAGTGCGTCGGCTCGGGATTTCTATGAGTGGATCGAATACTGCAACGCACCGGCCGGTTCCACCACCCTGGCCCAACAGCGAGAGGCCAACGGCTGTCGCGACCCCTTCCGCGTGCGTTTCTGGGGCGTCGGCAACGAGTCCTGGGGTTGCGGCGGCGATTTCACGCCGCAGGAATACGCGACGGAGTTCCGCCGGTTCACCTCGTGGGTGCCTCACTTTGATGCACCTCCACGGTTCATCGCGGCCGGTCCCAACAGTTGGGACGAGAGTTGGACGCGCGGTTTCTTCGAGGCCCTGATGCGGCGTGACAAAGGTTACGTGAACCGCGTGTACGGCTGGGGACTGCACTACTACTGCGGGACGGCCGGCAAGGGAGCGCTCGATTTCGGGCCCGAGGATTGGTATGAGCTGCTCCGCAAAGGCGCGGCTATGGAAAGGCTGATCCAGAACCACTGGGCCGCGATGGGCGAGTTCGACGCAGACCATCGGGTCAAGCTGGCGATCGACGAGTGGGGCACCTGGCACCCGGCCGGGACCGAAGTCCATCGCACCCATCTGTTCGGCCAGACCGCCACGCTGCGGGACGCCCTGGTAGCCGCACTGACCCTGGACATCTTCAATCGCCACGCCGACAAGGTGATCATGGCCAACATCGCCCAACTGGTCAACAATCTCCAGTCGCTGTTCCTGGCCCATGAGGACCGGTTCATCGTCACACCCAACTTCCACGTGTTCGAGATGTACGCGGCCCATCAGAAGGGCCAATCCCTCCGCACGGTGTTCTCGGCGCCGGAGGTTCGCCAAGATAGCGGCACTCTGCCCGGATTAGCCGGCTCGGCCTCTCTGCACGGCAGGCGTCTGGTCCTGACGGTGGTCAACCCCAGCATCACGGAGACCCGGGAGGCTCAGATAGTCGTTCCTGGAGCGACAGTTCGCGACGCAGCGGTGCGCACCTTGTCGCACGGCGATATCCGTGCCCACAACAGCTTTGAGAATCCGCATGCTCTGGCCCCTCAGGATGGTCAGGCCAGTGCCACAGGGACCGAAATGGTCTATGCCTTCCCGCCCGCATCGGTCGTTCGTATGACAGCGGACCTGGCTTGATCGTGCGAAAGCTTGGATTGCGAGCTTCATGGCCGCGGCCGGGCGGAGCGATTACCGGCGCGTCAAAGGTCCGGCTTCTGCGGGGATAAAAGCGTAAGTTTAGATCTGATAATTACTTGCGATTCGCCATCGACTGCTCGTGCAGGAGCAGTCGATGCTTGGTGGCGGTCCCGCCGGGGGCGGAGAAGCCTCCGAGACCCCCATCGGTGCGGATCACGCGATGGCACGGCACGATCAGCGGGATCGGATTGCCGGCCAAGGCGTTTCCCACAGCGCGGGCGGCGTGGGGGCGACCGACTCTCTCGGCCAGCGCGGTGTAGGTCAGTGCCTGACCGGCGGGAATCTGCCGACAGGCGTTCAGAACCGTCCGCTCGAACGAGCCGCGACCGGTCAGGTCAACCGCCGGATCAGTACTGAAATCGACGTTTTCGCCCTCAAAGTAGGCAGTGATTCGCTCCTGGAGGTCGAGGGCGAGGCGCGCCTCGAAGACCGCGTCTTGGCATGACGGCCCCAAGCTCGTCAGCAGTGCCTTTCGGACAGTCTCTACCTGCGGCATTGGAAGCAGGCTTCGGCAGACCCCCTCGGGCGTGCAGGCGAAGCCGAAATGGCCCCAGCGGGTCTCAAAGATCGTATATCTCGTCTTGCTCGCAGTCATACAGCCGGTCTCTCGTATCCGGGCATCGGGTGCAGCACACAAATATTCACCCTACGGGCGAAATCCATTGACGCAAGGGCAAAATTCTGATAAGAAAAACAGTTTTCATGAAATTGAACCGGGCCTCCGAGGGCTGACAAGGGCGGAAACAGGGGTTCGCTCACGGGCAACCTTTGCGTGGAGCGACCAGTTTCTTCCGGCGGCGACGCTCTCTTGATGGTCCGGACAACATCTGTTGCGGACACACGTGGATTGGGTCTATGTCGTTGGACGACCTGCGAAATCGAATTGACGAAATCGACGGCCAGTTGGTCAAGCTGCTCAACGAGCGGGCGCAAGTGGTTGTGGAGGTAGGTAAGCTCAAGAATCGGACCGAGGGCCCGATCTACGCGCCGGACCGCGAGAAGCAGGTGCTGGACAAGATCCGCAAGGCCAATCAGGGACCTCTGCCCGACCGTACGCTGGTGGCGATCTGGCGGGAGTTGATGAGCGGGTCGTTCGTCCTGGAAAAGCCGCTCCGTATCGCCTATCTTGGTCCGGCGGGAAGCTTCAGCCATACCGCAGCCATGCTCAAGTTCGGTCAGAGCGTCGAATACGAGCCGCTGGCCGATATTCGCAGCATCTTCGACGAGATCAGCAGAGGGCATTGCGATCTCGGGCTGGTGCCGATCGAGAACTCCAGCGGCGGCGGCGTCATCGAGACGCTCGATGCCCTGATCGAAACGGACGTGAAAGTCTGTGCCGAGGTCCTCATGGCCATCCACCACAACCTGCTGGCGAACTGCTCGCTCGATGAGGTGGAGAAGATCTACTCGAAGCCCGAAGTGTTCGCGCAGTGCCGCAACTGGCTGACGGCGACGTTCAAGGAGGCCAAGACAATTCCCGTCGCGTCGACGGCCCGGGCGGCCCAGATGGCGGCCGAGGAACCCCACGCGGCGGCCATCGGATCGAAGACTGCCGCCGAGCTGTATGGCCTGAAGATGATCTGCGAGAATATCGAGGACATCGCCAATAACGTCACGCGATTCCTGGTCGTCAGCCGGGAGGACGCCAAGCCGACGGGGGAGGACAAGACCGCGATCCTCTTCAGCACGGCGCACAAAGCCGGCGCGCTGGCCGATGTGCTGGCGGTCTTCAAGCGATACTGCATCAACCTGACGATGATCGAATCGCGGCCCAGCAAGAAACGCGGGTGGGAGTACTATTTCTTCGTGGATTTCCTCGGGCACCACACGGAAGAGAGAATACAGATCGGCATGGAAGAGTCGCGGCAGCACTGCCTCCAGCTTTCGATCCTGGGCAGCTTCCCGCGAGCCACCGAGTTGTTGTGACAGTCAGAGATATCGATCACGGTCTCTTAGGGAACCGCCTGCGATCCAGGGCCACTATAGGAGAGTATCATGAGAAAGCCGTTTGTCGCCGGTAACTGGAAGATGAACACGGACAGCCATTCGGGTGTGGCTCTGGCCAAGGCCGTTGTCGACAAGGCTTCGGGGCTGGCCGGCAGCAGTGTGGATGTGGCGGTGATTCCGCCTTTCGTATACCTGCCGGCGGTCGGAGCAGCCATCAGTTCGTCGGGCGTGGCGCTCGGCGCGCAGGATGTCTACTTCGAGGCCAAGGGGGCTTTCACCGGCGAGATCAGCGCGGCGATGCTCAAGGATGTCGGCTGCACCTACGTTCTCTGCGGGCACTCGGAGCGTCGGCACGTCCTCGGGGAGAGCGACGCGTTGATCAACAAGAAAGTGGCGGCATCGATCTCCGGCGGTCTGCTGCCGATTCTGTGCGTCGGGGAGTTGCTCGCGGAGCGCGACGCCTCCCAGACTGAGCAGGTCGTGGAGAAGCAGACGCGGGCCGGACTGGCCGGGCTCAGTGCGGAGAAGATCGGGGCGGTTACGATTGCCTACGAACCCGTCTGGGCCATCGGTACGGGCCGGACCGCTACCCCGCAACAGGCGCAGGAGGTTCATGCGTTCATCCGCAAGCTGCTGAGCCAGATGTATGACAAGTCGGTGGCCCGGGATATGCGGATCCTCTACGGCGGATCGGTCAAGGCGGACAACGCCGAGGAATTGATGGGGCAGCCCGACGTGGACGGCAGCCTGGTCGGCGGCGCCAGTCTAAAGGCCGATGATTTCGTGCAGATCATTGAGGCGGCCGCGTGACCGGCTCGCCGGACCGCGGTGGCGCGACCAAGTTCGAGAGATAAGACGATTGAGTGATGTGTGTTTGGGGCACGAATATGACTGTTTTACCGATACTGGCAGTGGGCATTCTGATGAAGCTGGTGGCCGTGCTGTTCGTCCTCGTGGCGATCGTGCTGGTTCTGGTGATCCTGATCCAGAAGGGTCGCGGGGGTGGTCTCAGCGCGGCCTTCGGCGGCGGCATGGCCGGCGGTCTGCTGGGCTCGAAGACCGGCGACTTCCTGACCTGGGTAACGATTGTCCTGGTGGCGGTCTTTCTGCTGCTGGCGGTGGTGATGAACAAATTCTACAGACCCGAGATCAGTGATTACGGCACCGCACCGGCGGCAACTACGCAGCAGCCGGCGGGTGAAAGCGCGGCTTCGACGGGGGCCGCCTCGGCCACCGCTGTGCCGACGCCTGCTGAGCCGACCGCGGCGGCGCCGACTCCGCAGAGCGCTACCGGTACGAGTGCCGACGCCAACGGGGCGGGCCTTTAGCCGACGCGGCGCATCGGAACTTTGGAAGGCAACAGACTATGCTCAACAGCATGACCGGATACGGGGCGGCCGAAGGTCAGCTTGATGGGGTTTGTTATGCCGTCGAGATCAAGGCGGTGAACAATCGCTATCTCAAGACCATCATCAAGCTGCAGGAAGGGGTCGCGTTCCTGGAAGACGACGTCGACAAGCTGTTGCGCAAGAACCTCGCACGGGGCACGGTCAACTGCGTGGTTCGCCTCAAAGGGGTTTCGGCCAACGCGCTGTTCGAGATCGACGAGGTGGCCTTGCGGTCCATTGTCGAACGGCTCAATGCCGTCGGGTCGTCCGTCGGCGCCGGCGGAACGATCGATCTGGCCAGCCTGCTGAACCTGCCCGGCGTGGTCCGTCCAGTGGTGCCCGACGAAGAGGAGAGTTGCAGAGTCCGCGAGGTCGTGCTGGCCATTGCCAAAGAGGCGATCGGCCGGCTCCAGCAGATGCGGGAGGCGGAAGGACGGTTTCTCGAAGCCGATCTGAAGGGCAACTGCCAGGCGATGGCGCAGGAGTTGCAGGCGATCCGGCTCAAGAGCGACGGGGTGATCAACGAGTACGCCAGGCGATTGCGGAGGCGGGTGGACGCTCTGTTGGCCGAAGCGAAGCTGAAGCTGGATGAGGAGACTTTGGCGCGCGAAGTGGCGGTCCTCGCGGATCGTTCGGACATCTCGGAGGAGATTGCCCGGTTGGATGCGCACTTGCAGCAGTTCGGTCAGATCTGTGAGACGGAAGGCCAGGCGGGCCGCCGGCTGGATTTCCTGAGTCAGGAGATGCTTCGGGAAGCCAACACGATGGCGAGCAAGGCGGCGGACGCCGAGATTGTCCGGCGCGTCGTCGATATGAAATGTCTCATCGAGAGACTGAAAGAGCAGATCCAGAACATCGAATGACGGGTGACACATTCGGGGCGGGCCGGTTTGTCCGGTGCCTGTGCCTGTGACCATGAGAACCGACCCAGTCCAGCGGAAGAATCGTCGTGGCCGAGTGATCGTCATCAGCGGTCCGTCCGGCGTGGGCAAGAGCACCATCTGCCGCGAGGCGCTCCGGCGGCTGAAGAACGTGCACCTGAGCGTGTCGCTGACAACCCGCCCGCCGGGACCGAACGAGCAAGACGGACGCGATTACTGGTTCGTCTCGGAGCAGGAGTTCCGCGAGCGCATCGAACGGGGCCTGCTCCTGGAGTATGCAAATGTGTTCGGAAACCTGTACGGTACCCCGAAGGACAAGGTGGACGAGGTACTGGAGGCCGGACAGAGCGTCATTCTCGAAATCGACGTCCAGGGGGGCAAACAGGCCAAGGCAGTCTATCCTGATGCGGTGATGATTTTCATCCTGCCGCCGGACGAGAACGTGCTGGCCGATCGCATCGGGCGTCGAGGCCGCGACAGCGTGGAGGTCATCCGCAAGCGTCTGGACAAGGCCAGCGCCGAGATCGCCTCGGCCCGGGAACACTACAGTCACATGGTCATCAACGAAGATTTGGAGCATGCTATCGACGAGGTGGTCGGAATCATCGAGCGAGCCCTGGATGGCGGGGCCTCACCGCGTCGGCGAGGCGGTTCCATTGGAGAACAGTGATGCTGGATCAACTCAAGAGTGCAGAAGTCGTGAACAAGGTGGGAGGGCGGTTCAAGCTGGCCGCTCTGGTACAGAAGCGCATGGCCGAGCTGCTCCAGGGCTCGCGTCCCTTGATCGACGATGCGACGGGGCTGACCATGCTGGAGATCGTGGCCCAGGAGATCCTCCAGGACAAGATCACCATCGATATGAACTCGGATGTGGGCAAAGGCGACGCCGACCACTGGAGGCTGAAGCTGTAGAGCCCTTTGGGGGTCCGCGCCAAGCCGGGCCCGTCACCACGTGCGTATGGCCGAGAAACGCAACATCCTGCTGGGAGTTACCGGAGGCATCGCCGCGTACAAGGTCGTGGACCTGGCGAGCAAGCTGACGGCCGGCGGTGCGGCGGTGCGGACGGTGATGACCGAGGGAGCCTGCCAGTTCGTTGGGCCCAAGAGCTTCGAGGCCGTGACCCGTGCGCCGGTGTACACCACGCTCTGGAACGCCGCGGATGAGCACAGCAGCGCCCACATCGCCTTGGCCGACTGGGCGGACATCGTGGTCGTGGCGCCCGCGACCGCCGACATCATCGGCAAGGTCGCCCATGGTATCTGTGACGATCTGCTGAGCACAACCCTGTGCGTCTGTTGGGCCAAACCAACGCTCTTTGCCCCTGCGATGAACAACCGAATGTGGGCCAGCCCCATCGTTCAAGCCAACGTCGGAATCCTGACGAAGTTGGGTTTCCGGATGGTCGGGCCAGGCACGGGACGCTTGGCCTGCGGGACCGAGGGCGCCGGGAGGATGGCTGAGCCGAGCGAGATCCTCGCGGCCATCGAGGCGCTGGCGGGCGAGAATCCATAGGCCCGATACGACCCACGGAGAAGAACGAGAGTCGTCCATGCGTTTTCTCATCACAGCCGGCGGAACGCGCGAATACATCGACCCCGTCCGCTTCATTTCCAACGCCAGCAGCGGGCGGATGGGCTATGCCCTGGCGGCCGCGGCGCTGAGGGCCGGTCATAAGGTGACGCTGATCGCGGCGCCGACGGCCCTGAAGCCACCGGCCGGCGCGAAACTCGTCGCCGTCGAAAGCGCGCGTGAGATGTTTGCGGCGGTGAAAGAGCACTTCCCGAGATGCGATTGCCTGATCATGGCGGCCGCTGTCTCCGACTTTACGCCCGCGCATCGGTCGAAGACGAAGATCAAGAAAGATGGTGGGCTGAAGCCCACCCTACGGCTCAAACCAACGCCCGACATCCTCCGATGGGCCGGACGGCACAAGAGCGCCTCCCAGATCGTTGTCGGCTTCGCCCTGGAAGACCGCAATCTGCGCGCCAACGCCGAACGCAAGATGCACGACAAGCGCCTCGACATGATCGTCGCCAACGCCCCAGCCGCCATCAACGCCCCGACCTCCACCGTCCACATCAAGACGCCCGGCTCTCCATGGCTCCAGATCGCTGCCCGGAGCAAGACCACCATTGCCAAACGAATCATCTTACTGATCGGCCTGGGACGGCAACATCGCAGGGTTAAATAGGATGCACGACTCCATGCCTTCGACGTGCCTTGCGCGACAGGGTTCACATCGCCGTTTGTGGTGAATTCGAGGCTGTGGCCCGGCTCAATCGGTAATTCCTAGATCGTGCTTGGTCAGGATCGACTCGAAGACGTAGCCGGCGCCGGTGATGTTCTCTTCGGCGCCCTGTTTGCGGTCGATGACCGCGACGATCTTCTTGACGGTCGCGCCGGCGTCGGTGATGATCTTGGCCGCTTCGAGGACCTGGCCGCCGGTGGTGGCGATGTCCTCGACGAGCAGCACGACGTCGCCCGCCTTCAGGACGCCCTCGACCATCTTGCCGGTGCCGTAGCCCTTCTTGCTGTTGCGGATGATCACCCAGTTCTTGCCGGTCTTCATCGCGGTCGCCGCCGCCAGCGCGACGCCTCCCAGCTCGGCGCCGGCGATGAGCGTCACGTCGTCGGTCATGTGTTTGGCGAACTCGGCCCCCAGAGCCTTGAGAATATCCGGGCAGGTCTCGAAGAGGTACTTGTCGAGGTAGTACTTGCTCTTCTTGCCGCTGCGCAGCGTGAAGTCCCCTTCGAGGTACGCGGTCTCTTTGATCCGTCGAATCAGTTCTTTTCTGTTCACGTGAAGCCATCTCCTTAGACGTTGAGTTCAACGCGGCGGTTGAGCTGCTTGCTGTATCGTTTGCGGATGGGGGCGATGACGGCCTTGATGAATTCGTCCACCTGCTGGGGCGCGCGTCCGACGTAGGCCTGGGGGTCGAGCACCTTCTCGAAGGCGATCTTGGCGAAGGCGATGTCGGCCCGCAGGCGACCGATCAGGTCGTTGGGTCTGCCGAAGGTCTTGACCTGAGCGGCGGCGGCCTGCGAGTGCAGCCGGATCTTCTCGTGCAGCTCCTGCCGGTCGCCGCCTGCCTTGACGGCCGCCATGAGGATATTCTCGGTGGCCATGAAAGGCAGCTCGGCGTCCACGTGGGCTTCGATCACTTTCGGGTACACCACCAGCCCATCGAAGACGTTGATCAGAATCTGGAGAATCCCGTCGACCGCGAGGAACGCTTCAGGCAACACGATGCGCCGATTCGCGGAGTCGTCCAGCGTCCGCTCGAACCACTGCTCGGAGGCCGTCATTGCGGGGCTGGTCGCCAGGCTCAGCACGAGCCGGCTCAGCGAGGTCACTCGCTCGCACCGCATCGGGTTTCGCTTGTAGGGCATCGCCGATGAGCCGACCTGCGACGTCTCGAATGGCTCCTCCAGCTCCTTGAGGTTCGCCAGCAGGCGGATGTCGTTGCAGACCTTGTGCGCCGATTGGGCGATTGAGACCAGCGTATTGACGACGAGCATGTCGATCTTGCGCGAGTAGGTCTGGCCGGTGACCGGGCAGATCTTCTTGAAGCCGAACGCCGCCGCGACGTCTTTGTCGAGCTGCTTGACCTTGTTGTGCCGGCCTTCGAACAGAGCCAGGAATGACGCCTGCGTCCCGGTCGTGCCTTTGACGCCGCGGAAGGGCAGGTTCTCGATGCGATGCTCGACCTCCTGGAGGTCCATCGTGAATTCCTGGCACCACAGCGTCGCGCGCTTGCCGACGGTGGTCAACTGGGCCGGCTGGAAGTGCGTGAACCCCAGCGTGGCCATCGCCTTGTGTCTCTCGGCGAACCGGCCGAGCAGGTCGATCACCGAAGCCAGCTTGCCAGCGACCAGGTGCAGCGCCTCGCGCATGATGATCAGATCGGTGTTGTCTCCGACGTAGCAACTGGTGGCGCCGAGGTGGATAATCGGCGCGGCCTTCGGCGCTGCGTCGCCGAACGTGCGGATGTGGGCCATCACGTCGTGACGCAGCTCCTTCTCGTATCGGGCGGCCTTCGCGAAATCGATGTCGTCCAGGTGGCGGGCCATTTGATCGATCTGGCTCTTCCGGATGTCCAGACCGAGCCTCTTCTCGGCCTTGGCCAATTCGAGCCAGAGGCGTCGCCACGTACTGAACTTCTTCTGCGCGCCGAAGAGGGCTGCCATCTCGGGCGAGGCATTCCGCTCGACCAACGGACTGGTGTAAAAGGTCTTCTCTGTTGCCATTTCCGTCCTTCTCCCAATCACAGGACCTATTCGACCGACAGGGCCTATAGCTTCTCAGCGATGAGCCGCTCGATCTCTTCGATGTCGTCTTTGCCGAGGTTCCAGTCGGAGGCCTGCACGGTTTCGGCGATCTGGTCGGGCTGTCGGGCGCCAACGATCGCGGCGGTCACCTCCCGGCGTCGCAGGACCCAACTGATCGCCAGTTGTGAGCAGGTCCGTCCGTGGCGCCGGGCGATCTTCTTCAGTTGCTCCACCAACTCCAGCGTCGCGCTGAACCGCGGCTCCTGGAAGTCCGGATGTCGCCTGCGATGGTCGTCCGGCGCCAGGGCCGCGAGCCTTTCGCGGCTGAACTTGCCTGTGAGCAGTCCTCGCTGCATGGGGCTGTACACCACGACGCCCATGTGGTGCCGCGAGCAATAGGGCAGCAGCTCTTCCTCCGCCTCGCGGTGGAGCATGCTGTAGGGCGGCTGCAACGACGCGGGCGAGTGAATCCGGCAGATACGTTCGAGCTGAGCGACGCTGTAGTTGGAGACGCCGATGTAGTGGACCTTGCCCTCGCCGACCAGGCGGGCCATTTCCTCCCATGCCCCTTCTATTGCCTCGTCGGGATCGGGCCAGTGCATCTGGTACAGATCGATGGTCCCGATGCCCAGCCGTTCGAGGCTGGCGTGGCACTCCCGGCGGATGCTCTCGGGTCTCAGGCAGGGAACCTTCTCCTTCTTCTCATTCCAGAGCAGGCCGCACTTCGTGGCAATGTAGGGCTTGTGCTTGGTCTGGCGCAGCGCCTGACCGACCAGCTCTTCCGAATGGCCAAGGCCATAGGCAGGCGCCGTGTCAATCCAGTTGATGCCTCGATCGAGCGCTGCCAGAATCGCCGCCAGGGCCTCTTCGTCGTCCTGCGGGCCCCAGCCGAACTGCCACGGACCGCCCATCGCCCACGTGCCCAGGCCGACGGTGGTCAACTGCATATCGGTATCGCCCAGTCTTCGTTTCTGCATAACGGTTGCCCCAAAGTGGTGCCTATGGTCGCTGCGCTTTGCCAGGCTGTAGGATAGTCCGTGGCAACCGCTTTTTCAATCGCTTTGTGTGGCCGATCCGGTGCTGCGGGCCACGCGCGGGCGGTTCTCAGTCAAGGCGGAATGACACAGGATCGGATGTCGCGTCTGCAACGGACTCCTCAAGAGTGCTAACCATGGGATTATCGGGCCTCTCTCCGCTCTGCCTCGATCGAACCGAGCGGTGCAGCGTCCCGGCAGACAATCCAAGGCTGAGCGGGATTTCGCCTAACGCAGGCCTTGTCGATAGCCGATTATTATCTATGTTTTACGGGAGCCTCAGTCCGCTGTCCTGCCCGGAAGACACCGAGCCGATGCGGCCGGTTGTGCCGGCGGGAGAGCGGGGCAGGGGCAGTGTTCGGATTTCGCCCCGGACACGGGGAGCCGAGCGGTGGCGTTCGAGTCCATTGGGCGAGCGCCAACCTTTAGACGTAGGTTCGGGAGGTTGATATGAGCGAAGTCGTCATGCTGGAAGGGCATGAATCCCAGTCCGTGCTTCAAACGGTGGCCGGCGAGCATGCGCCGGCGATCATGTCTTATCTGTCGAAGGAGAAGTGGCACGTGGCGAAGGTCGTCATGCGCGAGCTTTCCGGCGGCAAGCTCTACGTCGAAGGTTGCCATTCCTCAGGGAAACCTTACCCGATCAATATCCGCATCGACCAGCCAGTTGGCGTGAATTTCAAACACGCCTATGGCAAGTTCGTCTTCGACACCAGCGTGGTCGCGCTGGAACCGTCGTCCGATCCGGAGGCCGGCGGGACCATCGTCCTGGCGGCGCCCGACCGTATCGGGGTGGTTCAGCGACGCAGCTATTTCCGCGTCAACGTACCCGAATCGCTCAAGGTCAAGGTGGTGCTCTGGCATCGTACCAGCCAGCGCAAATCGAAAGGGTCCGGCCAGGAGTATTTCGAGGGCCGGCTGATGGACATCTCCGCCGGCGGCGCCCAGTTGACCGTTCCGATGAAGGCCCCTGGAAGTGCGGACGCCGCAGGCGTGGCCGAGTCGGAATTCCGCAAAGGGCAGTTCATCGGCGTGCGGTTCACCCCGATGCCGTATGAAACGCCCTTGATGTTCAGCGCCCAGATCCGCAATGTGCTGCCGACCGCCGACCGGACCGCGCTGTGCCTGGGCCTGCAAATCGTCGGTCTCGAAGCGAGCGACGAGGGCCGAGAGGTGCTGTCGCGTCTGGCAGCGGTTGTGGATCGCTACTACCAGATCAATCAGTCCGCCGGCGTGCATCAGGAGACTCATCGGCCGGAGCCGGGCCCGGACCCCGCGCACATCCCGGCTGGGGCCCTGCAATAGCGACACGCTAACCCTGCGCACCCGGGTGACCGGACGGAGGGGCCACAGCATCCGGGGACGCCGCCGCGAGATGATTTCTCCCCGGGCGTAACCGGAAATAGACCCACCGGACAAACCCGCTGACCGTGAAGACCCCGAAGATCAATACGAGCGCGGCCTCCATGTTCCACCACACCACCCCGAGGAAGAAGAGCACCCGAATCAGGTAGCTGAAGGGCTTCTTGCCTCGCAGATAGAGGTTCAGGATGTGCGGATAGGGGATTCGGCTGACCATCAGAACCGCCGAGGCCAGCGTCAGGAACGGCAGAACGTAAACCAGCCCGTCCAGACCCCGCGGCGCCTCCTGGTGGAATATGATCAGACTGACGACAACGCCTGCCGCAGCCGGGCTCGGCAGACCGATGAAACGCATGTGGGCCGTTTCGCTTTCCTCATTCTCGACGTTGAACCGGGCCAGGCGGATGGCGGCGCAACTGATGTACGCCAGAGCCGCCAGCCAGATGAAACGGTGGAACAGCCCTCCGCTCAGCGGAGTCGTCAGCTCCAGCTTGCTCTCGATGACCTTGAGCATCAGGAACGCCGGAGCGATCCCGAAACTGGCCATGTCGCACAGGCTGTCCAACTGGCCGCCGAAGCTGGAGGTCGACTGGCTCATTCGCGCCAGACGCCCGTCGAGCATATCCGCAAACATCGCCAGCAGAACCATGTAGCCTGCCATTGCGAAATTGGAGGACCCTGCCGCCCCCTGGCTGGCGAAGACGATCGCGGCAAAGCCGAAAACCCCGTTCAGGATAGTGATCAGAGAGGGCAGCACGGCGATGTACTTGACCCGCTGGCCGCGCATGCGCCTCAGGAACCGGCCTTTGTCTCGTTTCGTTTTCGATCTGAATCGTCTCACTTTCCATACCTCAATAGAGGGGTAACGCCTGCCTTGACGGCATCCCCGACGCGGACCAGACATTCGATTGGCTTGCTGGCGGCCACATGGAGTTCGGTTCGCGATCCGAACTTGATCATGCCGAAAGCCTGGCCCTGGCCCAGCTCGCTGCCCTCCTTCGCTTCGCAAACGATGCGTCTGGCGATGGCTCCGCTGATCTGGCGTACCACAAAACGGTCCCTGGGGTAGTCTGTTCGCACGAAGGTCAACGTGTTTGACTCGTTGACTTTGGCCGACAGCGGGTTCATGGCGTTGAGGTAACTGCCCTTGCGATAAGCAATTGCCTCGACCCTGGCGCGGCACGGAGCCCGGTTGATGTGGACGTCGAAGATGCTCAGGAAGATGCCGATCCGCAGAACTGGTCCGTCGAGGAAATCGTTTTGCGGCATCTGCTCGATATCCGTCACCCTGCCGTCGGCCGGAGCGACGAACGACTCTTCGTCCTGCGGTGCGCTTCGTCGAGGATCCCGGAAGAACATCAGCGCCCAGACCAGGACGACCCCCAGGATGGCCTCCGTCACGACGACAGCCCAAAAAGGTGTGTGCGCCGCCCCTCCCAGGGCGACCGCCAGCATGGCCGCGACGACGAGAACGGGGTAGACGACCACCTGGGGCCATCCATACCTGGTCAATGGTATCCTCATAGGCCGGATATGATAGACCCGGCCGGTGGTGCGGGCAATAGAAAAGGCCGATCCTCCGCCCAATCGGCCCTGTCACAAGAAACAACAAAGAGACGTGTGCGGGCAGATAGTCCGTCGGGCGGTCCTATCCGACCGGGCGCTTTCCGATGCGGGCAGCGAAGCCCTCACTTCGATACCCGGCGCCTCTACCACTACAGACGCAACGGAAGCCGCCGTGTTACGGATTTGTGCGAAGAATTTCCAAAATAGCCGCTCGCAGACGAGCCGATGGCCACGGACGGTCTCATTATGAGCTGAAACTTGTGGAATCTATTCTTGACGTCTCCCGGTAGAGATTGTATTTTCTTGCATTTCCCAGGCCGGGAGAAGTACGGACAGTGACCGCGCCGATCTGGCAGACTCTGATGGAAGACCCCGGCAGGATCAGCCCATGAGCCTTCTCGGCGGCCAAGTCGTTTGGGCTCGGTAAAGAGATAACGGAAAAGGAGAAGCAACGAAATGGTCCAACTGAAAGAACTGATAGCGAAACTGGGCAACCGCAGGCGCGGACGCGCGACGGAGACGCCCGGCGTCCAGGTCAATCCCGCCGGCTACCTGGAACGTGGCTGGGTCATCGCCAACCACAAGTTGGTGTCGTTCCACGCCGCCTTCATTTCGTCGGTATTGAGCCTTCCGGCAGTGGAACTCAGCACGCGAGCCGCTGCGGGCGAGAACATCAAATACGTCGTGCTGAACTTCATGTTCTCCCCGGCACACATGGAACTGTGGATCTCCCTGGCGATTCTGTATCTGTCCTGGCACATCGCCATCGCGATCCACGAAATGGGCCATTTCCTGACCGCCGCCAAGCTGACGGCTCTGAACAAGGATTCGCAGGAGAAGGCCGACAAGGCCTTGGCCGGCGGCAGCAAGTTCGGCTACTACGCCCAGATGTTCCTTCTGATCCCGTGGGGCAAGTTCTATGGCGTTCGGAAAGAGAACGGCAACTTCGCTCCCGATGCGCCGTACAACCTGGCCGTCGCGGCCGCGGCGCCGGTCTGGAGCCAGTGGCTGGCCACCATTTTCCTGCCGATCGCGGCCTTTTTCATCATCGTCGGATTGTGGGCAGAGCAGGATTGGATGATCTACGTCGGCCGGTTCTTCCTGGCCCCGGGCATCGTCGGGCTGCTGGACAGATTCCTGGCCGACCCGGGCAAGCTCAAGGAATTCGGCACCCGCGAGAAGGTCGCCGCCGAGCAGGCCGCTCGCGCTGCCGCTGCCGCCTCGAAGGAGAGCTGGCCGGTGCAGGTCGCCACGGTCAAGCAGAAGCTGCTGACCACGCGTATGCAGTCCGTCACCTTGAAGGACGGCAGCCGCGTCGCAGCTCCCTGGCAGTTCCGGAACTGCGCCATGGGTGGCCGACACACCGAGAAAGAGTACCCCGAAAGCAACATCTCCATGCAGGAAAGCATGTTCATGCCGCTTTCGCCGAAGACCTATGAAGACGCCCAGGAAATGACCGTGAAGCTCCAGTCCCGCCTCAAGGAAATCATCGAGGCGGCCCCCGGCGCCAAGGTGATGGGTGTCGGTCTTGAAGGCGGCATCGCGCCTTATATCGACAAAGAGCAGGGCGACAGGGTGCCCGAGCAGAGGATGTGGCGATTCATGAAGCAGGCCATTCTGGACTGCGAGTACGTCCCGGGTGTCGATGTCGCCATCGCCCTTGATCCGGCCTGCTCCGAACTCGAGAACGCCTACCGCGAGGAGCGCGGCGAGCCCGACTCCGTCGGCATGTACCGCTTCTGGCGCGACAAGGATAAGGTCGAGATGAGCCGTGACGACATCCTTAACCTCTTCAAGGAGGCGATGCAGGCGGGTATCCCGGTTCTGTCGATCGAGGACGGCTTCGGCGAACGCGACCATCAGGGCTGGAAGAACATGATGAAGGAGCTTGGCGACAAGATCTTCATCATCGGCGATGACCTGGTGACCACCAAGGACTCGAACATCGAGAAGTGCGCCAAGAACGGCGAAATCAACGCTTCGCTAATCAAGGCCAATCAGATCGGCACCCTGACCGAGACCGTGCTGGCCATGCTGACCTCGCTGGCCTACGGCGCCGAACTGGTGATCTCGCACCGGTCCAAGAGTCCGAACGACCCGTTCGAGGCGGAGATCGGCGCTGCGATGAACGCGCTGGGTGTCAAGTGCGGCGGCGGCGCCAATACCGAACGCCTCCAGAAATACGGCCGCATGATGGAAATCCTCGCCCTGGCCCGCGCCACGCAGCGTCAGACCACCACCGAGGAGCGCAAGGAGATCGAAGCGAGCGTCAAGGAGCTGGTCAAGACCTTCACCGGCCGCGACGATGTCACGATTTCTCCGAAGGCGGCCGATATCGACATCACCGGTCTTCTGATGAAGATGCTGGCGATCGAGGCGGTCAGCGGCACCGAAGAGGCGACCAACGCCGGTATCCCGTCCGCGGCCGCTACGCTCTTCCTCGGCAAGAGCGGCATCATTCGCTTCAAGGGTTCGACCCCTCTGGGCACTTCCGCCGGCGAGGACGAAGCCATCCACTATGTGGACAGCATCATCGAGCCGTGCGAGAGCACCAAGAAGTATACCGACCTGTTCAAAGACGCCGGCGACGGCACATTCCGGTTCAAGAAGGATGTCAAGTCCGACACGGTCCGGGCCAAGAACGATGAGAAGCTTCTGGCCCTCTGGAGGAAGTCCCGACGGTATGAAGGCAAGGGCTGCATGGACGCCG
>CAZOFX010000030.1:0-50547 GCA_964579055.1 uncultured Pirellulales bacterium
CAGCGTCCCGACAGCGACCGCGTTGCCGGCGAACTCCACGTTCCCACTGACGTTCGCCTGTCGAATCGCTACGCCATTGGCGGCTGCCTGCACAGTCGCATTGGCCAGGGTGACCTGTGCGTTGCCGGTCGCCGTGGCGTTGCCCAACGTCAGCGTCGAGTCGGCAACCGCCAGCGTCGCGGTCTCATCCAGGTCGGCATTGCTGGAGTTGATCGCTATCGTGCCGCCACCGGTGACGTTTAACGTCTCGCCGGCGTCCACCGTCAACGCGCCGTCGACCTGGACCTGCGAGGAGGCTCCCACATCCAGCGTCGCTTCACCCTGTGGGTCGAGCGTCTGCACGGCAATCGTGTTGCCGGTCACCGCCACAGTCCCACTGACGGTTGCCGTCTCGATCTCGACCTCTTCCGCTGCCGCCTCGACCGTTGCGTCGGTCAGCACGACCTGTGCGCCGCCCGTGGCATTGGCGCTGCACAGTGTCAGCGTCGATTCGCTGACCGCCAGCGTCGCGGTCTCGTCCAGGCCGGCGTTGCTGGAATTGATCGCCACCGTACCGCCGCCGGCGACGTTCAACGTCTGCCCAGCGCCGACATCCAAGTTGCCGTCAATCTGCATCTGAGCGTCCTGACCAACCTGAAGGGTGGCGTTGTCGGCGACCGTCAGCGTGTTGGCGGCCGGCACCACCACCGTCGACTCGCCGACGATCTCCACCGTCGAGTCTTCTTCAATCTGGACGTCCTTCTCGATCTCGAGAGTGCCGCCCTGGGAGGTGGCAATCGCGGCATCGCCCAGCGTCAGATCGTCGCCGTCGACGGTGCCCAAGTCGTCGTAGTAATCCTCTTCTGAGAGATACGCGTTCGTCGTCTTGACGATTGTCCCGGCGCCGGTGATATCGCTGATGTGCTGCGTGGGCGCATCGACGATCAGCGTCGTTCCGGCGTTGGCGGTGACGCCGCCGCCGGCCCCGCCACTGGCCCACACCTCGTCGCCGGTCAGGTACAGCGTCCCGCTGCCGAGGGTGATCGTGTGGCCGGCCTGATTGTCGAGATCGCTGATGGATGTAGCGTTCTCACCTGTCTGATCGATCGTGGCGTCTCCGTTGAACGTCGGATCAGCGAGTGTCAGCAGGCCGTCGGCGCTGTTCAGGGCCACAGTGGCATCCGCGTCAATCGAGACCGACGACGCGACGAGCCCGCCGGCGGCCGCCTGCAATGTCGAGCCGGGCTGAAGCTCGATATCCACTGCGCCGAGTGAAGCAGTGCCGCCGATCAGCGCGCCGGAGTTCTCTATCGCATCGTCGAAGTAGAACTCCACGACCCCGTTGAAGGCCGCGGTCGCGTGGCTGGCGATGGTAATGGCCTGGTCGGAGCCGATGTCGCCGTTGAGCATCAGCGTTCCGGCATCTACCGCGAGAGATTGCAGCGACATATCCGAATCGATCGCGTGCGTGCCGCCGGCGATGATGACGTCCAGCAGGTTCTCAAGGGCCCCGTCGAACGCGCTCGTGCCGGCGCCGAGGGTCAGATTGTTGGCCTGGGCGTCGAGATGTCCCGATCCGTTCAGCGCCTTGAGAGTCTGGTCGGCGCCGAACTCGACGGCGCCGTCTTCGGCGATCGTCAAAGGAGCGGTCGCAATCGCGTCTTCGGCATCCAGCGTGACGAGGCCTTCATAGACATTCAGTCCGCCGGTGAAAGTATTCGTACCGCTGAGAATTAGCGTTCCTTCGCCGGTCTTGGTCAGGGAGCGCGCTCCGCCCAACTCGCCGATCGCGCCGGAGATCTCCAGAGTGAAGTAGTTGTCCGGCACGTTCAGCGCCGCGACGGCTTCCGCCGGCACCTCCTCGTCCACCTCGCCCTCCACGGTGAGCACCGCCAGTTCCGTGTTGCCCACGAGCGTCACCGGACCGGAGATCTCGATGTGCGAACCGATCAGCGCCACCGGGATCTCGTTGTCGTCGTCGAACCAGTCGTCCATCTCCACCTCCGTGAAACCGCCTGTGGCGAAGTGGCCCTGCATTTCGACGTCATTGCCGATCTCAATCGTCCCGATGCTGCCGTCCCAGGCATCGTCGTCCTCGGTCTTCCATTCGCTATTGTCTTCGTCGTAGTAGATCTCCGTAGGCATCCCGCCCACGACGACCTTGGACGCATCGGAGGCATCACCGGTGATGGCAAACGTTCCGGTGCCCAGCGTGCTGGTCCCGACTTGGTTGGAATCATCGACGATCAGGATTCCCCCGGCCATTTCCAGGCCACCGGCGAAATCATTCCCCGTGTAGTACACGACCACAAAGCTGCTTCCGGGAGCGATGCGAAGGCCGCCGTCGCCGGTGATTTTGTGTTCGATGTCCGCCTCGGCGTACGCGGTCAGATTGTGTGTCACGCCGGCACCGAGCAACGTGATCGTCGAAGCCTCGGGGTCCTCCTCATCCATCAATTCGAATTCGAACATCAGGTCGTCGCCGTCGGTGGGATTGCCGAGGACCAGGTTCGCCGCCACGATGTCGCCGCCGCCGTTGTCGTAGCCCAGGACCAGGTTGTTCATAATCGTCGCATCGGCCCCGTCATCGCTTTCGTCGCTGAGCCCTGCGGCGTATTGGTTTATGGATACGCCGTCCCCCAGGGATACCTCGGAGGCGACGTGCGCCGCGTCGAACGTCACGGCATCTCCGTCCGGACCGCCAACGTAGACGGTCTGGGTGGGGTTGAGCATCTCGTAGTCGTCGTCCAGAGTGCCCGTCATGGCCAGCGTGCCGCCATGCAGGTAGATATCGCCCTCGCCGAGGGCGTTGCCCGT
Source organism: uncultured Pirellulales bacterium (assembly GCA_964579055.1). Lineage (GTDB taxonomy): Bacteria > Planctomycetota > Phycisphaerae > Sedimentisphaerales > Anaerobacaceae > Anaerobaca. The sequence continues at coordinate 2,797 of CAZOFX010000030.1, forward strand.
CGGGTCCTCGCCCGGGTCTGCATCAAAGCCATCGAGCACCAACAGACCGTCGTTGAGAGTAACGTCGCCCGTGAAATCATTCATGAACTCCGATACGAAAACCGTCAGCGTGCCGGAGCCGTCCTTGGTCAAACCGCCGGTCCCGGTGATCGGGCCGTAGATGTAGGTGTCGCTGTCGCCGCCGACTTCGAGATCGCCATTGAGGGTGACGGTCTCGAGGTAACCCGGGTCGGCGCCGGCCAGCGCGATCGGGGCCGAATTGGCGAGCACGGACAGCCCGCCGACCGGAGCGGTCAGATCCGTCGCCAAGTCCAGCAATGTCCCTGCCGTCGAATCGTTCACGATCGAGCCGGTCGTCAGAGTGAACTGGCCGAGGATCAGCCACCGACTGCCTGAGGCGTCGGCGCCGATGTCCAGACCGGCAATTGTGGAGTCGGCATCAAACTGCACCAGATACCCTGTGGTGGAGAATGTCGCGGTGTCCGTGGCGCCGGGCACTCCTGCACTCCAGTAATCGGGATTGCTCCACTGGTCGGAGCCTGCGCCTTGGGCGGTCCAGACCGTTACCGCCGCATTCGCAGGAAACGCGATCCACAACACCACACTTGCCATCACCAGAGCCGCTCGTTGCCTCGTCATTGCCTGTGCTCCCTTGTGTACGAACCGTTGCTTCGTCATGCTCACGTCACAGCCCAGGACCCGTAGGCCGTGAGTCTATCGTGTACGCCTATCTCGGCGCGCACTGCGCGAATTCTTGAAAAATGACGGATGCAATTTCCGTCGCGCGGGGCGCGTGACAGGCCGATGGAAAAGGGAGTTGCGCGAGCCCCTGTGAAGCCGTCCGTTGTAGCAGTGCTGATAGTCGCGTCAGGTCGTCGTTATCGGCCTCGTGATCGTCCTGCGGCAACGTCAGCGCCTGCCGCAAAGGGGTTCCCACGACCGCGTGACTCCAAGAGGTCGTCACAGACCCGGACGACACCGAGACCAGACCCGACGCCAAAGCAGCCGCAGCCAATCCATACAAAGCCGAGGTCGAAAAGGTGGACTCGCCACGAACGGTGATGGGCTTGGTCCACGCGGATGGGCAGGGAATCCACCTCGTCACGACGTTTGGACGCGGTGGCACACATGGTGAACCCAGGTGAAGCCGAGACAGCCGACCAGAAGGTCCGTGACCAGACGCCCCACGAAAACGCCGTGCACACCTGCCAGATGGGCACCAAGCCAGGACAGGGGTATCAGCAGGACCAGTACACGGATGCCGTTGAGCAGGGCCGAGGAAAGGGGCTTGTGCAGTCCTGTGAGAATGATGCCGGAATACCGGTGGACCTCCATCATGCCGTAGCCGAACGACACGATGCGGACGTACGCAACGAGGGTGGCCACCACCTCCGCGTCCTGGCTGAAGACCGAGGCCAGCCACGGCGCGCCAATGAAGAACGCCAGCGCGACAACAGCGCCGTAGAGCATGGCGAACAGGGTGGCCAGCGAAAGGGCCTGACGAATGCGGTCGGGCCGCTCGGCGCCGAGGTTCTGGCTGACGAATGGAGCGAGGGACATGCCCAGCGCCATGGGGATGACAAACGCGAACATCTCGATCCGCTGGGCGGCGCCGATGGCCGCCACGGCGGCATTGCCGAAACCACTGAGAATCCGAGTGACCACCGTCGCGGAAACCGGCATAAGAATCATGCTCAGGATGCTCGGAACTCCGAGACGGAGAATACTCTGGATCGACAGACCACAGGCCTCCAGACCCCCGCGTTTCAGTACCAGCAGGCGGTGTTTCGCGTAGAGTAGGCGGAACAGCCACGCGGTGGAAACGCCCTGTGCGATTACGGTCGCCAGCGCCGCGCCGCGGATGCCCATGGCGGGCAAGCCGAGGTATCCGAACATCAGAACCGGATCGAGAAAAACGTTCACGATCGGCCCGAGCATCATGAAACGACCGGCGGCGACGGAATCACCCGCCGAGATCAACAGCCCGTTGCCCAGCATGGGCAAGGCCATGAGCGGAGCTCCCAGGTACCAGACGCCCATGTACTGGCGCACCAGAGACAGAGCGGTCGAGTCCGCCCCCAGCGCAGTAAACACGGGATTCATGCTCAGATAACCGATGACGGTCATTCCGGCGGCCACGCCCAGCGTCAACAACAGACCGTGAGTGGTGATCCTCGCCGCATCGGTCCAATCGCGCCGGCCGACCGCGTGCGACATCAAGGTCGTGACGCCCACGCCGAGACCGCCGGCCACGCAGGTCAGGAGCATGACGACCGGAAACGTGAACCCCATGGCCGCCAGCGGCAGCGTCCCCAGCCGCGAGACGAACCACGTATCTGTGAGGTTGTACGCGTTCATGGCGAACGTGCCGGCCAGCATGGGAAAGGCCATGCCGAACAGCGTTCGCTTGACGCTCCTTTGAACCAGAACGCTCATGTGTTGCGTACCGTCGGGTGACATTGCTTGGCGCCGGGCTCCGACGCGGGCCGCGGGTGGCAGCCTCCAACGCCTTGGCGTTTGGGGATGGTTTCCATGAGCAAGCCATCCCCAAGCTGGGCTTGAGGCTGCCACCCGCCGTTAGACGGCCTCGATCGTAGAGGGAGGCTTGGAGGCGATGTTGTAGGTCACGCTGACCACCCCAGGGGTGTCGCGGAGGATCTGGTCGGCGAGATTCTGGAGGATATCGAACGACAATCGCGTCGGAGTGGCGGTCCGGGCGTCGACGCTGTCCCAGCAGCGCACCTCGATCTGACAGCCGAACTCGCGTTTCCCGTCGCGCATTCCCGTCACGCGATCCTCATGCAGAATCGCCATGTACTGGAACGCGCCGGTGTTCTTGAGCAGCCGCTCCGCGACGGCATTCGCGGCGCGGACCGTCGCAATGCGCTGCGGCGTCGCCTCGCCGATCACGCGCGCCGCCAGCGCCGGCCCCGGAAACGGGATGCGATCGAACAGCGCGCTCGGAAGCCCCAACGCCTTGCCCACCTTCCGAACGCCGTCCTTGCGAAGCTGGATCAGCGGTTCGAGAATACGATAACCGAAGGCCTCTTGCGGATCGATCCCGAGCTGCTCGAAGACGTTGTGCTGCCGCTTGATCCCCGCGACCGTTTCGTCGACGTCCGTCAGGATCGTGCCCTGCAACAGGCACTTGGCGCCGCTGGTCTTGACCAGCCGGCCAAAGACGTGGCGATAGAACGTCTGGGTGATCGCTTCGCGCTTCTCCTCCGGGTCCGTAAGCCCTTGGAGCGCCGAGAAGAACTCGTCCCGCGCGTCGACCACTTCCACCGGCACGCCCAGATCGTGGAAGAACTTGACGACCTGCTCGGGTTCTCCCTGCCGCATCAGGCCATTCTCGACGAAGACGGTCCTCAGTCGGTCGCCAAGGGCCCGATGCCCAAGCATGGTGACCGCAGATGAATCGACACCCCCTGACAGCGCATTGATCGCGGTTCCGCCTCCAACAGCCTCCTGGATCTCTGCGACTTTGTCAGCGATGAACTGTTCGGTGTTGAGTTTCTGCGCGGGAATCTCGGTAATCACGTGGCAATCTCCTTCTCATCTTATGGCTTCGGACCGTGGGATCGGCATCCGGATATACATCAAGGCCAACTACATGACCAGGATTGTAGATCATCGTACCGACGCTGTCCACGAGGCAGGAGCCGATACGGCATGGGCTGAAGCCCATCCTACAGTGCTCGCTGGCGCGAAATCAAATCTCTGTCCACTGCCCCGGTACGGGAACGGGATAGTGCCCCTGGTCATTCGCCTGAATCGGCGGAGCGCTGTCATCCGTCAGAGAGTCGATGTTCGGACAGAATCGGAAGTCCGAGGCCATCGCCTGGTCCCAGGTGACGACCTTGCCGGAGTGAGCCGCTGCCCGGCCCATGATGTCCGCGAGATTCGACAGAGCGGCCCGCCGGGCTTCGTTGTGCGGACGGTCCTGACGGATCGCGTCCAGCAGCACGTCCCACTCCGCCTGCCAGGGAGTGATGGTCTCTCTCGGGGCGCGCCACGCGATGTTGTCGTTGGCGCATCGCTGGTCCTTATAGGTGTGCACGGTGCCCTCGTGGACGTTGCCGGAGAACTGCGCGGCACACCTGGTCCCGTGGAGATAGGTGGCGAATTCGTTATGGCAGTCTGCCAGCCAGCGGACCACATCGTACGCCTTGGTCCCATCGGGGAACGTCCACTCGATGGTGAAGGAGTCCAGGTTCTGCCCGCGATCCGTGCTGTCGGCGGCCCGTCCGCAGATGCCGTGCGCAGACACCGGCCATGCGTCCTTGAGCCAGCAGATCTCATCGATCTGATGGATGTTCATCTCGGCAAACAGCCCGCCCGAGACCCAGAGGAAGTGGGTGAAGTTGCGGACCTGCCAATGGAGGTCTTTCACGTCTGCCGGTCGGGGACCCAGAGGGCCGCACGGCTGCATCCGATAAGCGCGGATGAGCTGGATCTCGCCCAGTTGCCCATCGCGAATGCGTTTGATCAGTTCCTGGCGATTCCGCGAATGGCGGCACTGCAATCCGGCGGCGATCTTGAGGTTCTTCTTCTCGGCGGCCTGGCCCGCCCGGATCACCCTTCGCACGGCCGGCGGATCGGTAGCAAAAGACTTCTCCATGAATACGTGGATTCCCTTCTCGACCGCGTATTCGAGTTGCTGCGGCCGAAAGCCGGCGTAGCCCGTGAGCATCGCCACATCGCCCGGACGAAGGTAGTCGATGGCCTTCCGCCAGGCATCGAACCCGGCGAAGCGTCTGTCCAGAGGCACGTTGACTCGCGCGCCGTACTGCCCGCTCAGCACCTTGTGGGCGTTGGTCAGGCGGTTCTCGAAGAAGTCCGCCATCGCGACCAGTTCGACCGGGCCGTTCGGCGAGTCAAAGGCGTTGGCCGCCGCCCCACAGCCGCGTCCGCCGCAACCGATCAGGGCCAGTCGAATCGTATTGTTCTCGGCCGCATACATCGCAGGGAGGGCAAAGCTCCCCAGCGTGGATGCCGCAACCATCTTCCCGCTCCACGTCAAGACATCCCGACGGGAGGACTTCCGCTGCGTTGACTTCAAGGTGTGAGAGTCCTGTTTCATGGTGAGTTCTCCATTCTGCATGCCATCGGGGCTCCTGCGTTTGACTGGAACCGTATGATGGTCTTTTTCGCAAGCGCCTGCAAGCGATTATTCCGACTCGATGGGGGATCCTCGCGTCCGTCCGTCGTTGTCTCGGACGCCGGAGGGATTGCCGTCAGAGATGGGAACTCGTATTCTATCCACAGCGTAGCAGATGTGCGGCGATTGGAAGGACCGGCTATGTTGAGAACTCTCCTGTCCATGACGGCGCTGGCCGTCACGATCTGTGGCCGCGAGAAACAGAGACAACCCGCGGAGGTTCGAGAGGAAAGGAGCCAGCACATGAGCATCTCCGTCAGCAGTTCCGCGTTCCAGGAAGGCGGCATGATTCCGGCGAAGTACACCTGCGACGGCGCCGACCTGTCGCCGCCGCTCCAGTGGGCGGAGGTGCCGGAGGGCGCCAAGAGCATCGCCCTGATCTGTGACGATCCGGACGCTCCGATGGGAACGTGGGTCCATTGGGTCATGTGGAACATCCCCCCGTCGGTGGGCGATCTGGCAGAAGGTATACCTGCCAAACCCGAACTGCCCGACGGCTCCCGGCAGGGCATTTCGGATTTCGGACGCCCCGGGTACGGCGGGCCGTGCCCCCCGAGCGGCACCCACCGGTATTACTTCACGATTTACGCCCTGGATGCCATGCTGAATCTGCCCGGCAGCACGAGAAAGGCGGATCTAATCAAGGCAATAAAAGGGCACATCCTTGCCCAAGGTCAATTGATGGGCAGGTACCGCAGACAATAGGAGATCCCCGGCTCGTTCGCGGATTCAATGCGGCGGCTTTTCACGGCCGGGCCGGCGAAGAAGATCGCCCGCTCTGAACCATTTGCATGGCCAAGGCGTCGATACGCCTGGCCAGGAGCAATCGCTGTCTCATCGAACTGGCACAGGAGATCAAAATCACGCCGAGGCCGACCACAAACAACTGCGTCGCCCAGGTGTAGGCGTCGGTCCAGGCCGGCAGGCGAGCGACGCGACTCGTCAGGGGCACAGCGACCAGCGCCGCGCCAAAAACGTATTCGAGAATCCAGATTACCTTTCGGTCATCGAGCATTGCAGCCTCCCGTAGTCTAACCACCTGCCAGTCTACCATCTGCCGGCTCAACCGCAAGCAAAGCAAAGAAACGCGCCATTCAATCTGCCGTCTTGCTGGGAGACCACGATACCCGTACAATGATCCGGCCGAAGACGGTTCCACACTGTGCCGCCCCACGGAGCAACAGTGTGCGTCCAATCCCGTGGGCATGAGGACGATGCGATGCCAAATCGGTCCAAACGATCGCGCAAGCGTCTCCACGTTGCACTGGTGTACAATGCCGCGGCGGGGATCGTACCCGACACGCCGGAGGATCGGGGCAGCACCGGCGACCTGCGACACATGATCCACGACATGGCCCGCATGCTGAGGTCCCTGCACCATCGAGTCACCGTCCTTCCGTTGGCCCACGATCTTTTCGCGTTTCAACGAAGACTGCGCCGTCTGAACCCCGACGTCGTGTTCAACCAATACGACGATGTAGTTCACGGCGCCCTCTACGAAATGCGATTTGCCGCCATGGTGCGGATGATGGGCTATCCTCTCACCGGCTCACCCGCCCTGGCCCTGGGGCTGAGCCGCTACAAGCACATGGCCGCCAGCCTTCTCCACGGGTCAGGGATTCCGATCCCGCCCTACACGGTGCTGGTGGAAAAGGTCGGCGACGTGAACGGCCGCAAATGGAAGTTCCCCCTTATCGTGCAGCCCAGCCAGGAACACGCCGGGATCGGCCTGGATCGGGACTCCGTCGTCTACACGAAGAAGGCCCTCTGCCAGCAAGTCCGTCAGATTCTGCAAGCGTACAACCAGCCTGCGCTGGTCCAGCAGTTCCTGCCGGGTCGTGAGTTCAACGTGGGGATTGTCGGAGGCAAACGCCCGCGCGTCATGCCGTTGGCCGAGGTCGACTATGAAGAGCTGCCCTCGGAGATCCCGCCGATCATGTCTTATGCGGCCAAATGGATCGAGACTTCGGTGGAGTACAAGAAGACCTCGATCATCTGTCCGGCCGAGGTTGAGCCGGAATTGGCCCACCAGCTCAGGGACATCGCGATGCGCGCGTTTCGGGCGGTCGGCACCTGGGGCTACGGTCGCGTGGACATTCGACTCGATGAAGCCGGCCAGCCGAGAGTCCTGGAGGTCAACTGCAACGCCTCGCTGGAGGAGGGCATCGGCCTGGCCCGCTCGGCCGAAAGGGCAGGCATCAGCTACCGGCAGTTGATTCAGATGGTCCTCGATGCGGCGCTGGAAGGCCCACCCTACGACGTCAGCGTGCCCATGCAGCTTTAGGCGGTCCTGCGGTACCGCCCGGCTCGTCGGCTGTAGTGCTCGGCCAGCGACATGGTCAGCCGTGAGACCGGGTTGACGAGCCGTCCGCCCTTGCGCTTCGGTTGCCGATCGCCCACTTGCCGCATCAGGCGATCCACATACATCAGCTTGTCCATGGCAGGCCAGCAACGATATCTGCGGCGCCAGCCGGAGCGAGGCGTCAGCCAGACGGCAAACGTCTCGGCGAAATCGTCATCCGGATGCTTCTGAGCATAGGTATATCCATGAGGCCAACTGCAAAGGTGGCGAACGAATCGCCGGCTGCACGGGTTCGGGTCAAAGGCCTCACGATAGGGCAGGGAGAAGGGCCCGAACGTGTTCCTCCACCCGGGCTCTTCCCACAGCCGGAAGGCAAAGTTGATCGCATGCCCTGCCTCGTGTCGCAGCAGTTGCATGATCATCCGCCTGTCTTCCAGGTCTCCGGTCTGCTCCTTTTCGATCCGCCCGAGGAGCGTACAGGCCAGATAGAAGGGTATCCCGACAGCCGGCACCCTGTCCGGGCAGCCCCAGCTATCGGTCAGATAGAAAGCCGGCGTGTAGTCGATGCCCTTGGCCGACAGTTCCCGCTTCAGTTGCGCTACCAATGGCTCGACGGGCGAGCCCTTGATCCGCAGCCCAAGGTCGCAGATGCGTCGGCCAAGAAGTCTTCGGCGAAATGCTTCCCAGTTGCCTGACCGAACCGATACCCCGTGCACGCCGCGTTGTTTGCGACACCCTTCCGCCACCATTAGTGCTTCCCCATGTCTATCACAGACCCTGGGCAAAAGCCCAAGGATACAAGACCAGTGTATACCTACAGACACAAACCGATTGGAGTCTTATATGGTACCGCGTCCAGCAGGGGAGTTTCAAGCAAATCAGAGGTCTGCATGTAAGCTCTGTATTCACAAAACTTTATGTATTCTGCCCAAGTCAACTGGGCCGGACCTGTTGGGGTAGTTACGGCGCAGTTGCCGCCGGCATGGTCTCCAGCCAATTGGTGGCCAACAGACGCAGGTCCGCCACGTCAACGAGGCCGTCGCGGTCGAAATCCGCGCGCGCATCGTACCGAGCCTGCGATTTGGATGATCGCCAACTACTCGACAGAATGACGTAGTCGGCAAGGTCGACGATGCTGTCGCGATTGGCGTCGCCCTCCAGGGAGGGCACAGGCGGCACCGGGCCTATGCAGACGATCGCCTGCGGGATGTGCGATGCGTCGATGCTCGTGGCCGCCTGGATGCTCCTTTGCTCCGCGGGACTGAACCCGGTGCGGAAATGGCATCCCAACCCTACCGCACTGGCCTGCAACAGCATGCTGCCGGCTACAAAACCGACCTCCAACTGGGCGTACGGCTGCCCCACATTGGAGGAATCGAGACACAGGACGACATGACATGGCGCTTTCGGCAGACCGCTGACAGCCGATTGCAGACGGGTCCTGGCGGCCGCAGGGTCCGGGTTCTCGCTCTCGCTGCCGGGCCGTCGTCGGGCGCCTCCGTCGGCAGGGCCTAACGGCTCCAGTCGATGGTCCCGGGTCCCCGGGCTCGCGCTCGGGTCCCTGTTCTGGTGGCGGTGCACACCGTCTTCGTTCACCAGGTAGATGCTCCGCGACAGGTAGTAGTTCGCATAGGCGGAGGGAACCGTCAGACCCGCGCGACCGTTGCTCGTCACGTGGGCCGTGCAACCGTACCCTGCCCACAGAATCTGCGAAACCTGATGCGAGGTCAGGTCAGTCTGCATGAAACTGTCGACGTATTTCAGATCGGCCAGGACCTCTTCCAGGCTGTTGTCGCCGGTCATAAACGGGTCCGGCAGCCATCCCGGTTGTTCGGGGGCCACGGAGCAGCGTGCGGCCAGTTGCGTCGTCAGGTCGGTTACCGGCTGCACCCCGAAGATCAGCCTCGTTGTGGGGTATCCAATGCCTTTGGGACAGCACGCCACCGGTGATTCCGTGCTGCGTGCCAGAGACACCGAGGCGAGGATCGCCGGCATGAACATGACGCCCGCATCGAACTCCAGTTGGGCATCATGGATGATCGCAAAGCCGCCGTCCGAAACAACTTCGTCCGAGTGCCGGCTCAGCGAGTGGCCGGTCGGGTCGTATCGATATGTTCCGCTCGGCGTCGCAACGAATATGTTCCGATAGGTCCCGGTGACCGGGGCCCGTCCGGCCGCCCACAGGATGTTGCTCATCTGCTGGACGCTGGCCCCCGCTCTGCTCAGGGTATGCTGTGAGTACCTGCTGTTCAGGCACGTCTCTACCGGATTCTGCGTGACGAGCGGCGTCGGAAGAGCCCCGGCAACGATCCCCTGAGCCTGACAGAGCATCGGCCAGGTCGCCAACGCCAGAATTGCCGCTATGCTTCTCATGTCCAGTCTCCGCACATGGAATGCTGTGTACGACATCTCCTCCGAAGAACGCTACTCCCGATCCCGTACAGTGTAGCACTCGTGGCACCCACCACGAAAGGAAAACCGGAGGCATTGGAGACTCGGCCTCGCCACCCAGGCCAGAGCCGATTCCCTGTTGCCGACGAATGGGGAGCGGACGTACAATCGGGCAATGTTCCTGGCTGATTCACAGTCTCTGGAGGTTGCACGATGAAACCGATGACCGCTCATCCGACCCGACGCAGTTTCCTCAAGGCCATGCTGGCGGCGAAGATCGCGCCGGCCTTCGTGCCGGCTCGCCTGCTGAGGGCGGGCCAGGCCCCGTCGAACAAGATCACGCTCGGCGTCATCGGCGTCGGGGCCCAAGGCCAGTACGATATGCGCAACTTCCTGGGTTACGACGACGTCCGCGTGACCGCCATCTGCGACGTCAACCAGCGGAACATCGCATCGGCACGCGGTCTCATCGCCGAGGCGTACGGCCGTCCCGACGTGAAGGTCTTCTCCGACTTCCGCGAGCTGAACGCGGACCGCTCCGTCGACGCCGTGCTGATGGCCCTGCCGGTCCACTGGCACAGCATCGCCGCACAAGACACCATCCTCCAGGGCAAGCACATCTACCACGAGAAGCCGATGGCCATGTCATTCGAGGAGGCCCGTCGCGTGCGCGCGGCTGTGCACAGGAAGGGTGTCGTTTTCCAGTTCGGCACACAGCAGCGGTCGGACCTGTACTTCCGCTGGGCGTGCGAGCTGGCTCTAAACGGGCGATTGGGCAAGGTCAAAGAGATTCACGTTTCGGTCCCCGGCGGCAAGGAAGGTCCGCAATTCCCCGAGCAACCCGTGCCGGAATACGTGGACTGGGATCGCTGGGTCGGGCCGGCTCCGATGACAGCCTTCCACGAGGAGAAGCTCCAGCGCGACAACCACGAGAACATCACGAACTTCTCGCTCGGCATGATTTCCTGCTGGGGCATTCACCACCTCGACATCGCCCAGTGGGGAAACGGCGCCGACCAGACCGGACCGCGATTCGTGGAAGGCGGAGGCGTCTTCCCGAAAGAAGGGGCGTTCGATGCGATTCTGCGATGGAAGGTACGTTTCGAGTACGCCGGGGCCGCGCCGATAACGTTCGTCCAGGACGGTACCGAAGGCTACGAGCATGGTATCCGCCTCGTCGGCGAATCGGGCTGGGCCCACGTTACGCGCGGGGCGCTGAACCTCCACAATCCCGACGTTCTCCGCGATCCGCAGAACAAGTGCGGCACGATGCCGATCCGGCTTCCGGCCAGCCGCGACCACATGCGAGACTTCGTGGATGCGATTCGCAGCAGCAAGCGGGCAATCTGCGATATCGACACCGCCGTGCGGTCCGACACGCTCTGCCAGATCGCACTGATCGCGGTCAAACAGGCCCGCCGGCTCGAGTGGGATCCCCAAACCGAGCGATTCGTCGATGACGACCAAGCCAACGCCATGCTGCGCAGCAGGACCTTTCGCGGTGATTGGAGACTGAAAGAGGCCTGAGGGACAGGCAGTCGAGTCTGCCGTCCACGTGGCATTGTGAAGGCACTTTGGAAGGGAGTGATTATGCCGGGCAACACAACCTTTCGAGAAGACCGCAGGCAGCACACAGGGTTTACACTCATCGAACTGCTCGTCGTGATCGCGATCATTGCGATCCTGATGGCGGTCCTGATGCCCGCTCTGCAGCGGGCACGAGAGCAGGGAAAGCGGGCGGCGTGCCTGAACAACACCAAGACCCTGGCCCTGGCCTGGATCATGTACGCCGGCGAGAATGACAGCAGGATCCCGAGAGCCAACGCCACGGAAGATACGGCCGTCAAGGACTGCTGGATCCGAAAGCCACCTGGGACGCTCCCGGTCGATGCCTCAAAGGAGGTGCAATTGGAGGCCTTGCGCAGCGGCGTGCTGTTCCGGTATGCGCCGAACCTGAAGGCCTATCGCTGCCCGGTGGCCAAGAGCGTCGAGATGAGAACGTACAGTTGCATCCACGCCATGAACGGGGCGGACATCGGCGAGAGCGCGCCCATCTGCAAGAAGATCGACGAGATCAAGCGGCCCGGCACACGAATCGTCTTCATCGACGATTACGGAGAAGACTGGGACGCGGCGTGGACCGTCCACTACAACCAGCCCCAGTGGTGGAACCCCATTCCCATGCGCCATGGCAAAGGAACAGTGGTCTCGCTGGTGGACGGACACTGCGAGTTCTATAGCTGGACCGATCCTCGCACGATTGACTGGGCTCAGTTGAGCTGGCTGGACGCGGAGACCCAACGAGGCGGGTCCGTCACGAACCAGCCTGGGAACGAAGACCTCGAAAAGATGCAGAAGGCCTACTGGGGCAAGCTCGGCTACACGCCATAGACTTGGCCCATCGTCACATACGCCGTCGCGCGTCGCGGGACCCGTCCGGCGATTGTTGCGTTGTGACGGTCTTCCAGCCTCTACCGAGAATCGCAAGGTCCTGCAAATCCACAGAGCCGTCCCCGTTGAGGTCCGCCTCCGGATCATTCAGGTCCGTGCGCTGGAGCCAGCTCTCGCACAAGGCCGAGAGATCGCGTCTGTCCACATCCCCATCGCTGTCCAGGTCCCCCGGGACCGCGGTGCTGTGCAGAAGAACCAACTCGATGCCCTCGCCCGGTCCGAGGCTCCGTGAATACTGCTTGTCGATCTCGTTGTTCCAGTGCTCGTGCACGCCGAGACTGGCCAGGCGGGCCACCTCGCCGGCATGGTCAGGGTCGTAGAAGGTTCCCGAACACGGGTCGTTGGCCAATGCCGCTTCGTGCAGGTAATCCTCGGCTCCGCCCGCCATGTCATACTTTGGGCTCGGCGAGTGGCCGTACCGGACTACATCCGGCCATTCGGCGTTCACGAAATCGTAGCCCACCGAGTCGATCGCGACCGGGTCCTGAGAGGCGAAGATGCTCGATGGCCAGTCGCCGTTGAATGGCGGCAGGTTCCACTTGTACGGATGGGCCTCCCAGTAATAGCCTCCGAAGAGCCCGTCAATCAGATAGAGAACAGTCTTGCCGCCCAGCTCGGAATGCCCCATGAGATCCACAAGAGAGCGGTACCGACCCGTCCCCGGACTCCAGGGGGGACTCTGCCCGGCGTTCGGCAAGCTGTAGTGCATGTTGTAGTAGTCGTGGCGCGTTCCCTGCCCGGGCAGGCCGGGAAGCTCCGGCCTTCGATACCTGTCCGGCGTTCGGATCAGTGAGCCGTAGTGGTTCTTCGCGCAGAGCGTGATGCCCGACGAGTGACCCTTCAGTATGGCGAAGTTGATGATGTAGTCGGCCTCAGCAAACGCCGTGGGCAGGTAGTCCTGTACCTTTCCGTACGCCTCGGGAGTGCTCCAGTACAATGGAACATGCGAGAACTCCGCCCGGGTGCGGCCGGAACCGCCGTAGTTGTCCAGGTAATGCACATCCGGAAACTCCGGATGCAGCATATTCCAGTAGTAGTTCGGCACCATTCCCGTCGGATCGCCGATGGTGATGTCACTCTGAGCGACCCCGACGGTATACACCAGTTGGCGCAATAGCGAGGCCGTCATCTGCGGCGAGTTGTCGATGCGATTCATGACACTTGACTTTTTGTTATACGTACTTGGGCTGACGTCCCCGCCGGCGGCATTGCACGTGGTGAGGTTGATCTTGATGGCGATCTTCTCGCCGAGGCAAAAACCCACGTCGCCTTTGCCCCGGCTGCTGTTGAAGTGCCGGAAGATCGCGTCCCAGGCCGACGCGTCGGAGGCGCTGCCCGCTACGCCACGAATGGCCTGCGAAACCATCCTCTCCACGACCAGCGGATCGGTGCAGCCGTCCTGCCACCAGTGTTCCGGCGAATCATAGCCGTCCCAATCAGTCGCATCCGGATCGTGAACCCAGACCACCCGCCCGGGATAAATCCCCTTTGCCTGCCCGATCGGCCCGTGAGGTCCCCAGGGCTCGCCCACTGCGGTAAAGCGATCGGGGAAATCGGCGAGCGACGCCACGCCCAGAATGGCCGCTGTAACCAGGCAGATGCTCGCGAGCGCGATCCGAGATTCTCTCACCAGCCGCCGGATCTTCCCCGACACACTGACGGACGTCACGAGAGCGGCAAGCCAGACGACGAATCCCGAGGCCACAGGCATGGCCACGCGCTGGCACGGATACGTCGCTCGCGAAGGCTTCGGCACCACTCGGATCAGGAACCACAACAGCGCCGCCAGTCCGGTGATCGGGAGGACCCATCTCGCCCAGCGATGCTTCCGCCGACGCCTCGCACATTTGCAGCCGTCACAAGGCGCTATCTCGTTCGTTTGCATCGTCCTTTCCTCCCGGAATCAGAGCCGAGCCTTGGTAGCCGATGCCACGATTATACAACAGAAAGCGTGTCGATGGTGCAACAATCGCACGAAGCGGCCGGGGCGCATCCGTCCAGGGAAGGGTCCGGCGGGCAAAGCCTCTATCGGACGGATGTCAAGTCTGTGCGAGCGGTCATTGTCTCAAGAAGAGGCGCGTCGCGTGGCGATAGCAGCTATCGCCTTACGGCTCCCCCTCCGCCTCCCGGCATATTCCCGCCACCGCCGGGCACATTCTCGCCGCCACCCGTATTGCCACCGACGTTGGTGACCATGCTGGAAACGGTGAAACTGGCATACTTGGTGCCCGGCGTGTAGGTTCCATCCTCGTACAGGCCGTCAGAAGCCGTGCCGGTGGAGCTGCCCCCGTAGTAGACATCATATGTGGAACCGCTGACCAGGTCCTGCGACGAGAACGCCACGGAGTTGTACTGCTTGCCGGGCACGAAGCTGAGAATGTCTTCTCCGCTGCTGTTCTGGATGTGCACCAGGGTCTGCGCCGCCAGCATGGTGTTGAACGTCAGCAGGATCGAATGCTGAGTCGAGGAGGTGCTGGGCGCTTGCGCCATGCCGGAATTGCCTGCCGCCAGGAGGAATCCCCCGGTCATCTGGAACGACAGATGATCCAGCGCGGCATTCATGTTGGACGTAGGACCATGGACAATGACAACACCATCGGTCATCACCACAGCCCCGTTGGAATCGATGCCATCCCCCGCGGCGTCAATCACCAGATAGCCTCCGTTGACGTAGAGATAGCAATCGCTCGACGCCTCAGGCGTGACACCGCCTCCACCGGGCCATGCGCCCGGCCAACCCATAGCAAACTCGTCTCCACCGGCGGAGACATTGATGCCGTCATCGCTCGACACGATGCGAATACGACCGCCATTGATGGTGATGTTGGCATCAGTGCTCTCCAGGCCCTCGTAGGACTTGGCAATGTGGATGTCCCCGCCGTTGATGACCAGGTCGGCGTTCGCGTGAATGCCGTCGTCCCCCGCGGAAATGGCAAACACACCTCCGTTGATGGTCACGTTTCCATCCGAGTGCACGGCATCATCCGCAGAATCCAACGTTAAGTCTCCACCGTCAATCACCACGCTGCCAACGCCCTTGATTCCTTTGGCGGACGCGGTTGTTGTGGCCCTGGTATTGCTGCCGCCACCGGAGGACAGGATGAGCTGGCCGCCCGCGATGGTGACGTCGGTCTGGGCCGCGATCGCATCGCCTGCGGCGGTGATGTCGACTACGCCGTCCACGATGGAGACATGCTCTGCGGCAATGATGCCGTCGTCGCCTGAGACGATTTGGATGGTCCCACCGGTGACGGTGATCGCGTTGCTGTCGATGCCCTCATAACACCAGGTGACCTGAATGTCTCCCCCGTTGACCTCTACAACCGAATCGGCGCGGATGGCATCGTCAGTGGAAGAAAGGACGAACGTACCACCGTTGATGGCCAGACGGTCATTGGAATGGAAGGCATCATCGCCGGAGTTGATGTCGAGATTTCCGCCGTTGACGGTCACGCTGACACCGGCCGTGATTCCCTTGCCCACAGTGCCGGCGCCGGCCCTGCGGTTGGTGCCGCCACCCGAGCGCAACGTGATCTGTCCATCGGCGATCAGGATATCGGTTTCGGCCTGAATCGCGTCCGCTCCGGAGACGATATTCAGCGCGCCCGTCTCGATAGATACGTATCCCCTGGTCTCGTCCTGCTCGTTGTCGGACTTCAGACCGTCGCCTCCGGCGTTCACGAGGATGTCTCCGCCCCGGACCACCAGATAATCCTTGCCACGGATTCCATCATCGACCGCATCGATGTCGATGGTCCCACCGGCAATGACCAACCCGTCCTTGCTGGAAATGCCGTCGTTAACATCGCCGCAGACGCTCAGCCAGCCGGTGCCGCAGATGGTCAGATCGTCCCTGCTGAAGATCACCGCGTTCGGCTCCTCCGCCTGCACACCCTCGACAGCACCAGACCTCCCGTCTGAGAGGTAGTTCTCCGTGTCCGCGGCGAGGACGACGATGGTCTTCTTGGCTTTCTCAACCAGAATCGCAGCGCTCCAGGAACAGTGAATATCGGCTCCGTCCAGAATGAGCCTCACCGTCCCCTTGTCCGTAGAATCCACGACGATCTGGCCATCCGCCAGGACGCCGCTTATGTCGTATGTGCCTGCCCGCGTGATCGTCACGATACTGCCGTCAACCGTAGCACCGGCTCCGCTCGCGGTGATGGCCGTTTCATTCAACAGGATCTCAATGACGTCGGCGCTGTCCCAGATGTAGTCTTCGGGGTCTTCGTGATCCGCGCAGTTCTCGGCGGCCGGATCGGCCACGGCCGGTTCATCGCCGGAGACCTGCGAGTGCGATGGGACCACCTGCAGCAGCCCCACAATAAGAAGCACTGCGGCAATACCTCCAACAGCCTTGCCTGACAGCATTTCGATTTCCTTTCAAGCCAAACCGGTCTGGAGCAGACTCCTGCCCCCTCGCTCGTTTATATAGTGCCCCGGGTTTCGAAATGGTAACACCCGAACCGGAGATTCTTTGCAGCCGCTCTCCGGCAGACCAGAATCAGCATAAGCCATTATAATAGAAGGAGATACGCACTCAGGGCGTGGAGATTGTTCCAGCCGTCTTGCCGGGATGGGACGCTAAGGCTACAATGCGGTTCGTTCCCAACCTCTGTCGAAGGAGTCTGCCATGAACGCCTCGAATCGCGTCAAGTCCACGTCTCGCAGGGAATTCCTGAAACTGTCCGGCCGGATGGCTACCTCTGCGGCCCTCGTGGCGGGAGTCAGTGCCCGCTTGTATGCGGCCGAGGGCGGACCGATCAAGCTGGCCCTCGTCGGCTGCGGAGGCCGAGGCACCGGGGCCGTCGCCGATGCCTTCACGGCCGCGGGCGGGCCGGTGAAGCTCTACGCCATGGCGGACCTGTTCGAGGATCGCCTCCAGAGCAGCCTGAAGAATCTCACCGACGCTTACGCCGACAAGGTCAATGTTCCGCCGGAGCGGCGATTCGTCGGATTCGACGCCTACAAGAAGGCCATCGACTGCCTGAGCCCCGGAGACGTGGCGCTGCTGACCACGCATGCTGCTTTTCGTCCCATGCACTTCGAATACGCGGTGAGCAAAGGGGTCAATGTCTTTGCAGAGAAGTCGTTCGCGACGGATGCCCCCGCCGCACGCCGCTGGCTCAGGGCGGCGGAACTGAGCGAGCAGAAGGGCCTGAAGGTGGGCGTCGGCTTCATGTGGCGTCATTCCCAGGCCCGGCAGGAGACGATCCAGCGGATTCATGATGGCGCCATCGGCGATGTGCACACCCTGCGGATCTATCGCGTGCACGGCCCGGTCCAGTGTCCGCCATTGCCGAAGGACACCAATGAGCTGGTCTTTCAGCTTCGCTATCCGAACAGCTTCACGTGGGTCTCGTCCGGTTTCTACATCGACTGGCACTGCCACAACATCGACGTGGCCTGCTGGACAAAGGGGGCTTGGCCTGTCTCCGCCCAGGGCATGGGCGGCCGGTGCTTCGAAGAGGCGGGCAGCCAGTTCGACCACTATACGGTCGAGTACACCTTCGCCGACGGCACGAAGCTGTTCACCTTCTCGCGGCACATGCACGGTTGCTGGGAGACGTACGCGGACTACGCCCACGGCTCGAAGGGCTCGGCGGTGCTGATGGCCACTCTGGGCGAGCCGAGGCCGAAGATCTACAGGAACCACAACATGACGCCGGAGAATCTGCTTTGGGAGTTCGCGGGTCGTGATCCCAACCCGTATGTGGTCGAGTGGCAGCGCCTGCTGGATGCGATTCGTCAGGACAAGCCACACAACGAAGCCCGTCGGGCGGGAGAAGCGGACATCGCGGCGCTGATGGGACGCATGGCCACCCACTCCGGCCAGTTCATCACCTGGGACCAGGCGATGAATTCGCAGTTCCAGTTCGTGGCCGACATCGACAGCATGACCTTCGACACACCCGCGCCGATTCATGCCGGCCCCAACGGTCTCTATGCACCACCACAAGCCGGGATCACGAAGGAACACTGATCTCGACAGGAGAAGCGTCATATGAAACGCCTGATCGGTCGACGGAGTTTCCTGGGGCTGATGGGAACAACAGCCGCTCTGCGCAGTATTCGCGCTGCCTCCCCGGGACTTCCTGTGGAGTCGGTTGATGCGCCCGCGTGGAGGATGCGGCTGTCCGCTTCCTCCATCTGTTTCTCCGAACTGCCCATCGAACAGGCCTGCGAGCGAATCGCCGGCTTAGGCTTTGAGGCCGTTGACATCTGGTCGGCCCACGAGGGTTGCCCGCACCTGGATGATGTCGCGTCCCGGCTCGGGCCGGATGGGCTCAGGGAACTGCTGGCCAAGCATAAACTGAAGCTGTGCGGCTTCTCTGTGTATCAGGGCGGCTACGCCCGCTACGCCGAGTTGCTGGGCCGGGCGGGAGGCGGCGTCGCCGTTCAGGGCAGCGCACCGCCCTGCGAGCCGCAGGAGCTCAAGGCCCGGATGCATCAGTTCCTCGAAAGCCTCAAACCCTTGGTCGACCTGGCGGAGAAGCACAACTCATACCTGGCGATCGAGAACCACGGTGATGCCCTTCTGGATTCGCTCGACTCGCTCGGAGCATTCGTTGAGGCCAACAAGTCGCCACGACTGGGGATCGCCCTGGCCCCCTACCACCCCCAGGGGCGGCAGGCCTCGGTGCCACAGGCCATTCGCATCTGCGGATCGCAGTTGTTCTTCTTCTACGCGTGGCAGCAGCAGGCCGACGTGAAGCAGCTTCCGGGCGTCGGCTCGACGGACATGACACCGTGGGTCCGCGCCCTGGCCGACATTCGGTACCGCGGATGTGTCAATCCCTTCATGCATGGGCATCCGGGAACGGACGTGATGGCAGCGAATCTCGCCCTCGCCCGAGACTACCTGAAGGACTGTCACGCGCGCATCCGCCAGACGAAGCGCGATATCCGCCGAGGCGGATAGAGCGGATCGCTACGGCCCCGCGTCACGAGCCGGATTCCATTCTTGACATTGTCCACCTTTATGATAATATTCGGTGAGCGTGTGACACGATAGAAACGCGTCCGCAGTCCCAGGAGATGCCCCATGCACGACAAGAAAGCTGACCTGGTCGGTCCCGGAATCGGCGACTATGCCGAACTCGAAAAGATCCTCCCGCACGACTACCACTCCCTCCTGTCACCCAAAGAAACACAAATCGCCACCTACGCCGTGAAGGACTACATCGAGCAGAACCTCTGCAAGGAGCTCAACCTTATCCGCGTCACGGTCCCTTTGATCGTGGACGTCAGCAGCGGCGTCAACGACTACCTCGACCGCGACGGCTCGCGCACCCCGGTCCGCTTTCGCATCTCGAACGACCACAACAAGAATCCCGTCGACGCCGAGGTCGTTCAGGCGGCCACAAAATGGAAACGCATGGCGCTCAAGCAGTTCGGCATGCAGGCCGGCGAAGGGCTGCTCACGGACATGCGGGCGGTCCGCAAAGACTACTTCCTCGACCACGACCACAGCGCCTATGTCGACCAGTGGGACTGGGAACTGGCCATCACGAAGGACCAGCGAAACGTGGAGTTCCTCAAGCAGGTCGTCCGGAAGATCTGGAAAGTCCTCAAGGGCGCCGAAGTGCACGTGCAGCAGCTCTTCCCGCAGCTCAGAACGGACAAGTATCCCGATCTGCCTGACGAGCTGACTTTCCTCCACGCGGAGGAGATTCTCGAACGATATCCCGACCTGCCTCGCAAGCAGCGGGAGACGCGGATCGCGCAGGAGTATCGGGCCGTCTTCATCATCGGCATTGGGTGGGTGCTCCAGGACGGCTATCCTCACGAGATGCGGGCGGCGGACTACGACGACTGGGCCACAGAGACCACCTCCGGTAACGGCCGGCCGCTGCACGGCTTGAACGGCGACATCCTCGTCTGGAACCCTGTGACCAAGCGCCGGCACGAATTGACATCCATGGGCATCCGCGTCACCGCCGAGTCTCTGAAGAAGCAACTGGAGATCACGGGTCAGTTGGATATGCTGAAACTGCCCTATCACCAGGCGATCCTGAACGATCACATTCCACTGAGCATCGGCGGCGGCATCGGCCAGTCCCGCACGTTCATGCTGCTGCTGAAGAAGGCTCACCTCGGCGAGGTCAGCGCGACCGTCTGGCCCAAGATCCTCAAGGACATGTGCAGGAAGAAGAACATTCACGTGATCGAGTAGAAACGGTGCGACCTCTGACAATCGGCGCCAAGCCCACAACGTCGGCCGGCACCCGAAGGAATCGTTGCACGGCAGCGACTCCACCCGCCCTTCACTTCGCCTTTTCGGCGTGGAGCTTGTCGTAGGTCTCCTGCTTGAACTTCGCGGTGGTTAGGTCCCACTCGTTGAACATCTCGAGCCCCTGCCGCTCGGCGATCTCGAACAGCCGGTCGGCCTCTCGGAGGCGGCTGTCCACGTTGCCGGCGTTCAGTCGCAGCTTGGCGTACATCAGCGGCATGCGGGCCGCCTGCACTCGTGCCGTGAGCACCGGATCGTCCGCCACCAGGCGCTCGGCTTCATCGAACAGCCGGTCGTACTGTGCGATCAGTTCGGGGGCGAGGTAACCATTGCGGTGGTCGGTGGGTCCGCCAAAGATCTTCAGGTCGGCGCCGGACCGCTCCAGCGCATCGTACATCCGGTCGATGTACCGCCGGATCGGCCTGCCCGCCGGACCGTAGTAGCCATCGAGGAAGTCGTCCATCACCAAGGACACGTCCTGGTCCGGGTCCCACATCAGCTTGGCGAGGAGGTAGCCACGCAACTCGGCGAACTCGCCGCCAATCTCGCGATTGGCCTGCGAGTAGACTCCCATGACCCGATGCGACGCCAAGTGTTGCAGGTTGGGCTTGAGCACGCGCAGGTTGGGGAAGGGACTGACGAGGTTGGCAAACTGGATCGTGTAGTCCCAGATCACGATGTTCCGCGAGATGCCCGCCCAGCGGCGGATCTCCTCGCGAAAGGCGACGCTCTCCGCCCGCTCGTCGGTGGCGAACGACCGGCTGCGATTCAGTTCGAGCGTGCACAGTTGGATGCCGACGTTGGGCAGAGCTTTCAGCGAGCGAGGCGGTTTGCGGGAGTACTGGTAGGCCAGCGTCGTGATGATCCTGTCGGGGAACTGAGCGGCGATCGCGTTGATGAATTCGAGCATCGATCCCATCGGGGTCCCTTCGCGGTCATCCAAAGCGCGGCAGTTGGGACACTCGCAGTTGCCGGCCCAGTCCATCTGACTGATCGACCAGTACGGCAGGTGTGGCTCCTTGGCGGTCATCTCTCGCAGCCTGCGAATGACCAACTGGATCACATCGGGGTTGGTCAGGCAGAGCTGCTTATCGGGTACCCGCTTGCCATCGACCAGAGAGAAGTACTCCGGGTGCTTGTCGAAATACTCTTCCGGCGGCACCACCGAAAAGAAACTATGGCACCAAAGGCCCCAGTCGCCGCCCCCGTTGAGCTTGAGGCGCATGGCGATGGGACTTCCCGGAGACGCGATGTCACGGTAGCTCGTGCGCCGCCAGGCGAAGGCCGGCACCTGCGTGTCGTCGATCTGACCAATCATGAGAGCGGGCCGGGAAGGGATGCGCGACGCCTCCGAGGTGTACCAGCGGCAGCCGACGTAGTCTTCCAGAAAAGTGTACACACCATAGAGGTTGCCCAGCTCCGCCTCGCCCGCAATGACGAGATGCCCGCCGACAGTGCGGATGGCGAACCCCTGGGGGCCGAGACTGGCAAAGTCGACCGTCGCAGGCAATCGATCGAGATGAGCGTTCCGGCCGATGACGATCTCGTGCTGTCCCATGGGGACCGTGTCGGAGACGATGGGCAGCTCGACGGAGGTAACCTGCTTGAGAAAAGCCTGAAGCTCCCTGGCCGCCAGCAAGGTCCGCTCCGGGGCATCATCTGCCCGGACGATCCGGAACGGGGAGCGCCCGTTCTCCACGAGCACGAGTTGAGTCGACGTGGGTCGACCGGGCTGCTGCCCCCATGCGGATCCGGACCACGAGAACGCGGCGACCAGTAGTGTCAGGATGCATCTCGAACCTCCCATAGGCATTCTCCCATCGAATTCACCACACCGGACTTCATCACGCACTCCATGATAGCCGGTGGAGCGTCTCTTGGCTGCAAATTTCGCGAGGCGGGAATTCCCCTTCTACCCCGGCCACAGCGCTGCACCGATTGCGGGAGTCTGCCGCCGACCGTACAATGCTCGACGATCCGCCCTGTTGCGGCACAAGCATGGTTCGAACGGAGCGCACGCTATGAGACGCACGACGATCTACACGACGGGATTCCTGTTCCTTCTCTCGGCCGGCTTCCTGGAAATGGTCGGGCCCGGCCGGGCAGGAGGCGGCACCGGCGACACGTTGGACGACGCGGCCATACGCACCCTGATCGGCGCCGTCGATCGCAAGCGGATGTCCAGGGACCTCTTCTATCTGGCCAAGGACCCGCTGCCCTTTCGCAAGCTGAACCTGACCCTGCCCGGCCACCAGAAGAACACGCTCCACGAGGCCGACGACTATCTTGCCGGCCAGTTGGAGGCGAGGGGATACCGCGTCGAGCGTGAAGGCGTCCAGGTGCAGGCGTTCCGCTGCGACACGAGCAAGCCCAAGCAGCATCAGTACTCCGCTCCCAAACCCGAAGACCCGTGGTATACGGCATACAATCTCTATGCCGAAAGGAAAGGCCGCGCGCATCCGGACCGCATCATCGTGGTGCTCGCACACAAGGATTCGCAGAGCTGGGTCGATTCGCCAGGGGCCAATGACAACGCCATTGGCACCGTCGGCGTGTTGGAAATGGCGCGCGTCCTCGCGGAGTATCCTTCCGAGAGCACCATTCGGTTCCTCTTCTGCAACGAGGAACACACGCCCTGGACCAGCAAGACAGTGGCGCAGAAGGCCAAGTCTCGCGGAGACCATATCGTCGCCGTGTTCAACATGGACGGCATCGGCGCCAAGACCGCCGAGCAGACGGCCGCGGGAAAGAAGACCAACGTGACCGCCTACACGAAGCCGGAAGGCCGGCATCTGGCCGACCTGATGGCCGAGGTGAACGCTCGATACTCGATCGGTCTCGAACAGCGGATGGCCGAGCGGTCCCAGCCGGGCGATGACGACGGCTCGTTCGTCCTGGCCGGCTACCCTGCAGCGGTGATCAACATCGGGTCCTGGCCTTATGGCGATCCCAACTATCACGCAGAGGGCGATATCCCGGAGGCGTGCGACGTCGACAACGCCGCGATGACGGTGCAGGCGACGCTGGCCGCCGTGTTGACCCTCGACCACCGCTTCTGACCCAACGCGGGACGAGACTTGTCGCGCACCCGCCGGCGGCGTTGCGCACGGCTATGGCTCGTAGCCGAGCTTTCCCCAGGCGGCGCGTTGGACCCGCTGGATGTCCGGATTGTCGCTGAGGGCGACATAGGATTGATAGTTGCCCTCCTGCCGGGACACTTTGACGGTCCGCTGGTCCTGCCACTTCCAATATTCGGCGTGGCCGTCGGCGAAGCTGAAGTTCGTCCCGTCGCCGTGGCGGGTCGGCGGAATGTCCCACCAGGAGGCCTGGTTGTAGAAGATCGTCCAGCTCTGGACGCTGGTCTTGCCCTCGTCGACGTAGACCAGGCGTTCACCCGGCCGCTTGATCTGCGAGCGGCGCCGGATGTAAATCTCTTTCGGTGCGCCGATCGCCGTGCTGGCCATCGCGCCGTTCATGGCATCGACGATCGCGTAGGTATTGGCCTCGCCGCGAATGCCGGTAGGGCACTTGTAGATCTTGAGTTGACCGACGTAGGGCCACATTGCGCCGTCGCGAATGCCCTGTTCACGCCGCTCGGTATCGGTCCAGTCGTTGTGAAAGTAGAGCCAGCAGGGTTCTTCGCTATCGACGTGGCCCTCGCTGTTCTCGATCGTGCAGGCGTTGACGATCTTCTGATCGTTCTCATCGGCGTACATCACCCAGGCCAGGCCGAACTGCTTGACGTTGCTCAGGCACACGGCCCGCTTGCCCTGCTCCCGCGCCCGCGAGAGGGCCGGCATCAGGATCGCCATCAGCACCGCGATGACCGCGACCACCACCAGAAGCTCGATCAGTGTGAACGCCCTGCCCGCCGCTGCCTTCCCGCTCATCGTGACCATAGTCTCTCGCGACCTCCTTCCCCCTGGGTCTTGCGCTACCCGTGTCGTTGCGCTACTCATGGCTCCTGCTCCAATTCTGTCACACCGCCAGTGGCCCCTTTGCCCTCACAAAGGGAGCTCCTGCACACGACGCCTTTATGCTACCAGAAAACGCGGTCCAACCACAACAATTCCCAATGGGAATTCCGCCTGCCCGGCGAAACCGCCCTTGGCGTCTGCCACGCTGAAGACGCAGTCGGAACACGTGGAAACAGTGGCACAATCTGCAATTCGCGGGAGAACCGCTCGTTTTTTGGCGATTTTGACAAGAATCCCCGCCAGACCGGCAGACAGAGACATTGATCGGCGCCCGCACGGTGTGATACTATGGGAGGGTTGTGCTGGATCGCTATCGGTGAATGCGCATGGAGCCGTGGGCCCATGCGTTGAAACGCGGAACAACGAAGGAGTTCCTATGCGATTGATCCTTTTCGACCGAGGCATGGAATTCAGAGAGCACTTCTTCCCCCTGACTTTGAGCCGCCCCCTGTGGGAGCTTCGGTGCGGCATCACCTCCCTTGGGGAGAAACTCCAGACCAAGACGGGCATCGGGGATGTCGCCTGCTTCCTGCCGGACTATCTGGCGGCAACGTACCGGACCCGGACCAGGTGCCCGGTCAACGAAACCTCCGCCCTGACCGGGGACGACCTCTTTTTGGTGGATGCGCGCGTCAAGGCGGACTCCTTCGACGTCCCCGCGAGCGGCGCCGGCGAGGTGGGCCTGAACGAGCAGGGAGAGGTTCTCTATGCACGCATTACCCAAGCCGATGCGAAAAGGTTCTCGCGCGACAGTTTGGAGGCGTTTCTGGGCGCGGCCAAGGCGAGTCTGCCGCATGTGAACTGCGGGCTGGCGACCTGGAACTACACCTGGGACCTGATCCTGGCGAATCCGGCGCAACTCATCGCCGATTACGCTGCGGCGGGAAGGCACGGGATCGAAGGCACCATCGAGCAACCGAACGCCATCCGAGGCAGCAAAAAGGACGTCTACGTCGCGCCGGGCGTCACGGTCCATCCGATGGTCGTGATCGACGCCGAGCACGGCCCGGTCTACATCGACGAGGGAGCCGAAATCCATCCGTTCACGCGAATCGAAGGCCCCTGCTACATCGGCAAGAAGTCGATTCTGCTCGGCGCCAAATGCCGAGAAGGCAACTCGATCGGTCCGGTCTGCCGCATCGGCGGCGAGCTGGAGGAGTCCATCATCCAGGGCTACTCCAACAAGTATCACGACGGCTTCATCGGCCACAGCTATGTGGGCGAGTGGGTCAACCTGGGGGCGTTGACGACCAACAGCGACCTGAAGAACGACTATTCCACGGTCTCCGTCATGCTGGACGGCAAGCACGCCATCGACACCGGCTCGCCAAAGGTCGGCGCGCTGATCGGAGACCACGCCAAGACCTCGATCGGGACCCTGTTCAACACCGGCTCCTGCATCGGCGCGATGGCGATCATCATGGCGACGGGCAAACCCCTGCCCAAGACGATCCCGAGCTTCGCCTGGTTCGTCGAGGGCCTGGTCACCAAGGGCTTCGGTCGAAGCACGCTGTACGAAACCGCCGCGACGGCCATGAGCCGCCGCGGACGCCAGTGGACCGAGGCCGAACAGGCGATGTGGGATGCGATCTTCGAGATCACCGCACCCATGCGAAAAGAGGCTATCCAAAAGAGCCGCAGAGCGATGATGGCAAAGTGACGTGCAGAACAGGAGGTAGTTCATGGCGACAGTAGCAGAACGTGTCAAGGCAGTGACCGCGCGAGTGCTGAGAGTGCCCCCGGAGGACATCCGTCCGGAGCACAGTTTCACGGAGGATCTCGGGGCTGAGAGTGTGCAGTCCATTGAACTGGTGGCGATGTTCGAAGAGGAGTTCGGCATCGAGATGGACGAGGATGCGGCGTTGTCGGTCGAAACCGTCGGGGCCGCCGTCAAGTTCATCACGAACGTGTGCAAAGAACAAGGCGTGGACGTAGAGGAGTAGAACGTCGGCGCCAAGAAGAAAGGAACTCACATGGGCAAAGCCAAGAAACCCCATCCCCTGGTCGACGCCACGCGGCCCAATCTGCTCGAAGACATGTTCCCGCATACCCTGCCGCCGCTGATCCGGCTGAACGGACCGATCATCGAACGAATCGACAGCAAGCCGGTGGAATTCGACGTTTCCGACATCAAGAGGCGGCCGATCTTCATCAGCGACACGACGTTCCGTGACGGCCAGCAGTCGCTGCCGCCGTACACCATCGATCAGATGGTGCACATCTACGACCTGCTGTCGCGGCTGGGCGGTCCGAACGGAGTCGTCCGGCAGACGGAGTTCTTCCTGTACACGAAGAACGACCGGGCGACGCTGGACAAGTGCCGCGAGCTGGGACATACGTACCCTGAGTGCACCGGCTGGATTCGCGCCGTCAAAGGCGACTTCCGTCTCGTCAAGGAAATGGGGCTGAAGGAAACGGGCATGCTGACCAGTTGCTCCGACTACCACGTCTTCCAGAAGCTCAAGTTTGCCAGCCGCAAGGCTTGCATCGACAGCTACTGCGAGGTGGTGGCGGCGGCCTTCGAGGCCGGCGTGCGTCCGCGATGCCACCTGGAGGACATCACCCGGGCCGACATCGAGGGATTCGTCCTGCCCTTCATCGATCGCCTCATGGAGATGAGCGAGCAGGTGCCCGAAGAGCTCAGTGTGAAGATTCGCCTGTGTGACACCATGGGCTTCGGGATCAGCTATCCGGGCGCTGAACTGCCCCGCAGCATCCCCAAACTCATCTACAAGCTCAATCGCGAGTGCGGGGTCCCGAGCGATCGGCTCGAATGGCACGGCCACAACGACTTCCACAAGGTCCACATCAACGGCTCCACCGCCTGGCTGTACGGCTGCGACGTGGTCAATACGACCCTGTTCGGCTTCGGCGAGCGAACGGGCAATCCGCCTCTGGAAGGCGCGATCTTCGAGTACATCGCCCTGAAAGGGGACACCTGCGGGATCGACACCCTGGCCATCACGGAACTGGCCGAGTACATGCGATCCATCGGTCTGCCCATTCCCGACAATTATCCCTTCGCTGGGCGGGGTTTCAACACGACCCGCGCCGGGATCCATGCCGGCGGGCTGCGCCAGGACGAACGCATCTACAACATCTTCGACACGGAGAAGCTGCTGGGCCGGCCGCCGCGCGTGGCCATCACCGACAAGAGCGGCGCCGATGGCGTGGCCCACTGGCTCAACGAGTTCTTCGGTCTCAAAGGAGAGGACCGCATCAACAAGATCAAGGTGCACAAGCTGGCCCGCTGGGTCATCGACCAGTACGACGAGGAAGGCCGCCTGACCGCCATCAGCGACAAGGAACTGGAGGCCAAGGCCAAGGAATTCTATCCCGAATACTGGAAGAAATACAAAGAGGCGTAGCCCGACCCAGAACCGTCGCCCTCAAAGTCACGTGCCAAGGATCTTCCGCAAATCCCGTGGTAGTGGTCTATCTGGTCGATGAGCCGAGGCCAACGGTGACCTGCCCTACGGATGGTGGGCTTGGGGCGAGCTTGATAGATGGGGCTGCCATAGACATGAAAGGAACCATCTATGGCAGACAAGAGGACACGAGCGAAACGCTACAGTGAGGAGTTCCGGCTCCAGGCGCCCCACCGGGAACTGGCCCAACTGCGTCTGGAGAACGAAATCCGAAAAAAGCGGCGTACTTGGCCAAGGAGTCCCTGTGAGGTGCGCCTGGATCCACACGCAACGGGACGGCTATCCGCTCAAGCTGTTGTGCCGAGTCTTGCAGGTCTCGCGGAGCGGCTATTATGCCTGGCGTCGGCGCGCGCCGTCAGGAGATCGCCCGGGCCGCACAACGCTCGCACCGCGATTCGCACGGGATCTATGGTTACCGACGGGTGCACCGCGACCTGATTGAGGACCACCAGATCGCCTGCTGCCGGAAGACCGTTCGTCACGTGATGGGCGATTTGGGCCTTTGTGGCCGGCACCAACGGCGTTTCCTCAAGACGACCGACTCGCAGGCGTTCCGCGATCGGCTGACAGGCGAGGGCCTGACGATGAGCATGTCCCGCAAGGGCGACCCGTGGCACAATGCGACGATGGAGAGCTTCTTCGGACCGCTCAAGACCGAGTGGATTGACACCGATTACGCCACGGAAGAACAAGCCCGCATGGAGGTGTTCAAGTACATCGAGATGCTCTGCAATCCGACCCGACGCCACAGTGCGTTGGGCGATCTCAGTCCGGCCGAATACGAGCGTCGTTGTGAAGCCGGACAGTTGCCCCTATGGACGAGGCAGCCTGGCCGTCAGCGGTTCCCGCGCCCACCGTCCGTAGGGCAGGTCAAGCAGGATCGCCATGCGAAAGGCGGACTCGGCGGAAAGGTAACCTGCCACGGCCGAGAAGAACTCCAACACCTTCATCATCTTGTCTCGTTCGAACTGTGTGTCAGATGCGCCACGTCTCCGCTCTGGAGCGGCAGGACTGCTCCGGGTTCGAACTTCCATTTCTTCACGGCCTTCAGGGCCGGGTTTTCAGACACGGGATCGGTGGAACTGCGAACGCGGGCATCCGCAACGCGGCCGTTCTCATCGACGATGAATATGACGTTCACCTTGCCCGGCGCCTTGCGTCGAAGCTCCTTGCTCATCGCGGGGCCGGGTTGATAGACGATCGTGGGCTTCTGGCCGAGACCGGCCATGGAGAAGACCGCCGCCGCCTCGCTTCCGGCCGAGCCGGCGACTCCCGAGTTCAGTTTGACCGCGAAGTCTGCGGCCCCCCTCCAGCCGCCCCCGAAGCTCGGATTCCACGGCACGGAGATGGCATGAACGGGTTCATCATCACGTCGCTATCGGTCCTGATGGCATGTGCATCAAGCGTGCCGACGCAGACGCAAAACATGGTCGAACCTGCCGGGACTCAGTTCCTCTTGCGACGCCCGTCGGGGACCAACGGCCACATGGTCATCTGGGTCGAGAATGTGCCGACTGTGACGCGAGCCGAGCCTTGTAGCGGGTTCGATCAGACTCTGGATCCCTTGGCGGATGGATCCGATCGAACGATACAGATGTAGCAACAGGTACAACCCACCCACGACACATAGGCCGTCTCTGAGCATGCTATTCATAGTTGCACCTCTGAGAAGGTCTGAATCGACCTGCTCAATTCCGTCTGGCCGGCGGAGTTCGCACCTCCGCAGACGGCAGACGGTTCTCTAAAACATATGACTCGGGCGTTAGAGCGGGATTAGGCGCGTGTCAGCATGGGGTTAGATTTGTGTTAACTTTGTGTTAGGATCGGCCTTCTCATGCCTTTCCGGAGCGGCATTCCGCCTCGCGGCAAAACTCACGCGTCGCCCGCGCAACGGCCCCGTATAATCATCGGCGACAAAGGGATCTTTGTTAGCAGGGCCGGCCCCGCGGTTTGGGAGACAGCGATGGCAAAGCCGACAATTCTGGTGGTGGACGACGAAGAGGACATTCGCGAGCTGGTCGAGCTGAATCTCAGCCGGGAGGGCTACCATGTCCTGACCTGTGAAACGGGGGAACAGGCGCTGCATCGCGTCTCTGCGAAGACACCCGATGTGATCGTTCTCGATCTGATGTTGCCGGGGATGGATGGCCTGGAGGTGTGCAGGCGACTGAAAACCGATTCCCAGACCCAGCAGATCGGGGTGGTAATACTGACCGCTAAAGGAGAGGAAGCCGACATCGTTACCGGCCTGGAGTTGGGCGCCGATGACTACGTGACCAAACCCTTCAGCGGCAAGGTGCTGGTGGCCCGTGTGCGCCGGCTCCTGCGCAAGCAGCGTGAAGAGAGCGACGAACAGGCCCTGGTGAAGGTGCACAATCTCACCATAGACCCGAGCCGCCACGAGGTCCTCGTCGACGACCGGGCCGTCAATCTGACCCTGACGGAATTTAACATCCTCCTCACATTGGCCAAGAGGCCGGGCCGGGTCTTCACACGCTATCAGATCGTCGATTCCATCCATGATAACGATTATCTCGTGACGGACCGCGCCGTGGATGTACAAATCGTCTCTCTGCGGAGAAAGCTCGGCTCCAGCGCGAAGTACGTTGAGACCGTTCGAGGGGTCGGATATCGATTCATGGACCGGCCGCCAGCCGCGAACGAAGGGTGACCCGAGTCTGATTCTCGAGGATGATTCTTGAAGAACCGCGCGATAGACAACATGTTGAAGGTGTGGCTCCCGCCAGAGGCATTGGTGGACCATTGCTCTCATCACACGGATCGGGGACGGGGAAGAGGGATTCTCGTCGTGCTACTGCTCGTGGCCGTTTGTCTGGCCGGCTGCGGCGAGACGATCGACCCGGATGAGCCCCAGGGATTCATTCAGACGAAGGGGTCCGATACCATCGTCAACGCCATGCAGGAGACAGCCGAGGAGTTCATGAAGGAGTACCCGCACGTATTCGTCGCCATCACCGGCGGCGGCAGCGGGGTCGGGATCGCCTCGCTGATCAACCGGACCACCGAGATTGCCACGGCCTCACGCGAGATGAAGGCCAAGGAAATCGCGATGGCCGAGCAGCGCGGGGTCCACCCGATGGAGTTCGTCATTGCCTACGACGGCGTCGCGGTCATCGTGAACCGGAACAACCCCATCGACCGAATGAGCATCCGGGACCTGCACGACATCTTCACGGGCAAGGCCACGAACTGGCGACAGCTCGGCGGCAAGGACCTGCCGATCGTGACCCTCTCGCGAGAGGTCAGTTCCGGCACGCACATGTACTTCAAGGAGGAGGTCATCCAGCTCGGCAAGAAGGACGGCACCGAGGAGTTCTCGAAGGAGACGCTGCTGCTGACCAGTTCCCAGGCGATTGTCGAAGAAGTGGCCAGCAATGAGGCCGCTATCGGATACCTGGGCATGGGGTACTTGTCCGACCGGACCAAGCCGGTGCTCGTTGGAAAGGTCCACACCAAAGCCTACACGAGCGACGAGGGACAAGGGGCGAGCGACGGATTCTACCCGCCGACGGTGGAGAATGTGGTCAGCAAGGCCTATCCGCTCTCGCGGCCGCTGTACCTGTACACAGACGGCGAGCCGCAAGGCATCGTCAGGCTGTTCATCGACTTCACGTTGGGCCCGGTGGGCCAGACACAATTCGTGGAAACAGGATTCGTACCGGCAGGAGCGACAGTTGCTCAAGAGACTCAGTGAGTTCATCATCGAGCGGTGCATCAAGCTCAGCGGCCTTGCGGTCGTCGTCTTCGTATTCCTCATCTTCCTGTTTCTGCTGAGGGATTCGCTCTCGCTGTTTCGCGTGTATCCGCTGGGCCAGTTCCTATTCGGTCGGGAGTGGCTGCCGATCTCGGAACCACCGAAGTTCGGCGTGCTGCCGCTGCTGATCGGGTCTGTTCTCGTGACCTTGTGGGCCATTGTGATCTGTGTGCCGCTGGGTGTCGGTGCAGCCATGTTCATCGCGGAGGTTGCCCCCAAGCCCGTCAAGCACGTCCTCAAATCGTTGGTGGAGATCCTGGCGTCGATCCCGAGCGTCGTGCTGGGCTTCCTGGGGATCATCTGGCTGGGTCCCTTCCTGCGGGACACGTTCGGTCTTTCGACCGGGATGTGCGGCCTGACGGGCAGTCTGCTGCTGGCCTTCATGGCTCTGCCTACCATCATCAGCATCTCCGAGGACGCCATCGTGGGTGTGCCGAGAGCCTACCGCGAGGCCGCCTTCGGCCTGGGCGCCACCCGCTGGCAGACCCTGTGGCGGGTGATCCTGCCGTCGGCTTCCTCCGGCATCGTGGCCGCCGTGATGCTCGGAATCGGCCGGGTCGTCGGCGAGACGATGGTCGTGCTGATGGTCACCGGCAACGCCCCGGTCATGCCCAAATCGATCCTTCTGCCGCTGCGGACTCTGACGGCCACAATCGCCGGAGAGATGGGGGAGACGGTCGGCGGGTCCGAGCACTACTTCGCCCTGTTCGGCGCCGGCCTGGTGCTCTTCGCCATCACGTTTGCGGTCAACTTCATTGCCGACCTGTTTCTGCGGAGGGCCAGGAAATGAACGGAGCCAAGATCCGTCAGCACATCGCGTTCTCCGTCCTCGGGGTCGTGACACTGGCCATCGTCGTGCCGATTCTGTTGGTCATCCTCTACATCGTCCTGAACGGCGCCGGCACCGTCACGTGGGAGTTCCTCACGGCCGCCCCGCGGCAAGGCATGAAAGCCGGCGGGATCTTCCCGGCCGTCGTCGGCACGATCCTGCTGGTCCTCGGGACGATGCTGTGCTCGCTGCCACTCGGAGTGCTCTCGGCCGTGTACCTGGTCGAATACGCGCAGGACAATCTGTTCACGCGGCTGATCAAGCTTTCGGTAGTGAACCTCTCGGGCATCCCGTCGATTGTCTACGGCCTGTTTGGCTTCACCGCATTCGTGCTGTTCCTGCATCTCGGCACCTCGCTTCTGGCCGGCTCGTTGACACTGGCGATCATGAGCCTGCCCGTGATCATCACCGCCGCGAAAGAGGCGTTGGAGGCGGTGCCCTTCACCTATCGCGAGATCAGCTTGTCACTGGGGGCCACGAAATGGCAGACCGTGCGGTACTGCGTCCTGCCTTACGCCATTCCCGGCATCCTGACCGGGACGGTCCTGAGCCTCAGCCGGGCCGCAGGGGAGACGGCGCCGATCCTCTTCACCGTCGCGGCGTTCTACCTGCCAAGGCTGCCCCGCTCGATCTTCGATCAGGTCATGGCTTTGCCCTATCACCTGTACGTGATCTCGACGCAGGTGCCCAACATACCGCTGGAGCTGAGCTTCGCCACGGCTCTGGTGCTCGTGGGCCTGGTCTTTCTGATGAATCTCGTGAGCATCTTTCTGCGTGCCCACTATAGGAAGAAAAGACTATGGTGAGCGAACCGATCATCAAGATCGACGACCTGAACTGCTACTTCGGGCCGCTGCAGGTCCTCAAGGATGTCAACATCGAGGTTCGGCGCAATGAGATCCTGGGAGTGATCGGGCCTTCCAACAGCGGCAAGACCACCCTTCTGCGCGCGGTGAACCGCCTGAACTACCTCGTGCGAACCTACTCGCAGACCGGCGAGATTCTGCTGGACGGTCAGAACATCCAGCAAATCCGCGACAACACTCTTCGCAAGAAGGTCGGTATCATCTTCGCCCTACCGCAGGTGCTGCCGGTCACGATCTTCGAGAACGTCGCCTACGGTCCCAAGGTCCACGGCATCACCAGCCGGGAGAACGTTCTCTGGATCGTGGAAGAGGCTTTGAAGAAGGCCTACCTCTGGGACGAAGTCAAGGACCGCCTCCATGAGCCGGCCGTCCGCCTCTCCGGGGGCCAGCAGCAGCGGCTGTGCATCGCCCGAACGCTCGCCGTCGGGCCCGAGGTGATCCTCTACGACGAACCTTGTTCGGGTCTTGACCCCATCTCGACCGCCAAGGTGGAGGACGCGATGCAGCAGTTGAAGGTCGATTACACACAAATCCTGGTGACCAACAACACCAAACAGGCCTCCCGCGTCAGCGAGCGGTGCGCGTTCTTCCTCATGGGCGAGCTGGTGGAGGTCGGTCCGACCGACGAGCTGTTCACCAAGCCCCGGGACAAGCGTACGGATGACTACATCACCGGCAGATTTGGATAATATGGAACTCGACGCGAAAATCCGGACGATCGATCTGAACCTCTATTATGGCCCGTTCCGAGCCCTCACGGACGTGAACATCGCAATCCCCGCGCAGAATGTCACCGCCATTATCGGCCCTTCCGGTTGCGGCAAGTCCACCCTCCTGCGTTGCTTCAACCGGATGAACGATCTGATCGAGCACACGGACATCCGCGGCCAGATCCTCATCGACGGCGACAATATCCTCGACCACCAGACCGACCTGATCGCCCTGCGACGCAAAGTGGGCATGGTCTTCCAGCGGCCGAACGTCTTCTCGCTCTCGATCTACAACAACCTCAAGTTCGGCCTGCGCATCCACAACCTGATGAGGAAGAAGGCCGACATCCTGCAGACCATCCAGGAGAGCCTCGAGCACGTCGGACTCTGGGACGACCTCAAAGACAAGCTGCATCGCAACGCCCAGTCGTTGACGCTCGAACAACAGCAGCGGTTGTGCATCGCCCGCGTGCTGATGCTCAAGCCCGATATGATCCTGCTGGACGAGCCTTGCTCGACCCTGGACCCCGTGGCGACGCTGCGGGTCGAAGAACTGCTTCGCGTCCTGCGGCAGGAGTATGCCCTGGTGATCGTGACCCATAACATGCAGCAGGCGGCCCGCTGCTCGGACTACACCGCCTTGATGTATCTGGGCCGGCTCATCGAGTTCGGCGTGACGGACCAGATTTTCACGAACCCGCGAGAAAAACTGACCGAAGAGTATATCCAAGGGACCTTTGGATAATTGAGGGTGAATGATTTGAAGGGATAGGCCGGGTGTTGTGCCAACAATCAGTAATCATTCATCCCTAATCAATCGGAGTCGTGCATGGCCAGAGAAGGTTTTCATAATCGGATCCGCGAACTCGAACGGGACGTCCTGCACATGGGCGAAATGGTCATCGACGCCGTCCAGCGTTCCGTCGCCGCCCTCGCCGATCTGGACGCTCGGGCGGCCAAGAAGATCGTCGATGACGATGTCAAGATCAACCGGTTCCGCTGGTCGCTCGAAGACAAGTGCGTGGATCTGATCGCCTTGCAGCAGCCGGTGGCCTCCGATCTGCGGGAGATCATCGCGACGTTGAGTATCGTTCGCGACCTCGAACGGATCGGGGACTACGCCGAAGGCATCGGCAAGATCGTGCTGTTGCATGCGGACCAGCCGCTGGTCCGGCCGCTGGTCTATCTGCCCTCCATGACCGAGAAAGCCCTCAGCATGCTCCGTCGCAGCCTGGAAGCGTTCGTCCACCGCGATGCCGAGAAGGCCCAGCAGATCTGCCTGGAGGACGATGAGGTAGACCGGCTCTACGACCAATCCTATCGCGATTTGATCAATCGTATGGTCGAGAACCCCTCCGTCATCACGCGGGCCACGTACCTGATGTGGTCGTCGCACAACATCGAGCGGATCGCCGACCGTGCCACCAACATTGCCGAAAGCGTTGTCTACCTGGTCACAGGCACCCCCGGCGAGCTCAACGTGTCGCGGTATTGACACCAGGTAATAGACATCGGTACGCAGGGCTATGTGAGCAACTGAATCACTTGCCTCGTCGCATGAATCATCGCGCTACTGGCCAACTGTGACATCCGGCCAGAGGCATAGGATATGGGCCACACCGAGCTTCGACTCGATCGCATTGTCCTCTTCGCCATTCTCCTGGGGCACGGTGTGTGGAGGGATGTGTTTAGCGCAATCGAGAAGCGATTGCCAGTCGGCATCGCCCCAATACCGTTCGTGGGGCATGACAACGGCGGCTATCTACAGCCTGGTGGCCAACTGCAAGCTCTGCGAGATCGATCCGTTCGCTTGCCTGCGTGGTGTCCTCCCGCGAATCAGCACGCACCCGGCCAACCCCATCGAGGAACTGCTCTCCCAAGACTGGAGACGCTCGCGTCCATAGTCGCCATCCCGTGACGCAGCGGGCAGAGCCCCAAGAGCACAATCGGACATCCAACCCGTCACACTATGCGCTCCGCCGGACGGTCACATCGCTCCGCCAGAGGTGAACGTTCAGCCAGTCCTATGTCCCCTACGCGCCACTTGGGATTGTCCTGTCGCCTCGCCGATTACCCGTGTTCCCGCGCCCCGTCGTCTGTCTCGGCCCGCGCATGCAGTTGGGCTCTACGGCGTCACGGCACGGTTATAAACCCGTACGTCGTCGACCAGACCTCCCCAGAAGCTCCCGGGTTCGAGGCTTGCTCCGCAGCCGATGTTCAGACCGCCGACAGAACCTGCGATACTCGGCTCCAAGTCCTCGCCCACCAGGACATCGTCCGCGTACAAGGCCCTGGTAGTGCCGTCCCACACAACCGCGACACGATGCCAGCCGCCATCGACAATCCCGGATCCGGACACCAGAGGGGCAGGGGCCTGCCGGCCGCCGGCAGGTTGTGACAGGCTGGTTGCCAGTCTCCCCGCCGCATCTGCCCAGAGCCAATTCGTGCCGTCGACCTGCGAGACGACTACCTGTCCAGGCGCACCGCCTTGGACCCAGGCAAACAGGCTGAACGGCCCTGCTGCGGGGTTCAAGACAAAGCCGGTGCTGATGTAATCGTCGATCCCATCCAACTGGACGGCCCCCTTGATTCTGCCATTCTCCGGCTGCCAGATCGGCTCACCGTTCAGCGTGCCGTCATTGACGCCGGCACTGTCTTTCGCCGTGCGACCTTCGGATTCGTCCAGCTTGTAGTGCGCGACGAGGCGATCGTCCTTGAGCGTCGCCCTAAAAAACGCAATGGTCAGCCGCCAAGCAAGATCGGCTGCTTCCTTGTGATACCGATCCGCCCTCGTGTCGTTAAAGAAGGCGTGGTCAGCGCCCTTGTGGATGTAGATCCCATAGTCGATGGAGGCACTCCTGAGGGCGGCCTCGAATACTTCGATGCCGGCATTGATGCGTGTGTCGAGGGCGCCATAGTGGCACAGCAAAGACGCATTGATCTTCGGCACGTCTTCCGGAACAGGTTGACTGCCGTAGAAAGGGACTGCGGCTTGCAGTTCCGGCGAGTTGACGGCGACCTGGTTCGTCATGCCGCCACCCCAGCAGAAACCCGTGCACCCGACGTTCCCCGTGGACAGCGGATGCGTCCGGAGATACTGGACCGCGGCCACAAGATTCTGGATGGTGGTCTGCGTATCCAGTTGCTGAATCAACGAAGTGGCCTGGCTGGTATTGGCAGGGGTCCCTCCCAGCGGCGACAGCGCGTCAGGCGCGATCGCGTGGAACCCTTCCAAGGCGATACGCCGCGCCACATCTTCGATATGCGGCTGGAGCCCCGTGTTCTCGTGGATGACGATCACGCCCGGAAGCTCCTCTTGCCCGACGGGCCGGGCGGAGTAGGCGCGGATGCCACCTGTCTGGCCGGGATAGATGAGGTAGCCCAGGTCGAGGCGGGGATCGTCCGCAGCGATGAACTGACCCATTGTGCGGCGACCGCGAATCTGACTCAGCAGCGCGTAGGCGGCTGCCGTCCCACCGGATAGCAGTCCAAGCTGCCTGAGGAAGCTGCGACGGCTGAACCGCGCACCAGAGTAGTTGTCATATCCGCAGACCGTGGACGTTCGATATGATTTCATGGCCAATCCTCCTGCACAGGACATGCTCCATCGTACAGGGGACCTGCATCCTGTGTCAAGGACCGTGACCGTAGCTCGGCCCAGCGGTCATTTGAATCGCCGGTTGATCTATGCTTCCGAGATCGGTACCCTATGGGGAGGAGATACGAAGATGGCCGAGATATCCCGTGAGTTTCAGGTGTTTGCCAAGCCGGCCGGCTCCCGGTGCAACCTGGCGTGCGAGTACTGCTACTATCTGGAGAAGGAACGGCTCTACCCGAAGAGCGAGTCGTTCCGCATGCCCGACGAGGTCCTGGAGGCGTACATCGCTCAGCATATCCAGGCATCTTCCGATTCGGTAATCCGTTTCTCCTGGCACGGTGGCGAACCGACGGTCCTGGGACTGGATTACTTCCGCAAGATCGTGGCTCTCCAGCGCAGACATCGGCCGGCAGGCCGGCAGATCGCCAACGGCATTCAGACCAACGGGACCCTCCTGAACGAGGACTGGGGCCGCTTTCTGGCGACCGAGGGCTTCGCCGTCGGGCTTAGCCTCGACGGCCCGCCAGAGATGCATGACCGCTACCGCGTCACCAAGGATGGGAAGCCGACTCATGGGCAGGCAATGCGCGGATATCAGCTCTTGCAGAAGCATCGGATCTTGTGCGAGGTCCTGTGTGTTGTGAATGCATGCAACGTCCATTACCCCACTGAGGTATACCGCTTCTTCAAGCAGATCGGGGCTCAGTATGTCAGTTTTCTGCCTCTGGTGGAACAAGATCCACAGGCGGAGGACGGCGTGAGCAGCCGCAGCGCATCACCCGATGCCTGGGGCGCCTTTCTCTGTGCTGTCTTTGACGAGTGGGTGGCCCAGGACATTGGACGGATCAAAGTGCAGATCTTCGAGGAAGCGGCCAGGCCGGCATTCGGGCAGGAGCACACCCTGTGCATCTTCCGCAAGACCTGCGGGGGCGTCCCCGTTGTCGAACACAACGGAGACTTCTTTTCGTGCGACCACTTTGTGGACGATGAACATCGCCTTGGAAACATCCAGTCAACCCCACTGATCGAGCTTCTCAACAGCCCAAGGCAAAGGGCGTTCGGGCAAGCCAAATGGGACACACTGCCACGCTGGTGCCAAGCGTGCGAGGTCAGAGCCATGTGCAACGGCGGTTGCCCGAAGGATCGCTTCGGCCGGACGCCGGAGGGTGAGATGGGGCTGAACTACCTGTGCGCGGGCTACAAACGCTTCTTCACCCACTGCGTACCCTTCATCACAGAGGTAGCCGCGGCATGGCGTCAGCAGCAGATGCCCCCGACGCGAACCACAACCGTGCAGGCCACATCCAAAGCGGGCCGCAATGATCCCTGCCCCTGCGGCAGCGGCAGAAAGTACAAGAACTGCTGTATGCGCGGGTGATCCGTTGAGCCCGACGGATCCTGCACGGATAGCCCCAGGCATCAAATCAGGTTTGGAGCTTCTCCTTGAAGAAGGCGATGGTTCTCTGCCAAGCCAGTTGGGCCGCCTCCTTGTGGTATCGGGACTCGTTGGTGTCGTTGTTGAACGCGTGCCCGGTCCCGTCATAGATGTAGATCTGGTACTCGATGGAGTTCTTCCTGAGAGCTTCTTCGAATGCCGGAATACCCTTGTTGATTCGTTCATCGTTGCCGGCATAGTGGAGAAGCAGTGGCGCCTTGATCTTGGGCACATCCTCAGCCGCTGGCTGGCTGCCGTAGTAGGGCACGGCCGCTTTCAGGTCCGGCGAGTTGACGGCAACGTGGTTGGTCATTGCGCCGCCCCAGCAAAAACCTGTACACCCGACCTTCCCCGTCGACAGCGGATGCGTCTTGAGATATTGGACGGCGGCAACGAAGTTCTTGATGGTCGAGGGGTAATTGAGCTGCTGGAAGAGGGATTGCACCTTCTCAGGATCTTCCGGCGTCCCCCCCAGCGGCGACAGCGCATCAGGTGCAATGGCAAGGAACCCCTCCAGGGCCATGCGTCGGGTGACGTCCTGGATATGGGGCTGGAGGCCCCGGTTCTCGTGGATTA
Source organism: uncultured Pirellulales bacterium (assembly GCA_964579055.1). Lineage (GTDB taxonomy): Bacteria > Planctomycetota > Phycisphaerae > Sedimentisphaerales > Anaerobacaceae > Anaerobaca. The sequence continues at coordinate 42,529 of CAZOFX010000030.1, forward strand.
CGATCACCGCAGGTCGTTTCTCCTCCGGCGCCTTCAGCCTCGCCAGATACGCTCGTATCTGGCCCGTCTCGCCAGGGTACTGGATCCACTCCGTGTGAAGACGAGGATCATCCTTCGAGACGATCTCCGCTTCGGCACCGACCGGAGGCAGCAAAGCGTGCGCCACGGCGGCACCCCCGACGAAACCGGCCAGACCCCGGAGAAACTCCCGACGTCCATGTGATCTCTCAGGATGGGGATCGTACAACACAGTAGTCCTCAGTTCCATGGTTCTTTCTCCTTCTGTACAGATGCCCGTGCCCGCAAGAGCCTCTCGACTACGATTTCAATGCCGGCAGGAGTGCTTGTCAAGCGGCATAGCCTGGACAGGCGAGGAATCCCTCAGCGCGGGCTGTGCATGAAGTATGGGCGTGGGGTGTCTGGCAGATTGCGGTCTTTCCCGGACTCGGAGGGGCCAGAATTGGACAACCCAACCTTACTGAGACACCATGGCTATGCTATCAGGAGCGCCTGCAGAACGTGTCCTTCCACACTCGTCCCTGTCTCCACCGCTCCTCACCGGTGGCCGTCACTCCGCCGGTCAGTGGCGTCTGTGCGCTTGTGTCTGCGTTGCCCCGCTTCAGCCCTTCCCTGCTCTCCAATACTCAGTCATGATTCCAAAACCAGTTGTTCAGCGGGGAAAGCGACGCCAGGAGCGGCTGCGGGATTCGGCCTCGAATCTGCCCGTTTGGCTGGTGGAGGTGGCATGCACATCCTTGGACCGTCCACGCCTTCGAGGGAATACGATGGAATGAGGCCGGGAGCCATCAGGGGTGCGGCAAGTGCTTCTGCTCGGCATCCGTCGGAGGCCAGTGTCTGAACGTGGACCACATGCCGGGACTGCCGGCATCCCATGCCTCCTGGCTCCAGACCTTATCCTTCTTCCGGTACTCGACGTGGCCATCGTAGAAGGCGAGGTTGACCCCCTCGCTGTGCCGGTAGAGCGTGGGGCCGTCACAACCGACGTCCTTGTAAGGCATGATGGTGTCCTGGTGCAAGACGTCCCAACCCTTGACATAATCCGCCCCCTTCCACCAGAACCACCAGTCATTGCTCTCGCTGAAGAAGAGCTTGCTGGCGGGCGTAGGCACGGTCGTGTTCTTGTGGCCGGCATAGCCGAAGGCATACCAATCCGAGTAATACCAATCCGTGATGTTGGCACCATAGCTCAGGAAGTTGCTGTAGAGTCGATCCGGGCGTTCCTGCATGCCGACCAGATCGCTTGGGCAGCGAAACTCTTTGGGGGCGTGCCAGTCGCTCTCCCCCTCGCCCTGCTTGGCCTTGTAGCCCAACAGACTTCGGAAGAGCTGGTTGGAGGGCCAGCCGATCTGGCTGGTGCTGCCGCTGCCCTGCGGGCGGTAGATGATGGGCACGTACCAACCGTCCGATTCCTCCGCGTACACGACATTGGCAAGGCCCAGGCTCCGGACATGATTGCTGCAGACCATCCGCTTGCCCAACTCCTTGGCCCTCATCAAGGCGGGCATCAAGATGGCCATCAACAGGGCAATGATGGAGACCACGACAAGCAACTCAATCAAGGTGAAGGCCCTCTTCGCTCCCATGGCGAGTCACTCCCGGGACTTGACACCCTCAAATGGACATTTCCGATTTGGCCCCGTTCGGCTACGCTGCCGAGCCGTATGGTATCATTATACCGGCGCCTTTGCATCGCGCCTAATGGATCGGAGCGGAAAAGAACGTCAGAATAGAGGCTCGCAGACGCGGCCAGCGGCTCTGTCGTTCTGCCGGAGTGGGAATCGCTGGAATCGGTGCGCCAGCGCATCCTCGCTGCAACAGATGCCTGCCGGCAGCCGGTGGCATTGCGGGCTTTGCCGCGATAGTATGGTGATGAGTTCGGCAGCACCACTCAATGGGATTGGAAAGGAGCCTGTCATGATGAAACTAGGCATGCATGTGGACAATTGGCGGCACTTCGACGTTTCCTACCAGGCACCCTGCCAGTTCGCCAGGGATCACGGCATCGAGTATGTCGAATTTGGCACAATTGACGGGGACTACTTCATCCAGGCCTTGGGCTTCAGCCCGCACATACCGCTTCATTCAGACCCACTTGCATTGAAGCGATACCTCGATTCCCTCAGATTGAAGATGTCGCAGCTCGATGCCGCGTATCCGATGTCCTCTCCGGAAGGCCAGTACCGTGGCATCGGCTACACTCTTCGCGCGATCCAGTTCGCCAAGGCCGTCGGCTGTCCCTGCGTGGACACTACGGACGGCGCTCGTAAACCGGCGGGATACACCGACGAGGAGGTCATGTCGCTCATCAAGCAATACTATCGGATCGTGCTGGAATGGGCCGAGAGGTATGAGATCGTCATCAACGTCGAGCCGCATGGGCCCTACACCACCAACCCGGACACGATGGAACGAATCCTCAGCTTCTTCGATTCGCCCTACCTCAGAATGAATCTCGACACCGGCAACACGTTCATCGCCGGCCAGGACCCCGTGAAGTTCCTCCGGCGGTTTCGACACAAGCTGTCCCATTGCCACATCAAGGACGTCAGTGAGGCCCTGGCGAGAGCCGTCAGAGGCCAGGAAACAGGAATCGCATCGTCCGTGGTGGCCATCGGTGAGGGCGTGAACGCCGAGAACATTGCCGGCTGCATCGAGGTCCTGAAAGAGACCCGGTGGGACGGGGTCTTGTCCATCGAGTCCGAGGCCGCGCCCGGCAAGATCGAGCAGAGCATCGAGTGGCTGCGAAGGGAGATCGCCCGTTAGTCGCAGCTTGGCCTCGTCCTCCCGCGCGAGGTCGGTTGCCAGGCGTGGACCGCTATCTCAATGAAGGCCCTGCGCCGTCTGTTGGGCGCGATCAGCGTCCTTCCAAAACCAGATCATGTGGATAGATAATCGAGGCGGCGGCTCACCTGTCCGGCTCGGCACCGCCGGAACCAGCCACGTCCAGCGGCGGGATCTCATCCGCCGGGCCGTCCAGCGTCAGCTTGACGATGGTGTCAATGCTGCCTGAATCGGGGTAGGGAACCGTCAACGTCATACCGGAATCCGTCTGAACCACGGACGCCATGCCGCCTGTGAGCAACTGGCTCTTGATGATCTTCTTGGGTAGCGGTGGCAGCGCAAGTCTTTCGTTGTCCCACTGTAGCACATGGACGTAGATGATGTTTCCCTTGCGGGTGCTGACCAGCGACGAAGTGGGTTTGAATGGTCCACCGCGTGTGCCGTAGATGCTCTCCCCATTTGTTTCCAGCCACGACCCGACCTGCCGGAGCACCTCGACCTGCCGCGGTTCTATCCGCCCGTCCGGCATCGGGCCCACGTTGAGCAGCAGGTTCCCATCGCCGCCAACGGTGCGAGCAAGAATATCGATGACTTCCTTGGCCGACTTGATGGTGTCGTCCGGTTTCCACGACCACTGCGTACCGAGCGTCATGCAGGTCTCCCAGGGGCGTTGGTCGTCGTACTGGCCGATCCGCTGTTCCGGGGTGTAGTAGTCGGCATTCCCGCTGAGGATCTGGTTGTCGTTGTTGCCGACGCCAAGGTCGAGGCGATTGTTGATGATGATCTCCGGGTGCATGCTCCGCACAATCGCGTAGGTGCCGGGCTGGTCATAAAGGGGTTCATGGCCATCCCAGTCAAACCAGAGCAGATCAACACGTCCGTGGTTGCCCAGCAGCTCCCTCACCTGCTTCTGCATCCGAACCACAAACGCCGCATTGCGCTCCGTACGGAAATCCGGATCGCGCCAGTCCATCGGGGAGAAATACCAGCCCAGCCTCATCCCTTCGTCATGCGCGGCCTTCGCCAACTCCTGGCAGACGTCACGCTGAAACGGAGTGTTTGCGATGTTGTACTCATCCGTCTGGGAATGCCATAGCAGGAAGCCATCGCAGTGCTTTGCCGTCAGCACCATGTATTTCATGCCCGCGGCGCGGGCGGTGTCCACCCACTCCGACGCGTCAAAACGGACCGGATTGAAACGCTGATAAAGGCGGTCATAGACCTCCACCGGTGTCGGGCCCTTGTTAGGACACTTGGGATTCGAATTGGCGCGTGACCAACTGATCTCCAGCCCTGTCAGGCTCACGGGTCCCCAATGAATGAACATGCCGAACCGCGCTTGCCGCCACCACGCCATCCGGACCTCGCGTCGGGCTCCGGCATCTTCAGGAAGACTCGATGGACCGGGCTGCGCGACGGCGACCGACGGAGGGATCAGAAGCCCCAACGCAAGAAATGCCACTTTCCTCATAGCTGCCTCCACAATCCACAGGTACGCTCGCGTCTGCCAGACTTCAAAGACACAAAAACATGCAAAACCATGAATGAAAGGATAGTAGGTGGGCATCTGCGCGTCAAGGAGACGACAGACCAGGAAGACCCCTGACCTGCCCACCGTCCGTAGGGCAGGTCACAGGTCAACAATACACCAAATCATTCGATCATATTCTCACTGCAGACTGGACCAGATTTCGGGGGGCAGGTCACTGGCGAATGGATTACAATCACCACTGGCCGCACAGTTCGCCAGGCTACATGAGCCCGGTGGCATTCGCGACGAGTTGTTTTGGGCCTGACTCCGCCACGCTTCGTCAGCCCCAGAACAGCGACAGCTCAAGACGCGCATAAGGAGTGGGCCAGGATCGGGTGGGAAGGTCAGTGGATGTCCTCCTCTCTCGGAGGCTGACACATGAAGTCGGTGGCAGGCTGATGGTGGTAAAGACAGATTTCGTATCAGTCACCACCCCGATTGGGGACCTGAAATCGGTCTGCATCGGGGAACAAAGACACACGAGAGTCTCTCCGTATCAAACCGCCTTCCTGACGGGCGCAAAACGCTTCCGGGCCCAAGGACTCGAAAGACTCGCGATCGATTCGGTTCAGGCCTTTTCGCAAGGGGGCACCGGGATCTACAGTGACAATCAGATTCGGCAACTGGTCAACAATGCGTATGCGGAGTTGCGGGTTTATCCAATGGAAGAGCATCTGCAATCGCGCATGCAGAAATCCCTGTACTGGGTTTTGCCGATCCTAAAGAGGGCTTTACGGAAGCTTGTTGAAAAAGGCGACTTGGAGGATATCCCTGACGATCCGACGCACATGATCCTGCAGAACCTCAAGAGATACCGCATCATCCATGCGCCCAAAACGACTTTTGGCGCCTATATTGTCGAGGGCACATTGTACGTGGAAAGGCCGTATCTGGGGCTTCATATGCTGGAGGACATCTTGTTTCACGAACTGCTGGAAGCTTGTGGAGTGTCTCATTACCAGGCTGTGAAGCTGACGCAGGATCACCTCTGGGATGCTCTGCTCCCTGAAAAGGAGTATGTTGCAGCGGATGCGGATAGCATTCCCGACGAGTGGGATGATGCGGATGCTGTGATTGACGAGATCTACACGCCCAGGAAGGCTGCCATTGAATCTGCGAATGCGGACATCGAAGCGGCCCAAGAGGATCTCCAGACCGGGCGAGCTTATGATTTGCCTGAACAGAGCAATAAGGCGCAGGACTTCTTCCATAGAAAATTCGAGCGGTTCAACAGAGCCGTCCAAAACGCCACATATCAACAGGGAAATTATGTGGATTTGCGCAACTTGCCCAACAATGTGGAAATCCATGTAATTGGCGATGTGCATGCCTGTTGGGATAATGTGGAATTCATCCTTAGGCATAGGGCCCAGTTCATTCCCGGTACAACCATTGCGGTCGGTGGGTTTCCATTTTCTGTGCTGGAGAAAGTACAAAGAGGTGAAGCTGTGCTTGTCTTCAATGGGGATGTTGTGCACTACGACATTCACAGTGAATATACGCTTGTACAGCAAGACTATATCCGGACCAAGGCAGGCCAGAACAAAGCATTCCTGAGGAAGAAAGAAGCTCAGATCATGCGCAAACTGGCTGATATGAGAGCAACCATGACCATCCTTGACCTGGTGATGGACCTCAAGATAGAGAATCCGGATCACGTGTATTGGATCTTAGGCAATCATGATGACTGCATCTATCGCGGTGCGGCAAAATGGAACATTTGTCAGCATTCGCTCTATTGGCTTGCACTGAAAGAGCGATTTGGCCCATGTTGGGGGCATCACTATATCCGCTTCGTTGATAATTGCCCATTGGGACTGATTTGTGACGGAATGTATGCTTTCCACGGTGGATTTCCCAAGGAGCGATTGGCGGATTACGAACAGTGCGAAAAAAACGATCCGGTCGTCAAAGAGTTTGTTGGCACAGGTTTTCGCAATCGTCATTTTGACGCTGAAATATCTTCTTTCCTGGAGGCCGAGGGGATCTTCTTTACTTTGATTCTGTTGAGTCATATGCCGGGCTTGTTGGAAAAGGATGAATACTGGGCATGGTTGCACAGCAATTCCGTCTGCATGGTTTACGGCGCCAAGATCTACACGGGATATGCCATTTTCAAGAATAGAGGCAGTCTTGCCTTTGAAAATGTGACTGACCCGAGAGGCGTGGAGCTTACGCCTCCCAAGGATTTTGCCGTCCCTGCGGTTGAAATCGAAGGCCGTTGGGATCGGTTAAGAGTGTATGTCAGTAATTTGCGTCTCGGCCATTACGGAGATTACACATTGTACGATGAGACGCCTGTTGTGACGCGCCTCCAGAAGGAGGAACTCATTGAGGTGTCCATGCGGGAGACAAGTGAACCTGCGGAAGAGACGCATGAGACCTATGAGTTGCCGCGTCAAAGTTGGCTTGCGACCCGTAAGGAACACATGCGATTCTTGCGGGATACGGCTTCGGCTGTTTGCTATGATGCCATGATGGCCTTCGTCAGCGGGATTTGCTCTCTGGGCAAGACATTCTGGGGCCTGGCTGGACTACTGGCACGATTGATTAGCCCCCTCATCGAACTATGGAGTGTATTGAAACGAGTACTCGGTCCTGTCGTGAGATTGACGGGGATCATAGGGCGCCCTTTCATTGGGGTAACACGCTATGTGATCCGCCTTGTCGGACAAGTCACCACGGGCATGGGCCATATCTTTACTTCCATGTATGACCAATACCACAAATGGGGCTTGTCTGACCGCATGATTGTCTGTTTGACCGGCATGGAGGAAGGGTTCTTCAGCGGCATCTGGACATGCCTTATCAACCCTAGCTTTATATCCATGCTGCGCTGGAATCCATGGACTGGAGTGATTCTGGACCTGCTGGGGAATGTGATTCCGTTTCTGCTCTTGCACCGCCCGCGCTTGATTTACAGAGGAGGTCATATCTGGCGCGTTCGTCCGGATGATACCAAGTGGGAAACACTCCGCGATTATGCTTGGCTGATGGGTATGCGCGTGTCCTTGAATTTGATCTTTGTGCTGATGCTTCATTTTCTGCCACGGAGCATGAGTGGCTTCTTAGGATTACCAGTCCTCTGGGTCCTCCACAGCGCGCTCAATTTCTTGGGCCAGCCCATGGGGATGGTTTCAGGCAAGACAGAATTCACAACCGCACAAAGCAATACGCTTTGCGTGGAGAGACACTTGAAAAGATGACGTAGGATATCTGTCGCACATTGTACTGGGACGTGAATAGAGTCCCTTCTCTGGTCGATGGTGGATAGGTCGAAAAGAAACCACTCGCTCAGAGAGAGGACGTAACGATGCAGAACCGTACATCGGCCACGGCGGAGAAGAACTTGACTCAGGTCATCAAAATCGACGAGGCCCAGATTCAGCAGCATCTCGGGGAGATGGTGCGTTCGACCGTGGAGCAGACGCTTTACGGCCTGCTGGATGCGGAGGCGGATCAGTTGTGTAACGCCCGCCGCTACGAGCACACCGAAGGCCGGACCGACCAGCGAGCCGGACATTACAAGCGCAAGCTGCACACCCAGGCGGGCGAAGTGGAGCTGAAGATGCCGAAGCTGCGTCAGGCGAAATTCGAGACCGCCATCATCGAACGCTACCGACGCCGGGAATCGTCGGTGGAAGAGGCGCTGATGGAGATGTACCTGGCGGGCGTGTCGGTTCGTC
>CAZOFX010000031.1:0-48838 GCA_964579055.1 uncultured Pirellulales bacterium
CTAGAGCCTCTTCAGAGATGGCCAGTGCCCTCCTCAGGAGCGGCTCTGCTTCATCGTACCTACCTTGATGATCCAAGAATGCAGCGAGATCATTGAGGCAGTTGGCGATAGCCGGATGAGTCGGCCCCAGCGTTTTCTCTGATGTCGCTAAGGCTCTCATATATAGCGGCTCTGCCTCATTATATCTGCCCTGGTGCACCAGGAGTTCAGCCAGCGTCCTCAGATTAGTAACCACCTCGGGATGATCTGCGCCCAACGCGTTCTCAGCAATGGCCAACGCTCGCCTGCAAAGTACCTCCGCTTCATCGTGGTTGCCCTGGTGCAGCAACACGCAAGCCAGGGTGCTCAGGTTGGCAGCGACATCCGGGTGGTCTGTGCCCAAGGCTATTTCGTGAATGGCCGAGGCTCTCCTGCAGAGCGGTTCCGCTTCATCGTATCTGCCCTGGAGCCCCAGGATCTCAGCCAGCGTCCTCAGATCACCAGCCACATCCGGATGATCCGGACCCAGTGTCTTCTTGTCGATTGCTAAGGCTCTTCTACAGAATGCTTCTGCCTCGTCGTATCTGCCTTGGTAGCCGAGGAGGCTGCCAAAAACGTTCATGTTCCTTGCCACATTCGGATGACCTGAACCCAACGCCTTTTCATTGATATCCAAGGCTCTTATGCATAGAGGCTCCGCCTCGCCATAGCTACCTTGAGCAATGAAGAGTGCGGCAAGATTGCTCAGGTTGGCCGCCACAACCGCGTGTTCGGAGCCTAATGCACTTTCATTGATTTGGAGCGCGCGTCGGATCAATGGCTCGGCCTCGTCCAGACGGTTGGTGAAGTAAAAGACCACGCCCAGATTATTAAGGTCGACGGCTACTTCAGGATGGCCAGGCCCGAACAAGACTTCCTTCAGTTCAAGTGCCCGCCATAACAGGGGCTCCGCCTTCTCGTACTGCGCGCTGTAGATGAATGCACAAGCCGCCTCATCGTGTATCTTCGAGTGATCCGAAACCAATTCCAGGGCCGTATCATACCACGCTGCTGCCTTAGCGTAATTGCCCGCATACAACTCCGTTACTCCCCGAGTTCTGTAGACTTCGGCTAATTCGATTTCTTTCCGCTTCTGCACCTTGTCCAAGAAACAATGGACGTCGTCGAATCGCCGCTCAGCAATGGCTTTTAGTGCCAAAGCATATAGTCCTGCATCCGCCGGAATCTGTTTCGCCAACATGCGCGCATAACTCGATGGCACTCTCTGCCGAAGGCTGACGGTCTCTGATTCTGGAAGTACAATCTGCTCATCCCCAATGCTCAGCTCGTCGCGCAGCAACTGAACAATGTGGGCAACATCTGTCTTGATTCGCTCTTGGTTCTTCTTCGTAGGACCTAAGTACTGTGTGATTGGAATGGTGATACCGGCAACAATGAGCCCACCAATGGAAGCGACTGCGCCCCAAAAAGCGAGTCTGTTCCAGAAGTTGAGCCTCTTATATCTCGCCGTTATCTTCATGCCATACTTCGCACAGCCAACTTATCTCATATCTGATAATCTACATTCTCGTGGGTGTGATTTCAAGACTTTCTCTTGCGTCTCTCTCCTGCTGGGGCACTGGGGAGGCCTGAGGGACAAGCCCCGGTTTCTGGCGCACGATAGCTCCGCGTCGAACAGGACTGCCCTCATTGCGGCAGGGAATTCGCGAAGACGCAAAGAGCAATACGGGGCAGTCGGCTTGCGCGGCCAAGGGAAGACCGAGGGCCGGCCAACGTCAGACACTTGACCTGGCGGGTCGATGGCGTCAGGTGCAATTCCGGGCCGAACGTGGGGCGAATCATAATTCGCCCCTACAATGGGCAGGTTGAGGTGCTGGGGATTTCGTGGGCCTGCCTGCAAGGGCGGTCCGTTCAGATGGAAACGCTGGGGCCAGGCTCACCCTGCCGGCGGCTGGGTCTGGGCGAACGGGGATGTTCAGCCTACGGAGTCCGACCACTTCTTTTCGTTCTTTTTCGTTAATAGCAGTCCCGCCGGGGGTTATGGGGGCAGAAATTTGGCTTGGGACTGGGGCTTGGGACTGGGGCCAGCCCTTAAAATACAAATTAGGGGCTAGGCACGCCCTGGGGGACACACCCCGGTTTTTCGGTTTCTGTGACGTGGTGCTGCCTGCGAGAGGATATCCGACCGCATGGAAATGGTGCGACCAGCCCCACCCTGCCGACGGCTTGGCCCAGGCGAACGGGGATGTTCAGCCTACGGAGTCCGAACGCTTTTTTTCTGCTTTTTCGTTAGTGGCGGTGCCGGCAGGGTTTACGGGGGTGGAAATTTGGTGGTTCTTTGTTGATCGTTTGACCATATTCGGGTAGGATGGCGGTGTGGCCTCGGGCGCGTGCCTGAGGCGGGATGGGAGTTAGGGGAGACGCGTCGGAGAGGCGGTGGGCAGCGAGGCACGAATCACGAGCGACGAGCGACGAGACTGGAGGATCGAATGAACGCGCGAGACGAGGCGGAAGCGAAGCGCCAGCGGGAGCGGTGTTGCGCCAACTGCGTGTTCGGCGAGCGGCTGCGGACGCGGTGGCTGAGAGTAATCCTGACACGGTGGCCGGGGCTGCTGGTCTGCTTCCACAAGGCGGGCGCCGATGGGGAGCTCAGTGAGGTGATCGCGACCGGGACATGCCGGAACTTCGTGGCCAGGCCCGATCGAGGGGGACAGGTCGAGTCGGTCCACTCGCGCGGGGCGACCGTCCGCTACATCCGGCTGACGCGGGGCAAGCACGCGATCGTCGACGCGGCGGACGATCCGGCCCTGGCCAGGCACAAATGGCAGGCCCAGGTCCGCAGGGACGGACGCACGTGCTACGCCGTGCGGGCGAGCGGGCGCCAGACCGTGATGATGCACCGCGAGATCATGAAGCCGCCCAAGGGGATGGTGGTCGATCACATCAACGGCAACGGGCTGGACAACCGGCGCTGCAATTTGCGGATCTGCACGCAGGCGCAGAACATGCAGAATAAGCGGATTGGGCCCATCGGCAGATCACGCTTCCGAGGTGTCTCTCCGCTGGGAGACAAGTGGCAGGCGACGGTGCGTTACCGGGGCCGGAACAACTATGTGGGTCTGTTCGACGATGAGGTCGAGGCGGCCAAGGCTCGCGACCGCAAGGCGTTCGAGCTGGCGGGCGAGTTCGCGGTGCTGAACTTCCCCGAGGAGGTACGCCGCAGGCCGTAGGCTATAGACCGTAGGCTATAGGTCGGAGGGCGGCAGGCGGCGGGTTCGGGGTGGATTGTCACGGAGACTGCGCGTAGACTGGCCTGCATGCCTGACCTCGACCGCTACAGGATGACGGTGGGATACAAGGGGCTCCATGGGGTCTCGGAGATCGGCTTCAAGAAACGTAGCGTCGCTTTGTCCGAGGTCTTTCCGACGGCCGACGAGATCGTGTTGTCGATCGCCGGCGTCTACTGGCGTGTGGGCGAGGCGGCGGCGGTGGTCTACGAGCTGCCCGACCTGCGTTTCGATGTGGTCGAGACGGACCGGCGGCTGGACCTGGCGGTGCCCGATCCGCAGGGAGATTACTGCGGCCTGATCATCGACATCCTCGCGTGCGACGCGGGGCAGCTCAAGGCGATGGTCGAGGACGTCGAGCGGGCTTGCGGGTTCGTCCGCTCGAAGCTGCGCCAAGCCATGCAGGTGATGGAAATCAGCGAACCCGACTACCTCGGGCGGCTTAGAGACAGTCTGCGTCTGCTGGCCCACGAGCTGGGTCGCGATGCGGTGTGAGGGCCGGCAACGGGCCAGCCGCGTGTGGCGCGCGTGCAAGACAATGAACCAAGTCGTTTGGGAAAAGCGAATACGGAAAGGACCATCCATGAAGACGAAAACCGCACTTTTGATTTGCCTCATAGGCATCGTCGTTTGTTCGCTGCCGGACCTGTCGGTCCTCGGCAGCGCCGCGAATCGCCCGTCGCCGGGGCCGCAGACGATCGCGGTCGTCCGCGTCCTGGAGATCCTCCGCGATCTGGGCGCCGGCGCCGAACGCCGAAGAGAGGTCCTGGCCGAGCGCACTGCGGCCAACACCGAACTGGAGCAGCTTGCCCGCCGGATCAACGAGCAGGAGCAGGCCCTCCAGACGTTCACGATCGGCAGCGAGGACTACCTCAAGCAGCTCGACCGCATCATGGAGATGCAGGGCCGCTACGGGAGCCGCAAGGAATTCCTCGACCGCCAAATGTCACTGAAGCAGCAGCTCTGGACGCAGCAGGCTTACGACAGGATCGCCCGCATCACGAGCGAACTGGCGAAAGAGAAAGGATTCGGTCTGGTGCTGGCCGTCGACCCGAACGGGCTGCCCCTGTCGGAGACGTTCAGCAGCGTGATCGCGATGCAGAAGGTGGTCTACTCCGGCGGCTGCCCCGACCTTACCGACGAGGTCAAAGCCAGGCTCGCCGCCGCCAAGCCGTAGCATTGACCACGGCACGTGAGAATACGTAGTCACCACAATGGTTGAATCCGTGGAAAGACGATACCATATTTCGGTTCCATCACTGATCTGGAGAGATCCGGATGATAGCGATCGAGACTGCCGCAATGCGGAAGCGCGCCAGGGCGCGATGCAGGTTCGCCTGCGGGATCGCCATCGTCTGGCTGTCCGCCCTGGTCTTGACACTGCCGGCTGCGGCGGAAGTCAATTGGCGTCGGGCGGCCTATTATGACCCGCGATACCCCACCTGCTGGACCGGGGGCAGCGAGGTTCGCGATGCACTCGAATACATGGGATACGAGATCCTGGACGCCGGCCAGCTCAAGGTCTGGATGAATGCGCGCATCGCAGACGGCACCGACAGCGTCGTCGTGTTCTGCCAGGACATCGCACCCGATACCGTCGTCGAGACGATGTCGACGACGTGTACGCTGCGCAGGTACCTCAATGCCGCAGGTAAGATCATCTGGTATGCCGATATCCCCATTTACTACCAGGGCCACTCCGACGGCAGCCGGACCGACTTCGCCGTCGAAGGGTCGATGTGGGTCCTGGGATTTCACGCCGCCGACGCGCCGTGGGACAGTGACCGGGAGGTGATATTCACGAACGAAGGAACCGCATGGGGCTTGACGGCCCCGTGGCGGTCCGTCCGGCCGACGGCAGCGGGCGGTCTGCGCGTGTTAGCGAGGGACGCCAACGGCTACGCGGCCGCCTGGGTCAGACACTACGTGCCGGGAGATGACTACCGTGGATTCGTTCGGATCTTCGATCAGTCGGGCGTTCCGGAGATCGAGGACATCCGGCGCGTCGCGGAGTATCCGAATATCCCGGAACCGCTCGATCTGGACAACGAACTGGAGCGCGAGGAGGACATCGTCGCGGCGTTCTTTTATCCCTGGTATGGAAACCCGGCCACGCGCGGTCAATGGGTCCATTGGGAAGGCGAGAGCTGGCAGCCCCCTGCCACGTGGAGTTCGTGCTACCTGCCCAGCTACCCCGACTCGGCCTGGAATCCGAGCGTGCAGTTATACGACAGCAGAGACACACAGGTCCTGCGCTGGCAGGACCAGGCCATGGCGCGGGCCGGCATCGATATCGCCATTTCGAGCTGGTGGGGTGTCGGCGGGCACGAGGACGTGACTTTTGCCAGGGCGATTCGCACCTGCAAGAGCGTCCAATGGTGCATCTACTACGAGCTGGAGGCCTACGGCGACCCCACATCCCGCCAGATCTACAGTGACATCAAGTCCGTCCTCAACCGCTTCACCCCGACAGGCAACTATGCGAGGGTCGACGGCAAATGGCTCGTGTTCGTCTACGGCGCCTCGGGAGACGGCACGGCCGACCGCTGGCGCGACGCGAAGGCCATGCTCGCAAACGACGGCTATTTCATCTATGTCAACGCCGACACGGGTGACGCCGGCCCGGCCAACGCGCCCGACCCATGGGATGCGGTCCACCATTACGCTCCCGTGGTCTACGGGGGAGCCACGGACACGCTTCCTGATGTGGACGACTCAGCCTGGGTCTCTCCGGGGTTCTGGCTTGTCAGCGATGCCAATCCCGTTCTGCCTCGTTCGCTCAGCGCGTTCCGCGCAGCGTGGAATGCCTGCGTCACGGAACGCCGGCGTCACCGGTTCGTTCTCATTGAGACGTGGAACGAATGGCACGAGGGGACCCAGATCGAGCCCGGTCAGGAGACCGTTCGCGACGCCAGGGGCTATCAGCCGGCCTCGCACGACTATGGCTACGACTTTGTCGACGCGATCTCTCCGGCGGCCAAAGGCCAACTTCACTGGCCTTCGGCGGACCATCGCCCTGTCGCCCCGGTGACACTCAAGGCGAGCCAACTGATCTGGGAACCGGAGGTGGTCAAAGAAGGAGCCACCGAGTGCTGCATTCCCGCCGAGAACGTGCGTATCGGCGCCCCGCTTCTGGTTCCCGAATCCGGGACGCTCGGGTTGACAGTGCGCGCCCGGGCGACGATGGCGACAGCGTCGAGAAGCGGGAAGCTGCCGGAGATGCTCCTCTTCGTGGACCACGAAATCGTCGGCCAATGTCAAGTAGGCACTGCCTCGTCGGCGCTGCCCGAGGTCTCCGCGGAGGCTCAAAGCGGCCTGCATACGGTCGAGATCGCCATGAACACACGCGACGCCACCGACTGGAACCTCGTCGTCAGTTCCGTCGCGATACAACTGACGCCCAGCCCGGATGGAGGCGGCGATGACGAGCCGACCGATCCGGCGACGGTCGGGTTTGAGACAGGTGACTTCGGTCCGTATCCCTGGCTACATGCCGGCGCCCGCGCGTGGACCGTGGTTTCCGACACCAGTCGCGCGGGAAGCTACAGCGTGAGAGCCGGCTCGATTGGCGATGGCGAAAGCACGTCCTTCCTGCTCACGCTCGATTGCACCGAGGGACATATCGGTTTCTGGAGGAAGGTCTCCTGCGAGACGAACTGGGACTTCCTGGAATTCTACATCGATGGCCACGTCAAGGAACGGTGGAGCGGCGAGTTGGACTGGGAAGAGGCGTCGTATCCGGTGGGGGCCGGCAGACACACGTTCGCGTGGACCTACATCAAGGACGGCTCCTCGTCCGGCGGCCAGGACACCGCCTGGATCGACGACATAGCATTCCCCTTCGCCGATTAGGCCTTCGGATCGCGCCGGTTTCTTGCGGCACTCTTCACAGACCCTGGCGGCTTGTCGCACACATCCGCAGAACGGCGTCGGCACGGCGGGAAATCTCGTTGAATGGAGGTGGCCCATCTGCTATAAAGAGACAGGTCGCGTGCGCTCGGGTGCAAGGTAGATTCGCTGCTCTTCAGACAGCGCGGCGACCTGGGGATCGGAGGCCCTGATGCACTGTGTGATCGCAGACACATGGCTGATGGGGGGACCGGGTGCCCGGCTCGTGCGGCATTCCCAAGATCATTTCGTCGTTCATCACGATATACGTATTTCTACGTAGAAAGGAGGTTGCGGGAAGATCATCTCATACCCTCACGATGGGAGGACCCACTTCGAGGTTCAGCATCAATGCAAACTCGTCGAAAGAAACATTGAGTTGAGCTTCTTGGAAAGAGGGCCCGCCTTCGCGCGGGGTCCAAATGTTTATGTCGTGAGTCTTTGCTGAAGGAGGACCATCATGCGCAAGAACGAGCAACTGTTGATTGTCTCAGCGTGGCTTCTGTTGACGGGCTGGCTGGCCCCGGCCGTGAACGCCGCGGCTCCGGTCGCCGAAGGTCTGGTCTTCTGGCTCGATGCCTCCAAGGTCGGCGACCTCCAACTGTCGGGCGATAGCGTCAGCCGATGGAACGACCGCTCGGGAAACGGCTATTACGCTGAGCAGACGGAACCGGCACTACAGCCGACCTATCTCCGCAACGGCCTGAACGGAAAGGGGACCGTCGATTTTGGTGACTCTGTGTATGGGACCCTTGACCACCCCTGGATGCAATTCTGTGATGCCTCCGGTGCCGATCTGAACATCAGCAACATCCGAACGGTCTTCTGGGTCGCTGGGATGGATGCCGCCAGCAATGGCTTTCTCCTGGGTGACGACAACAACTACCATTTCCATCGCGGCACGGAGAACCAGATTTGGGACGGGGCCAATGGCTGGGCTCATGCGAATATCCGAAATGGCTCCACGTATCTGAACGGTATCGAGGTCGATGGGACGGCCACGGTCCTGCCGACCGACTATTCGATCATCAGTGTGGTCACCGCCGGAAATGTGGAGGCCAGTACATTGACCCTGGACCGGACCTATCGTACCGGTGGGATCAAACTCGGCGAACTGCTGATCTACGAGCGTCCCCTGACCGACGAAGAACGCAGGAGTGTGGAAGCGTATCTCTATCAGAAGTGGATGGTCCCCGGTGCCGCCTTCGATCCGGAGCCGGCCGAAGACAGCACAGATGTGCTTCGCAGCGTAAGCTTGAGTTGGACGGGCGGTCAGTTCGCAGCGACGCACGACGTGTATTTCGGCACGGTCTTCGAGGATGTGAACGGCGCGAGCCGGGCCAATCCGATGGGGGTGCTGCTCAGCCAGGGGCAGGCCACCGCAACGTTCGACCCGCCCGGGTTGCTCGACTTTGGTGTGACCTACTACTGGCGCATCGATGAAGTCAACGCACCGCCAGACAGCACGATCTTCAAGGGCGAGACCTGGAGTTTTACCGTCGAACCCTTTGCGTATGCCATTGCGAACGTCACGGCCAGCAGCAACGGTACGTTTCAAGCGGATGCCGGCCCGGAGAATACCGTCAACGGCTCCGGACTCAATGCCCAGGACGAACATGGAGTTGAGAGCGGTGACATGTGGCTGGCATCACCTCCGACCGAAGGCAGTCTCTATATTGAGTACGAGTTCGAACGCGTCTACAAGCTCCATCAGATGCTCATCTGGAACTATAATGTCCAGTTCGAGGTGCTCCTGGGCTTCGGACTCAAGAACGTGACCGTTGAGTATTCCGAAAATGGTACGGACTGGACCGCCCTGGGCGATTTTGAGCTGGCCCGGGCCACGGCCAAGGCCACATATACCGCCAACACGACGGTCGATTTCGGCGGTCTACCGGCTAAATACGTGCGACTGAACGTCAACAGCGGCTACGGGCTCATGGGCCAATACGGCCTTAGCGAAGTCCGCTTCATGTACGTGCCGGCACATGCCCGTGAGCCGCAACCCGCCGACGGCGCCGCCGACGTGGATGTGAACACGTCACTGACCTGGCGGGCCGGTCGCGAGGCGGTCTCGCATGGGGTGTATCTGGGCACAGACCCGGACGCTCTGACTCTGGCCGGCACGGTGAGCACTGCCACGTTCGCTCCGGGCAATCTCCAGTTCGGGAGCACCTGCTACTGGCAGGTCGACGAGGTCAATGAGGCGGACGCCGTAACTACATGGGCCGGCGACCTCTGGAGTTTCTCGACGCAGGAGTATGCGCCGATCGACGGGTTCGAGACCTACGACGATGAGATCGAGGCCGGGACCACGATCTTCGATACCTGGCTCGACGGCTGGGTGAACGACACCGGCTCGACCGTCGGCTATCTCACCGCACCGTTCGCCGAGAAGACGATCGTCCATAGCGGCAAGCAGTCCATGCCCCTGGCGTACGACAACAGCGCTGCGCCGTTCTACTCGGAGGCTTGGCGGCAGTTCGAAACGTCGCAGGACTGGTCAGGCAACGGAGCCGACACGCTCGTACTCTACGTACGCGGCAATGCGCCGGGTTTCGTCGAGGCCGCCGACGGCGCCATCATCATGAACGGCATCGGCACCGATATCTGGAACAACGGCGACCAGTTCCGCTATGCGTACAAGAGTCTCAGCGGCAACGGCTCGATCACGGTGCGCGTCGACAGCATCATTCTCAGCAATGAGTGGGCCAAGGCGGGCGTGATGATCCGCGAGACGCTCGAGGCCGGCTCGAAGCACGCGTTCGTGGCGTTGACGCCGACGCCGTCGCATGGCCTTTCGTTCCAGCGTCGTCCGACAGCAAACGCGGCCAGCGCCAATACGGACGTCGCCGATATTGCGCTACCGCACTGGGTAAAGCTGACCCGCGCGGGCAACACCTTCACGGCCCAACAGTCGGAAGACGGTGAGACTTGGACGGATATCGTGGTCAGCCCGGCGCTGGACATCGCGATGGCCGCCGATGTCTATATCGGTCTGGCGGTCTGCAGTCACGACGCCGCGATCGTGACGGCGGCCGAGTTCTCGAAGATATCGACGGCCGGCAACGTGACAGGCGCCTGGCAGGTGGCGGAGATCGGTGTCGCGCAGCCGGCGGGCAACTCGGCGGAGGCGATGTACGTGACGATCGAGGACAGCGCCGGCAAGACCAAGACGGTCGTGAATGCCGACGCGGCCATAACGGCCCGCCCATCCTGGCAGGAATGGAAGATTCCCTACAGCGAGCTGTCCGGCGTGTACCTCAGCCGCGTCGATAAGATGATCATCGGCGTCGGCAGCAAGACGGCTCCGACGGCCGGCGGAACCGGCACGGTCTACGTCGACGACATCGGGTATGGCCGGCCCGCAACGACTGAGTAACTCGACGCAACGGGAACCGAAGCGTTCGGCCTGCGAACGCCGCAACTACCAAGGGGCTGCAAGCACCACTTGCGGCCCCTTCCTTTGTATGGCCGGCGAGCACAAGCTCGAAATCCGAAGCACGAAACGCGAAACAAATTCAAAGCACGAAGTCCAAATGCTCCAAATTCGCCCCAGTTTGCATGGGCAGGGCCGAGTTGCACGCGATGTCGTCCGTGTTTCGAGCTTGGGTATTGGATCATTCGGGCTGGTTTCGAGATTCGGACTTCGATATTCGTGTTTCTGCGATGTGCCCAAGCGAGCAGCGCAGACACAGTCATGCACCCTCGTGATGGTGGCGGATTGATGCAGCGGCCGGATCGTGGTAGGATTCGGAGGCGGCCCGATCGAGGCTGCGGCAAACACAGGGCTCAGGCAACGGGAGGTGACCATGCGTTCGAGCATGAAACAGCGATGGATTCTGGTGTGTTCTCTGGTCTGCGTCGGCGCGGGGGTCGCCTCGGGCGCAACGATGCCGCTGGGCGAGCTGGACCTGACCAAGATGTCCACCGGATGGGGCAAGCCCCAGGTCAACAAGAGCATCACCGCCCGAACGCTGTCGATCGGCGGGCGCACGTTCGAGACGGGCGTCGCGACGCACGCCGAATCGATCTGCTACATCGCTCTGGACGGCAAGACCGAGCGGTTCAGCGCCTGGGTGGGCGTCGACGACGCCACCGGGCCTCGCGGCTCGGTGCGATTCAAGGTCTTCGGGGACGGCAAGGTGCTGTTTGACAGCGGCCTGATGACCGGCAACGACGAAGCCAAGCGAGTCGACGTCTCGCTGGCGGGCGCCACGCAGATGATCCTGCTGGTGAGTTCCGGCGGCGACGGCGCCGACTACGATCACGCCGACTGGGCGGGCGCCGAGTTCATCGTGGCCGGCGACAAGCCGCAGACGCTCGATGCGTCGAAGCCCCCAGCCGAGGAGAAGGTGCTGCTGACGCCCAAGCCGGGCCCGGCGCCGCAGATCAACGGGCCGAAGGTCTACGGCTGCCGGCCGGGACACCCGTTCCTCTATCGCATCCCCTGCACGGGCGCGCGGCCGATCGCCTTCACCGCCGCCGGCCTGCCCGAAACGCTGCGGCTCGACGCGAGCACGGGAATCATCACGGGGACGGCGCCCGCGCAGCGAGGCGAGTACGTCGTGACACTCGAAGCGAAGAACAGCCACGGCAGCGACCGGCGCACCTTTGCGATCCTCGTGGGCGACACGCTGGCGCTGACGCCGCCGATGGGTTGGAACAGTTGGTACATCCACTACTACCACGTCACCGAAGAGCACATGCGAAACGCGGCCGACGTCATGGTCAGCTCGGGCATGGCCGACCACGGATACAGTTACGTCAACATCGACGACTGCTGGATGAAGAAGCGCGGCGATGAGCCTTACCGCGACGCCAAGGGCGCGATCCTGCCCAACGCCAAGTTCCCCGATATCCAGGGCATGGTCGATCACATCCACAGCCAGGGTCTCAAGGCGGGCCTCTACACCGGCCCGGGGCCGTGGACCTGCGCCGGGTACGTCGCCAGCTACGAGCACGAGCGGGCGGACGCGGAGAAGTTCGCCGAGTGGGGTTTCGATTTCCTCAAGCACGACTGGTGCTCCTACAGCGAGGTCGCCGGCGGCACGGACCTGGAGCACCTCAAGCGCCCGTACCAGTTGATGGGCGACATCCTCAGGAGCCTGGACCGCGACATCATCCTGAATCTCTGCCAGTACGGCATGGGCAACGTCTGGACCTGGGGCGGCGAAGTCGGCGGGCACTGCTGGCGCACCACGGGCGACCTGGGCCTCGAACAGGGCGCGCTGCTGCCCGGCTTCTACCAGATCGGCCTGAGCAACGCCCGGCACCATGAGTACGCCAAGCCGGGACAGTGGAACGACCCCGACTACATCCTGATCGGCCACATCGGCAACGCCTACCAGCACGATGAGCCGCCCAGACTCACGACCCTGACGCCGAGCGAGCAGTACAGCTACATGTCGATGTGGTGCCTGATGGCCGCCCCGCTGTTCTACTCGGGCGACATGCGCTATCTCGATGAATTCACCCTCAACGTACTATGCAATGCCGAGGTGATCGACGTCGATCAGGACCCGCTGGGCATCCAGGCCAGGCCGCTCGTGCAGGACGACGAGACGCTGATCCTGGCCAAGGCGATGGCCGACGGCTCGGTGGCGGTGGGCCTGTTCAACCTGGCCGAATTGCCTCGCGAGATGGCGATCGACTGGTCGCTGCTGGGCCTGTCGGGCAAGCGGCTCGTGCGAGACCTCTGGCGGCAGAAGGACCTGGGCACGTACGACGGCCGCTTCACCGTCAACGTGTCGCGCCACGGCGTGGCCCTGGTCCGCCTGATCCCCCAGCCGTAGGCCATACCGGCATCCGTGTGCGAGCACCCTGGCCTGTGTGTGGCAGCCCCAAAGCCGCAGGCTTTGAGGCTGCCACACCATGCGGGTTGGCGATATTTCTTGCAGCCGGCCCCGTTCTGCCGATAGAATGGTGGATGCCGCGATGCAACGCGATCAGGCACCCTGACTGGCATACCCTACCGGGTGCGCCCGGCGACGAGTGGGTAGAGACGATAGGTCTGGGTAAGCACTTCCCGAGAACGTGGAGGACCATGTCATGCGGAAGTCGAAGGCGTTCACACTGATCGAACTGCTGGTCGTCATCGCCGTCATCGCCGTGCTGATGGGGATCCTGATGCCGGCGCTGGGCAAGGCCCGCGAGCTGGCCCAGGGCGCCGCCTGCAAGGGCAATCTGAAGAACTACACCATCGCCATGGCGATGTACCTCGACGACAACGACCGCAAGTTCTGCCTGCCCGAGATGTGCTACTTCTCCAAGCTCACGGCCTTCCCTGGAGAGGCGGGCGTCTCGGATTTTCTGCACCTTCGCTGGTGCAACGGCGATGTCGAGCTGAAAAGCCACCCCGAGTGCGGGGGGATGATGGCCCGGTACCTCGCCGACGCCCGGGCGTGCATCTGCCCGACCTTCAGAAATCTGGCGGTTCGCTATAGCGACGACCAGTTCTTCATGGCCACGGGCTCGACGGTCAAGAACTTCGAGCCCTGGTACAACTACACGATGAACGCCTACCTGGGCAGCGCCGCCGGAGATGTCCAGAAGACTCGCGTGGTCAAAGACACGGAAGTCAAGCACCCGGCGACGACGTTTTCGTTCACGGAAGAAAGCTCGCGGGTGGATACGGCCTACAACGCATCGGGGCTCAACGACACGTTCATGATCCCCGGCAGCGACTCGATGATCGCGGGCTGGCTCAGTCAAGTCGGAGGCAATGTGCGAGAGGTGATCCCGGGACCGGACGGAGTCGGGCAATTCTACGACGTGATCGCGGGCTTCCACCACGCTCCATCCGGCGACAAGCTGGGCGGACGCGGCAACTGCGCGTTCCTCGACGGACACGTCGAGGCCTTCTCCCGCGCCGAGACGTTTTACTACGCCTATCCGAAGAAATGACGACGCGGCCGCGTCAAATCCGAAATCCGAAACTCGAAATACGAAACAAATTCGAAGGCGCCAAACGGCAAATTCGAAACGGGGTTCGGCACAGCGGCAGCGTTTCGTTCCTTTGAGTTTGCGAATTTCGGCCTTGTTTCGGATTTCGTGTTTCGAATTTCCGTTCAGTCATCGCAGCCGGGTGAGCC
Source organism: uncultured Pirellulales bacterium (assembly GCA_964579055.1). Lineage (GTDB taxonomy): Bacteria > Planctomycetota > Phycisphaerae > Sedimentisphaerales > Anaerobacaceae > Anaerobaca. The sequence goes on from CAZOFX010000031.1 coordinate 14,249, forward strand.
GCCGATTTCGACGCTGGCGCGCCAGGCGCCCTTCTTGTCAAGCGTGACCGAATCGGCCGTGACAGGATCGACCACGGTCAGCGAGTAACCCTCGCCATCGGTAAGGTCGTACCACCCGTCCTTGTAGCGGAACGCGAGGATGGTCTGTCCGGCCGCGTCCTGCAACTCGATTCGTTCGCCCGCGTTGTTCAGACTGCCTTCGTACTGGCCGACCACGGGCGACTGGTCCCCGTAGCGTGACTCGAACGCTGCGATGTCCTTGACCACCAGGGCATACGCGCCCGGGTCGAGAGGAACGTCGCCGAACGTGAAATCGATCCCGTTTGTGAAGCGCACGAGATGGAGATTGACCGTTCGGGCGCCGATGTTGAGCAGCTCGATGTACTCGGCGTTCGGATCGACAGGATGGTACATGATCTCGCTGATCCGCAGGCTCTCGGCCACCGGACCGACGGCGTAGACGGCCTCGTTCAGAGCGCTCCAGGTGGCCCCGCTCTGGGCGCGGGCCCGCACCATCGTGCTGGCGTCGAGCCGGATCGGGCCGGCATAGCGGACCGCCGTCGCCGCGACGCCGCTCGCGATGTTCGCCCCTCCCTGGGACGCGGCCAGCTCGACCGAGATCAGAAAGTCGGAGCTGGTGGCGCCTGCGTTGAGCCCCTGGATCGCCAGGAGGTTGCGGCCCAGGTGAAGCCGGCTGATATGGCCGGAGAGGTCGAACCTCTCGAACTCGACCGCGTCGAGATCGGAGTGGTTGTCGGTGGCGCCGGAGTTCCAGGCGGGCGTCCCCTCGAACATGACGCGCTGGACTTCGACGCCGTTGAGGTAGGCGATGAAGCCGTCGTCATACCGCGCCTTGAGCGTCAGGCCGCCGGCGTATTGCAGCCCCTCGGGAGTGACGTCGAACGGAATGCGGATGTAGCAGCTTTGGTTGCGATTGTACATCTGGGTCTGAACGTCGATGTCGAAGAACGCCTCGTAGCCGGTGCTGCGTTCGAAGCCGACGCCGCCGGAGCCGCCGATCCAGGCGGAATCGTCGAAGTCCACGTCGCTGCGCCAGGCGCTGCCGATGTCGGCGGTGGGGATAAACGCGCGCTTGGACGCCGCTTCCGGCACGAGGACCAGCTCGGCGCCCGTGCTGCCGCTGACGCCGGGGCGCCGCGGATCGCTGCCGTCAAGCGTATACCAGACCGTTGCGGCGGTGGACGAGATCGTAAACGATGAGCCCTCTCCAACGTGGCCGCCATGCTGATAGACGCCGTCAATGTGGAAGACCGGCGCCTCGACGCTCGGGTAGAACCCCAGCGATCTGAACTGCGACATCGCCACGTCGTTGCGTCGCGGGAAGTAGTTGTCGAGCAGGTTCTGACGCTCGTTGATCCAGAAATCGTTGCGGGTGTAGAGGTAATACGGTCCCGAGCTGTAGGGGTGCATGTCGCGGCGATAGTCGCCCCAGCGGGCCGACTCTGCGATCACCGCTGTATCGATCTCGTCGGCGCGTCGGGTCCATCGCGCGACGTTGCGCTCGGTCGTCAGGGCGCCGCCGTTGAACAGGTGCTTGTGCACGCGGTCGCCGAAGCGGACGCGGAACTCCTCGACTTGCGAGAGCGAGCGATACAGGCCGGTCGGGTCCGAGGAAGGGCTCGTGCCGGTCTGGTTGCGATTGACCAGGACCTGTTCGCCGTCCCAGCTATAGAAGCGCCAGGGTCGGGTGTCGGGGCCGCCTCCGGCGGCGCGCCAGTTCCCATCGTTCTTGAGATCGACGTTGCCCGCAAACAGGTTCAGGAGCGTGAAGTCGATGAAGTTGTCGATATCGATCACTTCGCAGATCCGGGCCCAGTCCCCACCGGCAGCGATGCTCCTGGCCTGCTGCCAGGCCTGGGCGGTGCCGTCGGTGGCCCGGCCCCCGTTGATTGAATCGATTCGATCCGGGTCGCCTCCGTTGTAGGCGGCGTAGTGCGAGTCGACCGGACGCTCCTGGACCAGGTAGAGGCCCCAGTAAATCCCGTTGATGTAGAGGTGCACGTAGAACCCTCGACCGGCGTCGGCCTGGCCCATCTCCAGCAGCGAGTCGCGCATCCACTGGTCGCGGATGTACTGCGTGCGTTGGCGCTGGCCGGGGTCCCAGTGCGTCCAGGCGTTATTGAAGAAGCCGCGCAGTTGAAGTGAATCGAACGTCTCCACCGGGCTGCCGTCATACAACGGAAACTGGAGCTTCGACGAGCCGTAATCGCCGCGAAAGCGGAGGCTGAAACTGTGCTTGGGACACTTGGGCGGGTTGCGGCTCTCGCCGCCCTGGATGCGCAGGCCGCAATCGATCTGAAACTCCTTGGTGCCGTCGATGCTGAACAGCTCTGCGGACACGGGCCGCTCCCAGTCCTGGCCTCCCGTGCTGCTGTGGCCGGTGTAGATGTAGATGCCGCCGGTCTCGGCGTCCTTGGTCTTGCTGAAGAGATGGTCCTTGTCGGTCACGATGGAAAGGGTCGGGACCGCCAGCAGCGCATCGTCGATGACGTCGGCATATTCAGGGCTGTCGTAGATCTCCGGGTCCATCTCGTAGTCGGCCGGGTAGGAGCCGAACCACGTGCTCGGATAGCCACGCGCGAGCACCTCGGACTGCGAGCGCCTCGCCGCATCGGCCGGGAAGATGTACGTGTGCGTGTCCGCGTTGCTGGGCACGCACTGCGGCTTGACCGCCTGGGCCCGCAGGCACGTGGTTCTGGTGATGCGGATCGGGCCGCTGTAGACACTGCCGGCGGGAACCTGGCGAATCTGCGAATACGGCATGCTGCCGTCGAGCGTGTAGTAGATGGTCGCGCCGGGCGTCTCGCACGTGATCGTCACGTCAAACGGCGCCTCGTAGAAACCGCGGTCATGGCTGAACTTCGTATCGGCGACGAGACCGTCGTACAGACCGCTGTTGCGCAAGCCGGGCGTCGGCGCCAGCAGGAAGCCGCACGGACCGGTCCCGTCGGGCGAGCGGCCATAGGAGACGTCGGTCCTCTGCTTTTCGAACGTGACGCTGTCGATGAGCGTGGTCCCGTCGGGAGCAAACAGCGCGAGACTGTCCCCGTCGCCGTCGAGGGCGAACGACGCATGCAGTCCGCTGTCGCTGGTGGGGCCGTCGAGCCAGACGATGAGATATCCCCCTGCCGGAACGCTGGCCGGCTGCGAGGCACCGCCCGGGAACTGCCATTTCGTCGGTTCGCCAAGGTCGTCCGTGAGGTACATCCGCCCCAGGTCGATGGGCGCATCGCTGTAGTTGTAGATCTCGACCCAGTCGTCGTACTGCCCCTGGGGGTCGGCCTTGATGCTGCTGTTGGCCGCCATCAGCTCGTTGATCGCCAGCGGCAGGCCCGCTCCCCGGGCCGCCGGGTTCGTCGAGGCGAGACAGACGCCCAGAAGGAAAGAAACCAGCACAGAATAGGCAGGCCGGCAGGGTTCACGCGTCATACTCATTCCTCACTCCCGACAATCCAAGCGATGACAGGCGTGCAAGTACGCTGGTGTTACAGAATCCGGGACCCTCGTCGATCCCGAATGACCTCGCGACTCCGCCCGCCGTGAAGGCACGATAGCACGTGCATATCTCACTGCATTCTACCATCCGCGGCCCAAAAATCAACGTTTTTTGCCGTTCCGGGCCGCCGGGACCTTGCCAACGGCTTGCCGGCCGCAACCCGACCTGCTACGATCGGCCATGCAATCGTGGCCTTGACGCCAAGGCCGCCGACAGAATCCGGGAGAACGTCGTCATGGCGGTGTTTCGCGCTCCAGCCAATCCGATCCTCACCCCGCAGGATGTGGCCCCGTCGCTCGACGGTTTCGAGGTCATGGGCGTCTTCAACCCCGCGGTGGCCCGCTACCGCAACGAAGTCGTCCTGCTGGTGCGTGTGGCCGAGCGTCCGATCCAGACCGATCCGGAGGCAGTGCAGACCGCGTTTCTGGACCCGGTCCAAGGCCGGATTGTCACCATGGCGTTCGCCCGATCCGATCCGGCCAACGATTTCTCCGATCCTCGGTTTATCGTGCACCGGGGCAGGACGTACCTGACCTCGATATCGCATCTGCGTGTGGCGCGCAGCAGAGACGGCGTCCACTTCACGGTCGAAGAGCATCCCGCCCTCGGTCCGGCTGACGCCTGCGAAGGCTTCGGCATTGAGGACGCACGCATCACACGGATCGGCGACACGCATTATATCAGCTACGTCGCGGTCTCGCCTCTGGGCGTGACCACGGCGCTGGCGTCGACGCTCGATTTCGCGACATTCGGCCGTCGCGGCGTCATCTTCGGCCCCGAGAACAAGGACGTCGTCCTCTTCCCGGAGGCGGTCGACGGGCGATACTACGCGCTGCATCGGCCGCACTCCCCGCTGTGTCACACCAACGATATGTGGATCGCCGAATCGCCCGACCTGCTCTGCTGGGGCCGCCATCGCCACCTGATGGGCCTGCGCGACGGGTTCTGGGACGAGACCCGCATCGGCGCCGGCGCACCGCCGGTCCGCATCGACGACGGCTGGCTGGAGATCTACCACGGCGCCGACCGCAACCACCGCTATTGTCTCGGCGCGGTCCTGCTCGACGCGCGTGAGCCCTGGACCGTGCGCGCCCGCTCGGCGCGGCCGATCTTCGAGCCCCAGGCCGAATACGAGCGAGCCGGCTTCTTCGGCCAGGTGGTCTTCACCTGCGGGCTGCTCCTCGAAGAGAAGACCTTGAAGGTCTACTATGGCGCCGCCGACACAACGGTCTGCTACGCCGAATTGTCGCTCGACGACGTGCTCGCGTCGCTGCGGCACTGAATCGCAGTCCCGCCCCATTCCGGGTCGAAACACGCATCGGGCCATTCCCTCCGGCCTCGTCCTGTGGTATGATAGAGTGCGAGGTCGTGACCCGACAATGCGATTGAGATGGATGGCGAGTGATGATTATACCCTGGTGCGTTGACGTCCCCCAAGACCGATGGCCCGTGGTCAACTGGCTGATCATCGCCACAGCGATGTGTGTTTTCGTCCTCCAGATTGCCGAGGCCGTCCAGGCACCATCCAGCTCCACCGCCGCGGCGGGCCCGGAGGCCGTTCCGGGCATTGCGGGCGCCTTGATGCTGAACGGCTGGGGTCTCCGAGGACTCCTGGGACACATGTGGGTTCATGGGGACTTGTTGCATCTGCTCGGCAACATGTGGTTTCTCTGGATTTTCGGCAATGCCGTGTGCGCCAAGGTCGGCAATCTTCGTTACCTCACTCTCTATATCCTCCTGGGTGTCGCGGCGGCTGTCGCCCACCTGCTGTTCGACTCCGGTCCGGCCATCGGAGCCAGCGGCGCCATCAACGGCGTCGTCGGGATGTACCTGGTCCTGTTTTACGAGAATAGCATCACCTGCTACTGGGCGCCGATTCTCATCTACTGGCATCAGTTCACGGTGAGCAGTTTCTGGATGATCCTTCTGTGGCTGATCTTCGACATTTGGGGCGCCGTCCGAGGCGGCTCCGGCGTGGCCTACTTCGCGCATCTCGGCGGCTTCGCCGCCGGCTTTGGCGTCACCCTGTACCTGTGCCAGAAGGACTGGATCACGATGGAGCGTTACGAGAAGTCCCTGTGGCAGTGGTGGCAGCAGCGCCAGGCCGGGTCGCGTCAGAAGTCGCTCGACGCGGCCCTCCGCACCGCGCGGCAGGAGACACCGTCTTCCTCGCCGAGGCGGCCGGCGCCGTCGGACGGCCGTCTGCACGTGACATGCGCGTGCGGAAAGTCCCTGCGCCTGTCGCGACAATACGCCGGCCAAGTTGTGCGGTGTCCCCATTGCCAGGCCCAGATAACCGTCGGACATGACAGGCCGTCGACCACGCCGGCCGACATGGTGACACCCGACGACGGCTTCATCCACTTCGCCTGTACGTGCGGAAAGAGAATGAAAATCCCCTCGCAGTACGGCGGCCGGTCCGGCACATGTCCCCGCTGCGGCGCCCGCCTGAGAGTCCCACAGGTCAACCGGCCAGGCAAGTGATTCGCCCGATGTCCACCCGCCCCCACGTGACGCCGAGCCGCAGAGTATGAGGTTGAGTCTCGAAAAGAGAGCGATGTCCCCGAAGGCTTTCCCATGTCTCCCAATCCTCCCACATCAGAATAAGTATTTTCCTCAATGGTATTGCTTGCAAGGCGTCCTATATTCTGTGTATATTCCAATCGGATGGGGCGGTGATGAATACACGTGTGTTTTGTCCGCGTGGAGTTTCTATACATAGAGTCCATGCGAATACGGAGGCTGTGGAGATGAGGCAAGTCCGTTCGGGGTGAGGTCTACCCGAACGGGGGAATGGGGAGACCTCGTGATAGTGGGGAGAAACCCTGAGAAAGGAGGTGCCCCGGGGGTTCCACGCATATGAGGCAAGCTAACGGTTTCCACAGAGTCACACACGGAGTGTAAGGAGACACAAGATGAGACGGTTACCTGCAATCCTGCCGGCGGTGGCGCTGCTCGCCGTCGTCGGCACCGCCAGTGGTGCGCTGACGCTTTCCAGTGCGAGCGGCACCTGGAGCGATCCTGTTCTTCAGTCCTCGGCCCCTGCCCCTGCCTACTGGTCTTTGATGGGCGAACAGTTCATATCGTGGGGCACCCCGGCATACATGTATGGCCTGAAGAGCAGCTTGGGCTTCAAGGCCGTCGCGACGCCCACCGACGTCGCACTCGACACGCCCTTCATCGTGGGCACGCTGCGCCATTACAACACGCCCATCGTTGTCGACACCGGCATCACGGCGGTCGATCTGGACCTGGCGCTGAACTTCCAGGGAACGGCGGTCAACAGGTCCCTGACGCTGGGCGTTACAGAAACGATCGGCCCCGGAGGCCACCCTGCGGACGTAATCACCCTGCCGACCTCGTTCGATCCGATCGCTTTCGAGGCCGGGGGCGCGGACTACGAATTGTGCGTGCTGGGTTTCGGCAGTTGCCCCAGCAGCATCATCTCGTCGCTCAGCACGACGGAAGGCTGCACCACCTGTACTTCGCTCTGGGCGAAGATCTGTAGCACGACGCCACCGATTCCGGCTCCGGGAGCCCTGCTTCTGGGCAGCATCGGCGTAAGCGCGGTGAGCTGGCTGCGCCGCCGCCGAACGCTGTAAAGCTCGGCACCTGAGGGGCGATACGATATTGCCCGCCCGGCGTCTGGCCGGGTAGGGCCGGGAGCAACCCGCAGCAGTACGCCTGGGCTTGACGCCACAGTCCTCGCCTACTGCTGCGGGGCCGGCTCTACGGTGATTTCATTCCCGCCGGCCTCGGCACGCACTTGCGGTTCGTAATAGGAGTAGGCCTGGCTGTCGGGGATGGTTGCGCGCACCGGGAAGCGGGCCTTGACCTGGAAGCGCAGCGTGCGCTGCTCGCCTCGTTGCAGGCCGTCGAGATAGAAGATCACCTTGCGTCCGGCCACCTCATACCGCGTGATGAGACCCTCGGCGGACAAGGCATCGAGCGATTCGGTGACGGTGGCGAATCCTGTGGGCACACCGACGTCCACGATCATCATCCCCGTCGAATCCTTCAGGCCGAAGTACCGCACCGTCGCGGTGACGTTGACGATGTCGTCGACCTCCACATGGTCGGCGTCGTACGTGACCTCCAGGGTCATGTCCTTCTCGACCAGATCGTCGCGCAGCAGGACGTTGAACCGCCGAACCAGTTGAAATCGCACCTGTCCCGAGCCGACGGCGCCGATCTCGACGGCCGATTCGAGCGGCAGCTCCGCCGTCTGAAGGACGTCGAAGTTGGTGCTGTCCACGGTGAACTGCGCCAGCGTGTCCCCGCCGCGTGCCTTGGCGGTCACCGTGAGGTCCACGTTGCGGCTCTGACTGCGGGCCGCCATCATCAGGGCCTTAAGCCCCATGACCGTATCCTGCGTGCTGCCGTAGCCGCCCAGGCTGTTGCGCTGGAGCGAGAGCCACTTGACCGCTTCGTTCGCCTGCGGCCATTCCTTTTCGATCATCGCCAGCGCCGCGTAGGCAGTCGTCTCCACCGGATGAGGCTGCCAGTGCAGACCATCGGCGTCGGTGACGGCAATGGCCAACAGCCTCTCGAGCGCTGCATCGGCGGCCGGATCGTCCGCCCGCGCGAAGGCCAGCGCCGCAATCGCCAGCGCGTAGGCATCGTTCTGGACTGACGACAGGTTGTCGCGCAAGTACTGCGCCGCCGCTGCCTGCACGTGCGGATCGGCCGTGCCGTAGTCCGCCATCGCAATCGCCACGAAGGCGGTCAGCGCGTACGCCCCCTGCACCCCGCCGACCATCTCGCTGTGGCATACGAACCCCACCGGCGGCCACGATCCATCGACGGACTGGTGCGACGCGATCCACCCGGCCGCCTCCGCCAGCAGGCTCTCATCGATCGTCGTCACCTCACGCGCGGCGCTGAAGGTGCCCAGCACGAACGCCGTCAGCCAGAGGCTGCCCTCGGCATCGCTCTCGCCGAAAGCGGAGAACGAACCGTCCTGGTGGCGGAACGTCAACTCACGCTGGTAGCCCACCGTGATGAAGTGTTCGGCCTTGGCCCGCACCTCGGGCGTGAGCTGGCCGGTCGCGTTGAGATAGCGCAGAATCTCCACGTCCGGAGCGAAGAAGATCATGTTCTGCTCGCCGCAGCCATAGGGCATGCCGAGCAGATCGTCCACGCCGTTGATGCTCTGGGCAACCAGGCTGGGCGTGATGCTCAGCAGAACCTTCTGCGAATCGGCCACGGCAAATTCCGGCGTGTTCGCGTCGAGGACCACCGTCTCGCCCGCTCGGATCACGCCGTTGGCGACCAGCTCGCGTTGGGTGCCTTCCGGCTCCACGAGCACTTCCTTACGCACGGCGTCAGCCCGCCGGATCGAACGCAGACGGACCTCCAGCGGATGGTGTCCGAGCCTTGTCGGCTCGATGACGAACGAAACGCTGGACACGGAATTCGCGTTCACCTGCACCTGTTGCTCGCTGAGGTCCAGCAGATTGAACCAGTCGGCGTTCGCCATCTCCACATAGACCACCTGAGGCTCGTCGAGGTAGTTGTAGACCTGAATGCGGACCGGGAACTGCTCGCCGCGCGTCACTGCATACGGCAGATCGGGCTCGCCGAAGAACTCCTGGAACACGCGCAGCGACGACTCGGTGACGCCCAGACCGTTGTCGCTCGTGGATACCGCATGAAGCCGCCACGTCGTGATGCTGTCCGGCGCCGTCAGGTCCAGCGTCGCGGTCCCGTTGGACTCGGTGAGCAGATCGGGCATCCACACCCACGTCTCGGGGAAGAACTGGCGGACCCGATCTACCTCGGCCAACCCATCTCCTTTGTCGGTGGCCTCGGGAACATCGTCGGCGCCGCCCCTTCGGACCGGCCCGACCCACCAGAGCCCGTTGATCCGCTGGCCCTCGGGGACATCCAGCCCGCGAGAGGTCACCACGGCAAGCCCGGCGTCCTCGAACACGTTGCGTGCGCCGTAGCTGTACGGCTGGTCGTGCGTTTCCGCCTGCGGCTCCATGAAACGCCGTTCCAGCTCGCCAAACACCTCCTGCATGTTGAGCCGGCCCTCGTTCAAAGCATAGACCGACTCGTCGACGATGGCCAGACCGACCATCGACTGAACGTCCGAACGCACCGAGACGCGAACCGGCTCGCCCGGCCCGACCTCTTCGGCGCTGACGCCGAGGGCCAGGCCGGCCGAGTGGTCCATCGTGACGTCGAACTCGATCGTGTCGGCCGAGATCTCGTTGTTCGGGTTGATCACATATGCCACCACGCGGGCGGCCGGCACCATCTGCTGCGTGGCCTGGAACCGGATCGCCGACCCGGTCACCGCGTCCGACCAGACGGTATGCCCGTTGGCAAAGACGTCGTAGTAGATCGTCGCGGCGTGTGTGCGAAAGACGTCGATGGTGATCGTGTCACCCACGCCGACGGCCTCGGACAATTCGCGGCTCAGATGCAGGAAGCTGTCGCTGGGCGAGTACGTCGCATAGACGTACATCTCCGCCTGCCCGCTCTCGCCGTCGCCTCGAACCTCGCTCTTCAGCGTGGCCCAGGAGGCCTTCTGCGGCGCCCTCAGGGTGATCGAGGTCGAGCCTTCGAACGCCAGCGAATGGGCCTCCTTGGAGATCAGCTCACCCGACTCGACGTAGTACTCGCAGATCAACTGCCCTGTCACCGAGACAGGCACGCCGTCCGGCGTCTCGGCCACCACCAGAACGTCATACGATTGCGCGGGCGTGAACGACCGCGACGAGGCGATGAGCCGGTGCTCGATTCCCGACGAGACGATCTTCAAGAGCCTGGTCGTCTTCTCCTCGTGCCCTGACGTGTCGGTGACGGTCACGTCGAGCTGCACGCTGCCCGCGCCCCCAGCTCCCGCGGTCCCGCTGACGTACTTGACCTCGGGCAGGGAGAACTCCGCCCGACCCTCGGCCAGCGGCGCGGTGTAGCGGGCGTATTCCTCCCAGACGCCGACGTAACGACTGGCGCTGATCTGGACCGCGCCGTCGACGGGCTTGCCGAAGAAATACGTCGCCGTGATGGTCCCGGGGATCTGTTCATCGGCGCGGAAGTAATCACGCGGCGTCTCGAGCTTGACCTCGAATCGCGGCAGCACGTACTCTTCGACTCGCAGGTCGATGGTTCCCCGCCCGGCCCCGGATTCGGCGGTGATCTTCCACGTGCCGTAGTTCAGCTCGCTGGCCAGGTCGAGGTCGAAGGGCGCCACCCCGAAACCGTTCGTCGTGAGGTCCTTGCGAAAGATTTTGACGCCCTTGCCGTCGGTAATCTGCACGGTTACGTCGGAGGCAGTCGGCCGCAGCTCGTTCGTCAGCACCAGCACGCGTCCCTGGATCGTCTGGCCCGGCTTATAAATCGGCTTGTCCGTCTCGATCAACACGACCGGCATCCGGCGGATCATGATCTGGGTCGTCAGAGTCTCCTCGGCGCCGTCGACGTATGCCTCCAGGATGTACGAGCCTTCCGCCACGTCGGGCGTGTCGAATCGGGCGACGAACCGCCCTGCCTCGTCGGTCTGTCCGGCGGCAAGGTCGATCCCCCCTTCGTGCGTCTTGATCCGAAGGTCGATGCCGATCCCTGCCGACGACGCGCGTGCGTCGACCACTGTGATCGTCGCGGACGCCGAAGCGCCGCTGTACAACGTCTTGGGGACGACCATCATCACATCGACGGTCCCGGCCTGGGCGACCGTCGCCAGAAGCCCCAGGACCAGAAGCCCTGCGATTCTCGTTTTCCGTGTCATCGTGCCGCTCCTTAGATTGGGATGAGTGAATGGATAATAACCGTAAGTTCAGCGCCTGCCCTCTCTTCGACCAAATAGAGGGCGTCTCTTTGGCTGATAGTACGGGCGAATCATCATTCGCCCCTACGGTTTGTAGAACCGCTGGCGGTACTCCGAAAAACCCTCAAGCCAAGCTAAGCTGTCTCCGCAAGGTTTCCGAAGGTGCCGGTGCGATGATATGCGACAAAAGTATGATAGCGACAAGCACGGATATGACAGTCAATTCCGGCCGACCCTCGAACCTTGATTCACTACGATCATTTTATCGGAACGTGCGTCCCGGTTCAAGCTTTTTCGCCCAGGCCGGCAAAAAGCCGGCGGACGTACTCGGTGCTCTTCGTGAACGCTTCCAGGGACGGCATGGTGTTGGGCGAGCCGTTCTCGATCGCCTGCTCCAGGACGATGTGCGGACGCACGCCCTCCCGGCGCAGGGCATCGGCCAGGGCGCGGTAATCGATGTCGCCGTCGCCAAACGCCTCGGTCCAGACGCCGCCGGTGGACTGACGAAGGTGCAACTCGCGGATGCGCTTGCCGTAAAGCCTGACGATGTCGAACAGGGCGACCTGCGAGTTGCCCGAGCCGCGATAGACCCAGTGGGCGTCGAGGCAGAGCGTCACGTTGGCCGGGTCGGTGCCGAGCATCATGTGGTGGAACTCGCGTGCCGCCTGCCGCAGCTCCATGTCGTGGTTGTGGTAGGCCAGCGTCAGGTCGAGCTTCCGCAGTTCGGCCCCGAGCCGGTTCAGTGCGGCCGCCTGGACCTTGAGCTGTTCGTCGTTCTTGTCCTGCGCGCCGCCCCAGGCGAGCGGGTTGGGATTGGTCACGACGATCCGCGCTCCGGCGTCCCGGGCTCTCGGAGCCACCGCAAGGATCTGCCGGATGCTCTCGTCGGCCCGCTCGGCCTCGTGCAGCAGGCTGTTGGCGTAGAAAGACCGCATCCGCAGCCGGTGCTTCTTCAGCAGCGGCGCGAGACGCTCGACTTGCGCCACGTCGCCAAGCGACGGCTCGAAGCCGTCGAGCCCGCTGGCGGCCACCTCGGCCAGACCTTCATCGAGCGACTGGTCGAAGCTGCGCGCCTGACGCTGATAGAACACGGTCCAGGAGTACGAGTTGCAGGCCACGTGCATCCGCTCGTCCTGGGCGCCCGCCGCTGGACGGACCGGAGCCGACGAAAGTGCGATTGCCCCTGTCGTCAGAGCCGCATCCGCAAGAAATGCCCGCCGCGTCGTCAATCGATCTGCCATAGTGCAAACCTCCTTTGCCCCAATCGGGCCTGCCGTCTGAATGTCATCCCCTACAGACCACGCACGCCGAGTAGGCGACCTTCGCCAGGCAAATGCAAGGGCGCTTCCGCGAAGGGACGGGGCATGGTAGGCTGTGCCTCGTGAACAGTCAGGTCTAAAGGAGAACATCGCATGCGACGCAGAATGATTCTTACCCATGTGTTCGGGGTCTGTCTGGCAGCGTCCGGCAACCTCTTTGCCGCACCGGGGCCGGTCGCCATCGGGCCCTCTCTGGCCCATGTCGGCAAGTATGACAAGCTCGAACTGGCATTGACGCCGGAGCGGGTCTACGAGGATCCCTTCGACCCATGTGAGGTCGCAATCGATCTGCTGATCGAGTGCCCAGACGGCCGGTCGCTCGTTCTGCCGGCCTTCTTCGGCCAAGACTATGAGCGGCAAGACTTCTCGAGCGATGGCAAAACCGTGGCTTGGTGCTACCCGATCGGTCAAGGGATTTGGAAAGCACGGTTCGCACCCACGGAGACCGGGACGTACGCGATCCGGGCCCGACTGGCAGACCGCGAGGGTCAATCGCTGTCGCAGGCCATCCGGATCGAGTGCATCCCTTCCGAGAGCAAGGGGTTCTTGCGCGCCGGCCGCCGCGACCCAAGGTTCATGGAGTATACGGAGGGTGACCCGTTCTTCGCCATCGGCCAGAACCTCGCGTTCATCGGCGAGAGCCAGTACGTCAATGTCCCCAAGGCCGAAGCGGTCTTCACGGAGATGGCGCGAAACGGCGCGAACTTCGTGCGCATTTGGACGTGTTGCCAGGACTGGGCCATTGCCATCGAGGCCCGCAAGAGCGCCTGGACGCGTTCATGGAACCGACAATCGCCCGTGGTTCCTCTGCCTGATGCCGAGGGCGTGTGCGTGCAACTGAAGGGCCAGGATGGCGCTTCGATCGAGGTTTCGCCTTCGCACCTGGTGGCATTGCGTCCGGACACGCGATACACCATCAGCGGCCGATTCATGACCCAGGGCGCGACGGGTCTGCGCGTTCTGGTCCGCAGCCACAATTGGCAGGTGCCGGCCAACGCTGCCACGTGGCAGACCTTCGCCAAAGAGTTCTCCACGGGCGCGAATGAATACTGGCTGGGCCGCACGACGATCGCCCTTTCAGGCGAGGGCGCTGTCTGGCTGGCCGATTTGTCGCTGAAGGAAAGTGCCGGTAGCAGTGAGCTGCTCTGGGAAGCAGACATCAATCGCCCCGTGCGGGGTTACTACAATCGGCTCGATTGCTTCCTGCTTGACCAGATCGTCCAGGCGGCCGAGAAACACGGCATCTATCTGATGCTGTGCGTCCTGACGCGGGATCTCTACATGAATGATCTCAGCGACCCGAACAGCGCGCCCTACAACCGGGCCGTCGCGGACGCCAGGAAGTTCATGCGCTACGCCGTCGCGCGGTGGGGCTACTCGACCAGCGTTGCGGCGTGGGAGTATTTCAACGAGATCGACCCGGGCAAGCCGACCGACCGCTTCTACCAGGAGGTGGGCGGCTATCTCGACGAAATCGACATCTACCGTCACCTGCGGACCACCAGCACGTGGCATCCCTCGGCGAGAGACTGCCGCCTCCCGGCCCTCGACGTCGCGCAATTGCACCACTACCTGCGTCCTGGTGAAGCGGATTTCAAGGATGAAGTCCAGGCGGTCATCGAGAAGGCGGCGTTTCTGCGCGAGCACGCCCCGAACAAACCCGCGCTGATCGGCGAGTTCGGCCTGGCCACCGACAAGTGGGGCCTGAGCGAGCACATGATACGGGACACCGAGGGCGTACACTTCCACAACGCGCTGTGGGCGTCGGCGTTCGCCGGGCCATCGGGCACGGCCCTGTTCTGGTGGTGGGAGCAGTTGGATCTGCAGAATGCCTATCGTCACTATCGTCCGCTGGCGGCATACTTGCGGGACATCTCCTTCGAAGGATTGAGCGTGACAGGCGCGACTGCCTCCGACGAGCGTCTACGCGCGCTGGGCTATCAGGGAACCGATCGTGCCTATCTGTGGCTGTCCAATCGAAACGCCACCTGGTGGAACATCGTCGCCGCCGGACAGCCGCCGCAGGAGGTGACAGATGCAGCCCTCCATATCGAAGGTCTGTCGCCGGGCGAGTACGCCATTCACTGGTGGGATACCGGCCGAGGCATTTGCTTCCAGACGCACCGCGTTCGACACGATCAGGGCCGACTGAGCGCCGCTGTGCCGCCGGTGCGAAGTGACATCGCGTGCAAGATCGTGCGACCGTGATCTGGACAGTCCGGCGTCAGACGGCGCCGGCCACGTCCTTCTCCAACTCCGTCAGGATCGTCAGAAGACAGCGATCAAGGCCGGCGACAAGGCCCTCCGGACCGACGGTCGCGACGTCGGCCGTCGCGGCGTAGGACTTGGCCATGACAATCACCGGATCGGCGCCGCCTTCGATGCGCAGCAGGAAGAAGCGAATTTCCATGACCGCCTTGGGCGCGCGCTTGTCGCGAAAGTCACCGTAGAGAGCGGCAATATTGGCTTCGATTCGATGCGTGGGCTCGGCGCCGCTGCCCGAGCCGAGAACCTGCGCGAACAGACCCGACTGGGCCAGCCAGTCGCGCGTTCTCTCCGTGATCATCACGGTTGGGGAAATAAGAAATTCGTTGTAAGCATCGGATTCGTATCGATGCTCATCGAGCCGGTAAACCAGCCCCCTGTCCGCATACGCCGCATCAATGGTAAACCTTGGGACCGCCAGAACGGCCTTGCCTTCGCGGATCGCCGGCGCCGCCGGTCGGGGCGCCTGAAGCATATAGAAGCGGCTGTTGGCCGATACGGGTCTGGCGCAACCGGACAGCGCGAGCGAACACGCCGCCGGAACCAGACACAGCGCGACCCGGGTCCATTTGCACGTCATTTGTAGGCCTCCGATTCACGTGGGGGTTTGCTGAAGATCAACTCCGAAGGACGCTCTCTGAGACTCTCGCTCAGGTCGCGCAGATTGTCGGAAATCTCCCGGAAATTGCTGATGATGATCTCGATCTCCGGTTTCTCCGTCGTCACCAACCGGTCGATACTCGACAGCGCCCGGTTCAGCCGCGCGACGACCTCCGGAAGGTTGGTCCCGCCGGCGATCCCCTCGGGCGACGCCAGCAGACGGCGAAGGTTGTCGTTCGTCACGCGGATCTCCTGAACGAAACGCGTGACCTCGGCGCTCAATTCCGGCACGTTGGCGTCCGCGACGGTTCGATCCAGCGAGGCCAGCAGACGCTGCGTCGCGTCGCTGACGCCCGCGGTGTCGAGCGCCTGGACCTTCTGCCGCGTTTCCGCCAGCAGGCTGGTGGCCTCCTTGGTGATCTGCGCCAGATTCGCATCGGCCACCGCCCTCTCAGCGGCCGCCAGCGTCCGCTCGAACGAATCCACCAGCCCTTCGAAGTCGATCTCCTCCAACCGGGTGAAGATCTTCTCGAGCGAGTCCTTCAGCGTCGTGATCTCGCTGGGCGCCGACGGCATGTAGGTGTGCACGGGCGTCCATGGCACTTCGAGGACCGGGAAGCGGTTCGGATCGAGATAGTCGGCCTCCAGGTAGCCCTGGCCTGTCAGGATATTCGAGTTGACGCGGACGCGCAGGCCGCGAGCGATCATCTGTTGGAGCATGGCGCCGGCCTTCTCGACGCCCAGTTCGGGCATCGTCTCTCGGGGCACCGCGTAGACGACACGGACAATGGGCTCGAAAGCGGACAATCGTCCGCTGCCCGATGGGATCGTATACACACTGCCGGCAAACGTGATGGTCTCGACCTGGCCGATGCGCACGCCCCGAAACTCGACCGGCGATCCGACGGTCAGGCCGGTGATGGACTCGTCGAAGTAGGTCTCAAATCGCAGTTTGTCCTTCGCGAACAGGCCGGAACCGAACAGGACCACGGCCGCCAGCAACAAGGCCGTCGCGAGGATCACGAAGACGCCGATCTTGAAGTAGCTCGGTTTCCTTCCCATCAGGCCAATCCGTCCCAATCTCTCTGTTGACCAGTTCCAAACATGCCTGCCTCCTGATTCATGCCGACGCCCGCCGATGGAAGAACTGCCGCACCCACGCATCGTCGCTGCGATCGCGAAGCTCCTCGGGCGTGCCCCTGGCGATGATCGTCTGCCGTTCCTTGTCGAGCATGATCACGCGGTCGGCGACGGCGAAGATGCTCGCCAACTCATGTGTCACGATGACAAACGTAATCTTTAGCGTCTGCGACAGTTCGACGATCAGGTCGTCGAGCTGCGCCGCGGTGATCGGGTCCAATCCGGCCGAAGGTTCGTCCAGAAACAGGATCTTGGGGTCCAGGGCCAGCGCCCGCGCGATGGCCGCCCTTTTGCGCATGCCGCCGCTGAGTTCGGAGGGCAGTCGGTTGCCCGCGTCCTGGAGCCCGACCACTTTCATCTTCATCCGCGCGATCGTCTGCATGGCCGGTCGCGGCAGGCTCGTAAACTCTTCCAGAACCAGGCAGATATTCTCGATCAGAGTCATGGAGCCGAACAGCGCACCGTTCTGGTAGGCCACACCGATCCGGCCGAGCAGCGCACGGCGCTCCTCGCCTTCGGCGCTGACGATGTCGGTCCCATCGACGAGGATGCTGCCGGTCATCGGCCGATGCAGTCCGATCATGTGCTTGAGCAGTGTGCTCTTGCCGCAACCGGAACCGCCCAGGATGCAGAAGACCTCGCCGGCGCGCACCTCGAACGTCACGTCCTTCAGGACAATGTGGTGATCGTAGCCCACGGTCACATCGCTCACCTCAATGATCGGCGGTGCGCCAGAACCCATTCTTTCCTATATCCCCAGATAATAGTACATCACGGCGAACACTCCATCGGCGACGACGATGGCAACGATTCCACTGACAACGGCGTGGGTCGCCGAATCGCCGACGGCGCTGGGGCTCTTGCCCGTCTGCAAACCTCGCAGACACCCGATGCCGGCGATCAGGCCGCCGAATACAAAGGTCTTGGCCAGACCGCCGAACAAGTCGCCCAGGCTGGCGGCCTCTTGAATCTGGTCGATGTAGGTCGCCAGAGGAAAGCCGAACGAGCGCATGACCAGCCCGCAGCCGATCAGGCCGAACAGCTCGTTGAACAGCGTCAACAGCGGCATCACGCAAATCGCGGCGACCAGCCGGGGCAAAGCCAGAAACTGAACGGGGTCCACGCCCATCGTCACCAGCGCATCGACCTCCTCGTTGACCTTCATCGTGCCCAATTCGGCCGCAAAGGCCGATCCGCTGCGGCTGGTCAGGATGAACGCGGTGATCAAGGGTCCCAGCTCGCGAAACAGCACCAGCACGACGAGGTCGGCCACGTAGATCTCGGCGCCGAACTTGCGCATGCCGATCGCGGATTGAAAGGCCAGAATCAGTCCGATCAGAAAGCCCATCAACGCGACGA
The DNA here is from genome assembly GCA_964579055.1 of uncultured Pirellulales bacterium. GTDB lineage: Bacteria > Planctomycetota > Phycisphaerae > Sedimentisphaerales > Anaerobacaceae > Anaerobaca. The sequence continues at coordinate 32,223 of CAZOFX010000031.1, forward strand.
TCCCGACGGCGTTGGCTCCGGCCTTCTCGGCGATCAGAAATGTATCGGCCCAGCGCAGGCGATGCGGGCGAACCAGAACAGCAAGCAGGCGGACGAAGATCTCCCCGAGGAAAGCGACCTGCGTGTGAAATCCCACGAGCGATCCGTGCGAGATTTCGCCGACCCGATGGATCGCACGGACCAGCCACGCCGGGCTTGGCTTGGGCGGCGCGGGCGGGCCCGGATCGAACAACCTCATCAGCTCGCTCAGGTCGTCCCGCAGGCCCCGAATGCGGAAACTCTGTTGCCTCTGCTCCTGTTGGGCCTTCAATTCAAGCAGAAGGGCCATACCGGCCGCATCCAGACGTTCCACGCCCCGGGCATCGATGTCGAGGCCGGAAGGATTGGACTGGGCAACCTGCCGCATGACCTGCGGCCAGAGCTGCTGTGCGCTCGCGGCGTCCAATGTTCCCTTCAGGACGAGGCGCAACCCGCCTTCTTCGAGCGGCTCGTAGTCCAGCGTTGCGGTACCCGAATCTGCCACGGCTTCCCTTGCCCAGAACCCTTCTTCCCATCCATGTTCCGACGCGCCAAGGCGGCGCCGAGCCCTCACAATCCCGCGCGGCGAGCCAAGTCACACGACTCCAACGCAACGGCGGCGAGGACGCCCAACTATACCGTCGCCGCAGGCCCGAGGCAAGTTCCATAAAGGTGGATCGGTCGGCGTCACAGAGCTCGAAAGCCGCCGGCAAGCTGCCACACGACGGAATGCGGGAAGAGGCAAGAGCAAAAGGGGAAATCGGGGAGACAGGATTTGAACCTGCGACCTCTGCGTCCCGAACGCAGCGCTCTAGCCAAGCTGAGCTACTCCCCGGTCGTCGAAACGTGCAGTATAGCACGCCCCGCGAAGGACTGCAAGCTATAACAAGTCGACCGGGTCGATGTCAACAGCAATTTTTACCACCGGTCGGACCGGGGGCGCCCCCCGCAGGCCGGCGAACAGCTTTCCCATGATCGCGGGGGTCGGCGCCTGGACCACGATCTGGATGCGGTGAAACCGCTGAATCCGGCTGATGACCGCGGGCATCGGGCCGCGAACCTTCACCTGCAGGCCGCGGTGGGCAACGACCTCGTCGATCCGCAAACGCATCTTGTTGGCGGCGGTCTCAAGACGGTCGTACGTCTCGTCGCGCATCACGACCGTCGCCAGACGCCACAGCGGAGGCAGCGTGCAGATCTCACGGTGCTTCATCTCTTCGCGGACAAACCCCTCGAAATCCTGCCGGAGAGCGAACTGGATCGTCGGCTGGTCGGGAAAGTAGGTCTGGACAAAGACAATACCGTGCTTTTCCGAGCGTCCGGCCCGCCCGGCCACCTGCGAGATCAGTTGAAACGTCCGCTCGTTGGACCGAAAGTCCGGTAAATACAGGCAGGTGTCGGCGCTGACGACGCCCACCAACGTGACGTTGGGGAAGTGCAGGCCCTTGGCGAGGATCTGGGTGCCCGCGAGGATGTCGATGCGGCCCTGGCCAAACTCTTTCAGGAGCCGGTAGTAGTCCTGGCTGGCCATGGAATCGCTGTCGACCCGCCGGACGCGAGCTTGCGGGAATTTCGTTGCCAGCTCCTCTTCGAGCCGCTGCGAGCCCAGGCCGATCATGGTCATCGCCTTGCCGCACACGGGGCAGTTGCGAGGCACCAGCGTCTGGGCCAGGCAGTGGTGGCAGATCGCGTAGCCGAAGTCCATGTGCCGACCGGTGACGGTCTTCATGGGCGCCGTCGAACGCTGGGTCTTGTGGAAGGTCAGCGCCGCGTCGCAGTTGCGGCATTGCAGCGTGTGTTTGCAGGACGGGCAGAATACGAAGTTGCTGTAACCTCGTCGATTCAGCAGCAGGATCGCCTGTTCCTTCCTCGCCAGCGTTTCGGCCAGATGCGCCGCCAGAGGCTGGCTGAGCAGGTCCTGCCGGTCGGCGACGGCGTCGCGCGCCCGCATATCCACGAGCTTCATCTCGGGCATCGGCAGGTCCATCACCCGCTTGGGCAGGCGGACCAGCGTGAAGCTGGACTTGGTTCGGCTGTTGTGAAGGCTCTCCAGCGACGGGGTGGCGCTGCCGAGGATGCAGTGCGCGCCGGCCAGTTGCGCCCGCTTGATCGCCACGTCGCGCCCATGATAGCGCGGGACCGTGTCCTGCTTGTAGCTCGGTTCGTGCTCCTCGTCGACGACGACGATCCCGAGGTTGGGCAGCGGCGCGAAGATGGCCGAGCGGGCGCCGATCACGACGTCGGTCTCGCCGCCTCGGACCTTCTGCCATTGGACGTTGCGCTGGCCGGCGGTCAGGCCCGAGTGCATCACGGCGATCCGCTCGAACCGCGCGTTGAACCGTTGCACCGTCTGGGCGGTCAGTGCGATTTCGGGCAACAGGACGATGGCGGCTTTGCCCTTCTTCAGCACGGTCTCGATCGCACGGATGTACAGCTCCGTCTTGCCGCTGTCGGTGACACCGTGCAGGAGCGTGACGCCGAATCGGCCGGACTCGATCTGACGTGCGATCTGTTCGAGCCCCTGCTGCTGGTCGGCGTTCAGCACGACCTGGCGTTCGGGATTGGTCATCGACTCGGGCACCACCGGCAACGCGCTGAGGACCTTCTTCACCGCGACCTTGACGACGCCTTTCTCGGCCAGTCGTTTGACCGCAGGCGCACGGCAATCGACCGCCGCGACCAGCTCATCCATCTCGATCGCGGAGTCGACCGTCAGCGCCTCACGCTCGCTCAGGAAGCTGACGATCTGCTTCTGTTTGGCGCTGCGAAGCTCCGCGGCGATCTCCTCGGCCCGCGCGACCAGATACACGCAGCGCTGCTTCTTGACGCCGGCGGCCCGCTTGACCGCGCCGGGCACCATCGCCGCGAGCACCTGGCCCAGCGGACAGACGTAATAGTCGCCCATCCAGCGCGCCAGCTCCATCAGATCGGGGCCGAGTAATGGCTCCTCGTCGAGAACGCGAGCGACCCGCTTGAGACGGACCTGCCGACTCCCACCGTCGAAGGCCCTCTCGGGCGCAACGTCCGACTCGACGCAGAAGCCGACCTCGGGCTTGTTGCCCCTGCCGAACGGGACCTCGACGCGACGCCCGACTTCGATCGGCCAGAGCGCATCGGGCACGAGGTAGTCGAACTCCGTGTCCGCCGCCGAGGCCAGGGCCACGCGGATGATGTGCGTACACGCCGGCTCGGGCGGCTCCTGTGAGGCGAACAGACTGGGCGTGGCGTGCTTCCTTGTCATGGCGTTCGACTCACGAACGATATCGCCCTTCTCGTCTGCGCTTCTCGGCCGTCGCACTGATGACGCTGGCGTCGAGCACATCGAGCCCGATCCGCGCGATCAGCGTCCGGAGGTAGTCCAGGTGTGGGCACGGCGGCGCGTGGAAGTTGTCGTTGGTGATACACGAGGACAGTTGCACCACGATCTGCTCCTTGGTGATGCCTTCCTTCTTGCCAATCGTCCGGAGCAACTGGGTGAGCTTTCGATGCAGGGCGCGTCCGCAGCAGCCGCCGCAGGTCATCGAGAGCACCCGGTACGCCTGGTCTTTCGGATACGGCGCAAAACCGCCGGTTCGCTCGTGGAAAGCCTTCTCGCACAGGTAGCCCGGGCAGCGTTCCTTGACGATGTGACACTGCACCAGGACGATGTATCGCTTCGCCGCCAGGTCGATCATATCAGACAATCCCCTTCTCTCATTCCGCCGTTGCGCTCGCACCACATCCAGTGACCGCTCGCAGAGTCTCACAACGCGAATCGCTCCGTGGCAAGGCCACAGATGTGGTCGCCGATGGCCAGACAGGCGGTGGCGGCCGGCGACGGCGCATTCAGTACGTGAATCGCGTTCTTCGTCGCCTCGATCTTGAAATCGTCCACCAACTCGCCTCGGGGACCCAGGGCCTGGGCGCGGATGCCGGCGTTGCCGGGCTGAAGGTCTTCGGCCGTCAGCGAGGGCACCAGCCGTTGGAGCTGCTTGACCAGCCGCTTCTTCGAGAACGTGCGGACACTCTCGCCCAGCCCATAGCGCCAGTGGCGAAGGAACAGCCGCCAGGTGCCCCGGTACGACAGGGCATCCCATGTGTCGCGAAGGCTGAAATCCGTCTTGCCGTAGCCTTCCCTCTTGAAGGAGAAAACCGCGCTGGGGCCGCACTCCACGCCGCCGGAAAGCATGCGTGTGAAGTGCACACCCAGGAACGGAAAGGCCGGATCGGGCACGGGATAGACCAAGTTCCTCACCTTTTGCGCCGCCTCCGGGCTCAAATCGCTGTAGTCCCCACGAAATGGGACGATTCTGACGCCCGGATCGACGCGGTCCATCCAGGCGATTCGGTCGGACTGGAGGCCGGCGCAGTTGACGACGTATCGCGTGCTGACCTGCCCGCGCGAGGTCCTGATGTTCAGGTAGAAATCGTGCCTGTCGAAGGACTCGACCTCGTGACCGTTGAGGACCTTGTTCTCCGGCCGGTGCTCGCAGAGCAGTTCGGCCAATTGCTCGGCCACCGCGACGAAGTCGATGATCCCGGCGCTGGGGACGTGAAGGCCCGCGATGCCGGCGACCGAGGGCTCGATCTGCCGGATTTGCTCGGGGCCGATCTTCGCCAAGCCTTCGACACCATTGGCCAGGCCGTTCTGGAGGATTCGTTCCATGGCGGGCAGCTCGCGCGGGTCGGTGGCGACGATGATCTTGCCGCAGATGTCATGCGGAATCTTATGCTGCCGGGCGAAGGCGATCAGCTCCTTGCGTCCGGCGGCGCACGTCTTCGCCTTGGCGGAGCCGGGCTTGTAGTAGAGGCCCGAGTGAATCACGCCGGAGTTGCGCCCGCTCTGGTGGGTCGCCAGCCGGTCCTCCTTCTCCAGCACCGCCACACGGACCTGCGGATGCCTCTGCGCGATCTTGTACGCCGAGGCCAACCCGACGATACCGCCTCCGATGATGACAATGTCGAAATCCGTTTCCGGTCGCATGCCTGCCCGTTCATGGTCTGCCAATCACAACTCCGCCCACACCATACCCGGCCCACCCGCACCCGTCAACGCCCCATGCCCACCTCTGCTTTCACGCCCTCGCCACATCAAGTGTCGGCAGTTGGGCCGACACAATGGACGAAACGAGTGTGCCGTCCCGGGAATCCCCTGGCAGTCTCTCATCCTGCTTGTTCTTCCGCCCCCAGGACTAGCTTCTGCCAATCGGGGAAGCCACCTCTGCGCAGAACGGTTCTCGCCACCTCTGCACACAAATCCTGTCCTCGCTCAAGAAGGGTGGACAAAGACATCTCCTTGGACGGAGCTTCGCATTTCCCGCTATGAACGGCCTGACAGCGGCAGTCATATACCTTGTTGAAAGTCCGTTCGATCTCCGTCCTTTCTTTCGGGGTCTTCGCTAGCAGCCAAGCCCCACGCAACCTGAAAGGAAGCGCTATCGGGTCCTGCTCGGTCTGGTCGTGCAGCAGCAGTACCTCCATCGCAATTCCCAGGTCAATAGCCTTGTCAATGGCGTTGAGTCCTCTCTTGGAGCGATTTAGGCGATCTAAGGATGTCAACACGGTTTTTTGATCCTTAGGCTTAAGACGCAGAAACTGCTCGGCAAGTACTGAGGCATCCGAACAATCCCCATCTGTCATCTCATACGGCGACAGAGGCTCTGTGGCTATCAACGCGCCGCTTATGCCTGTGCTAAGAAAATCGCGGCAAGGTACCCATTCTCCGAGATCTACCCACTGGCAAGATGGTAAGGGTGTACTGCGCCCCACGAGAGTGAGGACGCGACAAATCTGGTGCAACGTGTTCATTCCATCAGCGGGACTATCATGATCAGCACTGACGTAGGTTTTCGGGCTTATGTGCATCCTCATGACCAACGCCGCTTTGGGACGCAAAGATTCGGCCTGCCGAGGCACCATGAACGCCAACTGCTCTGAAGTCGCCGCAATAGAGTCTACCATGCCTTTGGATACGCTCTGGGGAACAGCGTCATACGGAATGAGGCGAATATCATCGGTGATTTCGGTCTCCTGTGTAGTCTCAATTCCGCGCACAGCAAGCACGCCATATGCCGGCGTATAATCGAGTTTGAGAAATCGTTCCAATTCGCTGGCCGTCTGGCTCGGCCCAACCTTGGATGCGCGGTGGAGAAGGTGCATTGCCAGAACTTCATGGGAGACTCGTACCGCACCTCCGAAGCCAAAACTGAACATCTTCCCATCGAAGCAAGCCAAGTCGTCAGTATCTGAGAGAAACTGCGCGAGCTTACGCTGTATGTTCTCGTCTCTACATACGGATCGGCTAACCGAGTGAAAAGGGTGCAGCTCGGTCGTTATGCCAGCTTCCAACGCGCGTTGAAGAACATCTGTTAGCACATCCTTGTCCACGTGGAATACCTCATGCCAAGACCAAGAATTCACCGGACGTCGCATCCGGTTCGATGGAAGATCACAGAAGAGCCACAAAACAGGCTCATCTCTTGACTAGCGAGTTGTACTCGGCATGGGTGCCGATCCAGAACCAGACGAGGTCGTCGTCCTGCTCGACGGCCAAGGCGCGATGATGGAGCCCCACGCGGGCGGACCAGAAACGGCCAACCCTTTTAAGGTGAACCGAAGGATGCCTGGGGTCCTGCTTCATCAACGTGAAGACGGCACGTGCCGATTGCTGAACGTTGGCAGGCAGCTTGTCCAGAAACCGGCGGAAGTTGGGAGTCGCCCGGTGTCTCACAGGTCGGTGCACCGGCCCTCGCGGAGGTCACCGAGGGCTTCTTCGGCCAGGTGGTCCAGCCGTCCCGCTGTCACGTCGGCTTCCATCTCGCGATCCCACGCTTCGGCGTCGAACTGGGCGAACCAAGCCCGCAACGCCTCCAGTTCAGACGGCTCCAGAGACCGGATCGCTTCTACGATTTCCCGTACAGAACTCATACCCACATTATACTCCTCGTGGCGGCAATCTACAAGACGCTTGCGCTACATGGCGGGGACGTCTTCGACGTAGAGGTGGCCGGTGGGACCGATCTTGAAGACGTAGATCAGGCCCTCGCGGAGCTGGGAGTAGATGACGTTGCCGTAGATGGCCTTGATGCCGTATTGCGACAGGGCCTCGGGGTCGTGGGCGAGATCCCAGATGTGGGACCAGAACAGGTCGCGCTGGTCGGCGGGAAGGAGCTTGAGCAGGTCGGCATAGCGTTTGGGCTCGCTGCCCATCGTCTCGATAGGCAGCCCCTCTTCCGGGGCCATCTTCTCGCCGTAGACGCGCCGCCAGATGTACAAGGCGCGGGCCTTGCCGTCCATGACCATCTGGTCCGTGAACTTGACGATCAGGGCGTCGAAGTGGATGACGTCGCCTTCGATCGTGTACTCCTTCTGGAGGATCGTCTGGGTCTTGTCCTCGCGGCTGGTCTCGACAAACCGCAGGGTCGTCAGGAGGCGCCCATCGGTTTCCGTGCGCTGGGAGATCACTTTGGCATAGCCGATCTGGTCCTCAGCGGTCAGGTTGCTGATGGCGCCTTTGAGCTGCTGGTTCTCGGTGAGCAGATCGTGGATCGTCATCGCGCCTCGGAAGAACCCGCGGCCGAAGAACGCCGCCGCTCCCAGGGCTACCAGCACCACGCCGCCGGATAGTACGCTCAGTTTTCTCAATGTAGTGTACCTCGAATCACCTGCTCGGAGCAGGATATACGAATGCCCTCAGTTGATTGTTTCATCGGCTTGTGGCGGGCAATCTCTCCATTTTTCAGGCCCGATAAGCCACATCGCAGCCAAGAACGCGTCCGAAGCTACCATACGCCCGCCCCGGTGGCAACCCTAAGCTGGGGTCGTTCTGATGTGTCCCGCCCCGATATCCATCAGGACCGCTGTGAATGCAGGGCGCGCCGGCGTTTGACAGGGAAGTGAGAAAACGGATATAATGAATGTTTTGCAGGCTAATTGAGGATCACCAGGCAGGACCTGACAGACAATCCGAAGCCCCGGATCGTGCCCTTGCCGCGACGATTATGTTAGCACAGAATCCACTGTTGGAGTCAGCCACGCATCCGTTGGTCCGGGTCGCTCACGGCCAGGGGCCGTACGCCAACGCGCGGGCAGCCCTGGCGGGGCTGGATCTGTCGCCCGTGCGAGGCAAGCGCGTGCTGCTCAAGCCCAACGTCGGGCGGGTGGCGACGCCGGGCGAGGGGATCACCACGCATCCGGAGGTCGTCGCGGCCGCCATCGACGCGCTGGCCGAAGCCGGTGCGGATGTGGCCGTCGGCGAGAGCCCGATTACCGGTGTCGACGCCATGGAGGCGTTCGTCACGTCCGGAATCGCGGACGTCGCCCGGAAACGCGGCTGCGGCCTGATCGACATGGACCGCCGTCCGCCCGTCGAGCTGCCTATCGAGCGGGGCGTAGCGCTGCACAAGCTCAAGCTCTGCGCCGACGTGTGCGACTACGACCTGGTCGTCTCGATCCCGGTGATGAAGATGCACATGCACACGGCCGTGACGCTGGCGGTCAAAAACATGAAGGGCTGCCTCTGGCGGCGCAGCAAGGTGCAACTGCACATGCTGCCGCCCGTCGAAGGCAGCGACGAGAAACCAATCAACATCGCGATTGCCGACATGGCGTCGGTGCTGCGTCCGCACCTGGCCATCATCGACGGGACGGTAGGCATGGAGGGGCTGGGGCCCAGCGCGGGCGAGGCCAAAGCGATGGATACCGTCGTCGCCGGCGCCGATGCGTTTGCGGCCGACGCGGTGGCGTGCCGGCTCATGGGGACCACCGCCGAGACTGTTCCCCACCTGGCGATCGGGGCTGCGCGGGGCTACGGCGTCATCGACCTGGCCTCAATCTCCGTGACGCCCGACCACTGGCAGGAGTGGATCATACCGTTTGCCACGCCGCCGGCCAACCTGACCATCGAGTTTCCCAACGTCACGGTCTTCGACAGGAACTCCTGTAGCGCCTGCCAGTCCACGGTGCTCTTGTTCCTGAAGGGGTATCGAGACCAGTTGTTCGACTACTTCCCGTCCTGGCAGCACCTGAACATCGCGATCGGCAAGGGGAATGCGAACCTGCCTGAGGGGACCCTTTGCATCGGCAACTGCGCCGCCCGATCCGGGCAGGACGGGCAGTACGTACCCGGATGCCCGCCGGTCACCAGTGAGATCCTCAAGACCCTGACCGGCAAGCCATCCATCGACAGTCGGGACGGACGCAGCCCCAAAGCCGACCATAAGGACAGGCCATAGGGCGGACGGAGAATCGCCCCGGAAAGAGTATGCAGAATCCCATCGCCCTACGACTCGGCGGCCTGACGCTGGACGTTCCGTTCTTCCAGGCGTCGCTCAGCGGTTACAGCGATTACACCATGCGCTCGTTCGCACGGCGTTTCGGCTGTCCGTTCGCGCTGGCCGACGTGATGCTGGCCAAGAGCATGGCCGAGCCGCGCGTTCTGCGGAAGGCCTGCTTTCGGCCGGGCATCGACGAGCATCCGGTGGGCGCCCAGATCATGGGCGAAAGCCCCGCCATCATGGCCAAGGCTGCGCGCGACTTGGTGGCAGTCGGGTACGATGTGATCGATCTAAACTTTGCCTGTCCGGTGCCCAAGGTCCTGCGGCGCGGGCGAGGCGGCGCGCTGCTGGCCCACCCCAATACGGTCATCGACATCGTCAAGGCGGTCCGCGAGACCGTCATCTGTCCACTGCTGATCAAGCTTCGCATCGGCACCGATCACGACAGCGCCTCCCAGGATGACTTCTGGGAGATCGTGACGCGATCGATCGAGGAAGGGGTCGACGCGCTGGTCATTCACGGGCGCACCGTCGAGCAGCGCTACCGCGGCAAGGCCGACTGGGACACGCTCGCCAGGGTCAAGGCCCGGTTCCCCTCTGCCACCGTCATCGGCAGCGGCGATGTCTTCGATCCGCAGGCGGCCGTCGAACGGATGAAACAGACGGGTCTCGACGGGTTTGTCGTCGCCCGAGGTGCGATCGGCAATCCGTGGATCTTCCGCGACCTGCGTTGCGTGTGGGAGAATCGCCCGGTCCCGCCCCCGCCGGACCTGGCCGAACAGCGGGCGATCATGCTCGAACACTTTCATCGCGTCCTGAACGGCTATCCGGAAAAGCGGGCGATCGGCTACTTTCGCAAGTTCATCGTCCGCTACGCCCGCCTGCACCCCAGCCGCAAGCAGGTGACGACGACACTGATGAAGGCAGAGTCACGGGCCGCGGTCGAAGCGGGAATCGACGCGCTGTATGGCGACGGTCGCGCGTCCGACTGAAGGCGGGGGCGTATCGTCACGTGGAAACAAAAAGGGCCGTACCCCTGTACGGCCCCTGCAAATTCTGGTGGGTGGTGCTCCTACACTGTCTCGCGTCTGCGAAGGTTCCACCTGGCAAGTCCCAGTCCCATGACGCCCAACAGGGCCGCACCCGGAACGGGTACCGCGCTGACGCGGACGTTGTCCAGCGCCGGCCCCCAGGCGTCGAGGCTGCCGGTGACCGTTGACATGAACTGCAACGTCGTGTAGGAAGCGTCGGCGACGAACGTCCAGTCCATGGTGGTCCAGCCCATGGCCTTTGTCGTCTTGCCTGTAATGTCGAAGCTGAAATCGCCCCACTGCGCGGCGGCGCCGATGGCGGAGACCCGCATCGTCTTGATCGTCGGGCCGTTGCCCGGATTGCCGGCCATGTCGAAGGTGATCAGATAGGCCTGGCCAATCGTCGTATCGAGACCCTGCTGGATGCCGCCGGTCTTGTAGTAGCCGTTCAAATCCAAGCTGCGGCTGCCATCCGAAGCGACCCAGGTCGTACCGATGTAGTCGATGTTCTCACCCGACTCCAGACCGGCGCCGACCACGGTCCAGCCCGTAATGTCCGTCGAGCCGGCGTTGAGCGTCAGGTGCCCTCCAGGGTTCCTCAGACTGTCTTCGAAACTGCCGTTCTGGATCAGGTCCGCACGCGAAGATATTGGCGCAATGGCGATCCACGCCATCACAACCAAGCTCCAACCGAAGCATCTCATTGCCGTCTTCATCATCACAACCTCCCTTGGGACCCCTCGGATAGTCGATTACAGGGCGCGTCGCCGTCGTAGCCAACCAACCAGGCTAACCCCCAGACTGCCCAGGAGCATCGCGCCGGGCGCCGGAACGGCGGGACCCGTAAAGTTGATATCGTCGATCGCAAAATCATTGCCGTGATACGCCAACTGGTTGTTCACCAGACGCAGGGTGGCGAGCGAGTCGGCGCCGGCGTTCCAGGCGTACGAGACCTGGACCCACTGGCCGGTTGTCGCGGGAGCGATGTCGGTGCCCACCGAGACGCCGTTGATGAACGACTCCAACAGGGCCGGAGCGGCCGCATACCAGCTCGAAACCCAATACGAGAGAACGTAATCAGCGCCAGGGACGACCGCAACGGACTGCTCCCAGACCGTCACGTCGGCGATCGTGCTGCCGTTGAGCACGAGCATGTTGCCGAACCCGGTGGTGTGGTCGCCGTAGGAGGCGGCGGAGCCGTGCGTGTTGTGCGGATTGGTGCCGACGGTATAGCTCTGAGGCGGCGTCGTGTCCGTCAGGCTGTACCCGTACCCTGAACTGAATCCGATGTTGCCGCTCTCGAAATTCCCGTTCACGGTCAGGTTGCCGAAACTCGTTACGGCGGCCACGTGCAGCACGGCGACTGCGGTCAAAAACGTCACCTTCTTCATACCCACCCCCCAATCTGAATACAGAAATGGCCTTCACAGAATACCGACTACGATAGGAATCCCACCCCGAAGCAAGAATTGCTGTCCGTTGGCAATCAGATGGTATTATACCCCAGATGCGTACGCCTCGTCAAGATCGTGACATCGACTCCACGACCCCCTGGGCGGCGTTTCCTGGGATCGTCTTATAATCGACAACCAAGAGAGGCATTCCCGCGTGTAGAGGCCGGCTTGCCACATAAAGAGATTCGCTCGGAAATTCTGCCAGGATTGAACTAGAGGGGTCTGGCGTAGAACAGCGAGCCGCCGGCGCCCTCCTGGTACTGGGCCTGGGTGAATCCTGCCGCTGCGTAGAGGCGCCGGGCGCGATGGTTGTTCTCCTGCACCTCCAGCGTGAGCTTGCAGCAGCGCAGTTGCCGCGCCTTGTCGGCGACCGCGCCGAGGAGCCGTCGGCCGATTCCCCGTCCGCGACAGTCCGGCACCACCGCCAGGTCGTGAATGTTGATCAGGGGTTTGGCGTGGAAGGTCGAGAACCCGAGGAAACAGACCGCGATTCCGATCGCTCTGCCACCCTGGAGGGCGAGGAAGATCAGCGTCGTGGGATGCCGCCGCAGGCCGTCGATGAGGTTATCTCGCACCTGCGGCGCAAGAGGCCGGCCATTGCCCATCGGGTCGGCCGCGTACGCATCGATCAGCTCGACCACCGCCCGCTGATGCGCGACGCAATCCAGGTCGGCCTCGACAATCTCCACCGTCGGCATTTCCACAGGGTCTTCCATCCAGATCCTCCCGGCCACGAGACTCCGAACGCGCCGGACAGTCGCAGCGACTATACCCGGCCCGCGACGGATCGGCAAGCGGGCCCTCGATTCGTCGCGGCCCTGCTTGGCGGTGCGGATTTCCCGGTTGCATTCGCCGGTCCGTCTGACTAAGATTGCCACTTCTTTCGAACGGCAACGAAGATAGAGAGGCAGGTTTATGTCGGACAACGTGGTACAGACTGTCCAGGCGTTGAAACGGGGCACCGTGGAGGTCTACACCGAGACGGACCTGGCCCAGCGACTGGTGGACGCGGCCAAGGCGGGCCGGCCGATGCGAATCAAACTCGGACTGGACCCGACCAGCCCGGACATCCACCTGGGCCATACGGTCGTGCTTCGCAAAATGCGGCAATTCCAGGACATGGGGCACAAGGCGGTCCTGATCATCGGCGACTATACCGCGCGGGTGGGCGACCCCACGGGCCAGAACGCGACGCGCCCCATGCTCTCGCCCGAGCAGATCGAGCGGAACGCCCGCACCTATTTCAACCAGGCCGGACACATCCTCAACACCTCCCCCGACAAGCTCGAAGTCCGCTACAACAGCGAGTGGCTCGCCAAGCTCAACCTGGCCGACCTGATCAAGCTGGCCAGCAGCATGACGGTCGCGCGCATGCTCGAACGCGACACGTTCGAGCTGCGCTACAAGGCCGGCGACCCCATCGGCATCCACGAGTTCCTCTATCCGCTCATGCAGGGCTATGACTCCGTGATGGTCCGCAGTGACGTCGAGCTGGGCGGCACCGACCAGACCTTCAACAACCTCGTCGGGCGCGACCTTCAGCGGATGAACGATCAACCGCCACAGATCGTCATCACCATGCCCATCCTCGTCGGCCTCGACGGCAAGGAAAAGATGAGCAAGTCCAAGGGCAACTACGTCGGCGTCACCGATGCTCCGAACGACATGTTCGGCAAGATCATGAGCATCAGCGACGAGATGATGGCCAACTACTACACGCTGCTGACCAGCCTTCCCGCCGAGCAGATCGCGACGCTGGTCGATCCGAACCAGACCCATCCCAAGGAGGCCAAAGTCGCGCTGGGCAAGACAATCGTCGCGCAGTTCTACGGCCCCGAACTGGCGGAGATCGCGGCGACGGAGTTCGACAAGGTCTTTGCGCAGGGCCAGTTGCCCGACGAGATCCCCGAGTTCCGGCTGCCGGCCGAACCGATCAGCATCAAGCAGCTCCTGACGACCTGCAAGCTGGTCGATACCGGGGGCGAGGCCAAGCGCATGGTCATGCAGGGCGGCGTCAGCATCGACGGGCAGAAGGTCACGGACCCCAACGCCGCGACCACACCGGCCGACGGCATGGTCGTCCAGGTCGGCAAACGCCGCTTCGCCAGGATTCGCGTCTGACGACGCACTGCCCGTCGCGGAAGATCGAATGAACGTCACGTGAGAAGGGATATCATGAAGCGTCTCACCCCGGAACGGCGGAATCAGCTCATCCATGAACACCTCCGACATCTTTGTGCCGACTGGACATGTCGATATGGGCAGTGGAACCTCGAAAAGCTCCTGGCGGAAATGGAGTCCGCCCTGCGGGCCCGGAGGCACAGCCAGAAGGCTGATGCCATGAGCGCGTAAAAGGAGTCCCGTTTGAACGACAGGACCCCAATCGCAGGTGGTGACATGAAACGAAGCAGAAGAGCAGTCCTTGTATTCGTCCTGGGTATCGCTTCACTTGCGGCGCTGAGCGGCTGTCAGTCGGGATCGGTCAGGCCGCAGAGCCCGCAAACGCTTCGCGTGCTGACCTACAACATCCATCACGGCGAGGCGATGGACGAGCAGTTCGACTATGAGCGTCTGGCAAAGGTCATCCATGATCTGTCGCCGGACCTCGTCGCCTTGCAGGAGGTCGACGACGGCACGGAGCGGGCGTCGGGCGTCGACCAGGCCGCCCTGCTGGGCAAGCTCTGCAAGATGCACTACGCGTTCGGCCAGGCGATGCCGCATCAGGGCGGCCGCTACGGCGAAGCCATCCTCTCGCGATTTCCCATCCTCAAGACGGCCGTGCACCCCCTTCCCTACTGGGGCGACCGCGAGCCGCGAGCGGCCCTGGAGGTGTGGATCGAGCCGGAGGGCATCGGACCACTGCGATTCATCGGCACGCATCTATGCCATCTGGACGAGGAGATCCGCACGCAGCAGACGACGCGGCTGGCCCAGTTGTTCGGCGGCGAAGACGGCCCGCCCGTAATCCTGGCAGGTGACTTCAACGCCCGGCCGGGCAGTCGCTCGATGAACATCCTGCTCGACGCCGGCTGGACCGACGTCTTCGCCCCCCGCTCGGAGATCGACTACATCCTCATCCGCTCGGCGGATCCGTGGCAGGTCGAGGAGGTGACGATCGTCGATGAGCCGGTCGTCTCCGATCACAACCCGGTCCTCGCGGTGCTGCGATGGCAAGGGGACGATATCGACAATTGATGATTGATTATGGATGATTGGCTTCTGGGACTCAAGTGGCACTTGACATCGGCCGATTGGTGTGGTACAGGATGGGCATTAAAGAGAATCTCATGAAAACGAACAGGGGCATACAATTCGGGGCGATCGTGGCGGCGCGGACGATATGCGCCGGCCCGATCGCCATTATTGGAGACCACAAGAAGCTGCCCTGAGAACGCTTTGACCCCGCGATCATGAAAGCCTTCCAGAGCAGCCGGTTCTGGAAGGCTTTTTTCGTTGGGAGACTGACCGCGCGGCCCCCGTCGCAGTCCCAATGCGTCTGGTGGTTTCGTTGACAGGGACCGGGACGGGGCATAAGATACGCGATTCGTTTTTCGAGCTTTCAAGGACCTTGACGATGGCAGATGAGAACAAGAAGAACTACCGCGACACACTGAACTTGCCGCAGACCAGCTTTGCGATGAAGGCCAACCTCGTGCAGCGCGAGCCCCAGATGCGTCAGCGATGGGCGAAGGAGAGCATCTACACCCAGATTCGTGAGGCCCGGCTGGGCGCCCCGCTCTACGTCCTGCACGACGGCCCGCCCTACGCCAACGGCGACATCCACATGGGCCACGTCATCAACAAGGTCCTCAAGGACTTCGTGGTCAAGTACAAGACGATGGCGGGCTTCGACGCGCCCTACATCCCCGGCTGGGACTGCCACGGCCTGCCCATCGAGGCCAAGGTGATGACCGACCTGGGCCAGAAGGTCCGGCAGATGAGCAAGACGGAGGTCCGCCGCGAGTGCATGAAGTACGCCAGCAAGTACGTCAAACTCCAGAGCCGCCAGTTCCAGGACCTGGGCGTGTTCGGCGACTTCGAGAACCCCTATCTGACCTTCAAGCCGCAATACGAGGCGGGAATCCTGGAGGTCTTCGCGACGCTGGTGGGCAAGGGATTGGTCTATCGCCAGCTCAAGCCGATCCACTGGTCCGTCGGCTGCGAGACGGCGCTGGCCGAGGCGGAGCTGGAGTACAAGGACATCGCTTCGCCGAGCATCTTCGTCAATTTCAGCGCGACGCAAGAGACGGTCGCGCGTCTGATCGAGTTGGGTATCGTCACAAACGACCAGGCCAGGGATTCGGAGGTCGCCCTGATGATCTGGACGACCACGCCCTGGACGCTGGCGGCCAACTTAGCGGTCGCCGTTCATCCGAATCTTGAATACACCACGTTGTCCTACAGCAAGGATGGACGCAGGTATGCAAGCGTCGTCGCGACCGATCGCATCGAGGCGGTCGCCGCCGCCGGCGGCTTGGCCCAGGGCCAGTATACTGTCGGCGCCAAGACGGTCCGAGGCAGCGAACTCGAAGGGCTTCGCTATCGTCACCCGTTCATCGAGACCAATCCGACCGACAAGGACGCCTATATGGTGATCCTCGCGGAGTACGTGACCACCGAGGACGGCACGGGCCTCGTCCACACGGCGCCCGGGCACGGACAGGAGGACTACCTCTCCGGGCAGCGGTATAACCTGGCGGTCTATTCGCCGGTCAAGGACGATGGCTGCTACGACGAGACCGTCCCCGACTGGCTGCGGGGCAAAAACGTCCTGACCGTAGACAGGGAGGTCAACGAGCGCCTGGCGAGAACAGGCCGACTGTTTGCCCAACGCGAAATCGTACACAGCTACCCCCACT
>CAZOFX010000031.1:48848-49863 GCA_964579055.1 uncultured Pirellulales bacterium
GCTGGCGGAGCAAGGGTCCGGTGATCTTCCGCGCGACCGAGCAGTGGTTCGTGGGCGTGGACAAGGACCTGCCCGACACCGGCCGCAACCTCCGCGCGATGGCGATGGACGCCGTCGAGAAGGTCCGCTGGATTCCCGCTTGGGGCCAGAAACGGATCGCGGGCATGCTCGAATCGCGGCCGGACTGGTGCATCAGCCGCCAGCGAAGCTGGGGCCTGCCCATCCCCGTCTTCACGATGCCCGATGGCCAAACGCTGCTGACGAAAGAATCGGCGATGGCGGTTGCCAGGCACATCGGGCAGCGCGGTTCCAACAGCTGGTTCACCGATTCGCCCCGCGAGATTCTGGGCGACGATTTCGAGCTGCCCGAAGGGTTCGACCTCGACCAGCTCCGCAAGGAAGAGAACATCTTCGATGTGTGGTTCGAGTCGGGCTGTAGCTGGTACAGCGTCGCGGTGGCGGCCGGCTGGCCGGTGCCGGTCGATCTGTACCTCGAAGGGTCCGATCAACATCGCGGCTGGTTCCAGCTCTCCCTGCTGCCGGCGCTGGGCGCGACGGGAAAGCCCCCCTTCAAGAGCGTCCTGACGCACGGTTTCACCGTCGATGAGAAAGGCATGAAGCAATCCAAGTCGCTGGGCAACTACGTCAACGCCCAGGACGAAATCGCCAGGTACGGCGCCGACATCCTGAGGTTGTGGGTCGCCAGCGTCAACTACCAGGAGGACGTGCGCTGCAACGATGAGCTGATCGGCCGCACGCAGGACGCCTACCGCAAGATCCGCAACACGCTGCGTTACCTGCTGGGCAACCTCGACGGCTTCGAGCCGGCTATCGACGGAATCCCTTACGACCGCATGTTCGAGATCGACAAGTGGGCCATGTGCCAGTTGCAGAAGCTAGTCGCAGACGTCACCGAAGCGTACGAGAACTTCGTGTTCCATCGCGTCTTCTCGCTGCTGTACAACTTCTGCACGGTCGAGATGAGCAGCATCTACATGGACGTGCTCAAGGACCG
>CAZOFX010000032.1:0-48896 GCA_964579055.1 uncultured Pirellulales bacterium
ATCGAAGGCACCTCCGCCTGGCCGACCCTCTGCCAGAACTGGATGAAGGTCTCCGGGTTCCTGGGGCAATAGAGTTGCAGCGTGACACTCGTCACGGCGAGCTGCCGGCTCCGTCCGACTCGGATGGAGCCGGCTCGTTCGGAGCGTCGCCGTCGGACTGCGATTCCTGTGACCGGCGGGGCGGGGGGATCGGATAGCTCTTCAGCGGGGGCGGGCTGTACCGTCGCGGCAGCGGTGGATGGATCTCGCGAATCTCGATCGGCGCCGATTCGGAACCTTCGGCCTGCGTCTCCGGCCTACTTTGGTCTCCGGCCTGAACCGGCGGCTCGGATTGAACGGGTGGCAGCCTCAAGTCCGATCCCGATGCAGATCGGGATGGGGATGGTTCCGCGTGTTCGGAGTCGCCCGGCACCGATGGCGGCGTTTCATGTCCCCCGCCGGACCAGGACTGAAGCTCTGACTCGACGATGGCCTCGACATCGTCGGAAGGGTTCGTTTCGGAGTCGAGCGGAGTCGGCTCGTCGACCTCCCCAAGCAGACCGTCCATCTCGTCGGCGGTCACGCCGGCCTCCGGTGCAATCGTTGCCGGTTTGGGTTCCCACTCGACGCGCGTAGTCTCCGCCGGAGTGAACTGGGCGGCGGGCTCGACTGCGGGCGCAGATTCCTGTTCCGTCGCAGACTCGACATGGAGTTCTGCCTCCGGCTCGACGCCGAGGAAGAACCGCGCGACGCGCCTATAGTCCTCGGCGCCGTTGCAGGTGGGGTCATATTCGAAGATGGTCTGGCCGTAGCTCGGCGCCTCGGCCAGCTTGATATTGCGCCGGATGAACGTGGGCACCAGTTGCGCATCGGCCCAGGCGCACGCGGAGCCACGCGCACTGTCGAGGAACCGTTCGATGTCCGCGCGCACCTCGTTCGGCAGCGAGGCGCGGGTGTCGAACATGCACAGCAGCACGCCGCTGACTTTCAGGTCGCGATTGATGCGCTTGTTGACCAGCTCGACCGTCTGGAGCAGCTTGCCGAAGCCCTGAAGCGCCAGGAAGTGCGGCTGGAGCGGGATCAGCACCTCCTGAGAGGCCGCCAGCGCGTTGAGCGAGAGCAACCCCAGCGATGGGGCGCAGTCGATCAGGCAGAAGTCGAATCGATCCTGACTGGCCTGCATCGCCTCGCGAAGAATGATCTCCCGGCCGACCACGCTGACCAGCTCCGTCTCGGCGCCGACCAGATCGATATTGGCCCCCAGCAGCCAGAGATTGGAGCGGACCATCATCAGAGCCTGCTCGAACTCGGCCGACTGCATCAGCACCTCGTACGAGCCGGGACGCACCGACTGAGGCTCGATGCCCAGATGGATCGTCAGGTGCGCCTGCGGATCGAGATCGATGACCACGACCCTCTGACCCAGGGCCGCCAGGGCCGCCGCGGTGTTGGCGGTCGTGGTCGTCTTGCCCACGCCGCCTTTCTGGTTTAGGACTGCAATCGTTCTCAACCTGTCGACCTCGGCTTGTCTTCCATGCGCTGCGGGTTCGTGTTGAGCTTCTTCAAGACCGCGTCGAGCACGCCGTTGACGAACGGGCCCGACTTCTCCGTACTGTACTTCTTGGCCAGCTCGATCGCCTCGTTGATCACCACCTTGGGCGGGATGTCACTACAGCACTTCAACTGATAGACCGCCAGGCGAAGGATGCTCTTGTCCACGGGCGACAGACGCGAGAACTGCCAGCGGATGGTCGCGGTGACGATCAGCTCGTCGCACACCTCGACGTGCTCCCACGTCCCCCGCGTCCACTCCCAAGCCAGTTTGCGGGTGCGCTCGTCGGGCTCGTTGACGGTGAAGAACTCACCCATCAGACGCGGGAGCAGGTCGGCCCCTTGAACGTCCAACTGAAAGAGCGCCTGGATCGCCAGCTCTCTGGCCCGTGTTCGTTTGTCAATATGCATCCCGATGCGAGCGTCCTTGCACAAAAGTGCGGTTGCCGCGACTAAATCTGCTCCATGACGCTGGTCATTTCCATGGCGGTCATGGCGGCGTTGGCGCCGGCGTTGCCCATCTTCGTGCCGGCCCTCTCGACCGCCTGTTCGAGCGTCTCGCAGGTCAGCACGCCGAAGACCGTCGGGACGCCCGTGTCATAGT
This sequence comes from uncultured Pirellulales bacterium, assembly GCA_964579055.1. Lineage (GTDB taxonomy): Bacteria > Planctomycetota > Phycisphaerae > Sedimentisphaerales > Anaerobacaceae > Anaerobaca. Next base: position 2,135 of record CAZOFX010000032.1, read on the forward strand.
TGATCTGCCCGATGCCTCGAACGACCTGCTGGAACACGGCCTCGTAATGGCCGGTCTGGCCCCGAATGACAGCGCCCAGGCAAATCACGGCGGCGAACTTGCCGCTGTCGGCCAGCTTCTTGGCCGCGATGATGATCTCACACGCGCCAGGGACCCAAACCACCGAGATCTGCTCGTCGGAGGCGCCATGCCGCTGGAGGCAATCGACCGCCCCGCCGAGAAGCTTCGACGTGATGAACTCGTTGAACCGGCTGACGACGATGCCATACTTGCCCTTGCCGGCTGCGATCTGGCCTTTGACTTCCTGGATCATGATCTGGACTCTCCACGCTCTCGGCCGGTCACGCCGACCGATCATACAAAACGGACCCTTCCCGCCTTGTCACTTTACCGGCTTATTATAGGATGCTTGCCGGCGCGTTTCCACAAAAACCCCGCTCGCCGCGGCCGCCCTGCCCGCAAAACAACCGCAAGACCTTATCCAGAAACGTTTTACGTCGCCGAGAATTGGCCCGTCTTGCACCTGGCGCGCAAAACAACGGCGGCACCGCCGATCGGGTGCCGCCTGATGCGGAACTGCCTCGAAACCACTGGCGCGGGTCAACTGCCGCGGATTTGGATGCGTTTCGGTTTGGCCTCCTCCGGCTTGTTGATGCGGACGGTCAGAACGCCCGCGTTCATCTCGGCGCTGATGTGGCCGGCGTCGACGTCGTTGGGCAGCGTGAACTCGCGGCGGTAGTCACCGATCCGCGTCTCCCGATAGACCGGGGTTCCGGATTCTTCGGGATCGACCTTGCCCGTGACGATCAGCGTGCCTTTGTCGACGGTGATGTCGGCGTTCTCTTTCCTGACGCCGGGCATATCGTAGCGCAGAATCAATCCGTCCGGCGTTTCGCTGGTGTCGACCGGGGGCACGAAGTACTGCTGTGTTTGCTCTTCTCTTCGCGTCACCGCCGCCTGCTGCGACCGGGTAATCTCCTGCTGATTCGTTGCCATAGCTCTCAACCTCCCATCATACGATAACGGTCCTGTCGTCGCCGTTGAGTTGTCTTACGATGCAATCTTGATCTTCTTGGCCTTTGCCTCTTCGGCCTTCTCCATGTACACGCGCAGCACGCCGTCACGGTACTCGGCCTTGACCGAGTGCGTGTCGACCGGCGTGGGCAATGTCACCGTCCGCGTGAATGTCCCCATCGGTCTCTCGCGCCTGTAGTAGCGCTCCTGCTCGGACTCCTCGACCTTGCGTTCGCCCTTGACCGTCAGCGAATCGCCCAGCACGGTCAGCTCGAAGTCGTCGCTCTTCATCCCCGGCGCCTCGGCGGTCATCACGAGCGCCTGGCCCTGGTCGTATACGTTGATCGCCGGGAAGGTGCCACGCGGCACGCTCCGCAAGCTCAACGGACGACCCACCGCATTGAGGATCCGATCCATCTCTTCCAGCGTCTTGCCCACGTCAAAGAATGGTGACCAGTTCTCGAACCACATCATCAGTACCTCCCATTGATCTGTGCCCACTCTTCTGCGGCATCCATGCCTTCATGCCTTTTCCACTCTACAATCCACTCTTGCAAACCCCGTGCCAGAAACCTCTTGCCGCGCGTAACTATTTGCGCCGCAGTGTTTTATGCCGAGCCTCCATGCCGACGCCGCTTCGCTCCACCCTGCCATTTTTGCAGAAACCCAGGCCGCCCGCACCAACCCTGCAGGTGAGCAGAGCGCGGATGAGCAGATCAGGTGCAGGATGCGACGCGTCCGCTCACAGGCGCGACTGTCGAGGCAGTGAGACCCTTCCGACCTGCTGACGACTCCGTGCGGTCCTGTAGACGACGAGCTACGCTCCCGTCGCTCCGAGCGCGGTGGAAAGGTCTTGTCGCGAATCGGAAGGCGCGCCCTTCCGATGGCCAGACCTTTCGACTGCACTTCGTTCCGCTCAAGGTGACAAGAGCCGAAGGCGAAGCCTCACAGTAGAGGGCGCCTGAGTGCTCAGGCCATGACAATGCCGCAAGCCTACCTGCAATGACAGCCTCGGGGTACCCCTGTGTCCGGGCGAGGGATTGGCTCGCTGTTGTGCTTGGCGCATAGGGTTATGAGACGGTGTGCGCGGGGGTGGAGGAAGAAGCGTTCACGTGTTGGTTATCGGACGGGGACGGCGGGGCGGGGGTACAGCCAAGCTCCATTCTGCAAGGGACTTATGCACGGGCGCGGGCGGCGGGCCGGGCGGGCGGAAAGGACCTCGCGGCGTGCGGAAAATGCGTTAAGGGCCCCGGCGTCGGCGGGCGATATAGCCGGGTGTAGTCAGGCTGTACCCTTGGACCGCTGGAGGCAAGTAACGACGATGCTGTTCGACGACATGGAGTTTGGGACCTACGACCACGCCGAGCACAACGCCCGCAAGGCGTATGAGCTGTACGAAGACGGCCACATGGCCCAGGCTCTGGTGGAGCTGAACCTGGCGCTGGAGATCAACCCGACCAACAGCGCCTGGCACTTCAACAAGGGCCTGACGCTCGACTCGATCAGCCGGTTCAGCGAGGCGATCGAAGCGTACGAGGCGGCGCTGGAGCTGAGCCCGGGCGATCTGGAGATCCTCAACTCGCTGGCGGTCGATTACACCCGCACCGGCCAGTACGACCGGGCGATCGCCACGTTCGAATACATCCAGCAGCTCGACTCGCGATTCGAGCCGTGCTACTGCAACCGCATCATCACCTACACCGAGATGGGCCTGCACGACCAGGCCGAGCAGATGTTCTACCTTGCCCAGCAGCTCGAACCCGACTGCGCCCTGTGCTACTACAACATCGGCAACAGCCTGTACGCGCGCGGCCAGTACAAGAGAGCCATTCCGTGCTGGCTCAAAACCGCCGAGCTCGAACCGAGCCATCCGCAAATCCACTATCGCATCGCGCAGGCCTACTGGTCGCACGGCGATCCTGTCGAGGCGCGCGAGCACTTCCTGCTGGAGCTGCGCGCCAATCCAGGCGACGTCGAAGTCATCATGGACTTCGCGCTGTTCCTTCTGGAACTCGGTGACATCGCCTCGTCACGCGAGAAGTTCCATCGCATCCTCGAACTGGATCCGGACTTCGCGCCGGCGCTGTTCTATCTCGGCGAGATCGCGTTCAATCAGGACGATCTGACCCGCGCCGAGAAGCTCTTCCGCCAGGCGCTCGACCGGGACCCGAACCTGCCCGGCCCGCACTATCGCATGGCCCAATGCGCGCTGGCCAACGGCCGCCCGAAGGAAGCGCGGGCCTGCCTGCTGGCCGAGCTGGAGCTCGACATCGAAGAGGCGGGCACGCTGATCTCGATGGGCTCGATGTTCCTGACCCTCGGCGACAACGACAACGCCATCGGCTGCCTGCTGCGCGCCAGCAACCTCGACATGACCAACGCCGACGCCCATTACTACCTCGGCGTCGGCGCCGCCAACAAGGGGCACCTGGACGATGCGGCGCAGTTCTTCGCGCACGCCCTCGATATCGACCCGGAGCACCTCGGCGCGCTGCGGGATTCGGCGTTCACGTACGTGGCCGCCGGCCGGATGGACAGAGCGGCCGAACGGGTCCGCCGGGCCCGCGCCCTGCTGCCGAGCGACAGCCGGCTTCGCATGCTCGACTACAGCCTCCGCGTGCTTGCCATGGGCCGCCGCATTACCGGCGCGATCCGTCGGCTCGATCCGCGCCGGATCCTCAAACGCCGCGCCTGACGCACACGCTGCGGCTCGCATCCAACACCCAATTCAGAGATTTCCCAACCGCCCGGGAACTTTCGCCGCCCTCCATGCGACCTTAGAATGGACGCACAGGCATGGCACGCACGTGGCAAACCGAGTTCGGTCAGTTCTGGAGACAGACCTGCGGCAAGGTCCGAGCGTACATGTTCTGCGCATCCAACAGCGCCAGCGACGCGGACGACCTGGCCCAGGAGTGCTACCTGCGTGCCTTTCGCAACTGGGACCGGTTCGACGGCCGGGGCAGCCGGCAGGCTTGGTTGTTCGCCATCGCGCGAAACACGCAGACCGACTGGTTCCGCAAGCGAGGCCGCGACGCACGTGTGCTCGAACGAGGCGCTGCGGAGCGGGCCTTGGAGACGTCGCCACCTGAGCTTGACGACACCGAAGCCCTCTGGCAGGCCGTGGGCAGACTGACGGCCGAGCATCGGGAGATCGTCCACCTGAGGTTTGCGGCGGATCTGAGCTATGACGAGATCGCCCAGACGCTGAACGTGCCGGTCGGGACGGTCCGCTCGCGGCTGCATCGCGCCTTGAAGGCCATCCGAGAGCAAATGGAGGAAGTCCAGAATGAAACGTGAGATGATCGAACGGCTCGCCATGGACCTCGCGCTTGGCGAGCTGCATGAAGATGCCGCGACGTTGTTCGAGACCTACCTGGCCGAACACACCGAGGCGAGGCAGTGGGCCGAGCCCATGACGCAGACGTGCACCCGAACGCGCGAGGCCCTCTCGCGGAAAACGCAACCGTCAGCCCAATTCGCTCAGCCGGAGCCGGCCCGCCTGTTCCGTGTGGATTGGAGCGCGCTGGCGCGCTGGGCGGCGGTGGTCGCGGTCGCCGCGGTCCTCGGAGTCGCCATCGGACGCCGATCCGTGCCTTTGCCGACGCAGAGACCCGAGACCGTCGTTGTGCGGACCGCTCCGCGCGAGGCCGGTCCGGAAGGCTGGCGACGCGTCCTCAGCGACTCGGAGCAGGGCTTCTGGCAGACCAAGGCGGTCGCCATGCTGCAATCGCAACCACGCGAAGTTCCACGCTCGACCGAGTCAGGGCCGAGCCTTTGGGATCGATACCGACAGTTCAGAAAGGAGCGGAGCCGTGAAAAGGTCTATTGAGAGCTATAGTTTGTTCGTTCTATGCAGTGTCCTCACGTTGCTGGTGGGTTGTTTCCCCGAAGATTCACTTGAGTGGTCACGAGATGGCTCCTGGGGCCTGCTGCGTACGCAGAACAATCTGTTCGCTGTGGACGGCGCGAGCGGCGCGCTGACGCCGATCCAGACCGATGGCGAGGTAGGCCCGATGCCGGGCATCTCGTCCGACGGAAAGCAGATGACGTACGTTGCAGTGTCGCCGTGCGCGACGCTGGAAGAAGGTCTGAAGCTGTTCCCGGCGAACGTGGCCGACATGGTCCGCCGTGATGCCCGGCGCCTGACGGACAGGGTTCTCGCCGGTGACGTGCTGCCGACCGATCTTCCCCTCGGCGACGGCAGCAAGTCCGGCGTCGAGGAATCCTACCATCGCTGGGTGGTGCGCGCGATGTGCGAAGACCCCAATGCGCTGCTGGTGACGCGGATCGGGCGGGACAAGCTCGAAGAGTGTCGCGAGTGCGAGATCGGATGCAGCCGCCTGATCGTGGCCGACCGAGCCGCGCCTGGACGGAACACGACCGCTGCAATCCTGCCCCTGACGATGCTGCGGCCGAGACTCTCGCCCGACGGGCGCTGGGTGGCCTTTCTGGCATCGGCGCCGCACGACAAGGAGAAGGCGACCCTGATCGTCGCCTCCACCGATGGAAAGACCGATGCGATCGAGGTAACCGACGGCGTCGCCATCGGCTTCGACTGGCGACCCGACGGCAAGGCCATCGCCTACGTCAAGCAGGATGGCGACCCGATCCTCGGCGCAATCGAGGAGAAGGTGCTCGTCGCAGATACCGGCGTCATTCCCACCGAAGCCACCAACCCGACCGCGGACGACACGGTCTGCACGCGACGCTCCACGGGGGCGACCAAGCAGTTCGCGGGAACCCTGTTTCAGCCTTTCATGAGCGTCCAATACGGGCTCGAGGGCCGCGTCCTGTTTTCCAGCGCCACCGCCACCATTCCTACGACCGATCTGGAGGAGCCCAGGAGCTCGCTATTCTGCTACGACCGCCTGACCGGGACGGTGACCGACATTCTGCCCTCGGCCCTCCGCAATCAGACGAGCGAGAACGTCAACTACTTCCGTCTCTCCCCGGACGGCAAGCGCCTGCTGGTGCCGCTGGAATCCAACCGTTTCGCGATCTATGAACTGGGCTCAAGCGATGTGAAATATCCTCTCAGCACCGAGGAAGGATTCGGAGACGATGATCTGCCCGATCTTCTGCCTGCCTGGAAGGGCAACGACCAGATCACGTGCCTGGTCTCCGAGACGAATCGTTTCCTGGCCGGACCTGAAGGGCAGCCGCACCGCCGCAAGGAGATCGTCGTCCTCGGAACCGATGACCAATCGCAGAAGGTCCTCGTCCTCAGCACAGACTGGCCCGATGAAGCCATCCCGTAGCGACAAAAGATGTGACCGGTGGCCTTCCTTCACTCACGCCGTCGGATTCGACAGCATGCGGACCTTCCTCACCGGCCAATGGCCATCCTGAGCAGGTCGATGGGGACCGACGAGGGCAACTGCTTCTGCGCCACATCGATGGCGGCCTTCGCCTCGGCCGGCCGCTCCATCTGATAGTAGATATAGGCCATCAGGAATTGCAGTTGGGGTCCTCCGTCCGTATCGACGAGCCGGTCCAGCTCGTTGAAGTGCGCGACGAACGCCTCGGGACCGCCCACGGTCTGAATCAGGTCCGTCCTTTGCAGCACGGCGGGCAGGTCCAGTTCGACGGCCTTGGCAATGAATAGCGCGCTGTCGGCGTACCGGCCGGCCGCCAGAAGCGCGTGGCCCTTGCCCAGATGGGCCCGCGCATCGTTCGGACGGTACGCGGAGGCGAGAGTAAAGGCGTCGGCGGCCTGCTGGAACTGGCCCCGCTGCATCAGTTGTCGGCCCGACTGAAGGTAGCGTTCGAACATCTTCGAAGAAGACGAATCGCTGTCCGGCGACGATGATGGCGTCGGCGTCGTTGTCGTGGCGGCCTTGATCGGCGCCAGCGCCGAATCGCTGGTCTGCCCCAGGATGCGATAGCCACTCGGCAACTCTGCACCGGGCGACGCTTGGGGCAGAGGCACAGCCGCTTGCGGGCGATTCAGAACCGTGCTCGCCGTGTCGAAGGCCCGCGCGGTTTCATTGATGCGCTGCACCGCAGGCAACTCATTCGCACTCGGGCTCGCCGGGGCGCCAGCGGTCCGGCGCGTGCGAGGCGCGACCAGGGCGTCGATGGACAGAGGCGCGTTCGAGGCCACCTGCTCATGCTCCTGCTCTTCGTAGAGCCGCAGACGAGGCTGTGCGCCTGCGCCGGTGTCGGAAGCGGCGCCGGCATCCACCTGGCCGAGTGCGGCGTCGTCCGCCGCAGACCCGTCGGACAGACCCATCGTCGCCGACAGCAACCGAGCCGTCTCCTGCAACAGCTCCTGCCGGCGCGAGGCCTCGGAGGGCGCCAAAGGTCGTCCGGTCTGTATCATGTTGTCAGGCAGCGCCGGCGTCTCCGTGGGAGCAGTCTGTGTCGCTGGCTCGGCCGCCTCCGTGCCGGTCGCGATACTCCGCTCAAGCTGCATCAACTCGGCCTTGACCTGGGCGAGCTTCTCTCGCAATTGCCCCATCTGCTGCTGGTAATCCTCGCGCGTCACGACGACGCCCTGTGTAGATGTCGGCCCTGCCGTCGCGAGGTCGCCCATGGGAATCGCCTGCGACACCAGCGGAATCTCCACCGATGTCGCGTCGCCGGGTGGCAGCCTCAAATCCGATCCGGACGCGTATCGCGACGGGGATGCTTGCCCCGTGCCGGCGGTTCCCGCGCCGGGGGTTGTCACGGTTCCGGTCGGCGAGTAGAACGAATCGGACGTCCCCAGATAGCCATCTCCACTCGTCGCGGGCGCCGTGCGCCGCAGGAACGGATCGAGCGAGGTCGAGCCCAGAGGCGCGTCGATGCTCGTCGGCGGACGGTAGGGCAGAGCGCCGCGGAAGTGCTTGCTCCCTGTGACGTTGCCGGTGACAACCCGATCGCTGCTGTCGATGGGATCGGGCGCGTCGACCAGACCATTCTCATAACTGCTCAGCGGGGTCGTGGCCGAGCGGACCGCGCTGGGGACTGAGCCGACGCCGTAGCTGCCCGTACGGTTGCCCGACGAGAAAGTCGTGACCGCACAGACCACAATCAGCGTGACGACCCACGCGACGATCTTGCGACGGCGCATCAGCCGTTCGGCATCGGGTCGGCCGGCGCGTTCGGCGTTCGTTTGTCCTGCCAATGGCAAAGCTCTCATCATGTCACCTCGACTTCGAGAGCAGGCATGGCACCGGGGCGCAAGGGTTGCGGTCGAACACTCAATGGCTCGCGTACTTGGGCCGCTCCGCCCAGCCGAGCTTCGAGGCGAGCGTCTGCCACGGGGTCCGCAGAGGGTTGTTCACCACGAGGAAGTTGCTCGATTCCCGCGCGACCTTCACGACGTCGTCGACAGACAGCGTTCGCGAGACCTGGCCGTCGATCGAGACGGTGGTGCCCTCATTGATCCGCGTGCAGCAGATCTCCACCCGGCTGCGGGCGTCGATCACGATCGGACGGAAGCTCAACGAATGGGGACAGATGGGCGTGATGACCATCGCCTCCATCGAGGCCGCGAGGATCGGGCCGCCGGCCGAAAGGTTATAAGCGGTCGAGCCGGTGGGCGTCGAGACGATCAGGCCGTCACTGCCACAGGTGGCCACGTGCTGGCCGTCGACGGCGATCTTCAGCTCGATCATCCGAAACGGCGGGCCCGACGTGATGAAGACCTCGTTGACCGCCGGCGAGCGGAACTTCTCCCGACCGCCCTGCGAACCCTCGGTGACCCAACAGCCCAGCAGCATCCGCCGCTCGATGGGCGCCTTGCCTGCTACAACATTGTCAAAGAATTCCTTCAGCTCCTGAACGCTGAATTCGGCAAGGAAACCGAGCTTCCCGAGGTTGACCCCGATGACGGGCACATGGGACTGACTGAGGTCTCTGGCCGCCGAGATGATGCTGCCGTCGCCGCCGAAGACGATGGCGAAATCGCTTTCGCACAGGGCGTCGGTCGAGCAGCCTCCGAGGCCGCAACTGGCGACGATCTCGGCCTTGCCCCGGAGGAAACGGGTGAAATCCTCGATGGCCTCGGCGACCGGCCCTTTGGCCGTGTCCCCAAAGATGACCAGTTTGGGCAGGGTCTTTCGCTGACTCATGTCTGTGCGCGTTTGGTGCCTCGGTCGTTCAGCATTTCCTTTGCCGCGTTGACAATGTCATCGGCTGTAACGCCGACCTGCATGAGCTGCGATCGGCGAGAATCGTGCCCGATAAAGCGACGGGGCGCCGCCAGCACACGGATGCAGCCGGCGTCGAGGCCCAGTTCGGACGCCCGTTCGAGCACGGCCGACCCGAATCCGCACGCGACGTGGTGGTCCTCAACGGTAATCAGGCCTTTTCCCTTCGCCAGGCCGGTCAGGATCTTGTCGTCGATCGGTGCGGCGAACCGCGCGTTGATGACGTCGACCTCGATTCCCTCCTCGTGCAGGCTCTGGGCGGCCTGGAGCGCTTCGGGCAGGAGCGTCCCATAACAGGCAACCGTCAGCGCCGACTTGCGGCCGCGTTTGACCTGGATGCTCTGGCCCAATTCGAATGGCTTGTCGGAAGCGGCACGCACAAATTCGTCCGAGGGCACCGCATCCTTGGGGTATCGAATCACGACCGGATGACTCTGCGCCAGGGCGAACTCCAGCGCGTGCTTCATCTCGACGGCGTCCGCGGGCGCCACGAGGATTACGTTGGGCATCATCCGCATGTACCCGATGTCCATCAGACCATGATGCGTCGGACCATCCGAGCCGACCAGGCCCGCGCGGTCCACACAGAAGATCACCGGCAGATTCTGCAAGGCCACTTCCTGAAAGACCTGGTCGAACCCGCGCTGAAGGAACGTCGAGTAGATGCAGACGACCGGTCGCAGGCCGGTCTTGGCGATGCCGGCGGCGATATCCACCGCAGCGCTTTCGGCGATGCCCACGTCGTAGCACCGCTCGGGGTGCTTCTCGCGGAACGAGACGAGGCCCGTGCCGTCGCACATCGCCGAAGTGATGGCGACGATTCGGTCGTCGCGCTCCGCCAGCTCGGTCAATGCTTGTCCGAAGGCCTCGGTGAAGCTCTGGTGCGAGCTTTCCGGGGCCGACTCGACACAATCGCCGTTGATCTTGAAGGGGCCCGTCGAGTGGAAGCGTGTCGGCCCCTCGTCGGCGGGGTTGAAGCCTTTGCCCTTCTTGCTGTAGACGTGCAGCAGGACGGGGTGATCGACTTCCTTAAGCGCCTCGAAGAGTCGAACCAGCGACTCGATGTCGTGCCCGTCCACCGGCCCGAAGTACGGGACGTTGAGACTCTCGAACAACTGGCTGGGCGGCAGGACCATGCGGATGCTCTTCTTGATCTTCTCGACCGCCTCGTCGACGCCGCGACCGATGCCCGGGACGTGCTCGAGGATGTTCCTTGCCGTCCGCCGCATGTCCTCGTACGTGTGACTCAGACGGAACCGCGAGAAGTACTTGGCGACGGCGCCCACCGTCGCGTCGATGGCCATGCTGTTGTCGTTGAGCACGATCAGCAGTTGGCGTTTGACCAGACCGAGGTTGTTGAGGCCCTCAAAGGAAGCCCCATTGACGATGCTGGCATCTCCGACGAAGGCGACGATTCTGGGGACGCCCGGCTCCGTCTTCTGGGGCCTGCGACGCCCGCCGTCGTCCTTGGGCTCGGCGGCTTTTGCCTTCAGTTGCTCGCCCAGAGCCATTCCGATGGCGGTGGTCACCGACGTTCCGGCGTGCCCGACGGTGAACTGATCGTATTCGCTCTCGGTCGGGCTGGGGAATCCGCTGATTCCGCCGACCTGCCGCAGCCGCTCAAATCCCGCCTTGCGCCCCGTGACGATCTTGTGCGTGTAACACTGGTGCCCCACGTCCCACAGGAGCTTGTCCCGCTTGAAGTCGAAGACATAATGCAGCGCCAGAGTCATCTCCACGGCGCCCAGATTGCTCGCCAGATGCCCGCCCGTCTTGCTGATCGAACGCAACATGAACTGGCGAATCTCCTCCGCCAGGGCCTCCAGCTCCGGCATCGTCAACTTCTTCAGGTCCGCCGGGTCGTTGATCTTCTCCAACAAACTGCTCATAAAGAGAATCACCCTAATGAAGCTATCAGTCTGCACATTCTAATCGAAAGCGTCCCGGCGTGCAGCGAAATCGCGACTTCGAGGCAAAAAAGGCCGGGCCGGTCGCTACGGAGGGTCCGGCCAGAGGCGGACCGGCGTCGCGCAGAAGGGGCGGTTCGTCCCGATCAGTCGAAGTGATACCCGCACGTGTCGGCGGTAATAAGCTCCGACTTGGTTCGTGGGTACTTGCGGCAATTCAACGGACGGAAGGGGTAGACCGAACAGTAGATCTTGCCGTCCCCATCGCTCTTGATGAACGGACAGGGGTTGGGCAGCTTGCAGCAGGCGCCGCAGTGAACGCATTGGCCTTTGCGCCGCTTGGAAACGGGCAGCACCGACGTGAACGTCCTCTTGATCTTGGCACCCCAGGTGTTTCTCTTGTCATCAGGCATCGAATGGAATCCCGAAAGGTTTCTTGCTCCAGAGGCCGTAGGTTATACGGGCTTGGGTCGTGCGAGTCAATGGACGAGGCGGTTTTCGAGCCGGCCGGCGGCGAGTTGCCGTCGGCGGAGGGGTTTCGAGCCGGGCGGCGGCGCGGGCCCGTCTCAGCGGGCGATGCCGTCTTCCAGGTCCGCCAGAACGGTCTGGGCCTTGACCACCTTGTTGCCGTGGGGACCGTGCCAGTTGACGTCCTCGTTGCGTTGGAGCAGGTCCTCCACCTTTTTGCAGGCCACCAGGACGGTGGCGTGATTCTTGTTGCCCATGGCCCGGCCGACCTCGGAACTGGACATCTTGGTGTGCTTGCGGATCAGGTACATGCTGAAATGCCGCGCCAGCGAGACCGTGCGGTCTTTCTTGGCTGAATGGAGCGTCGTGGCGGTCGTTCCGAAGTAAGCGGCCACCGTGCTCTCGATGTCGGAGACGTGCACGATCGGATCGCAGCGTTCGATGTGCTCGGCCAGCACGCTCTGGGCCATCGCCAGCGTGATCTTCTCGTTCTGGAGGGCGGCGTAGGCCACCAGCTTCAGCAAGGCGCCTTCGAGCTCGCGCACGTTGCTGCGGACTCGCTCGGCCACGAATCGGACGACGCCCTCGGACATCAATCCGGCCTGTGCGGCCTTGCTGTCGCCGAACGCGGTGGCCACCATCCGCTGGGCGAACTGCCGGCAGATCTCACATCGCGTCTGGAAATCCGGCGGCTCGATCTTCACCACCATCCCCGAAACGAAACGGTTGACCAGCTTCTCCGACAACTGCCCGATCATCTTTGGATGGGCGTCCGAGACCAGGACCACCTGCTTGCCCGCCAGATTGATCGTATTGAAGGTGTGCAGGAACTCCTCCTGGGTCGACGGCTTGCTGGCCAGAAAGTGCACATCGTCGATGGCCAGCAGGTCCGTCTTCCGCAGGCGGGCGCGAAAGGCTTCGAGCTTCTTGGTCTTGAGCGCCAGCACGAACTGATTGGCGAACTCCTCGGCCGACAGATAGAGCCAGTTGGTCTGCGGTCGGGCTTCGGTGACGCCGTTGCAGATGCCCTGGAGCAGGTGGGTCTTGCCGACGCCGTAGCCGCCGTGGATGAACAACGGATTGAACGGGCTCTGCTGTTCCCGTACGACCGCCCGGGCGGCGCTGTAGGCCAGCTCGTTCGACGGCCCGACGATGAAGGTGTCCAGCGAAAGCCGCAAGGCCTTGGACGCCGCCGAAGACACCGCCTCGACCGCCTTCCGGGGATTCCCTTGCGGCGCGGCTGCCGTTTCCACCGCCGGACGCTGGCGCTTCTCCGAAAGCTCCGACTCGATCACAAACGAAACGGTCGGATGGCTGCCCGTAGCCGCGTGCGCCGCCGCCTTGATGTCGCGAAGAAAATGGCTTTCGAGCCAGTTGGCCATGAACGGATTCGGAACGCCGATCTTCAGACTTCCCTCGGCCAACGTGAACCGCGCACAACTTTGAAACCAGATCTTGTATTTCTGGGGACCGATGCGTCCCACGAGCGCTTCGGCGATCGCCTCGGCACCGGGCCCCGCCGTGCGGGAACCCTCATCCATGATCGTGCCCTGCATCGACATCTCCCTATCAGTACTGATAATCAGGCTCTTATCAGCCATGTCTTGTCGTTTCAAAGAGGGTCCGACCCTCGAAGGGAAATCGAACATCGAAAGAGGCTATTATTCCGCGGATGGCCCCCGAATCAATGCCATTCCAGGGCATTTCTTTTCCACGAAGCAAAGGGACTGAGAGCCACTGGCTTTGCGCACGAAAATTTTTAATTGTCAACACGTTTTGCACGACGCAAAACCGCTTTGTGGAAAACCTGTGCATGGGTCCGATGCAAGACCAGGAATGTGTGCGGTCTCCATACTGAAAACCGCGTTCGCCTCGTGCCGCCAGGATAGTTGTCCATAGTTGAGAACCGGTCATCGCTGCGGCCGAACACGCGACGACGCGCCGACGAAGTGACAACATCGCCTGCGCCATCGAAGGCCTTGTCACGGGTCCGGAACGGAAATCACACGGGGGGGACGTTGGATATGCATTCGACGCCGCGGCGCGCGCCGCCCGGAGGGGCGAGGCGCAGCGCCGGCGTTCGAACGTCTGACAAATGCCCGGACATCGCCGCCTCGATCGGGCCCCCCAGTGCTCGATCACGCGACCCGCGGGCGGAAATCACTCCTGCGACGCAGACCGTCACGCCTGCGACGAGCCGCCGACAGCGGCGCATCGCACGACGTCTACTCCTGTTCCTTCGGTGCTTCTTCTTCGCCCGGTTCGCCTTGTTCGGCCACGACCACGACGTTAACGGTCGCCGTCACGTCGTCGGCGAATCGGAGCGTCACGCTGTGCGTACCGACCTGTTTGATGTGCTCGGGCAGACGCACCACTTCGTCGGCCACCGCGAACCCCTGCTCGCGCAGGTTGGCGGCGATCATCCGGTCGGTAATCGAGCCGAACAGCACACCGTGCTCGTTCGCCTTGGCCGCCAGCACCGCCTCGGCGCCGTTGACCGCCTCGGCGGCCGTCTCCAGACGCTTGCGCTCCTTCAGCCGCTCCGCCGCGCGCTCGGCCTTGGCCTTGGCGATCGACCGGATGTTCCCCTCGGTGGCCACCTTCGCCAGGCCCTGCGGCAGCAAGTAGTTCCGCGCATACCCTTCGGTCACGTCGACGACGTCACCGAGCCACCCCAGTTTCCTGATATCTTCGCAAAGCAAAACCTTCATCGTCTATTCCTCGTAACGTTCTCATTTCCAGCCCAGACCCGGACCCGGCGCGAGCGCCGGCGCAACGGGACCGGCCTGCTATGTGGAATACGGCAGCAGCGCCATGAACCGGGCCCGTTTGATCGCCCGTTTGGCCTTCCGCTGGCAGCCGGCGCAGTTGCCGCTGCGTTTGCGCGAATAGATCTTGCCCCGGTTGGTCAACAGCTTCTGGAGGGTGTCGATGTCCTTGTAGTCGATGTAGCTGATTCCGCCCCGGCAGAAGCGGCACTGGGTCTGGTCGCGTGCCCCGGCGAATCCCGGTCGTCTTCTTGGTCGTTTTTTCTGTTGTTGTGGTCGTGGTGCCATCTTTTACCTCATCGCTATCAACGTAAGCTGAATTTCGAATCGACCTGCACTAAAACGGTATCTCATCGTCGCCGACCTGGTTGGGCGACCGCGTCTGCGGCGCTGCCTGGTCTGCGCCATAGCTCTGATCGGCCTGGTCGGGCCCACCCCCACCGCCGCCGGCGCCGGGCATGAACTGGAAGTTCTCCACGGTCACGCGATGGCGACTGCGCTTGGTCCCGTCCTGGGCGGTCCAGGTGTCGTAGGTCAGCCGCCCCTCGATGAAGATCGGCTTGCCCTTGCTCATGTACTTGTTCAGGTTCTCGGCCATGCGTCCGAACGCGCGGCAATCGACGAAACAGGTTTCATCGCGCTGGCTGCCGTCCTGGGCCGTCCACTTGCGATTGGTCGCCACGCCGAAATCGACCACCGCGGTCTGACTCGGCGTGTACGACAACTGAGGGTCCCGGGTCAGGTTTCCCATCAGCAGAACTTTGTTGAAACTGGCCATAGTCCACCTCTCCGTCAAATCTCAAACCCGGCAGGACGTCCATCCCCTGCCCACGGACGCGGCGTGCCGACGCGGGGGCGTCGCGGCATCCCTATCTTGCCGTCCTGCCCGTGTCGTCCGTGTCGTCGCTGTCGGCAAGCGATCGCGGGCCTCGGAACGTTCTCGGCTCATGGGCCCCCTCCGGCGCGCCCGGCACCTCCGGGGGCTTGGCGATCGGCTCGCCCTTGATGTCGCGCTCGATCATGTCGGCCGGACGCTTCTCCGTCGTCAGGATCAGCGCACGCATGACCTTCTCGGACAGCAGAACGTCCTTCTCGATCCCCGAGATCCGCCGCCCATCCACCTTGAAGTAGCACAGAATGTACGTGCCGCGGGACTTGTGATCGATGTCGTACGCCAGCTTGCGCTCCTGCCACTTCCGCATCGAGACGACCTCGGCATCCGCGCGCTGGAGGATGGTGTTGATCACGGAGAGCGTGCCCTCCCAGTCCGCCGTCGCCTGCGCGGAGTCGATCAGGAACATCCCTTCATATAACCGCTTCGCAACCGTTTCCAAACCTGTTACCTCCTGATTACAAACAGCAATCTCAGAAACCCAAGCTCTATTCGAACCACGCCGGTCCGGCGTTCTGTCACGCCGGGCCGCTGTTGAATTCATTCATCGTCCTGTCGATCCCTGATTCGAGCCAGCACAACACCGCGTCGCGCGCCCGGACGATCGACTCGTTGAGCAGCGGGCGCTCCTCCGGTTTCGGCCGGCCCAGCACATAGTCCACCGATCCGGCGCCCGGGCAGTCACCGATGCCGACCCGGCAGCGGGCGAATTCGTCGCTGCCCAGCCGGGCGATGATGTCCGCCAAACCGTTGTGCCCGCCGGCCGAGCCTTTCGCCCGGATCCGAATCCGGCCCGGTTCGAGGGCTTTGTCGTCCGTGATCACCATCAGATCCTCCAGGGCGAGCTGGTAGAACCCGACCGCCGTGGCGACCGCCTGACCGCTGTGATTCATGAACTGCCACGGCTTCATCAGCATGACCTTCCGCTCACGATACCAGCCTTCACCGATCCGCGCGCCGAACTTCTGCTGGGCGACGGCGATTCCGAGCGCCTCGTCCAGGGCCTCGATCACCTTGAACCCGAGATTGTGGCGCGTCTCCGCGTATTCCGGCCCCGGGTTTCCCAGGCCGACGACCAGTTTCAGATCCGCCATCGGTTCCGATCCTGTAGGTCGTTTGCGGCATCCATCTTACTCACTCGCCTCGGACGGCTCTTCCTTCTTCTCGCCGATCACTTCCGGCGCCACCGGCGCCTCGGCCTCAAGCTCCTCGGTCGTCTTGGCCGCCGCCACGACGTGGCAGGCCGCCAGCAACATCTCCGGCGGGCTCACCAGAGTCACACCCTCCGGCAAGGCCACGTCCCCGGCGTGGATCGCCTGGCCAACACCCAGGTCCTTGACGGAAACCACGATGGATTCGGGCATGTTCGTGACCAGACACTCGATTTCAATCCGGCCTGTGTGTTGCTCGACGATCCCGCCTTCGTGGGTCCCCTTGGCCGTCCCCTTCAGCTCGATCGGCACGGTCACGCGAACAGCCTCCGTCACGTCCACGCGCATCAGATCGACGTGCACGATGGTGCGGCCGAGGTGGTCGTACTGCAATTCCTTGACGATCATCTTCTCGGTCTTGCCGCCGACCTTGATGTCCATCAGCCGATGTCCGTGGTGCAGCCCTTCGGCGAAGTCGTGGGCGTCCAACAGAATCGCGACCGGGTCCTGCTTGTGGCCGTACACGATCGCCGGAATCTGGCCCTGCTTGCGGATGCGCGCCGCCGCTCTCGAACCGGTGTGTTCTCTGATCTGTGCCTCTAACAACAACGTCTTGTCCATAATCTCTTCACCCGAAAAAACGAAATCCAGACAGTCCTATCCGACCCAATTCTCCCGACAGCAAAACCGGACTCTACACGCCCATGCTGAACAGGCTGCTAACCGATTCATCCCGATGAATCCTCTTGATGGCCTCGCCCAGCATGGCGGCGGCACTGAGGACCTTGATGCGGCTGATCTTCTTGGCCTCGTCCGTCAACGGAATCGTGTCGGTCACCACCACTTCGTCGATCGGCGCCGCAGCAAGCCGGTCCAGGGCGGGCCCCGCGAAGACGCCGTGCGTGGCGCCGACCAGGATCTTCTTGCACCCGCGTTCCTTCACCAGGTCAGCAGCGCTGCATATGGTGCCTGCGGTTGCGATGATATCGTCGCACATCAGGACGTTGCGCCCTTCCACGTGGCCGATCAACTCGTCGGCCTGGACGCGATCCCCGCTGAATCGCCTCTTGTGGACGATGGCCAGATCGCCGCCGAGGTGAGAGGCGTACCGTGCGGCGGTCTTGATGTTGCCCACGTCCGGGGAGACCACCGTGAGGTTCTCGATCTTCTTCTCGCGGAAGTACCGGCTCAGCACCAGCTCTCCCGTCAGATGATCGACCGGGATGTCGAAGAAGCCCTGCAACTGGTGGGCATGCAGGTCGATCCCGAGCACGCGGTCGGCGCCCGCCGTCGCGATCAGGTTGGCCACCAGTTTCGCCGTGATCGGCACCCGACCCTCATCTTTGCGATCCTGGCGGGCGTAGCCGAAATAAGGGACGACCGCCGTGATCCGCTTGGCGCTGGCGCGACGCAGACAATCCAGGTAAATCAGCAGCTCGACCAAGTGCTCGTCCACAGGATTGCACGTCGACTGCACGACGAAGCAGTCCCGACCCCGGACGTCGTCCTCGATCCGGATCAGCTTCTCCCCGTCCGGAAAGCGACTGATCTTCGCGCCGCCCACGGGGATTCCGAGGTACTTGCACACGGCCCCGGCCAAGGCCGGATTGCTCGTTCCCGAAAATATCTTCAGGCTGTCGTTCAAAAACATCTTCTGTCGGCCTCTCGGCGTACCTGTCGGGCAACCGGCGCGTCCGGTTATCCCTGTTTCTGATTCTCTTTGAGTTCGTCGACGTTCTCTTGCGAAACGACCATCCCGGCGCCGATATGCGCACCGGGTTTGAGCACCAGCGGGGCGATCAACACGGCGCCCGAGCCGATGTAGCAGTCATCGCCTACGGCCGTCCGATTGATGGTCTGGCCGTCGAAATTGGCGGTGATCGATCCGGCGCCGATGTTGACGTTCCGTCCGATAATCGCATCGCCCAGATAGCTGTGGTGTCGCGCTCGCACTCCATCAGCCAGTACGACGTCCTTGACCTCGGTAAAGACCCCCAGAACGACGTCGTTCTCGATCACGGTTTCGTTGCGGAGAAAGGCGAAGGGGCCGATCCGGCAGTCCCGTCCGATTCGAACGGGGCCGTGAATGTAGGTAAACGGCTCGATCACCGTATCCTGGCCGATCTGGGCCCGGGCGTCGATCCAGGTATTCTCGGGGTCGACGATGGTTACGCCCTTCTCCATCAGCTCCTGCTGGACGCGGTGCTGCATAATCTTGCTGGCGACGCTGAGCTGGGCCCGGCTGTTGACGCCCATCGCCTCTTCGGGCCGCACCGCCGTGATGGCCACAACCTTGTGGCCGGTGGCGATCAGCACCGACAGCGCATCGGTCAGGTAGTACTCCTGCTTGACGTTGTCCGGCTTGACCTGCTCCAGTGCCTTGAACAGCGCCTGGTTGTTGAACAGGTAGTAGCTCGGGTTCACCTCTCGGATCGCCTTCTGCGCCGGCGTACAGTCGCTGTCTTCGACGATGCCCTGGATGTTCCCATAGGCGTCCCGGACGATGCGACCGTAACCTGTGGGGTCCTCCAGGACCGCCGTCGCCAGCGTCGCCGCCGAGTGCTCGGCCTGGTGCTTGTCGATCAGCGTCTGGAGCGTCTTGGCCCGAATCAGCGGCCCGTCGCCGCACAGCACCAGGGTCTGGCCCCGGAAGTCCTTCAGATGCTCCTTGCAGCACTTGACCGCGTGCGCGGTGCCCTTCTGCTCGGTCTGAGGCACCCATACGATGTCCGCCGCGTTGGCAAAACGCTCCTGGACCTGGTCAGCCCCGAAGCCGACGACGACGTAAATTTTTTCCACACCTACACTTCGACACGCGTCGAGCACGTAGGCCAACATCGGCCGGCCGGTCACCTCGTGTAGCACCTTCGGCAACTGGGTGTTCATCCGGCTGCTCACCCCGGCCGCCAACAGTATCGCTACTCTCTCAGCCATACGCCCTTTTCAGATTGACCATTGATTATTGATGATCGCTGATTGATAATTTACTCCATTGAAAGCACTTACGATCAATCTCAACACTCAGTATTCAATAATCACTTATCAACTTCTGTCATCTACCCGGCCAGGGCTCGAACCTGGAATATGGGTACCAAAAACCCATGTGTTGCCGATTACACCACCGGGTAATGGCCCTTGGAAATTGTCAATTGATGATTGGCGATTGATGATTTGCGGGCGAATCTCCCCTGCGAACCAATAATCACTAATCAATCATCAATAATCGATATTCCTGCTGTCACGGAGACCGCGTTGGAGCGGTCTGGCAAGGTCTTGCCGGAGGCCTGAGCCAGCCATGCCGTGATTCTGCTGACCCCTGTGACCGTCTATCCGGTCCGAGTCTACCCCTTGCGACAAGACTACCGCAAAACGAGCACTATATCGGATCGCCCAAGTCAATGCAACTTTTTTCGCCCTTTTTTCGCAGAAGAGACAACGGACCAAAGCGGCGACCGCTCTGACGTCGCCTAAGTAGCTGTCTGCTCAGAGTTTCTGCACGCTGACCACGGTTTCTTTCCTGGCTTGGGCCCAGGTTTGGGTTTCGGTCCAGCCGTAGGCGCGGGCGGTGGCGACCTTCAGGGCTTGTGCCAGAGCGGTGCGGGCCGGACGCTTTTGGGCCACGGCGGCCAGGAAGCCGGCCAGCAGGTAGTCGCCGCAGCCAACGGTTTCGATCACGCGGCCCCGGCCGGTGGCGTGGCCACTCCAGAGGCCGGCTTTCGTCACGACCATCGCGCCCCTCCTGCCCCGGCTGATCAGAACGACCTCCACTTTCCCCAGCAGGCTCCGGCCGGCGGCTGCCAGCTTCGCGGTCGTATCCGGTATCGGTGAGCCGAGCAGTTCGCTCAGTTCCTCCACGTTGGGCGCGATCAGCCAGGCCAGTTTCGCATCGACGGCCGCCTTGAGAACCGGCCCGTGTGCGTCGAGGGCCAGTCGCGCCCCCAGTTCGCGGCAGGCCCGCATGCTCGCCAGGACCGGCTTGAGCAGAGGTCCCGCCGGCATCGCTCCGGCGAAGACGCAGATGTCGTCCCGGCCGACGAGCCGGCGCAGGTCGGAGCACAAATGCCGCAGCGACGAGGTTGAAGCCAGCTCGCTCTTCTTGCGAAGGTGCATCTCGCGACGCCCGCGCGTGTCCGCAACGGTGACGTTCAGTCGCGTGTGCCCCTCGGCGCGCGTCATCCGGACCTGCACGCGACTGCCCCATCGGGCGACGATCTTGCACATCTGCTCGTGGTCCTCGCTGCCCCACAGGCCGGCCGCCGTGCTCTCGCAGCCCATCCAGGCCAGCGCCGACGAGACGTTCAGCGCCTTGCCCGCCGGCCGGACCACCTGCTCGTCGATCTGGGCATGACGGCCCCAGTCGAGACCCCGACCGCGACAACTGACGTCCCACGCCGGCGACAGACCAATCGTGATGATCCGCCCTTCGGGTTTCACTTCGCTGTTCCAACAGACGACAGAGGCTCTGCCAGGATCAGTCCCACTTGTGGCGTTTGACCGCGGTGAGGATCTTCTGGGCGCACTTCAGGGCGGCCAGACCTTCTTCGGCGCTGACTTCCGGCGTGAAGGACCGGTCCTTGACGGCGCGCAGGAACGCCTCCTGCTGGAGACGCACGGGCTCCTTGTCGTCGATCTGAAGCTGCTCGATGTGCAGCAGGTCCGGCCAGTTCACGGTCGTCCAGTCGAAGTCGCCCTTCTCGCGCTGCTGCTTGATCCATTCGACCACGTTCGTGTTCGGGGCCGTCTTGATGACGATCCCGCTCTTCTTGAGATAGTCGACGCTCAGGTAGGCCTGCCGCGAGAAGACGCGGACGCGACGCTCGGTCTTCAGCGCCAGCCGCGATGCGGTGATGTTGGCGATGCACCCGTTGTCGAACGCGATCCGCGCGTTGCAGATGTCTTCGGCTCCTTCGATCACCCCGACGCCCACGGCGTCGACACGCCGAACCTTGCTGGCGGCCAGCGAGAGGATGATGTCGATATCGTGGATCATGATGTCCAGCACGACGCCGATGTCGGTCGAGCGGAAGGGATAGGGACTGACGCGGTGCGCCTCGATGAACTTCGGCTCGATGCTGAGCCGCTTCATCGCCTGAACGACGGGGTTGCAGCGTTCCGAGTGCCCGACCGCAACGACGGTGTCGAAACGCCGCGCCAGCGAGACGATCTTGCGTCCTTCCCGCACGCTCGCGGCCAGAGGCTTCTCAATCAAGACCGGGATGCGTTGTTTCAGGAAGAGCTTGGCCAGTTGCAGATGGGTGATCGTCGGGGTCGCGACGGTCACGGCGTCCACCTTGCCGAGCAGGTCGGCGCAATTGGTGTACGACGCGCACCCGTATTTCTCCGCCAGTTGCCTGGCCCGGTTCGCGTCCGTGTCGACGACGCCGACCAGTTCGCTGTCCGGCAACTGGCTGTAGACCTTGGCGTGGATCGACCCCATCTTGCCGGCGCCGACGACGGCCGTGCGTATTTTCGCTGTCTCGTCCATATATGCCGATTCGCTATCTCCGTAGACTCTCCAGATACCGGCCGAAGCGATGCTCGCCGCTCCGCAGGATGGCCTCGACGATCAGCCGGACGTTCGCATCGAGCCCGTCTTCCCGGGCCAGAGCCCGGGCGGCCACCAGCAGCGGCGTCCCTTCGCGGTACAGGCGTCGATACGCTTCGAAGATGCGTTCCTGCTGCTGCTCGTCGAGCCCGGCCCGGTGCAGGCCGCGCTTGTTGACGCCGCGAACGCACGAGGGGTAATGTCCGCTGACCATCATATACGGCGGCGCATCGTGTGTCAGGCCCGCCAGGCCCGCCACGAAGCACCAGCGACCCACCGTCACGAACTGGTGCATCCCCGCCACGCCGCTGACCCAGGCTCCCTCCTCGATCTTGCCGTGGCCGCCCACCTGCACGCTGTTGCTCAGGACGATGTGGTTCTCGATGATGCAGTCGTGCCCGATGTGCGTCCCGACCATGATCAGGTTGTCGCTGCCGATCTGCGTGCAGGCGTCTTCGTAGCGGCTCGGATGGATCGTGACGTTTTCGCGGATCACGTTGCGGTCTCCGATCACCAGCGTGCCGATCTTCGAAGCCGGATCGAACCCCAACACCTGAGGGCAGCAGCCGATCACGCTGTTGGGGTAGAAGCGATTGCCCTGCCCGATCGTGACCCGATCGGCGACCACGACGTGCGCGTCGAGAACGGTCGCGGCGCCGATCGACACGCCGTCTCCCACTACGCACAGGGGTCCAATGACCACGTCTTCCGCGAGTTGCACGTCCTTCCCAACGACTGCCGTGGGGTGTATCTTCGCCATCTTGTCGGTTCCTGCCTCTCACGGAGCTTGCGCTCGGAACAAAAAATCGGGCGGCCGCCCATTTACATCTTGTCGTCGTCCACGAGCATGAATTTGATCTCGGCCTCGGCGGCGACCGCGTCGCCCACCATGGCCACACAGCGGCAATGGGCCGTTCGTTTCCGCAGCCGAATCGTCTCGGCCGACAGGATCAACTGGTCGCCCGGCACGACCGCCTTGCGGAGTTTGACGCCGTCCATGCTCAGCAGCAGCGCCAACTGCCCGGTATGCTCCAGCTTCTGGGCGAACAGGAGGCCCGAGACCTGGGCCATCGCCTCGACGATCAGCACGCCCGGCATGATCGGCGTCCCGGGAAAGTGCCCCTGGAAGAAGATCTCGTTGAACGTCACGTTCTTGACGCCCCGGATCTTCGTGTCCCCCTCGATCTCGATGATCTTGTCCACGAGAAGGAACGGATAGCGATGGGGCAGAATCTTCTGAATCCGACGGATGTCGAGCACCGCATCGGTGCCGAACTGCTCGATCCGGTCCTGCTGCTCGGCCTGCTCGTAGAGCTTGCGGGCCAGTTGCTGATTGAGCGCGTGCCCGCTCTTGTAGGCCACCACCCGTCCGACGATCGGCCGGCCGACCAGCGCCAGATCGCCGATCAGATCGACGATCTTGTGCCGGACGCACTCGTTCGGAAAACGGTACGTGTTCTTGATCGGTCCGTCCGAGTCGATCACCAGGATGTCGCGCGGGCTGATGTGCGTGCCGATCCCGCGGGCCTGGAACTGGCGGGCCTCCACTTCGAGCAGGAACGTGCGGGCGGGCGCCATGGTGGTTTCGAAGCTCTCGGAGGTGAGCCGATAGCTGTAGATCTGCCGGCCGATTCCGGTATGACCGCTGTAATCCAGATCGTACGTGATGTTGAGTCCGGGGTCCGAGTACGGCAGCGCGTAGATCGTCGCGTCGGCGGCGCTGACCGTGATGGGTTTCTTGATGACGAACTCGCGGCGCGGGTTCTTCTGCTCGACGATCTCGGCGTGCTTGAGCGTCTGGAAGTAGTCCGCGCTGCTACAGTCCAGAGCCGGCAGCTCGGGGCCGTCGATCTCCACGAGAAGGTTGTCGATCTCCAGGGCGCTGATGGCCGCCATGCAATGCTCGACGGTCTCGACGCTGACCTCGCCCTTCTTGATGCTCGTGCGTCGGCTGCGCTCCGCGACGTTGGGGACCACGGCGGGGATGCGCACCGTCCCGGCAACGTCGGTCCGCACGAAGACCACGCCCGCGTCCTCCGGCGCCGGACGAAAGGTCACCCGTGCCTCCTCGCCGCCAAACAGGCCCTTTCCCGCCAGCTTCTCCTCACCCTTGATCGTCGTTTGCAGCTTCAAGCTTCTCTACCTTCGCCGTCAGGCGCTTCATCTGTTGTGCGAGTTTGGGCAGGCGGAACACGTGCGCGATGATCTTGGTCGCCTCTTTCACGTTGACGGCGGGCGACCAGGCGAGTCGCTCGCCGGCCGGCACATTGTTCATCACGCCGGATTGCGCCCCAACCATCGTGCCGGCCCCGATCTCAATGTGGTCGGACAGGCCCACCTGCCCGGCCAGAACCACCCCGTCGCCCAGCCGGCAACTGCCGGCTATGCCTGCCTGCGCCGAGATCATGCAGCACTTGCCGATGACCACGTTATGAGCGATCTGAACGAGATTGTCGATCTTCGTACCGGCGCCGATTATCGTATTGCCGAATTTCGCTCTGTCAACGCACGTGTTGGCGCCGATCTCCACGAAGTCTTCGATCACCACGCCTCCGTTGTGCGGGACGAACCGGGGACTGCCGTCGATGAAGGCGTATCCGAATCCCATCGAGCCGATCGTGCTGTGGCTCTGGACGATCACGTGGTCGCCGATCGTGCACTGATGGTAGATTGCCACGTAGCTGTCCAGCCGGCACCGGGCGCCGATCTTCGTCTCTTCGCCAATGGTGCAGCCGGGGCCGACCACTGTGGCGGGACCGATCTCGACGCGGTCGCCGATCACCACGTACGGGCCGATGCTGACATGGTCGCCGAGCCGGACGTCGGCGCCGAGACGCGCCGTCGCGTCAACGCCTTCGACGGGCGGCGCCAGGCGCGGCGCAAAGCCTTCCAGCGCCGTAATGAGGGCGGCGTTGACGTTGGGGACCACCAACTGCGGCCCGAGCACGCCGTCGATCGGCCTGGCGACGATCATCGCCGCCGCCGCGCTCTTCTTCGCGGCCGCTTCGTGCCTTGCTTCCGTCACGAAGGCCACATCGGCGGCACCGGCCGTCGCCAGCGGCTGAACCGATGACACCACACGGTCCAGGCCTTGCGGGCCACCGGCCACTTCGGCGCCGAGTCGCTTCGCCAACTCTGCTACTGTCCAGGCCATTCGAACCCCGCCAAATCCACCCACACCATAGAACGCGTCCGAGCCGCCTGTGGCTCACGGCATCTGTCTGCTCACGGCTTGAGGTCTTTGAGCTTGTCCAGCCGGGCGATCACCTCGTTGGTCAGATCGACACAGCCGTCGGCATAAAGGACTTTGTGTGTGCTGAAGGTCGCCATCAATTCCTCGCTCGAGATCGGAAATTCCGGATCGGTCCGTTCCAGCACCACATCCAATCCCTTCTCTTTGGCCACCGCCGCCACGATCTTGAGCGTTTCCTCGTACAGCTTCTCCATCCACTGCTTGTCTTCGGTCAGGCGCTGCTGCTTGAGAAACTCCTGCTGACTGTCCAGCTCGGCGCGGCCCTGAAGCAACGCCTGCAACTGCTTGAGGTAATCGGCCGTTCCCGCCTTGAGCGTTTTCAGTTCGGCCTCGGCGGCCTCGATCGTCTTGGCCTTGGCCTCCAGCTCGGCGCGGGCCCGATTCTGCTTGGCGATCGCCTGGGTGCGATACTGCCCCTGCTGCTGGCACTCGTTGAACGCGGTTCGAATGCTGACCACGCCGATGCGCGAAGTGGAAGCGGTGGCCGCTCCGGCGCGGCCGTACTCGAAGGTCGCCAGCACGGCCACGACGCTCAGCACCACGCCCATCAGAATCGTTCGTCTTTTCATGAAATCCCCTTTCCTTTGTCCGGTCGGCGGACCCCTCGGGTCGCCATGAAGATTCGATTTCCCTTAGAACATGCCGGCGGCCGAGAAGCTGAAGATCTGTTCCTCGTCGTCGTCGTCTTCAAGCACCGGCGTGGCAATCTCAAATCGCATCGGCACGTCGCCGAAGAGCTGGGGCACCATGATCTGGATGCCCGTGCCGAGGGACACGCGATAGCTGCCGGTATCGATGGTCCCACTGTCCACGAAGAACAGCAGGCCGAAGTTGTCGCTGATCACGGGCACCGTAACCTCGGCGCCGGCCAGGAAGATCCAGTCGCTTCCGACCGGGTCCTTGTACTGCGGCGACGCGACGTTTGTCTGGAGGCCGCGCGTGCTCACGCCGCGATACTCGAAGCCCCGCAGCCCGTAGGGCCCGGTGCCGCCCCCGTAGAACTTCTCGAACGACGGCGCATCGCCCAGGATCGTCGCCGCCCGGACCTTGCCGGCCAGCACCGTCTTGTGCCCGAGCAGATTTTCGTGCAGCGTGAAGTAGCGAACGTAGCTGCCTTCGAGGACGCCGAACGTGTAGTCTCCGGTCACCTGTTCGTATTCGAAGTTGAGCACATGGCCGCGGCTCGGGCGGTAGCGGTCGTCGAGGGCCGTCTCGCCGAGCCCGAACCGCACGCCGAACAACGCGGTGTCGCCCCGGACGTCCCGGATTTCCTGCGGCGCATCGAAGTCGAGATTCCCGACGCCGACGTTCTCGCCACGGAACCCAATGCTTCGGCTCCAGCGTCCCTTGAGCCGCTGCTCGAAACCGAAGTAGCCTTTGAGGCGTTCCTCGTCGTAGCTCTCGCGGTAGCGCTCCCAACTGCGTCCCAGGACGTCGAGCGTCACCGGCATATCGCGCCAATACGGGTCCACGAACTCGACGTAGTACTGGCTGTATTCGGTGCCTGGTTCGAGCGTCACGCTGAAGCTCTGGCCGGCCCCTTTGAAATACTTCCAGGGAGTCAGCAGCCCGCTGGGGTCGTCGGGCCAGTCGGTGATGTCGAAGTTCCGCTGCCGATAGATCAGGCGGCCGATGACGCCGCTGTCGCTGCTGACGCCGACGCCCGGCATGATCATGCCCGTGCTGCCCTCTTTGATGTCCACGCGGACGTCTTTGCGGTCCGAGGCGCCGCCCTCCGGCGTCACCGGGCGGATCAGCACCTCCTCGGCGACCGCCGACCGTTGGACGTAGCGCTCCATGAGGCCGCCGCCCTCTTTCGGCGCGATCCGGCCGTTGTACCAGTTTCCCGGCGTGAAGTCATACTCGTCGAGCACCCGGCGCGCGACCTTGTCCTGCGTCTCTTCGTTGCCCGTCACGTCGATCTTGCCGATGCGGAACCGGCCCCCCTCGACGATCTCGTACTCCACGGTGACCATGTTCTGCCCGGTCGCCGGGCCGAACTTCGGCCGCTGACGGACCTCGGCGTCGATGTAGCCGATCTCGCGATAGGACCGGGCGATCTCCTGCCCGTCGCGAACCGCCGTCGGCTTGAGGTAGACCTGCCCTTCGCGCAGCGTCATCATCGTCCGCAGCTCGTCATCGGTGAAATGCGTGTTGCCCGACAGGACGACGTCGGCCACGCGGTAGACCGGCCCCTCCTCGATGACGAACATCACGCGAACCCCCGTCCGGTCCTCCGTGAACTCCGTGTTGGCGGTGATCTTGTAGTCGAGATATCCGTGGTCGTAGTAGAACTCGCGAAGCCGATCCAGGTCCTCTTGCACGGCGTCTTCCGTGTAGTAGAAGGGCCAGAGCAGCCATTTCCGCTCCGTCGTCTTGACGACCTTCTCCAGCGTTCCCGAGTCCATGACCTCGTTGCCGACGAAACTGACCGACTCGATCTGGATCCGGGTTCCCTCCTCGATGCGGTAGAGCAAATCGCCGCGCGACATCCGGTCGCGGTCGAGCGAGACGTTCACGAAGGCATAGCCGACCTTGCGATAGACCTCTTCGATGGTCAGGCGCCCCCCTTCGGCCAGAAACGCGTCGAGCGGATCGCCCAGCTCGAAACCGAGCCGCTGCCGCAGGACGTGGTCCTTGAATTTGCGATTGCCTTCGAACTCGATCGACTTGATGATGCCGCCGCGATCCGGAGGGGGCGCGTCGACGGTGGTGGAGGGGGTTTCCGCGTCCCCGGCGGGCGTCTGGGCCGACTCGGCCGCGCGCGCGCCGCTCGAAGCGGCCAACACCATCGATATGAGGAGAACGAAAATCGTGTCCTGCATCGGTTCTCTCGTGGACGGCAATCCCGACGGACCTCGGGACTCCGTCGCGAGGCCACGGCCTAAAACGGCACCGATTCCTGCTCGATCTGCGCCAGGTTCTCGAATCGCGTGCACTTGTCCCGAAACATCAGTTCCACGGTCCCGGTCGGGCCGTTACGCTGCTTGGCGATAATGACCTCGGCTTTGTTGTTCGGCTCATAGTCCGGCTCGCCGCGATGGTAGTAGTCCTCGCGGTGCAGCAGCATCACCACGTCGGCGTCCTGCTCGATGCTGCCGCTCTCGCGCAAGTCGCTCATGCGCGGACGATGCCCTTCCCGGCCCTCGGCCGCCCGGTTCAACTGGCTCAGGACCACCACCGGAACGTCCAGTTCTCTGGCCAACGACTTCAGGTAGCGCGAAATCGTCGAGATTTCCTGCTGGCGGGACTCGACCCGCCCGGTCCCCAGGTGCATCAACTGAAGGTAGTCGATCATGACGCACTGGACCCCGTAGGCGCTCTTCAGGCGCCGGGCTTTGGCCCGGATCTCCAGAGGCGTCAGCGCCGAGGTGTCGTCGATGTAGATCGGAGCCTCCGAGATGGCCCCGCACGCCTCGACCAGCTTCTGATAGTGCTCCGTGTCCAACATACCCTTGCGAACCAGTTGCGCGTCGACGCCGCTGTAACTGCACAAAAACCTCTCGGCAAGCTGCTGCCGGCCCATTTCCAGCGAGAAGATGGCCACGGCCTGCTTGTCCAGGATGCCGACCCGTTCGGCGACGTTCAGCACCAGCGCCGTCTTGCCCATGCTGGGCCGGGCGGCGATGACGATCATCTCTCCTTTTTGCAGCCCGCACGTCAGGTCGTCCAGCTCGTAGAAGCCCGTCGACAGACCCGTGACGTGACTGCCTTCGCGTTTCTCGATCAGCTCATAAGCCTTGGTGACCAGGTCCTTCAGCGCCACGGCGGCGTTGGTGATCCGTTTGTCCGTCACCGCGAAGATGCGCCGCTCCGCTTCGTCGAGCTTCTCGATCGCGCTGCCCGATTCGTCGTAAGCGTCGTTGAGGATGTCCGTCGCGGCCGCGATGGTCTCGCGAAGCAACATCTTCTCCTTGACCACGTCGGTGTAGTACGCGACGTTGGCCGACGAGGGCACCGTCTCCATCACCCGGCGAAGGTAGTCCAGGCCGCCGACCGTCTCCAACTGGCCGTTGCGTTCCAGCTCGTCACGGACCAGAAGCCCGTCGATCCCCTCGCCGCGATTCTTCTCGTACAGCGCCAGGATCGCGTCGAAGATGATCTGATGCTCGCTGTGGTAGAACGCCGTGCGATCGATCTGCTCAATCACGTCCCCGATGCAGCGAGGATCCACGATCATCGACCCGAGCACCGCCGCCTCGGCCGGCAGCGACTCCGGCATGCTGCGCAACATCGCCATCTCCGCCGGCGTTCCCACCGGGGCAGTTGCAGCGCGCGAGGCCCGTTTGTTCTCCTTCAGTGGCAAAGTCGGCCCTCCTTGTCGGCCGGCTGATGAATCCCGATCAGACCCCGCCTTCGGGCCAACTGGCAACCCGGGAAGGCGGGATAAACCGGCATTCTACCCGCCCCCCTACCCAGCGTCAAACACTGTTTCGGCCCCCTCGAACCTGCGGCCCCTGCGCCGGAGGCGGGAGCGTTTGCCCTGAACGAATGGGCCCGCAAGCCACGGCGACAGAAGACCTTCCGAATGCCGCGGTGGGAATGACGATGGGTCGGACCCGGTCAGTCCTTGAGCCACCGGTCGAGCCAGGCGATGACGGTCTCGTGCCAGAGGATCGAGTTGTGGGGCTTGAGCACCCAGTGGTTCTCGTCGGGAAAGTATAGCAGCTTGCTCGGGATGCCGCGCCGTCACGCTGTCCGGGTCTTCTTGCCGCGTGTGAACGAAACGACTCCCTTGCCCCCCGCCTTCTGGCGCTTGCGGGCATCGGCGACGATGGCCCGCAAATCGTACCCGAACTGCTCGGCAATCTCTTTACGATTCTTTCGAATCTCGTCGATGATCGGGTCCTTAGCCACGAGAGCCTCCCATCAGTTCTTCCGGAGTACACATGACCGGACACTCGAAACCGCACATCCGGCAGACGGCCTCGACCGCCCGGACTATGGCAGCGTTGGCGATGTGCTTGCAGTTCCAGGACAACAGAAAGTCCATGCCATGAACTGCCGCCACGGCAATGTGAAGCGCATCAGTGCCAGCTCTCTTCGGGATGATCCTGCGCGCGACGAAAGCCTCGCCCAGTTCCAGGACATCGTCTGTGATGTCCAACAAGGCCAGGTCCTGAACGATACCCACTCGCTTTGCCGCAAGTTCCGCGTCGCCTCGCGCAACTTCGTCGCATACGAACTGAGAGACGTAGAGATCGAATGCAGCCGATTGCGTCCGCCACCACTCGGAGGTGACCTGCTGATGCGCTGCAATCAACAGATCGCGACTGGGCACCGCGACCAGATAGCTTGGAATCGTTGATTCACCGTATACCTTGCGTTTCATACGAGCAATTATCCCTTCCCGTGCCGGGGGACGCAAGTCTTACCGTTTCAGCCACCGGTCGAGCCAGGCGAGGACCGTCTCGTGCCACTGGATCGAGTTGTGGGGTTTGAGCACCCAGTGGCCCTCGTCGGGGAAATACAGCAGCTTGCTCGGGATGCCCCGCCTCTGAAGGGCGTTGAACGTGCCGAGCCCCTGCGTATCGACGACGCGGAAGTCCTGCGCCCCATGGATGACCAGCATGGGCGTCTTCCAGTTCCCGACGAAGCGAAGGGGATTGTGCTTCTCGAAGCCTTCGGGGTTGTCCCAGGGCGTGCCCATGTGGTCCCACTCGGGGAACCACAGCTCCTCGGTGTCGAAGTAGGCCATGCGTTCGTCGAGGTTTCCGTCGTGGTTGACTAAGCAGCGGAAGCGATCGGGCCAGTTGCCCGCGATCCAGTTGACCATGTAGCCGCCGAAGGACCCGCCCAGGGCGCCCACGCGGCCGCCATCCATCCAGGGGTACTTCTCGACGGCTGCGGCCAGACCCTTCTGGAGGTCCACCAGCGGCTTGCCCCCCCAGTCGCCCCGGATCGAGTCGCAGAAGGCTTGGCCGTAGCCGGTGGAGCCGTGGAAATCGACCATGACCGCGGCGTATCCGGCGCCGGCGTACGCCTGCGGGTTCCAGCGATAGTGGAAGACGTTTCCGAACGATCCCTGGGGCCCGCCGTGGATCAGGAACGCCACCGGGTACTTTCGAGCGGGATCGAAGTCCACGGGCCGCACGACGTAAGCGTAGACCGTTTCGCCGTTCCAGCCGGCAAAGGTGAATTGCTCGTACTGGCCCATCTTCGCGGCCGCGATCCGTTCACCGTTGATGTCGGTCAGCTTCTTGATGCCTGTGCCGTCAAGCGCGACGCTGTACAGCTCGGCCGGCGACTGCATCGTGCTCAGGGCATAGACGATCCGCTCGCCGGCGACACTCAACGCGTGGACGTGCCCGTCCCGGACGACGGTCTGCGCGCGGCCGCTGGTGACGTCGATCGCAAAGAGCGAGTGCTGGCCGAGGTTCGCGGCCGATGCGTAGAGCGTGCGCCCGTCGGTGGAAAAACAGATCGAGGACGGACTGCGGTCCCACTGCGGTGCGAGGACACGCTTGGACCCACTCGGCCAATCGTACAACACGATTCGGAGCTGGTCGGACTCGTAGCCGGGCCGGCTCATCGCCAGATACGCCAGCGTCCGGCCGTCGCGCGAGAACACCGGCTGCGTGTCCCAGGCCGGGTTCTCCGCCGTCAGGCACCTTGGGGCCTGCGAACCGTCGACCGGACTGTAGTAGAGGTCGAAATCCGTCGACCACGCCTCCTCGCGGCCCACGTCCTTGGCACTGAAGACGACTCCTTTGCCGTCCGGGGTAAACGTCATCTCCTCGGGCCCGCCGAACGGGATCGAGGGCGTGTCCGCATCCCTGCCCGCCATGACGTCAACCGCCGGAGCGCCATCGACGCTCTTGACGAACAGATGCGATCTCCGGCCGTCGTTCCACCGGTCCCAGTGACGCACGAAGAGCCGTTCGTAGACGCGCCCGCTCGCCTTGCGCTGCTCGATGGCATCAAGCCGCTCTTTCGTCGCCTGGGCCGTCGCGACATCGGGAAACACCTCCATCGTGAACGCGACGTACCTGCCGTCGGGCGAGACGATCAGGTTGCCGGCGTCGAGCGGTTCGTCCGTCACCTGCCGGGCTTCGCCTCCGTCGATAAGAATCCGCCAGACCTGGGAGGACCCGGATCGGCTCGAAAGAAACCATATGGTCCTGCTGTCGGGACCCCAGCGGGGGTCGGAATCGGAGTCGGGATGCGATGTGAGCTGACGCAGGTTCGCGCCGTCGCTGGAGACCAGCCAGAGATCGGTCCGCCCGCGGTTGGCCTCCAGGTCCGTCGTGCGCACGACGAACGCGATCCACTGCCCATCCGGCGAAACCTGCGGATCGGAGATGCGAGCCATCGCGAGCATGTCGTGGATGGAGAATGGGTGCGGCGCCTGTGCGACTGCCAACGCCGCCGAGAACGCCAGAACGATGAGCGAAACAAGACAGGTCCCGCGCGTCCTACAGGTCCGACGCCTGTTCTTCTGCATGATCGTCTCCTTCTTCGCCGAGTGAAGTTCCTCGTATGCGGGAATCGAACAGGGACGTCTCTTCGCCCGGGGACAGCCTGGCCGGGATGTCGAGCCAGAACGTCGAGCCGACGTCCACCTGGCTCTCCAGGCCGATCGTGCCGGCCAGCATCTGCGCCAGCTCCTTGCAGATCGCCAGGCCGAGCCCGCTGCCCGGCGTCTCCCGCGTCAGCGAGCCGTCCACCTGACGGAACTTCTCGAAGATCGTCTCCCGGTCGGACTCCGCGATCCCGCAACCGGTGTCGGTGACCGCGATGCGCACGGTGTCGGCGTCCAGCATGTCGGCGCGAATCTCGATCGACCCCCGCGCCGGCGTGAACTTCACCGCGTTGCTCAAGAAGTTGTACAGCACCTGCTGCACCTTGCCCCCGTCGGTCACCAGGACCGGGACATCAGGGGCCACCTGCGTTCGGATCTTGATCCTCTTCTTCTTCGCCAGCAGCGTGAACGCCGAGACCAGCGACTCGCAAAGCTGCGGCAGGGACACCGGCTCGATGCGCAGTTCCATCCGGCCGGCCTGGACCTTCGCCAGGTCGAGCAGGTCGTTGATCATGGCCAGCAGGCTGTTGCCGCTGCTGATGATGTTCTCGGCGTAGCGCTGTCCCTTGTCCCGCCGCAGCAGCCCCGGCTTCTCGCGCAGCACCTGCGCGAAACCGAGAATGGCGTTGAGCGGAGTGCGAAACTCGTGCGACATGTTCGCCAGAAACTCGCTCTTGAGCTTGTTGGCCTTGTACAGCTCGATGTTCCGCTGGCTCAGCTCGGCGATCTTGGCGTCGAGCTGCCGGTTGGCTTGGCGCAGCTTCTCCTGCGCGCTCTGGAGATTGTCGAGCATGTGGTTGAACGCCTCGCTGAGCCGCTCGTACTCGTCGGCGGTCGTGATGGAGCTGCGAATGTCCAGATTGCCCTCGGCGACGTTGTTGGCCAGGGCGCGCAACTGCCGAATGGGCCGCAGGATGACCCGCTGCGTGATCCAGTAGAACGCCACCATGGCGCCGGTGGCGCCAATCAGCCCCGCGATCACCGTCCAGATGCGATTCAGGAACACCGTCTTTCTCAGATCGCTGCCGATCCCCCGCGCCCGTACGGCCGCGACGCCCACCACCTCGTTCAACGCGAACGCGCCGGCCGACCCTTGCACGTTGTGACAGCTCACGCACGTGTCCGTCGCGCGGAACAGACGCACGTAATCGCTTCGCCATCGCCCGTCCACGCGATTCACTTCCAGGCCGTCGTCGCGGGTCTCATCGGTGATGATCTCGTCGAACAGTCTCCGTTGCGCGTTGTTGAGGCGTTCGAGTCCCTCCTGCCCGCCCCGGCCGCGCAGCGGGATCCACAGCACGCCGGGCTCGTTCGGATCGCGCGCCGCCCCCTGGCTGTTCAACTCCGGCCGCGCCATGCGCGACAACTCCTCCAACTGGAAATGCGTCCGAAGAAGGACCGACTCGACGCGCACCTTGTTCGTATCCAGCAGGACCTTCTTGGTCAGTTGGCTCATCCAGATGTAGGGGAGCAGCAGCGCGATGCTCAGACTGAACAGCACGGCGGCCCCGAACATGAGCCGGCACTTCTCCGCCAGCGACAGAGGGGTCAGATGCAGGAGCCGGAGAACGCGTTGGAGACTCTTTCTCAGGTCGATACGCATCATCCTCTACTGATGATCGAAGAGTACGGGCGAATGATTGTTCGCCCCTGCATTGGACCGGCGCCGGGACGTGCCTCGGGCGTCCGGTCAGCCTGGGTCGGCCGATTCCCGCGATCGACGGCGCGATCCCGAATCAACTCTCCGGCTTGGGCTCCACCGCGTGCAGGTGCTTCTGCGTCCGCAGGTTCAGCTCGTCGAGCTGCTTGGTGTCCACCTCGCTCGGCGCATCGGTCATCAGACACTGGCCGCGCTGCGTCTTCGGGAAGGCGATCACGTCGCGGATGTTCTCCGTGCCCGTCAGCAGCATGGTGAGCCGGTCCAGACCGAAGGCGATGCCTCCGTGGGGCGGCGCGCCGTAATCCAGCGCCTTGAGGAAGAAGCCGAAGCGGTCCTCCGCCTGCTTCCGCGAGATGTTCAGCAGATCGAAGACCTTCTGCTGCACCTCCGGCCGGTGGATACGAATGCTGCCCCCGCCGACCTCGCTGCCGTTGACGACGATGTCGTACGCCTGCGAGCGGATGTGGGCCGGGTCGCTCTCGAGCTTGCCCAGGTCCTCGGGCACCGGCGCCGTGAACGGATGATGGAGCGAGTCGTAGCGCTTTTCGTCCGCGTTCCACTCGAACAGCGGGAAATCCACCACCCACAGAAACGCAAAGCTCTTCGGGTCGTACAGCTTCAGGTCCCGGGCGATCCGGCAACGCAGGGGCGCCAAGGCCTTGTTGGCGGCGGCTTCCTGATCGGCCACCAACATCAGCACGTCCCCATCCTTGGCGTCGAAACGCCGGACCAACTGCCGCCCGAGATCGTCGCTGAAGAACTTGCCGATGCCCCCGATGAACGTGGGAGCCCCGTTTTCCATCTTCACTTTGAGCCACGCCAGCCCCTTGGCGCCGAAGTCGGTCACCAGGGTGGTCAGTGTCTTTTCGATGTCGCTGCGCGAGTAGAAATCGCCCGAGGGGGCGCACAAACCCTTGACGACTCCGCCGTTCTCGATGCACGAGGTGAACACCTTGAACGTGGTCTGCCTGGCGAGGTCGGAGATGTCCTGGAGCTTCATGCCGAAGCGCACATCGGGACGGTCGATCCCGTAGTCGGCCATCGCCTCCGGATACGACATCCGCCGGATGGGCAGAGCCACCTCGACGCCGAGGATCTCTTTCCAGATGCGAGCGACCAGCTCCGAATGGATTGCGATCACGTCGTCGACGTCCACGAAGCTCATCTCGACGTCGATCTGCGTGAATTCCGCCTGGCGGTCGGCCCGCGGGTCTTCGTCGCGGAAGCAGCGAACGATCTGGAAGTACTTGTCGACTCCGCCGACCATCAGGATCTGCTTGAACAACTGCGGTGACTGCGGCAGCGCGTAGAAAGTGTTGCGCACGAGGCGGCTGGGCACGAGAAAGTCGCGGGCGCCTTCCGGCGTGCTCTTGGCCAGCATCGGCGTCTCGATCTCCCAGAACCCTTTCTCGTCGAAGTACCGGCGCGCCAACGACGTGACACGATGGCGGACGCGAAGCCGCTGCTGCATCTCCGGCCGACGCAGATCGATGTACCGGTAGATCAGACGTGTCTCTTCGTTCGTCTTGCTCGCGTTGTCCAGTTCGAACGGAGGGGTCCTGGCCATGTTGAGGATTTCGAGCCGCTCGACGACCACCTCGATCTGTCCGGTGGCCAGCTTGGGGTTCTCCAGTCCTTCGCCGCGCGGACGGACCGTGCCGCTCGCGGCGACCACCCATTCGCACCGCACGGTTCGAGCGAGCTGGTGCGATTCGGGACTGGCCTCCGGGTCGAACACGAGCTGCGTCAGTCCCTCGCGGTCCCGCACGTCAAAGAAGACCAGGTTGCCATGATCCCTGTACGACTGAACCCAGCCGGTCACCACCACGCTCTTTCCGGCATCGGCCAACCGAAGCTGGCCGCAATGATGCGTTCTCTTCAACATACCCAAGATCTCTCGGTGCTCGGTAATCCAGACCAGCCTCAGGAACGGCCCGCAGGCAAGGTATAAGCCAATAATGATAGCAAAACTGGGGGGGCTTCGTCAACAATCGCGTTGCACGCAATTGCCCGTTTTGGCGCGAGGTCAGGGTTTGGTTCGTAGTGGCGTCGTAAGACGCTATTGCGTCTGTACGCCCCTTCGGGGGCGGGGACGAGGCATGCCTCGCCCCTACAGGCACACCGTGAACGCCATGAAAAAAGGGCCTGCCCGGCTGTTTGCCGGGGCAGGCCCTGCATGATGCGGCTGAAACGGCAGGTGTTGCGCCGTTCCGAAGTTGTTACTGAGCCGCCGGTCGGCCGAAGCCGATGTCGTCGACGTAGACCGTGCCGGTGCTGCCGGCCTTCGGACTGGTCGCGCTGCCGACACCGACGACCATCTTCTCGACCCGGCCCAGGTTCACGCCGGACAGAGCGCTGTACGGAATCGTCCATTCCTGCCACGACGGACGCAGGTTGATCGAGTCATCCGCATTCACGACCGTCGCGCTCTTGCCCGCGGCGTCTTCGA
The DNA here is from genome assembly GCA_964579055.1 of uncultured Pirellulales bacterium. Lineage (GTDB taxonomy): Bacteria > Planctomycetota > Phycisphaerae > Sedimentisphaerales > Anaerobacaceae > Anaerobaca. Next base: position 38,902 of record CAZOFX010000032.1, read on the forward strand.
TTCGCACGTACATCGGCTCGGCCGTATCGTTGCCCAGAGGTTGGGCGACGCCGATTTCCGCCGTCTGCCAGGCACCCGTCACGTTGCCGGTCATCGAGACGTTCGAGAACTCGGCCGCGGTCATGATCGCCGCGTCGTGACTGCACACTGCCAGACCGATGTACACGTTGCTGGCCATCGTAATGTCAACCGCCGGGCTGACGGCAACCTCGGTCCAGGCGACGCCGTCCGCCGACTGATGCGCGGTGAAGATGTTACCCGTCCGGGTCACGCGCACCCAGTGCGGTGCGGCGAGGCCAGCCACGTCCGTATTGGCGCTGGCCTGTCCCGCCACCGGACGACGCTGGAACGAAGCGCCGCTGCCCGGTGTGATCGCCATGAACGCGTGTTTCGAGCCGGCCTCCAGCGTCTCGCGGATCATCACGCCGGCCTTGGCCCAGACGTTGCTGTTGACCAGGCTGTCCACACGGACCGTGATCGAGCCGTTGCCGCTGAGGTTCTTGTAGGCGTAGCGGAACTGGTCCGCCGTGTCCCAGATGTCCGTGCCGATGGCGCTCATGATGACGCCTCCGGCAGCGGTCTCTTTGAAGGCCGGCGGATTGCCACGCACATAGAGCACCAGCCGATCGGCGCCGTTGCCGGTCCAATTCTGCGCGGTCTCGAACTCGCGCCAGGTTTCGCTGTAGAACGGCGAAGACGCGTTGTCGTACTGCAGCGGCATCGACTGAGACCCGCTGTGAACGATGGTTCTTTCGGCGAACGGCGAATTGAAGTAGCCGACCGTCGAACCGCTGTCGTTGATCCAGCCGTCCAGCCAGGTGTCGAAGATCGCGGTGCCGGCTTCCACGTCGTCGTTGTAGGCTTCGAAGCCGTCGATCGACGCGTATTCCTGGGTCGAGAAATCCCACACGTCGCCGATCCATGCCGTCACGGCATCGGCCGCGTTGACTTCCACAACCTGCCAGTAGTAGGTGCTGCCGAACTCCAGAGCCGGAGCGAAGGTAGCCGAGCTGACCGTGCCCGCCAGCGCCAGGGCGTTCGGGTCCGTACCCAGATACACCTCGTGCGAGACGGCCTCGCGACCGCTGCGCCAGGCCAGAGCCGCGTTGATTTCCACGTCGGTGGCGCCGTCGGCCGGCTGCGGCTCGCGGGCCTGCGCCGGAACGTACAGGAAGCGAACTTCGCTGAGCCCGAACTGGCCCATGGGACCGTAACCGCTGTTGACGTTGATCCGGACGAACTTGACCGGCAGGCCGTCGAACGGCACCGTCGTGTTGGCCGCGTAGGTGGCCTTGGCCGTCGCCTGGGCAAACGTCACGTCGCCCAGAACCGTCCAATCGGTCCCGTTCTCCGAATACTCGACGGTCACGTCCTTGAGCCCGAAGCCCAGAAGCAGCTCGAACTGGACGTTATAGTTCCACACGAGCATCTCGTGGAGCTTGTAGACGCGATCGAACTGGTACTGAATGTACAGAGGCTCGGCGCCGGGCATGGCCAGCCACATATCCGTGGCCTCGGTCGAATGCTCATCCGCTGCGTTCAGACCCGAGCCGTCGATCGTTCTCTCCGGCCCGCTGTCGGCATCATACGTTCCATTGCTGATCGCAATGATGTTCTGCACGGGATACGCAAAAGGCTCGGCGGTGAAGCTCCAGACATCGCCCTTGAAGATGGTGGTGCTCGGAGCGGCATTGACCTCGTCGACGCGCCAGTAGTAGGTCGTGCCGAACTCGAGCAGACCGGGCGGGTCGTACGTGGCCGCCGTCTGCCCCTGGCTGACCAGCACGCCCAGCGGATTGGTCCGGCTCGCGGCGTTGACGTCGTCGAACGCCGTGCCGAAATACACATCATGCGAGGCGGCGAACTTGCCGGCTGTCCAGCTCAGGACCACGTCTCGCGGGATGTCGATGGCGCCGTCTTCCGGCTTGGGCCCCTTGGCCAAAGTCGGCGTCGGCGGGATGTGCGTGATGTAGTCGGTCAGATACGTCGGGTTCGTGATGTCGCTGCTCAACGGCGACGGACCCGTCCAGCCGATGTCCATGTTGTCCCCACCGCCGGCTTCCTGGAAGAAGGCCATGACCGCCATGATCTGGCCCTTCTTCAGGCTCATTACTTCCGAGTGCTGGCTGGGATACTTGTTCCACTCGTCAATGGCCGCCCAGCCGTCGATGTACGCCACTTCCACCGCATTGGCCATTTCCTCGTCCTGGCTGACGTAGAGCATGCCGTAGTCATCGCAGGCATAGTGGAACTGGTAGTCGCCCGTCTCGGGCACGGTCACCCAGCCGTAGAACTTGGCTACATAGTTGTCCTTGACGTTGCCCGGAAAGTCCGATGTATCGATGATCTCTTCGAGATCGGGCACCGGCACTGGGTTGACCAGGTCCACAAGGAAGTCGATGATGGCTTGGCGGCTGGCGCCGACGCCGGTGTTCCAGTCCTGGTGCACCATCGTCGCCGAGGCGATGGGCGCAAAGGCCAGACAGGCCAGCGCGATAAACAGAATGCGTCTTTTCATTGGGTATTCCTCCACAAAGAATCCAGATTACTTCTTCGACGGTCCACTTTGCGGCGCACGTGCCGTTCTGTCCGACGGTCACCCCCTTCCCCTATGTCTTTTCGGCTAAAGAGATTTCGCACTCCATCCGTGGGCAGAACACCGGCGCTTTTTTCGAACAAGAACAGTACCCTGATCTCCTTTCGGCGGCGCGGGTACAGGCGTAGGTGCGCCACCTGGGGGCCCCTCGATTCCGATGCCAAAGCACGAGCGTACGTGCATAGGCCTCGCGCCGAGGCAGCTTTCGAGAGCATGCACACTATGGCGCGCCAATGAGAATGTTCGCAGTCGACCAACGCTATATCTAACAGATTTGATCGACGGACGCAAGAGAATCTGAGGAGAGCGGCCGAGAAAAGACTTTATCAGACGCTTCCGGCCGCCGGTTGCGGGCTGTGCCATCGGCGCCTGGCGAGGCAGGCCGACCGCACAAAGAGGGTCCTGCCCCGAGGTCTGTCGAGGCAGGACCCTTGTGAGACGTCTTCGGCGCGGATACCCTACCGCCCGGTCGGTGTTACTCGGCCACCGGCCGGCCGAACCCGATGTCGTCGACGTAGACGATGCCGGTTCCGCCGGCGGTCGGAGCGGTCGCGCTGCCGACGCCGACAACCAGCTTCTCGACCCGGCCGAGGTTCACGCCGGACAGATCGCTGTACGGAATCGCCCATTCCTGCCACGTCGCACGCTGCACGATCGACGCGTCGGCGCTGACCACCGTGGCGCTCTTGCCCGCCGCGTCCTCGATCCGCACGTACATCGGCTCAGCCGTAATGTTGCCCACCGGCTGGGCGACACCGATCTCCGCCGTCTGCCAGGCGCCCGTCACGCTGCCGGTCGTCGACAGATTCGAGAACTCGGCCACCGTCGAAATCGAGGCGTCGTGACTGGTCACCGCCAGGCCGATGTAGACGGTGTCGGTCATCTGGATCGTCACCGCCGGACTGACGGTGATATCGACCCAGGTGACGCCGTCCGCCGACTGCTGAGCGGTGAAGGTGTTGCCCGTGCGGGTCAGCTTCACCCAGCGCGGAATCGGGGTATCGGCCACGTCCGTGTTGGCGCTGTCCGCGCCCGCAGTCGGACGACGTTGGAACGAGACGCCATGAGACGCCGTCGGTGTCACAGCGACAAATGCGTGCTGGGAGCCGACCTCCAGCGTCTCGCGGATCATCACGCCCGCTTTGGCCCACTCATTGCTGAGCACCACACTGTCGACGCGGACCGTGACCGAGCCGTTGCCGCTGAGGCTCTTGTACGCAAAACGGAACTGGTCGGATGTGCCCCAGATGTCCGTGCCGATGCCGCTCATGATAATCTGCCCGCCGGCGGCCTCCGTGAAGTCGGGCGCGTTGCCGTGCACGTACAGCACGAGGGTGTCGGCGCCGTTGCCGGTCCAGTCCTGCGCGGTCTCGAACTCACGCCAAGCCTCGGAATAGAACGGCGAAACACTGTTGTCATACGCCAGAGGCATCGACTGCGCGCCGCTGTGGACGACGGTCTTCTCTGCGAACGGCGCCTGGAAGTAGCCGACGGTCGAACCGCTGTCGTTGACCCAGCCGTCGAGCCAGGTGTCGAAGATCGCGGTCCCGGCTTCGATCTCGTCGTCGTACGTCTCGAAGCCGTCGATCAGCGCATATTCCTGCGTCGAGAAGGTCCACACGTCACCGGCCCATGCCGTCACGGCGTCCGCCTCATTGACCTCCACGACCTGCCAGTAATAGGTGCTGCCGAACTCCAGCGCCGGGTCGAACGTGGCCGAGTCCACCGTGCCGGCCAGGGCCAAAGCGTTCGGGTCCGTGCTCAGATACACCTCGTGCGAGGCCGCCTCGCGACCGCTGCGCCAGGCCAAGGCCGCGTTGACTTCCACATCGGTGGCGCCGTCGGCCGGCTGGGGCTCGCGGGCGTGCGCGGGAATGTACATGAAGCGGACTTCGCTGAGCCCGAACTGGCCCATCACGCCCCATCCGCTGTTGACATTGAATCGAACGAACTTGGCCGGCACACCACCAAACGCAACGGTCGTGTTGGCCGTGTACGTCGACTTGGCCGTGGCCCGCGCGAACTCGAAGTCGCCCAACGCGGTCCAGTCGGCCCCGTTCTCGGAGTACTCCACGGTCACGCCCTTGAGCCCGAAGCCCAGGAGCAGCTCGAACATCACGTTGTAGTTCCACACGAGCATCTCGTGGAGCTTGTAGACGCGATCGAACTCGTACTGAATGTAAAGAGGCTCGGCGCCGGGCGTCGCCAGCCACATATCGGCGCTGTTGGTCGAGGCCTGACCGGCGGCGTCGATCCCGGAGCCGTCGACGCTCTTCTGTGGCCCGGTATCGGCGTCAGATGTCCCATTGCTGGTCGCAATGATGTTCTGCACGGGATACGCAAAGGGCTCGGCGGTGAAGCTCCAGACCTCGCCTTTGAAGATGGTGCTGTCCGGCGGCGCGTTAACTTCATCGATACGCCAATAGTAGGTCGCGCCGAAGTCGAGCAGTCCGGGCGGATCGAACGTCGTGGCGGTCTGACCCTGGCTCAGCAGCACGCCCATCGGATTGGCCCGGCTGGCGTTGTTGACGTCGTCGAACGCCGTTCCGAAGTACACGTCGCGCGTCGTCGTGGTCTCCATCGGGTCCCAGGCCAGGACGACATCCCTCGGGACATCGATCGCCTCATCGGCCGGGCGGGGATTGGTGGCCATGTTGCCGCCGTAACCGGCCATGACGACCAGGATTTCGTCGATGGGCAGCGCCCGGCTGTACAGACGCACGTCGTCGAGCAGGCCATGCAACATGCGAGCGGTATTCTGCGAGTTGTTGCCGATCCAGAATTCGTAGCTGCTGCTGTCGCCGATCTGGCCGCTGTAGGTCTGCCGGCCGTCTTCGACGCCGTCGATGTGGATGATCGCCGCCGATCCGTCGTAGGTAGCGCAGTAGTGGTGCCATTGGCCGTCGGTGATGATCGTCGGCGCATCGAAGTAGTTGCCTCCGGTGATGCCCATGTGGGTGGCATTGCCGGTGCCGCCGGACCGGCTGGCCCGATAGGCGCCGTCGCCCTTGGACATGAACGCTTCCCACTCGTTTGTGAACGCTTGGACCTGGAACCAGAATGCGATGGTGATCTGGTCGCGGATGTTCAGCGAGTCCCCGTTGCCGCAGTTGACGTAGTCGTTGCCGTTGAACTCCAGCGCGCCGCCGAGGATCCCGGGGACCCACTGGGGATCGCCGACGAAGACGCCGTCGTTGCCGTTGCCGCTGGCATCGTAGGCGGTCGTCCCCGCCATTTCGTCGAAGGGCCACCAGCCGGCCAGGTCCGGCTGCGGTCCGGCGTCGAACGCCAGCGCCGACCCGGCCGGACTCAAGATCAAAAGGCAAATCAGCGCAAGAAATGATCGCTTCAACATGAGAAAGTCCTCCTACAGACCGAGTGAACCGTGTGAATCGCTCCCGGCCACACACCGAGAACACCCTTTCTCTCCACGACGTGTCAGAGAATCGACCCTCCCCGCACGCGATCCGCCGGCAAAGCCGGCTCGAATGCCTTCCCTCGCATGGAAGACCATGGGGTATCTTCCTGCTCACCTCCTTCCTGAGAATTGCCTGTCAGAGCGCACAGTAACGGCGCGCGACGACCAGCCGTGCAGTAGATGTGTTTCGGCGTGCAGCACCGTTCCGGGCCATATCCGCTCCTCAGCAGACTGAAAACTTCGCATTTCCAAGGCCAGATGTGAAGGCCAGACCACAGAACCTTCACCTACATTTATAGCAGATTGCAGGCCGCCAATTCAACGATAATCCGGCCCTGCCGGCGGCCCGCGTGTGCAGATATTGGACACCGCATGGGCTAAAGCCCATCCTACGATCTGCACCGTGGGTAGGGGCGAGGCATGCCTCGCCCTTCCGGGCACGCTGCGAACGCCACGGAACAGGGCCTGCCCCGCGGTTTGTCGGGGCAGGCCCTGTCTGATTCTGTTGAAACGGCAGGCGTTCGGCCGTTGCGGAACCCGCTACGGAGCGGCCGGCCGGCCGAACCCGATGTCGTCGACGTAGACCGTGCCGGTTCCGCCGGCGGTCGGCGCGGTCTTGCTGCCGACGCCTATGACCAGCTTCTGGACCCGGCCGAGGTTCACGCCGGACAGATCGCCGTACGGGATCGACCATTCCTGCCACGTCGGACGCTGCGTGATGGCGCCATCGCCGTTCACAACCGTAGCGCTCTTGCCGGCGCTGTCCTCAATCCGCACGTACATCGACTCCGCGGAATTGCCCTGCGGCTGGGCGGCGCCGATTTCCGCCGTCTGCCAGGCGCCCGTCACGTTGCCGGTCGTCGAGAGGTTCGAGAACTCCGCCGCCGTCACGATCGCGGCGTCGTGACTGGTCACCACCAGGCCGATGTAGACGTTGCCGGCCATCAGGATCTCCAGCGCCGGACTGACCACGATCTCGGTCCAGGCGGCGCCGTCCGCCGACTGCTGAGCGGTGAACGTGCTGCCCGTGCGGGTCAGCCTCACCCAGCGGGGGATCGCGACGTCGGCGACGTCGGTATTCGCGCTGGCCTGTCCGGCCGTGGGCCGACGCTGGAAGGAAACGCCATGCGCCGGTTCCGGGGTCACCGCGACGAACGCGTGTTTCGACCCGGCTTCCAGCGTCTCGCGGATCATCGCGCCCGCCTTGGCCCACTCGTTGCTGCGGACCACACTGTCGACGCGGACCGTGATCGATCCGTTGCCGCTGAGGTTCTTGTACGCAAAGCGGAACTGGTCCGCGACGTCCCAGATGTCCGTGCCGACGCCGCTCATGATGATCTGGCCGCCGGCGAGTTCCACAAAGTCGGGGGCATTGCCTCGCACGTAGAGCACCAGCCGGTCGGCGCCGTTGCCGGTCCAGTTCTGGGCGGTCTCGAACTGCCGCCAGGCCTCCGAATAGAACGGCGAGGCGCTGTTGTCGTACGCCAAAGGCATCGCTTGGCGCCCGCCGCGGATGATGGTCTGCTCGGCAAACGGGGCATTGAAGTAGCCGACCGTCGAGCCGGTGTCGTTGACCCAGCCGTCGAGCCAGGCGTCGAAGATGGTCGTGCCGGCTTCGAGGTCGTCGTTGTAGGTCTCGAACCCATCGATCCAGGCGTACTGCTGTGTCGAGAAGGTCCACACGTCGCCGCCCCAGACCGTGGTGGCGTCGGCCTCGTTGACCTCATCAACGCGCCAGTAGTACGTGCTGCCGAATTCCAATGCCGGGGCAAAGGTGGCCGAGTCGACCGTGCCGGCCAGACTCAGGGCATCCGGGTCCGCGCTCAGATACACGTCATGCGTGACCGCCTCGCGACCGCTCCGCCAGCTCAATGCGGCGCCGACTTCCACGTCGGCGGCGCCGTCGGCCGGCTGTGGTTCCCGGGCGTGGGCCGGAATGAACAGGAAGCGGACTTCGCTGAGCCCGAACTGGCCCATCATGCCATAGCCGCTGTTGACATTGAGCCGGACAAACCGGGCCGGAACACCGCCGAAGTCTACGGTGGTATTGGCCGTGTATGTGGCCTTGGCCGTGGCCCGCGCAAACTCAAAATCGCCCAGGGCCGTCCAGTCCGCTCCGTTCTCGGAGTACTCGATGGTCACGCTCTTGAGGCCGAAGCCGAGGACCAGCTCGAACATGGAGTTGTAGTTCCAGACGAGCATCTCGTGGAGTTTGTAGACACGGTCGAACTCGTACTGAATGTAGAGAGGCTCAGCGCCGGGCGCCGCCGCCCACATGTCTGCGTCCTGGGCCGAGTGCTGCCCGGCGGCGTTGAGGCCCGAGCCGTCGATCGTGTTCTCCGGCCCGCAATCGGGTTCTGAGGCGCCGTTGCTGGTGGCGATGATGTTCGCAATCGCGTAGGCGAACGGCTCGCTCGTGAAGCTCCAGACCGGTCCTTTGAAGATAGTGCTGTCCGGCGGGGCATTGACCTCGTCGATCCGCCAGTAGTAGGTCGTCTCGAAATCGAGTCCCGGCGCGCCGGGAGCGGGGTCGTAACTCGCTGCGGCTTGACCCTGACTGAGAAGCACACCCAGCGGGTTGGCCCTGCCGGCGGCGTTGACATCGTCGAACGATGCGCCGAAGTAGACATCGTGCGCCGCGGCGAACTCGCCCGGCCTCCAGGCGAGAACCACGTCGCGTGGGACATCGGTCGCTTCGTCCGCGGGTCGGGGGTCGGAGGCGATCTCGGGCGGCGTCGATACCATCAAGGACGGAATCTCCTCGGCCGCCAGCGCCCGGCCGTAGATCATGATCTCATCGATCACGCCCATGGCGCCATGCCGCATCGGGATGTACGTGAGCGTCTCATGCCCGAAGCGGAGATTGGCGCTCAAGGCCGGAAACCCTCCCAGGCTGGCCGCCCGCGCCATCTCCTTGCCATCCATGTACAGGACAGCGGGACCACCGGCAAACTCCCACGTCACCGCGATGTGAAACCAAGTGTCGGCGAAGATGACGCCGTCGGGGTCGAACTCAATGGCCTGGTAGTCGGTATCGGCGGCATCCTCGAGATAGAAGCCGAAGTAGTCGGGACTGATGTCGGTATGGTTGGCGCCCTTGGAGATGAAGAAGTAGATGCCGCCCAGGCTCGCATCGAAAAGCCGGTAGTCTTCCGGATCCGAGCCGTCCCAATCGGGCTTGAACCAGAACGCGACGGTGCCGTCTTCGGTCAGCACATTGGGCACCTCGATGAAGTCGTCGACGCCGTCCAGGTAGACACCGGTCTTGCTGGCTCCGGTGGTCCAGGCGGCGCCGGCGTTCAGGGTGCCGTCGTTGCCGTTGACGCTCGAATCGGTCGCTTTTGTTCCGCCTCCCTCGTCCAGTCGCCACCAGGCGGAGAGAGTGGGATCATCGCTCTGCGCCGCACTGGGCAGAATCAGACTGAGCACCAGGAGCAGAGGAAAGATGTAGAGTAGTCTCTTGCACATAGCTATCCTCCTTCGAAAGACAATCACGGGGACCATGCTCCGGCCACACACCGAATACACTCTCTCCCTGCCGTGTCGGCGAGTTTGCGCGCTCCCACGGCGGCCCAGCAACGGCTGGCTTGACCCCTTCCGGAAGACGCAGGACGTCTCGGGGTCGGGTCCGTTCAGACCCCTGGCGGAAGAGCGATTCTCAGGGCGCGCACAAAGGGCGCAGGACGACCCGCGATGCAGTGGATGCGTTTCGGCGTGCAGCCGCGTTCTCGGCCATGTCCGCTCCTCAGTCAACTCAAGACATCGCGCTTCTAAGGCCAATTGCCAGTCTCAACCGCAGAACCCTTCATGCCTACTTATAGCAGATTCCACGGTCGGGATTCAACAGCAATTTGCGGGCAACCGTATCTCTGCGCCTGTAGAGGTTCTCGGGCAAGACGGCGGCAATCTCGGATTTCGGCTTTCGTGCTGGGGGTTCTGACGGCAAGAGATACGAGCAAAGCCTGCCCCGAGCGAAGCCGA